>CAMCIK010000103.1 GCA_945874825.1 Phenylobacterium deserti | reverse complement strand
ACGATCGCAGCCGCAAGAGCCTTCTGGCTGATCGTGCCCACGCCGCTCGCCGAAACCGGCAGGGCGTAGTTGGACAGGTTGGTCGCCCCAACGGCCAGGAAGTCCCCGGAGGCCAGGGAGGCGCTGATCGTGCGCGCGCCGGCGTTGGCGGAGTCGTAGGTCCCAGCGGTCTTGGTGACCGTAGCGCTGTCGCCGCCGACAAAGCCCGACAGGCTGTAGTTTCCGGAGGCGAGCGTGGCCGTCGAATTGCCGTCGTAGGTCTTCGTCGGGTTGCCGGTCACGATCGCCGTGAGGGCCTTCTGGCTGATCGCGCCGACCCCGGTCGCCGTGGGCGCAAAGCTGTAGTTCGAGATCAGCCCGCCGCCCGTGCCGGTGAAGTTGCCGACCCCCAGGGTCGCGCTGACCGTCCGTGCGCCGGCATTGGCGGAGTCGTAGGTCCCGGACGTCTGGGTGACCGTGAAGCCTTCGGTCCCGACCAGGCCTGTAAGGCTGTAGTTGGCCGCAGCGAGGGTCGCCGTCGTCGTCCCGTCGTAGGCCTTGGTCGGCGTCCCGATGATGGCAACCGTGAGGGCCTTCTGGCTGATCGTGCCCACGCCGCTCGCCGAAACCGGTAGGGCGTAGTTGGACAGGCTGGTACCGCCAGCCGCCGAGAAGTCGCCCGTCGCCAGGGAGGTGGTCACCGTGCGGGCACCGGCGTTGGCGGAGTCATAGGACCCCGTGGTCTTGCTGATGGTGGCGCCCTGGCCTGAGACAAAGCCGGTTAGGCTGTAGCTGGCGGACGACAGGTTCGCCAATGTCGCGCCATCGTAGGTCTTCGTCGGGTTGCCAGTGATTGAGACGGAAAGAGCCTTGGGCGTGATTGCGCCCGAACCGGTCGCCGAGATCGGCAGGAAGTAGTTGGCTAAGTTCGTACCGGCGTTCGCCGTGAACTGGCCCAGGGCCAGGGTGGTGCTGATGCCCCAGCTCCCGACATCCGCCGAGCTGTAGATCCCGCCGGTCTGGGTAACCGTCGCACCCTGGCCGGCGACAAAGCCGGAGAGGCTGAAGTTGGCGGGGATTAGGGTCGCAATGAAGGTCCCGTCATAGGCGCGCGACGCCCCCGAGATCGATGCGGAAACCGGCCGCGGGGTGATGGTCCCCGAACCCGTCGCCGTCGCTGGGAAGCTGTAGTTCGTGATCACGCCGCCGTTGGCGCCGGTAAAGTCACCTGCGGCCAGGCTCGCCGTTACGGCTCTCGACCCTGCGTCCGCCGAACTGTATGTGCCGACGGTCTGGTTGACCGTGAAGGTCTCCGAACCCACGAGACCGGACAGGCTGTAGTTGCCCGCGGCCAGGGTGGCCGCGGTGGTTGCGTCATAGACCTTGGTCGGATTTCCTGTGATCGAGACCGAAAGCGGCGCGGGCGTGATGACACCCGTCATGCCGGCCTGGTTGACGATGTAGTAGTTCTCGAAACCCGTGGCCCCCCCCGGCACGATGAACATCGGTGTGCCCGGCGTGACGGCCTGGGTCCCCGCGTCTTTCGAGGCGAAGGTCCCGGTGGTCGGATAGCCGATCCCGAAGGTGTCGCCAGCGAACTGGCCCGTGAAGGTCGCCCCGGCAGTGTTCAGGGTCGCCGCGGTCGTCCCGTTGTAGGCCCGGGTGTCGACCGTCATCCCCGAGATATAGATCGGCGCCTGGGTGATGACCCCGATGTTCGAGACCTGGGTCGAGTTGATGGCATAGTTGCCGGCCTGGGCACCGGTGAGGCCCAGATTGGCGAGGCTGACCTGCAGGCCCGTGCCGACGTCCCATCCGGCCGGGTTCCCGGGCCTGTAGACGCCCGTCACCGCGGCGGCATTCAGGGCCACCTGGCCGACATCGCCGGCGAGGACCCCGGTCAGGGTATAGCTGGCGCCGGAGGCCTGGGTCGCGGCGACACTCCGGTTGTAGACCTTGGTGACCGCGGCCACAGAGACCAACTTGGTGGCGATGGTCTGGGTCACCGAAGCCGGCTGGGTCAGGGTGTAGTTCGAGGCCTGGGCGCCCGAGAGGCCGAAGCCCGCGAAGGTGACGGTCCAGGTTCCGGTATTGGCGCTGGCGAAGGTCCCGGTGGCGGCGCCCGTCGTCAGGGAAACCTGGCCGACATCCGTGGCGACGACGCCCACAAGGGCTGAGCCGCCCGCATTGACCACCGCCGTGGT
Source organism: Phenylobacterium deserti (assembly GCA_945874825.1). Taxonomy (GTDB): domain Bacteria; phylum Pseudomonadota; class Alphaproteobacteria; order Caulobacterales; family Caulobacteraceae; genus Phenylobacterium; species Phenylobacterium deserti_D. Next base: position 6,596 of record CAMCIK010000103.1, on the reverse strand, counting down.
GTTGCCGTCGTAGATCTTGTCCGAGGAAGTGACCCCGCTGACGGTCAGGGCCGCGCGGTTGATGGTGCCGCCGCCCGTCGCTGCGGTCGGCAGGATGTAGTTGGACAGCAGGGTGGCCCCGGTCGCCGCAAAGTCGGATCCGGCCAGGGACACCGTCACCGAGCGCCCGGTATAGGGATAGCCGGCGTTCGCCGAGTTGTAGGTCCCGGCGGTCTTGGTGACCGTCGCGCCTTCGCCGGCGACCCATCCGCTGACGGTGTAGTCGGCTGAGGTGAGGGTTGCGGTCGTGGTCCCGTCGTAGGTCTTGGTCGGGTTACCGGTGACGGCAGCCAGCAGGCTTCGCGGATTGATCGTCCCGATGGTGTTGGGGCTCGAAGGCCCCGCCGGCGCGACATAGTTCCCGCCGTCGGCACCCCCGAGGGTGACGGTGGAGATGGAAACATCCAGTCCGGTCGCCACGTTCTTGCTGGCGAAGCCAGACCCGGTCGCCGAGGCGACGGTGACCGTGTCGCCGGCAAGAACACCCGACAGGGTGTAGGCCGAGCTGGCAGAGGGCAGGACTGTCGACCCGTCGTAGGTCTTGACCACGCTTGTGACCGCCAGGGCACCGGCCAGCGGGGTGATGTTGGCGGTGAGGCCGGAAGGCTGGGCCAGGCTGTAGTTGCCCGCGTCGGCACCGGCGATGGTGTAGGCGCTGACCGTGACCGGCTTGTTGTTCCCGACATTCTTGGTGTCGAACAGGCCCGTAGTGGGCACGTTGTCGAGGTTCACCGCATCGCCGGCGAAGAGACCGGTCCAGACGATCGGGGCTGTGTTATCGATCTGGGCGACGCGGGTGGCGTCGTAGACCCGGCTGACCGCAACTGGTCCCGAGAAGGACAGGGTCGCCGGCGTAATGACGCCGATGGAGCCATTGGTCACGATGGGGGCGATCGAATAGTTCGCTGACCGTGCCCCCGCGAGGGCAACGCCGGCCAGGTTGACCAGCTTGTTCGTCCCCACCGACTTGGTGTCGAAGGCACCCGTAACCAGCGCCCCGTCCACGGACACGGACGCAAGGTCGGAGGTCTCGACGCCCGACAGGGTGTAGGCCGAGCCGGCCACCGAGGTAAGGCTGTTGTAGACCCGCTGGACCCGGATCAGGGTCAGGAGCTTGGGATTGATCTGGCCCACGCCGGAAGCGCTGGCCGGGAAGACGTAGTTGCCGGCCAGGGTCGATCCGGCGGGGGTGAAATCGGCCGCCGCCAGCAGGGCGGTCACTGTCCGGTTTCCGGCATCCGACAGATCGTAGGTGCCCGCCGTCTCGGTCACCGTGAAGGCGTCGGTCCCGATCAGGCCGGTCACCGAATAGTTGGCAGAGGTCAGGCTCGCCGCCGTGGTGGCGTTGTAGGTCTTGGTCGGGTTGCCGATGATCGAGACCGCCAGGCTCTTGGGGCTGATCGTCCCCGCGCCCGTCGCCGAGGCCGGCAGGTTGTAGTTGGCGAGGTTGGTGCCGGCATTGGCCGTAAAGTCCGTACCAAAGGGTGCGAAGGCGACGCTGACGGTCCGGTCGCCGGCATTGGCGGAGCTGTAGGTCCCGAGTTGGTTACTGACCGTGGCACCCTGGCCGCCGACGAAGCCGTCGATCCGGAAATTCGCCGACAAAACCCCAGCCACGGCATTGCCGTCATAGACCTTGGTCGGCCGCCCGATCACCTGGGCCGTGAGGGTCGCGCGGTTGATGACCCCGGTTCCCACCGCCGTGGTCGGGAACTCGTAGTTGGACAGATCCGTCGAGCCCGTGGCGACGAAGTCCGGCACCCTCAGGGTCACCGTCAGCCCGACGCTGGCGCCCGCATCCGGCGAGTTGAACGCCGACGCGGCGTACTGGCCCAGGGTGGCCCCATCCGTGCCGAAGAAGCCCGAAAGGCCGATGCCTGCAAGGGGTACACTGACCGAGGTCGACCCGTCATAGGTCTTGGTCGGCGTGGCGGTGACCATCGCCGACAGCGGTGCCGGCGTGATGTTGGCGGACAGGCCGCCCGGCTGGCTCAAGGCGTAGTTGCTGGACTTGGCACCGCTCAGGCCAAAGCCATAGGCGGTGACGGGGATGCCGTTGCGGACATAGGGCGAGGAGAAGGTCCCACCCACGCCCGCCTGGGTCAGGTTGACCTGCCCCACATCCCCGGCAAGGACGCCATTCAGCGTGGCGCCCGCCGCGTTCAGGGTGGCGACGGTGGTCGCGTTGTAGGTCCGCGAGTTCGCAAAGACGCCCGAAATGCTGAGTCCACGCGCATTGATGTTCGCGGTCACGCCCGTCAGTGGGACAAGGGTGTAGTTGGCGGCGCCGGCCCCGGAAAGGCTGAGCCCGCTGATCGTGACGCCAATGCCGCCGCCCGCATTACTGGTCGCAAAGGTTCCCGTCGCGGCACCCGTATTCAGGGACACCGCGTCGCCGGTCACGGCGCCAAAGAGGGTGGCCTGGGAGAAATCGAGGCTGGCGACGTTTGTACCGTCGTAGGTCTTGCTGTTGGCGACGTAGTCATACAGCCGAAGGGGTGCCTGCAAGATCGTCCCGGAGCCGGTCACCGTCCCAGGGATGATGTAGTTGGAAAGCCGCGTGGCGCCGGCACCCTGGAGATCGGTCTCCCTCAGGGTGACCGTGACGCTGCGGGCACCAGCGTTGGCCGAGTCATAGAAGGCCTGGGCGGCCTGGCCGACGACGATGGAGTCCGGACCCACCAGGCCAGTGAAGACGTAGTTGGCGCTGGTCAGGACCGCGACATTGCTACCGTTGTAGGTCTTGGTGGGGTCACCCGTGAGGCTGGCAGAGATCGGCTTGGGCGTGATGGAACCGTTGCCGTAGATCTCCGAGAGCAGGACGTAGTTGCTGAGAAGCGTGCCCGCGCCGGCAACATAATCCGTCGTCGTCAGGGAATTGCTGTTGAGGTCGACCCGGATGCGCTGGACGCCCGCGTTGACGTTCTCGAACACGCCGGTCGTCTTGACGACCTGGATGGTGTCGGTGCCCTGCAGGCCGGTCAGGACGAAGTTGGCCGTGGTCAGGCCGGTGATCGCGTCGGTGCCGTCGTAGACCTTGGTGGGATTGCCGACGAGCTGGCCGTTGAGGTTGAAGATCGGGCCAACGCCTTCGGTCAGGGGCGCGCGGGTGATCGAGCCGGTGCCGGTCGCCGACGAGGCGAAGGTGTAGTTGTTGAATAGCGAGGCAGCCCCCGCGATCTTGCCGGTCAGGTCCGCCGTCACCAGCCAGGCCCCGGCATTCGAAGAAGCATAGGTCCCGGTCGTCTGGGTCACAGTCAGGCTGTCGGCACCCATCAGGCCCACGGCCTGGAAGTTGCCAGGCGAAAGCGTGGCAACCGTGTTGGCGTCGTACACCTTGGTCGGGTTGCCGACGATGTTGAAGCTGACAGCCGCCTTGGTGATCGTGCCCACGCCGATCGCCGTGGTGGGCAGGATGTAGTTGGTCAGCCGGGTGCCAGCGTCCGCCGTGATGTCGGGGGTGGCGATGTTGGCGCTGACCGTGCGGGCACCGGCGTTGGGACTGTCGTAGTAGGCGGTGGCCTTGGGGGTCAGGGTAGCGCCCTGGCCCGCCACGAAGCCCGAAAGCGAATAGGCCGACGTGTCGACGTTCGCCGTCGAGGTCGCGTTGTAGACCTTGGTCGGGTTGCCGCTGATGGCCGCCGTCAGCTGGCGCTGGGTGATGTTGGCGAAGAGGGTGGGTGCGCTGACCGAGTAGTTGCCCGCCTTTGCGCCGGACAGGCCGAAACCGGAGGCTGTGACCCTCAGGCCCAAGTCAGCGTTGGCGGACTCGAAGGTGCCGCTGGCGCCGCCGGTCGTCAGGTTGACCTGGCCCACATCCGTGGCGACCAACCCACTGAGGGTCAGGCCCGCCAGGTTCAGGGTGGCGGTGGTGTTTCCGTCATAGACCTTGTTCTGGGCCGAGAGCCCAAGGATCGAGATCCCGCGCGCAGTGATGTTGCCGCTCAGCCCCTGGGGCTGAACAAGGTCGTAGTTGGCGGCGGAGGCACCAGAGAGCGTGAAGCCCGAGGCCGTGATGACCTGGCCCGCGCCGACATTGGCCGAGGCGTAGTTGCCCCCGGCCGTGGAGAGGTCGAGGGCGACGGCGTCGCCGGCCACCTGGCCAAACAGGAGGGCCTGGGAGATGTCGAGGCTGGCTGAGGCCGTGCCGTCGTAGGTCTTGTTGCCCGCTAGGACCCCGGAAACCCGGACGGTGGCCTTATTGATGGTCCCGGCGCCGGTGGCGGACGTCGGCAGGTCATAGTTCGAAAGCAGGGTCCCGCCCGATGCCGAGAAGCTCGAGGGCACCAAGCCCGCCGTCACGGTCCGGGCGCCGGCCTGGTCAGAGTCGTAGGCTGCGCCCGTGGTGGACACCACCGTCGCGCCCTGCCCTGCGACGAAGCCGGTGAGCAGGAAGTTCCCCGAGCTGACGCTGGCGTAGGTGCTCCGATTGTAGATCTTGGTCGGGTTGCCGATGATCGCGGCGGTAAGCGTCTTGCGGTTGATCGTGCCGATATCGGCCGTCACCGAGGGGGTCGGGAGGATGTAGCCATAGACCGGCTTGCCGGCATTGGTGACGGTGGCGCCCGAGGCGGTCACGCCAATCTGGGTGCCCGCGTCGGCCGTGGTGTAGGCCGCTGTGAGGGACAGGGTGTCGGAGCCGATGAGGCCGGTGCTCACGATGTTCCCGGGCGACAGGGTCGTCGTCGTGTTTCCGTCGTAGGTCTTGGAGACAGCGCCGGTCAGGTCGAACGACAGGGTCGGCGCGAGGCTGTAGAGCAGGCCATTGCCTGTCGCCTGAGCAGGCGCCGTGGCACCGGCGCCATCAGCAGGATAGGTCGCCCCGTACTGGATGAAATCGAAGGCGAGGCCGCCGAGGGTGTCCGTCGTCGGGCTGGTGGAATAGACCAGCCAGCGCCCGGAGGGTGCCTGGACGCCGTCGGCCCCCCGATTGTTGATGAAGTTTCCGGTGGTTCCCAGGGTGACCCCGTTGGTCCCCAAGACGGAGCCGGTGGCACCGATGGTCAGGTTGCCGCCATTCGCGGACATGCTGACCGTTGGGCCAGAGGCTGCACCTGAGACGGTGACGCCCCCACCGGCGCTGACGCTGAGTGCGCCCGACCCGGTATTGGCGACTGAGGACCCAAGGGTTGCCGATCCAGTCGCCCGGTAGCTTGTCCCGCCCACGCCGCTGACGGCGCCGGAGGTGGTCAGGGTGCCGCCATTAGCCGTCAGGTTGACCGTGGAGGAACCGGTGACCGCATCGAGGGCCACGCCCTGGCCCCCGGTCACGGTAAGGGCGCCCTGGGCGGTAAGGGTCGAGGACAGCGAGACGGAGCCCAGGGCCGTGATATTTACGGCGCCCGCCGTCGAGGAATTCACGCTTGTCGCAGTCAGGGACCCGCCGTTGGCTTGGAGGTTGACCGCCCGCCCGACCAGGGCGACGGGTGCCGAGATCGCCCCGCCGCTGACGATTGAAAGGCTGCCCGACCCGGCCTGCGTATTTGTGACAGCCGCTCCAAGGGTGACGCCCTGCGACCCAAAGAGCGTCACGCCATTGGTGCCGGTAATTGTCGCGGAGGCCCCGGTTGCCAGGGTTCCGCCATTTGCGTTGACCGTGACCGAGCGGGCATTGACGGCACCGGAGAGGGTGACGCCAGTCGATCCGGTGACCAGCAGCTGGCCGCCGGTGAGATTGGAGACGGTTCCACCGAGGCTGATGGCCTGCGCCGCCGTCAGGGTGACGCCGTTCGGCCCGGACAGGGCACCCGCCGCAGAGGTCGAGATCCCGCCAGTTGTGGCGGTGAAGTTCAGGGTCGAGGCGGTCACGGCCGCAGTGGTCGATATGCCGCCGCCCGCCAGCAGGGTCAGTCCACCGGTCCCCGTCCCGCTGATTGCGGCGTTGACCAGGACGTCCCGGTAGGCGTCCAGGGTCAGGGAGCCGGACCCTGTCCAGCTGATTGGCGCGGCGACGATGATGTCGCCCGAACCGATCGCCTGGGAGCCCACGCCGACGGCGCCCGTGGCGGTCGTCTGCTGGGTGACATTCGTACCGGCGTTCAGTGCCGAAGCGATGGTCGAGGCAGCAGGGGCGTCGATCGTCAGGTCGACGGGGTCTACCAGCCAGTGGCCACCTTCCCCGGCGCGGATGACCGCGTCGCCGATGGTCATCAGATGCCCGGAGGTCTCCACCAGACCGCCGCCCGTGGGACCGCCGGCAAGGATTCGGGCGCCCGAGGCGATGGTGGTCACGTCCGACAGGCCCGTCGCGGGCGCCGTTACGCCGACGAGGATGTTCCCGCCCGAATTCCCGGTGGCGTCCAGGACCGCCGAGCCGCCAACTGTGACCCCGCGCCCGGACAGGGTGATGTCACCACCGGCGTCGCCCTTCGTCGCGCGGGCACTGCCGTCGACCCGGACCTCGCCCTCGGGAGCGGAGAGCCAAACCTCGCCGCCAGACTGGCTGACCCCGGTCGCCTGGACCGTTCCTTCGCGGTTGCCGGCCAGGACGTAGACGTCGCCCCCGGCGGACTGAAGCGCCGCAGCCGCGGCGTCGATCCGGCCGGAGACCGTGACGT
>CAMCIK010000102.1 GCA_945874825.1 Phenylobacterium deserti | reverse complement strand
CTACCGCACGGGCGGGGCGGTGCTCAACGCCGGCTTCGCTGACGGACCGGTGGATAACGCCCGGGTGGAGGCTGGCGGCCCGCCGCGACCGGGACGCACATCCCCCGCTATGGTGGCCTATGTCCGCGCCATCAACCTGCAGGGGGGCGACCGGCCAACCCTGACCCTCACCGGGCCGGACGGCACCGTGCTGGCCCGCAGCGAGGGCTCAGCCCTCGACCGCAACAAGGCCCAGTGGCTGCTCTACGCCGGCAAGCGGGCCCCGCCTGGCGGCTGGCCGCCAGGCCTCTACCGGGCCGACTACGCCGTCCTGCGGAACGGACAGTCCGTCCTGTTCCGCAGGTTCGACCTGAGGCTCTGAGGCCCGGACCTCAGGCGACGAAGTCGCCGAAGGTCACTCCCAGCCCAGTCCCCGTCAGCTGGATCACCGTGTCGAGGACATTGTCACCGTTGGTGTCGGCGAAGACGAAGGTGTCCGTCCCCGCTTCGGTGACGACGATGTCCTGGCTTCCTGCCGAAATGGCCGTGGTCGCTGCCGTCAGGGCGGCAGCGTAGCTGGCCGCCGTCGTGAAGGCCGTGTTCAAGGCCGTGCCGGTCACGCCGAGGGCGATGGCATCATCCGCGGCCACGAAGTCGGTGATGACCTCCAGGGTGGCGAGGGTAGTCGAGGACGCGTCACCCGTGGCGAAGACGAACCGGTCGGAGCCGGCACCCCCGCTCAGGGTGTCGCTGCCGGTGCCGCCGACCAGGGTATCGGCATCGTCCCCCGCGAAGAGCGAGTCCGCGCCGCCGCCGCCGAGCACACTGTCGGTCCCCGCGAGGCCACCGATCGTATCCGCCGCCGAAGAGCCCGTCAGGGTCTCCGCCCCGCCGGCACCGTTCAGGGCGACGGCCAGGTTGGTCAGGCCCGTCAGGGTGCTGAGGTCCACCGCCAGCCCGGACCCCGCGGCTACGGTCAGGGTCTCCGTCCCGCCACCCGCCGTTCCGCTGACTGCCCAGGACTGCCCGGTGATCTGCGCTCCCGTGAAGGTCGCCGTGGTCCCATCAGCGAGGGACACGGCCTCAATGCTGGTGAAGACCACGGTGGAAAGGTCCGTCGTTGCAGCGACGCGGATCGTGTCCGTACCGTTTCCGCCGTCCGCACTCTCGCCCGCGCCGACCTCGGACGTGCCGTTGAAGACGAAGGTGTCGGTGCCGTCCCCGCCGCTCATCACGTCGATCCCGGCGGCGCCTGTGATGCTGTCCGAACCCACGGAGCCGGTCAGATTCTCGTTGCCGGTGTTGCCGTTAAGGGCGATCGAGGCATTGGTCACGGCTGTGAAGATCGTCGACAGGTTGACCGTGGCGTTCGCTGCAGCGTTGACCGCAAGGACCTCTTCCACCCCACCCGCAACGCCTGTGACCGTCCACGACTGGCCGGTGACCTGGGCCCCGGTGAAGGTGGCCGTCTGGCCGCTGGCGATGGACACGCCATCGATGTTCGCCATGACCAGGCCGGTCAGGTCCGTGCTGGCGGTCACCAGGAGGGTGTCCGTACCGGAGGTCCCGTCCACGGTCTCGCCGGACGTGATATCCGGGGTCCCGCCGAAGACGAAGACGTCATTGCCCAGGCCGCCGATCACGCTGTCGTTCCCGACGCCGCCGCTGAGGGTGTCATTGCCGTCGACGCCGACGAGGGTGTCGTTGCCCCCAAGGCCCTGGATCGACTCGTCGCCCGTCCAGCCCGTGATCAACTGGTTGCTGCTGTCGCCGACGACGCGGACCGCCACACCGGAATAGCCCTGCGAGGACGGCAGGGTATAGGTCGCCGAGGTGACGTTGACCGTCAGGGTCGAGCCGGAGCCGCCGGAGACCGTCGGCAGGGTGGCCAGCTGGGCGGTCGAGATCGTGGCGTCCTGGCCCCCGGCGATGGACAGGGCGTCGATATTGTTGAAGGCCACGGTGCTGTTGAAGGTGGTCGAGCCCACCACCAGCACCGTGTCGGTGCCGGCCACGCCGTCCACGATTTCCCCCGCCGCGGCCTCCGATGTGCCCCGGTAGACGAAGGTGTCGTCGCCCTGTCCGCCGATCAGGGTGTCGGCGCCATTGCCGCCCACCAGGGTGTCGTTGCCGCCCGAGGTCGGGCTGTTGTCCCCCGTCAGGGAGTCGTTTCCATCGTAGCCGTGGATGTAGTCGGCGCCGATGTTACCCGTGAGGGTGTCCGCACCGACATCGCCGGTCAGCACGCCCGAGGTCACGCCCGCCAGCCGCACTGCCGTGTCGAGGACATTGTCGCCATTGGTGTCGGCGAAGACATAGGTCCCGTCACCGGCGACCACCGTCGAGATCACGTCGTGGAGACCCGCCGAGATCAGGGCCTGGGAGGAGGTCAGGGCCGCTGAGTAGGTGGCGGTGCCCGCCGAGGTGAAGTAGTTCGTCGCCGCTGTCAGGCCGACTAGGTAGTGGTCAAACTCGGTGGTGGTGAAGTCCGAGATCGTCTCCACAGCCCCGGCCGTCAGGACGCTGGCGTCCCCGGTCGCGAAGGTGAAGAAGTCGGCCCCGGTCCCGCCGGCCAGGCTGTCCGTGCCCGTCCCGCCATTGACCGTGTCGGTCCCGCCGCCCCCGTTCAGGGTGTCGGCCCCGGTCCCGCCCAGCAGGAGGCCGGTCCCGGACAGTCCGGTCAGGACGTCGTCGCCATCGTCGCCAGAGAGGGTGCCGTCACCCGACAGGGTGTCGGTTCCAAGTCCGCCCGTCACCGTGTTGGCGCCTGTGTCGGCGCTCAGGTTGTCGTTGCCCTCGCCACCCACCAGGGTGTCCGTGCCAGTCGTGCCGGACAGGGTGTCATTGCCCACGCCGCCATCGACGCTGTTATTCCCGGCCATGGCCGAGACGGTATCGTCGCCCTCGGCCCCGAGCACGGTCTCTCCGCCCGTGGAGCCCAGGACCGTATCATTGGCCGTCCCGGCGAGGATCAGGTCCGCGCCACCGCCAGCGGTCAGGCTGTCGGCGCCGTCGCCGCCCGAGATCGTCTCCGAACCCGCGCCGCCGGCCACGGTGTCCGCACCGGCATCACCAGTGAGGGACGAGCCGCCCGCGCCGCCGAGGAGGCTGTCGGTGCCGTCGCCGCCAATCAGGGTGTCGGCACCGCCAACCGAGGTCACGGTGTCATTGCCCAGGCCGCCGATGACATAGTCGATGCCGGCGCCGCCGAGGATGCTGTCATTGCCCTCCCCGCCATCGCCGATCATCGAGGACGCCGCGTTGGCGGAAAGGTCGAGGGCGTCGTCGCCGGTCCCGCCCACCAGGGTCGAGGATCCGGCGCCGGCGACCAGGGTGTCGTTCCCGGTCCCGCCGTCCATGGTGTCGGCGCCCGCGCCGGAACTGGCCAGGCGGTCATTGCCATCGCCGCCCAGCAGGGTATCGGCCCCCGTGCCAATCAGGGTGTCGGCGCCCACGCCGCCGGTGACGCTGTTCGCCCCGGCGCCAGCGTTGATGCTGTCGTCACCGTCGTCGCCGGTGATCAGGTCATTGCCGGTCCCGGCGGTGATGTTGTCGTTGTCCGCCCCGCCGGTGAGGCTGTTCGCGCCATCACCCGCCGAAATCGTATCGGCGCCCGCGCCGCCGGTGACATTGTCGTTGCCAGAACCCGAGGAGACGCTGTCGTTGCCGTCACCACCGGTGACGAGGTTATTCCCCGCGCCCACGTCGGCGGTGTCATTGCCGGCACCCAGGTCAACCGTATCGTTACCGGATGCGCCGGTGACCGAGTCATTGCCGTCGCCGCCCACCAGGGACTGGTTGCCGCTGCCGCCGATCAGGGTGTCGTTGCCGACATCCCCCACCACCGTGGAGGCACCGTTGTTGGAGCCCAGGCTGTCGTCGCCGGCACCGCCGAGGATCAGGGAGGCGCCCGTGCCGGTGCTGCCGACCACCACGTCGTTTCCGGTGCCGGCGTCGATGCTGTCGGCGCCCGAGCCGCCGGCGTCGTTCAGCGCGATGCGGTCATTGCCATCGCCGCCGACCAGGGTGTCTGCCCCGGTGTTGCCGGTCAGGGTGTCGTTGCCAAGGTCGCCGAAGGCCAAGTTTGCGCCCGCGCCGGTGATGACGTCGTCATTGCCCTTGCCGCCATAGATCGTATCGGCGCCCGTGCCGGCGGTGAGGCTGTCGTTGCCGATATTGCCATGCAGGAGGTTCGCGCCTTCGGCACCGACGATCGTGTCATTGTCCTGGCCGCCCAGCAGGCTGTCCGTGCCTGCGCCACCGGTGATGGAGTCCGCCCCGACATTGCCATTGACGCTGTCCACACCGCCGCCGCCGACCACGGTGTCATTGCCGTCCCCGCCGGAGATGACGTCATTGCCCGCGCCGCCGGTCAGGCTGTCTGCGCCAGCGTCGCCCATGAGGCTGTTGGAGCCGCCGGTGTCGGTGACAGTGTCGTTGTCCGCCCCGCCGATGAGGGTGTCCGCGCCGGTGCCTGCGGTAAGGGTGTCGGCTCCACTGCCGCCATCCAGGCGGTTCGCGCCCTCGCCGCCCGCCAGGCTGTCGGCGCCGTCACCGCCCAACAGGGTGTCGGTGCCCGCGAGGCCGGACACGGTGTCGTCGCCGAGATCGCCAGAGGCGTAGTTGGTACCATCGACAGCGATTACGCTGTCATTGCCCTGGCCGCCCAGAATGGTGTCGGCACCGGTGCCGCCCATGAGCGTGTCGTTGCCGAGGTTGCCGTGGATCCAATTGACGCCCGCATCGCCCATGACGCAGTCGTCGCCCTTGCCGCCATAGAGGGAGTCGTTGCCGTCGCCGCCCGCCAGGGTGTCGTTGCCGATATTGCCCTGGACGATGTCATTGCCACCCAGGGCGCCCAGGGAATCGTCCCCGTCATTGCCATAGAGGGCGTCATTGAGGACTGAGCCGGCCCGGCTCTCGGCACCGGTCGTGCCGATGTAAAGCATGGTCCCGTCCGGCAGGTTGATCTGGCCGGTCGTCCCGCCCATGCCCGCCAGCGCTGAGCTGAACACCTTGCTGGTGATCCCGACGGTCAGGGTGATGGTGGCTGGGACCACCGGTCCAGGCGGGAAGCCGCCGCCGCCGGTCTGGGGGTTGAACCGCACCTCCACCGACTGGGCGGTGAGGGTCGGGTTGGTGAAGGTCAGGGTGTCCCCGGCCTGGAAGGCCGCAGCCTGGGCGTCGGTGATGGTCTCGAAGATGTAGGCGGTCATCGACGTCTCGCTCCAGCAGATCAGGGTTGGGCGCGATTCGTCGCTCCCAAGATCAGTATTTGCTTTTCATTAACTGAGCGGGTTGGACCCGCCAAGGCCGATAGTCGGCGTAATCGGCAACACTTCGGCGACAGATTGTGGGTAAAGTCCCCGCCGCGGGGCGAATCCGCGACCTCAGGCGACGAAGTCGCCGAAGGCCAGGCCCAGGCCCGTCCCCGTCAGCTGGATCACCGTGTCGAGGACATTGTCACCGTTGGTGTCGGCGAAGACGAAGGTATCCGCCCCGGCCTCGGTGACGACAATGTCCCGGGTTCCCCCGGTTATCAATGTGTTCGCTTCCGTCAGAGCGGCGGCGTAGCTGGCCTCCGAAGTGAAGGTCCAATTCGAGCCGGTGCCGGTCACGCCCAGGGCGATCGCGTCATCCGCGGCCACGAAAGCGGAGATGACCTCCAGAGTAGCGAGGGTGGTCGAGGCCGCGTCACCCGTGGCGAAGACGAAGCGGTCGGAACCGGCACCTCCGCTCTGGGTGTCGCTGCCAGTACCGCCGACCAGGGTGTCATTGCCGTTCCCGCCGGCCAGGTTGTCGGCTCCGGCCAGGCCCGAGATCGAATCCGCCGCCGCCGAGCCGGTGATGTTCTCTGCGCCGCCCGCCCCGTTGATCTGGACCGTCAGGTTGCTGATCGTCCCCAGGGTTGAGAGATCCGTCGTGGTCCCGGACGCGACGTTCACCAACAGGGTCTCCGTCGCGCCACCAGCCACGCCGCTCATCGTGAAGGTCTGGCCGGTCAGCTGCGAGCCCGAGAAGGTCCCCGTCAGGCCGCTCCCTAGGGTCACCGCCTGGATGTTGGCGAAGGTGGCGCCTGTCATGTCGATGGCTGCGGTGAGGGACACGGTGTTGGTCCCCGTCCCGCCGTCCAGCGCCTCGCCGGCGCTCACCTCGCCAGCCACCGTGTAGGTGAAGAGGTCATCGCCCGCGCCGCCGGACAGGCTGTCCGCCCCGGTCCCGCCGAAGATCGTGTCGTTGCCGCCACCGCCCGCCAGGGTGTCATTACCGCCCAGGCCCGAGAGGGACTCCGAGGCCGCCGAGCCGGTGATGTTCTCCGCGCCGGCCGCCCCGTTGATCTGGAGGCTAGCGTCGGTGACGGTCCCAAGGGTCGCAAGGCTCGCCGTGGTCCCGGAGGCGACGTTCACCACCAGGGTCTCGGTCCCGCCGCCGGCCACGCCGGTCACTGTCCAGGTCTTTGCGTTGAGCTGGGCACCAGTGAAGGTCGCCGTCAGGCCGCTGGCAATCGTCACCGCCTGGATATTGCTGAAGCTGACGGCGCTGGCGTCAACGCTGGCCGTGAAGGCCAGGGTGTTGGTCCCCGTCCCGCCATCCACCTGCTCACCGCCTGTGGCGTCGGCGGCGCTGGTGTAGATGAAGGTGTCGTTGCCAATGTCACCGGAGAGCGTATCCGCCCCCGCCCCGCCCACCAGGGTGTCGTCCCCGGCCAGGCCCAAGATCGACTCCGCCGCCGTCGAACCGATGATGCTCTCCGCGCCACCCGCCCCGATGATCTGGAGGCTGACGTCGGTGACGGTCCCAAGAGTGGCCAGGCTCGCCGTGGTTCCCGAGGCGACGTTCACCATCAGGGTTTCGACGACCCCACCGGCCACGCCGGTCACGGTCCAGTTCTGCAGGTGGAGCTGGGCACCCGTGAAGGTCGCGGTCAGGCCGCTGGCGATCGTCACCGCCTGGATATTGCTGAAGCTGGCCGCGCTGGCGTCAACGCTGGCCGTGAAGGCCAGGGTGTTAGTCCCCGTCCCGCCATTCACCGTCTCGCCCGCAGCAGCCTCGGCGGCGTTGGCATAGATGAAGGTGTCGTTGCCGCCACCGCCCGACAGGGCATCGGCTCCCGCGCCACCCGTGAGGCTGTCATTGCCGGAAGACCCCGTCAGGACCTCGGCACCCCCGGCACCATTCAGCGCGATCACCGCATTGGTGACGGACGCCAGGGAGGCCAGGGTTATCGTCTCGCCAGAGCCCGCGTTCACCACCAGGGTCTCAGTCCCGCCGCCGGCGACGCCCGCAACCGACCAGGCCTGCCCGGTGATCTGGCTCCCGGCGAAGGTCGCCGTCAGGCCGTCATTGATGACGAGGGCGTTGATGTTCGAGAAGGATACCGAGCTGACATTGACGCTGGCGCTGAACTGGACCGTGTTGGTCCCCCCGTCGCCATTCACCGTCTCGCCGGCTGCCGCGTCTGCAGCGTTGGCGTAGACGAAGGTGTCGTTGCCGCCACCGCCCGACAGGGCATCGGCTCCCGCGCCACCCGTGAGGCTGTCATTGCCGGAAGACCCCGTCAGGATCTCGGCGCCCCCGGCACCATTCAGCGCGATCACCGCATTGGTGACGGACGCCAGGGAGGCCAGGGTTATCGTCTCGCCAGAGCCCGCGTTCACCACCAGGGTCTCAGTCCCGCCGC
>CAMCIK010000101.1 GCA_945874825.1 Phenylobacterium deserti | reverse complement strand
AGTGGAAACGACACCCTGATGGGCGGTGACGGCGTCGACAGCCTGTCGGCCGGGTCGGGCGCCAACAGCCTGACCGGGGACTCCGGCGCCGACACCCTGTCGGCGGGAACCGGCTCGGATACGATCTCGGGCGGGGCGGACAATGACCTCATCCTCGGCGGCGGGGGCAATGACAGCGTCAACGGCAATGCCGGCGAGGATTCCATCACTGGCGGCGCCCAGAACGACAGCCTTCTGGGTGGCCAGGGCAATGACACGATCCTGGCGGGCGAGGGCGCCAACTATCTGCACGGCAACCTGGGTGACGACAGCCTGGTCGCCGGGGCCGGAAACGACACGATCCTGGGTGGCCAGGGCAATGACGTGGTGCAGGCCGGCGACGGTGCCAACCTGGTATTCGGCGACCTGGGCGACGACACCCTGACCACCGGTACCGGTGCCGACACCGTCATGGGCGGTCAGGGCAACGACCAGCTGGTCATGACCGGAGGCGGATCCGGCGCCGACAGCCTGGATGGCGAGAGCGGCGATGACACCCTGGTGGGGGACGCCGGGACCGGGGCGGCGATCCTGCTGGGCGGGGACGGGGCCGACAGCCTGGTCTCCAACGCCGGGGCCTCGACGCTTTCCGGGGGCGCTGGCGCCGACACCCTGGCGGGCGGCGCGGGCGCGCAATCCCTTTCAGGCGGGGACGGCAATGACCAGATTTCGGGGGGCGGGGCCTCGGACACGATCAGCGCCGGCGATGGGGACGACACTGTGCTGGGCGGCGGGGGTAACGACGCCGTCGACCTGGGCCTGGGCAATGACAGCCTCCTGACCCTGGGAGGCGCCGACCTGGTCCTGGGCGGCCAGGGCAATGACAGCATCGATGCCGGGGCCGGGGCCAATACCCTGTGGGGCGGGTCAGGGGCTGACACCCTGAGGTCCGACGGTGGCAATGACTGGGTCCAGGGCGAGGACGGCGACGACCGGATCGAGGCCGGCGACGGTGACAACAGCCTGTCCGGCGGGACGGGTAACGACACCCTGGCCGCGGGGGCGGGGGCCGATACCCTCATAGGCGGCGACGGCGCCGACAGCCTGTCCGCGGGGGCCGGCAGCGACACGGTCGAGGGCGGGGCCGGCAACGACACCCTGCTGGCCGGGGGCGCCGGTGGCGGTGCCACGGTGCGCGGCGGTGACGGCGACGACCGGCTGGACTTCTCGGCAAATGCGGGCGGCTCGGTGGCGGGCTATGGCGGCGCCGGTGATGACAACCTGATCGGCGGCGCGGGGATCGACTTCCTGCAGGGCGACGAGGGTGCCGATACCCTGAGCAGCCAGGGCGGTGCCGACACCCTGTCGGGCGGCCTGGGCGATGACCAGCTGTCTGGCGGCGCGGGGGCCTCGTCCCTGACCGGGGACGCCGGCAATGACGTGATCCTTGGGGGCGCCGGGTCCGAGACCCTGTTGGGCGGAGACGGGGATGACCGGATTACCGCCGGCGGCGGGGCGGACAGCATCCTGGGCGGCACCGGCAATGACACTGTCCTGGGAGCTGCGGGCGGCGAGACCGTTCTGGGCGGTGCGGGTGACGACCGGATTGATGCTGATGCCGGCGACAACCGTCTCGACGGCGAGGACGGCGCCGACACGATGTCGGCACTGGGCGGAGCGGACACCCTTTTGGGTGGGGCGGGCAATGACAGCCTGAGCGCCGGGACGGGGATGAATACGGTGTCAGGCGGGGCGGGCGACGACGTCCTGATCGGGGAGGGGACGCTGACCGGCGACGCCGGGGCCGACACCCTGGCAGGCTCCGTGGGTAATGGGTCCCAGTCCGGCGGCGAGGGATCGGATTCTCTTTCCGGCAGCGGCGGGGCGGATACCCTCAGGGGCGGCAGCGGCGCCGACACCCTGAGCGGCGGATCCGGCGCCGATCGCTTCGTCTTTGCACCGGGAGATGCCGCCGGCCAGACGCCGGACAGCATCGAGGTCATCACCGACTACAATGCCTCCGAGGGAGACGAACTCGACTTCGGACTGCCCGGTGGCGTTAGCGGGTTTACGGCGGAGCCCGCGCCAACTTTCGAGTCGGCCCGGATCCAGGCGGGTGGTCTGATCGCGTCTGGCCTGCACGACCTTGTCTTCACGGTGGTCGCCGCCGCGGATACCTATGTCTTCGCCGACACGGACAATGACAACCAGATCGACGTGGTTATCCGGATCCTCGCCGGGGGCGGCTCGCCCCTGACCGGAACCGAGGGGCCGGACACCCTGATCGGGAACGGCGACCCGGACCTGCTGAACGGCTTTGGCGGCGCGGACCTCATCATCGGTGACAACGACCCCTACCTGGGCGGAAATGACACCCTGGACGGCGGGACCGGCAACGACACCCTGAACGGGATGGCTGCCGACGACAGGCTGATTGGCGGCGAGGGCGAGGACAGCCTGGTCGGCGGGGCGGGGAACAACAGCCTGGACGGTGGGACCGGCAACGACACCCTGAACGGCGCAACGGGGGCCGACACCCTGGCAGGCGGCGACGGCTCCGACGTGCTGGCCGCCGACGATGGGGCCAACTCCCTGGCCGGCGGCGTGGGCAATGACACCCTGGTCAGTGGGACCGGCAATGCGACCCTGGCGGGCGAGGACGGCGACGATCGCCTGGCCGTGGGAGCGGGCGCCAACAGCCTGGTGGGCGGCCTTGGCGCCGACACCCTCCTGGGCGGAAGCGGTGGCGACACGGGCCTGGGCGGCGATGGGGTGGACCATGTCGACGGCGGGGCGGGGGCGGATTCCCTCGACGGCGAGACCGGGGCGGACCTGGTCCTGGGCGGCGCGGGCGCAGACACGATCAGCGACGCCTCGGGCGCGGACAGCCTGTCCGGCGGGGCGGACAACGACTCGGTTGCAGGCTCGGGCGCCGAGGGCGACAGCCTGGCCGGGGACGCCGGGGCCGACACCCTCTCGGGCGGGGCGGCCAACGACACCCTGGCCGGCGGCGACGGCGACGACCAGATCCTGACCGGGGACGGCGAAAACCGGGTCGACGGCGGCCTGGGTGCGGACTTCGCCCTGGGCGGGACCGGGGCGGATTCCCTGTCTGGCGGCGACGGGAACGACACCCTGGACGGGGCCTCGGGCAACGACACCCTGTCGGGCGAGACGGGCTCGGACTCCCTTTCCGGCGGGACCGGCAACGACAGCCTGGTCGGCGGCGACGGCAATGACACCTTCAGCGGCGGGGCCGGTGCCGATGTCATGTCCGGGGGCAATGGCGAAGACTTCTACCTGATCACCGACACCGCCGAGCTGGACCCGGCGGAGTCCTTCGACGGCGGGGCGGGGAACGACAGCCTCGCCATCTCCGTCTCGACGAGCTTCCCCACGGGTCTCTTCCTGACGAGCGTGGAGAGCCTGTTCATCGCCGCCGCCACGGTGGTGAACATCACCAGTGCCCAGCTGTCGGGCTTCACCTCCGCCGCAGGGGGCGGGTCGGGGGCGACCCTGAAGCTGAACGTGGTCTCGGGCACGACCTTCGTCCTGCCCAGCCTGGGCTATGCCGGCCTGACCGTGCAGATCGCGGGCGGGCCCGGGAACGAGAACATCACCGGCGGGGCCGGGGCGGACTCCATCCTCGGCGACGCCGGAAACGACACCCTGAACGGACTGGACGGCGACAACAGCCTGCTGGGCGAGACCGGCGCGGACAGCCTTGTGGGGGGCACGGGCGCGGACTCGATCCTGGGCGGCGACGGCAATGACACGGTCTCGACCGGGGCCGGATCCAATGCCGTCTTCGCCGGCCTGGGGGCGGATACCGTCCTGGGCGGCACCGGAACGGACTGCCTCTTCGGCGGCGACGGCGACGATACCCTCGACGGCGGGTCTGGTGACAACACACTCTCGGGCGAGACCGGCGCGGACAGCCTGGTGGCGGGGGCCGGTGCGGACTCGATCCTCGGCGGCGACGGCAATGACCGGATCGGCGCCGGCGATGGCGCCAACCTGGTGGACGCGGGGCTTGGGGCGGACTCCGTCCTCGGCGGCACCGGAAACGACTGCCTCTTCGGCGGCGACGGCGACGATACCCTCGACGGCGGGGCGGGCGACAACACCCTGTCGGGCGAGACGGGCGCGGACAGCCTGGTGGCGGGGGCCGGTGCGGACTCGATCCTCGGCGGCGACGGCAATGACCGGATCGGCGCCGGCGATGGCGCCAACCTTGTGGACGCTGGCCTGGGGGCAGACTCCGTCCTGGCCGGGACCGGAAACGACTGCATCCTGGGCGGCGACGGTGACGACACCCTGGTCGCCGGCTCGGGGAACAACTCCGTCATGGGTGAGACGGGGGCAGACTCCCTGGTCGCCACGTCCGGGAACGACACCCTGACCGGCGATGACGGCAATGACACCCTGATCGCCGGGGCGGGCGCGGACAGCCTGACGGGCGGGGCGGGCGATGACGTCTTCGTCTACACGGCGGCCGGTGAAGTGAGCGCCGGCGAGGCCCTGGACGGCGTGACGGGGACCAACACGGTCTCCCTGACGGCGTCCATCGACATGACGGGCGCCACCTTCGCGAATATCCAGGCGGTGACGATTGGCAGCGGGCTGACGGGGACCTTCTCGGGCGCGCAGCTGACCAGCCAGACCTTCACGGTGAGCGGCGTGGCCGGTGGGGCGACGGAGACCCTGGTGGTGAACGTGGCCCCGGGGGACACGACGGACCTGACGAGCCTCGGGACGATCAGCGACCTGACGGTCCAGATCAACGGCGCGGTGGGGGCGGAGAACATCACCGGCTCTGCGGCCTCCGAGTCCCTGTCTGGGCTGGTCGGGAACGACACCCTGGCAGGCGGGGCCGGCAACGACACCCTGCTGGGCGGGGCGGACGCGGACAGTCTCTCCGGCGGCTCTGGCGACGACCTCTTCATCTACGCCAACGTCGGCGACGCCGCTTCGGGTGAGACGGTGAATGGCGACGGGGGGACCAACACCGTCCAGTTCACGGCCAGCGTCGATGTCAGCGCCGCGACCTTCTCGAACATCAACGCCATTCTCATCAATGACAATCTGACGGCGACCTTCGCCGGGAGCCAGATCACCGGGCAGGCCTGGTCGGTTGCGGGCGTCGCCGGCGGCGGGACTGAGACCCTGGTGGTGAACGCCGGATTTGGTGGCACGGTCTCCCTGGCCTCCCTGGCCTCCGTCACCAATGCGGTGATCGCACTGAATGGCGCCGGGGGCGCTGAGATCCTGACCGGTTCGTCGGGCAACGACAGCCTGACCGGCGGCGCGGGCGCTGACGTTCTTGCCGGTGGCAATGGCAACGACACCTTCATCTACGCCAACGTCGGCGACGCCGCTTCGGGTGAGACGGTGAATGGCGACGGGGGGACCAACACCGTCCAGTTCACGGCCAGCGTCGATGTCAGCGCCGCGACCTTCTCGAACATC
>CAMCIK010000100.1 GCA_945874825.1 Phenylobacterium deserti | reverse complement strand
CAAGGTGGTGCTGTTCCTGGCGGAGTTCGTCTCGATCCGCCTGGAGGCGGGGCGGACGGCGCGGCGGCGGCGGGCGGCGGTGGGGGCGGCTTGAAGGGAGGCGGATGATCAAGCCCGGCCTGCCCTATCTCGACATTGTGCGCCGGGTGGTGGAGACCTATCAAAAGCCGACCTTCGCCTTCCAGGTCTGGGGCGAGTATGCCATGATCAAGGCCGCCGCCGCCAACGGCTGGCTGGACGAGGACCGCGCCATCCTAGAAAGCCTCTCCGTCTTCAAGCGTGTCGGCACGACGGTGGTGATCACGTACTTTGCGCTGCAAGCGGCGCGAGTGTTGGGGGCGTTGGTTCGCGGGCAACCCAACGTCTTGAAGCAAATTCGACGATGCCTGATCTAAGGACAGGCGGCGCACGGTCGCCCTCTCAATTCGCCGTTCCTAGGACTAGCTGTACGAGAGGCAACAGTTTGTTTCGAGACCAAATCACGGTCAATTAATGTTCGCGCCTAGCGGGGGTTGACATGGGCGGCCCTAACGGGTGAGAACATAATAGGAACTCTACGGGGCGCAGGCCCTGCTCGAGTGGGCAGCCAAAGCAATTTTTTACTTGAGGTCCCAAGTGTCTGAATCCACCATAAAAGATAACAATCTCAATGTCCAAGCTCAGACATCTTTCATAAGAAATATCGATTCAACAAATATCTCATGGGACCAGAAATTAAAGGATGATGATATCAATTCAAGTATAAAAGAAGATAAATATAATGAATACTCAGTAGTTTCACTTTTTTCCGGCTGTGGCGGGATGGACCTTGGATTCCGAGGTGGTTTTAATTTTTTGGGCACAGATTATGAAAGACACCCCTTCGATATAAAATGGGCGAATGAGATTAATGCATCTGCATGTCGCACCTACATTGAGAATATTGGATCTCACATCCATCAGGGTGATGTATGGAGATTTATCGAAGATATGCCTGATACGGCTGATGTTATGATTGGCGGATTTCCATGCCAAGATATTTCGGTTAATGGTAAAGGTACGGGCGTAAGCGGGTCGCGGAGCGGGCTTTATCTTGCAATGGTCGAAGCCGTGCGCCGAGTAAGACCTAAGGTTTTCGTTGCCGAGAACGTAAAAGGTTTACTTATGCGGCATCATGAAAAATCATTGGAGAAAGTGATTAACGAATTTCGTGCGCTTGGCTACAATGTACCTAGGCCTATTTTATACAACTCAGCTGATTATGGAGTGCCACAAACACGCGAGCGCGTTTTCTTGGTGGGTTACCTACCCAATGTGGCCGAGTTTGTGCCGCCAACAGCAACCCACGAGCCACAAAATCATGTCACCGCTCGGGCAGCGCTAAGTGATCTGGCGGGCATGCCTGAGGATGTAAGATACAGCCACATATGGAGCCGGGCGAAACGGAGCCCTGAGCAGGGGAATCGGAAGCTTGTGGCCTCCAGGCCCGGTTATACAATCCGAGCGGAATGTCACGGAAACATTCAATGGCACTATGATCTGCCACGTAGAATTTCAATGAGAGAAGCAGCTCGGATCCAATCGTTTCCCGACGAATTCGTCTTCGTTTCGAAACTTCGCGAGACGGAGCGCCAAATCGGAAACGCGGTTCCGCCAGTCCTTGCATGGCACATCGCGCGTGCCATTGCGCAAATGCTTGCTCAATCGCGCTAGCAGCTAGACAGAATCTCAAGCTCTGACTACCCCCTCGTTACCTAGGACAGGGGGGCGGGCTCATCGAGATGACTCAAGAGGAGTTTGAGCGGCTGCTGGATAGCGCCTCCGCAATCCTGCGCGAAGAAGCAAGAAGCCAAGCGTTCGATTCAGCCAAAGCGTTTGAGAATCGAGTTCGTAATATTTTCCACGAGAGCTCTAAATCGTACGGCTTCGAAGTCAATCTGGACCCACATCCCCAAGCTTTCCCGGACATCGCGATAGGAAGGTTTGGCGTGGAAGTTAAATTCACGACAAATGACACCTGGAGAAGTATTGCAAACAGCATACTAGAATCGCAACGCCTCTTGGAAGTGGAACGCATCTATCTGATTTTCGGGAAGATGGGTGGCGAAGTCGACGTACGATGGGCTGATTATGAAAAATCGGTGATCCACGTGCGTACATCTCATGTGCCTAGATTCGAGGTTGAGATCGGCTCGGAACGTTCATTGTTTGAACGGATGGGTGTCACGTACGAACATTTTCGGCTCTCTGAAATGGCCGACAAAATGAGATTTATCCGCAACTATGCACGAGGGAGATTGAGGCCTGGTGAGCGACTTTGGTGGCTAGAGGACTCGCCAGGAGAAACGCACACACTACCAATTCAGGTCAGACTATATACACGCTTGTCGCCTGAAGAAAAGGTCCGCTTGAGAGCGGAGTCTATTTTACTTTGTCACTCTATAGTAAAGTCTGGTAGGTCTAGAGATAAATATGACGATGTAGTACTATATTTATTGACTTACCATGGCGTCCTCTGCCACCAAGCTCGCGATCTTTTCTCGGCAGGAAGTGTCGCCAATCCGATGAATGATGATCAGGGGGGAGTCTATATTCAGAGAGCCATAAAGCTAATAGAAGATGAGATCCAGGCTGCTGCCCTTAGAATGGATGATGAACTATTCTATGAGTATTGGGGGGAACATGTAAGGCGCGAGAATCGCATAAAAGAGTGGCTTGTTAGAGCAGATAAATACGCAACTGGATGGACACCTTCTTTGGAATTGTTCAACGATACCCTTAAACCTACTTAATGAATTTATATTGTTATCGATTGATTTAAGTTAATTTCGCGATCTCCAATTACATATCGGGATTCTGTATTTGTATTATTTAATCAGTAATAAAAGATATTCGCATGATTGAAATTCGAATTCCGCATTATTTAACTTTCCGTTTCGATTGTTTTTTGTTTCCGACTTACAATTAATTTGTCTCCTTTAATCAGTTATGCGTAGGCTTAAAAAATCACTGTCTTGACCTGAAGGGCCTCGATGTTACGTAGCAGCAGGTCTCTTTTTGGACATTAAACGCCCCCCCCTACCCCTCCGACACCAAATACGCGCTGTCCTCGTCCTTCCCCGGCAGCCGCACCACGCCTGCCGCCTTTAGCCCAATCTTCTTCAGCACCGCCTGCGAGGCGGTGTTGCCCGGGGTGGTGATGGCGACGATGCGGCCCAGGCGCAGGGCGCGGCGGGCATGGTCGAGGCAGGCGCGGGCGGCTTCGGAGGCGTAGCCCCGGCCCCACACGCTGGCCAGGAAGGCGTAGCCGAGGTCGGGGTCCTTCAGGCCGTCGCGCTTCACCAGGCCGCACAGGCCCACGGGGCGGCCGCCGTCGCGCTCTGTGGCGCGCCACAGGCCATAGCCATAGCCGGCGTAGGACGCGCGGGGACCCTCCTCGATGTAGGCGCGGGCGCCGGCCAGGTCGCGCACGCCCCGGTCGCCGATGTTCTCCAGGAAGCCGGGCTCGTTCAGGAGGGCCAGGATGAAGTCGGCGTCGCGGTCGGTTTCAAGCTCGTCCAGCACCAGGCGCTGTGTGTGGAGGATGACGCTCAACGGGGGGGTTCCAGCCGGGTGACGAGGCTGGAGGTGTCCCAGCGGGCGCCGCCGAGGGCCTGCACTTCGGCGTACCAGGCGTCGACCTGGCGGGTCAGGTCGAGGCGGGCGCCGTTGCGGGCGGCCTCGTCCAGCAGCAGGCCCAGGTCCTTGCGCATCCAGTCGACGGCGAAGCCGAAGTCGAACCTGCCCTGCGCCATTGTGGGCCAGCGGTTGTCCATCTGCCAGGACTGGGCCGCGCCCTGGGAGATGGCGGCCAGGACGTCTGTCGGGTCGAGCCCGGCGCGAAGGGTGAAGTGCAGGGCCTCGGCCAGGCCCTGGACGACGCCGGCGATGGCGATCTGGTTGACCATCTTGGTCAGCTGGCCGGCGCCGGGGCCTCCCATGAGGCGGATGGCGCGGGCGTAGGCGGCCAGGACCGGCTCGGCCCGGGCGAAGGCGGCGGGGTCGCCGCCGCACATGACGGTGAGCCGGCCGCCCTCTGCCCCCGCCTGGCCGCCGGAGACCGGGGCGTCGAGGAAGCTGTGGCCGGAGGCGCTGGCCAGGGCGGCCATGTCCCGGGCCAGCTCGGCGGAGGTGGTGGTGTGGTCGACGAGGAGGGCGCCGGGGGCCAGGGCGGGCAGGATCTGGGGGACCAGGCCGCGCACGTCCTCGTCGTTGCCGACGCAGAGGGCGACGAGCTCGGCGCCTTGGGCGGCCTGGGCAGGGGTGGCGGCGGCGGTGCCGGGATGGGCGGCGGCCCAGGCCTGGGCCTTGGCGGGGCTGCGGTTGTAGACGCTGACCGTGTGGCCCGCGGCGGCCAGGTGGCCGGCCATGGGCGCGCCCATGACCCCCAGACCGATGAATGCGACCCGCATCCGAACCTCCATCCTAAACCGCATCTTAACACTAATCGTGGTCTGGCTGGCCGGTCATCCAGCACCGGACAGCCCCATGGCGAACGACGAACGGCCGATTCTGATCAAGAAGGTCAAGAAGGTTTCCGGCGGCGGCCACCATGGCGGCGCCTGGAAGGTGGCCTATGCGGACTTCGTGACCGCCATGATGGCCTTCTTCCTGTTGATGTGGCTGATCAACACCACCAGCCCCGAGCAGAAGCGCGGCATTGCCGAATACTTCGCCCCGGCCACGGTGTCGGATTCGAATTCGGGCGCCGGCGGGATTTTGGGCGGGACGGCCCTGGACGACAATGGCGCCAAGTCGGCGGGCTCCACGGCCATCATGCAGCAGATGGCGCCGGATACGCGCGAGAACCAGGAGGGGCCGAATGGGGCGTCCTCGGTGAAGGATTCCCTGCAGGAAGCCCGGCAGAGGCGCGAGGAGGCCGAGTTCGATTCCGCGGCCATGTCGCTGAAGCAGTCGCTGCAGTCCATGCCCGAACTGGCCGAGCTGTCCAAGAACATCATTGTCGACAAGACGCCCGAGGGGCTGCGCATCCAGCTGGTGGACCAGGAGGGGCGCTCGCTGTTTGCCGAGGGCTCGCCCGTGCCGAACGACCGGGCGCGGGTGCTGCTGCGGGCCATTACCAAGACCCTGAACCAGCTGCCCAACCGGATCTCGATCTCGGGGCACACCTCGGCGAACTGGCAGGGGGGCGAGGTGGACAGCGACTGGGGCCTGTCGGCATCCCGTGCGGATGCCTCGCGCAAGATCCTGCAGGCGTCGGGGGTGGCCAAGGAGCGGGTCTACCAGGTCTCGGGCAAGGCCAATTCCGAGCCGCTCTACCTGGATGACCCCAGCCTGCCGGGGAACCGGCGGATTGCCATCGTGCTGCTGCGCGAGGCGCCGGTCCTGCCTCCGGAAGCGGCGTTCTGAGGCGATAGCGCCCGGGCACTCTTGCGCGGGGGCCTCGGTTCAGGGTGTAGTCTGCGGCGTGACGCAGCATTTCCCCACC
>CAMCIK010000099.1 GCA_945874825.1 Phenylobacterium deserti | reverse complement strand
GGGAAGCCGTGCGGGACCTGACCCATCCGGTTCTTGCCAGGGGAGAGGGCCTGTGGCGGATCGCCCTTCCCCGGACAGGCCCGGCCGGGGACTTCACCGACCTTCCCTGGGACCAGGGCGGCGGCGTCCGCTGGCTGGCCGCAGAAACGCCTCCAGCCAAGGCCTGGGACCACGCCGCGGCGCTTGGTGGACATATCGAGCGGGTGCGCGGAACGGCGGGGCCCGCCTTCCAGCCCCTGCCGCCTGCCCTCCTTACCCTGCACCGCCGCATCAAGGCAGCCCTGGACCCTGACGGTCTCTTCAACCCTGGCCGGATGTACGCGGAGGTCTGAATGCGCACCCGCCTGCCTGACACCCTTGCCGGAGAGGCCCGGCAGGTCGCAGAGACCGCCCTGCGGGCCTGCGTCCACTGCGGCATGTGCAACGCCACCTGCCCGACCTACCTGCTCACCGGCGAGGAGCTGATGGGCCCCCGGGGCCGCATCTACCTCATGAAGCAGGCCCTGGAGGGCGAGCCGGTAACCGACCTGACCCGCGAGGCCCTCGACGCCTGCCTGGGCTGCCGGGCCTGCGAGACCACCTGCCCGTCGGGCGTTGAGTACCACCGCCTGTTCGAGGTCGGCCAGGCCGCCGTCCTGGAGGCCGCGCCCCGCTCTGCAGCGGGACGCCTGCAGAGGGCCGCGATCCGCGCCCTCGCCCTGTCGCCCGCCTTCGGCGCCCTTTCCGGCCTGGGCCGCGCCCTGCGCCCGCTCCTGCCCGGCAGTCTGCAGGACAAGGTCCCGCCCGCCCCGGGGTCGACTCACCGGCCAGCAGCCCGACACGCGCGGCGAATGGTCTTACTGACCGGCTGCGTCCAGTCGGGAGCGGCCCCCCACTTCAACGCCGCCGCAGCCCGCATCCTCGACCGGTTCGGGATCAGCCTGGTGGAGGCGCCTCAGGCGGGCTGCTGCGGTGCCGTGCCGGGCCACCTGGACGCCCGCGCCCAGGCCCGGACCCTGGCGCGCCGCAACCTGGACGCCTGGACCCCCCTCCTGGAGGACGGCGCCGAGGCGGTGCTCGTGACCTCGTCGGGCTGCGGTGCCTACCTCCACGACTACCCCGACCTGCTGAGGGACGACCCGGCCTACCGGGACCGGGCCCGGCGCCTGGCGGATCTCGTGCGCGATCCCGTGGAGGTGCTTGAGGCCCTACCCCTGGAGGCGGCGGCGCCTCCCGCCCATCCCCGGATCTCGGTTCACGAGCCCTGCTCCCTTCAGCATGGCCTGAAGCTGACTGGGCGCATCCCCACCCTGCTTCGCCGGCTTGGCTACGATCCCCAACCGGTGGCGGACGGCCACCTGTGCTGCGGCTCCGCCGGCGCCTGGTCGCTGATGAACACGGAGATGGCAGGTCGGCTGCGCGACGCCCGGCTGGAGGCCCTGAACGCTGGGGCACCCGAGGCTGTCTACACCGCCAATATCGGCTGCTGGATGCACCTGTCGGCCGGGGCGACGGCCCCTCTCCGCCACTGGCTGGAGGCTGTTGAGGCGGTCCTGCCTCCGGCGCGTTGACAGGCCCGCCAGCCAGTCGTTTCCTGTGCCTGAAGAGACGGCGGCGTGGCCACCGGTTGGGGGAGGAGATTGGCATGGCGGACTTCGGGGCTCAGGACAAAACCACCTTCCGGGCCAAGGCCCGCGCATGGCTCAAGGCCAACTTCCCGCCCTCCCTGAAGGACCGCCAGGACATAGCGGCTTCCGAGGCGCCGGTGCCCGTGGAAGGGGACTATGCCCTCTGGAAGGCGCGCATGGGCGAGACGGGCTGGGGCGTCCCCACCTGGCCAGCGGCCTATGGCGGCGGCGGGCTGTCTGCGGCAGACGCCCGAATCCTGCGGGAGGAAATGGCTCGCATCGGTGCCTGGAACCCCATTGGCGGTATGGGCGTCATGATGTTCGGCCCGACCCTGCTTGAATACGGGACCGAGGAACAGAAACAGACGCACATCCCACCCATCGTCCGGGGCGAGCTGCGCTGGTGCCAGGGCTATTCGGAGCCCGGCGCGGGTTCGGACCTGGCCTCCCTGCAGACCCGTGCCGAGGACAGGGGCGACCACTTCCTGGTCAACGGACAGAAGATCTGGACCTCTGGTGCCCAGTATGCCGACTGGTGCTTCTGCCTGGTGCGAACGGACAGCAGCCGCAAGCATGAGGGCATCTCCTTCGTCCTGATCGACATGCGCAGCCCGGGGGTCGAGACCCGGCCCATCCTCCTGATCTCCGGCTCCTCGCCCTTCTGCGAAACCTTCTTCACCGATGTGAAGACGCCCAAGGCCAACCTGGTCGGCCCCCTGAACGGCGGGTGGACCGTGGGCAAGCGGCTTCTGCAGCACGAGCGCAACAGCCTCTCCGGCGGGGGCGACGGCCGTCCCCGGTTCGACACCGGTCACCTCCGCGACGTCGCGCGCCGGTACTACGGCCAGGAGGAAGACGGACGCCTGGCAGATGCGGATTTCCGGACCCGCCTCGCCAACCACGACATGGACGCCCGGGCCTATGCCCTGACCCTGCGCCGGGTGGCCCTGGAGGCGCGCAGCGCCAACGGCCCATCGGCCGCCACCTCGATCATGAAGAACGCCAACTCGCGGATCATGACCGACCACTGCGAGATGATGGTCGAGGCCATGGGCCTGGCGGGTGCCGGCTGGTCTGGCGAGGACTTCACCGACGAGGAGCGCGAGGCCGGGCGGATCTACCTGCGCATCAAGTCCAGCACCATCGCCGGAGGCTCTTCCGAGGTGCAGAGCAACATCATCTCCAAGCGCATCCTCGGCCTGCCCGACCCGAGTAGCCATACCTACTGAAGGGCCAGACGGAGGGTTTGGTAGGCCGGCTGGGATTCGAACCCAGGACCATCCGATTAAAAGTCGGATGCTCTACCACTGAGCTACCGGCCCTCGCGCGGCGCGAACAGCACCGGTCGAAGCGGCGCGGACCATAGGGCCGGGCCGGGGCCGGGGCAAGGCCGCGACCTGACTGCTGGTCATGGCTCACCGATGGCGTAAGACTTGCCCAATGAGACGGTACCTGGCGTTTCTGGTCGTCCCCGCTGTACTCCTCGGTGCCTGCGCCAGTGTTCCGGCATCCGGGAGCGAGGACCTGAAGGCCGATGCCGAGGTAACGACCGAGGACCTCGGCAACGCCCTCGCGACGCCCTTCAGGGACATCAACCTCGTGCATGAAGAGATTCCCGGCGTCCTGAAGGCCGCCGCCACGGCCCCCTATGCGCGTCCCGACCCCGTGACCTGCGCCCGCTTCTGCCCCTCAACAGCGCTCTGGGTCCAGATATCGACCAGATGAAGGTGGATACCGAGAGCCTTGAAGACCTGGGCGGCGAGGCGATCCTCGACGCCATTTCGGACTTTGCGGCCAGTGCCATCCCCTACAGGAGCTGGGTACGCAAACTCTCTGGAGCAGACGCACAGCAGAAGCGGATGCGGGCGGCCGTTGCGGCCGGCGCGGTTCGCCGGGCCCATCTCAAGGGGTTGGGGGAGCAGTTGGATTGCCCACCTCCGGCGACACCCAACCGCGCGAAGGCGCTGCCAGAGAAGTAGTCCTCAGGACCGATCCGCTCTGCCTGCCAGGCGGGAATGGAATTCCTTCCGGAAGGCCTCGAACCGGCCCTCGGCGATCGCCGCCCGCATGGCCGCCATCAGGGCCTGGAAGAAGGCGATGTTGTGCCATGACAACAAGACCTGACCGAGGAGTTCTTCTGCTTTCACAAGGTGATGGAGATAGGCCTTCGCGTAGTCTCTGGAGGCCGGGCAATCCAGGGTTTCATCGAGCGGACTGTCGTCCTCGGCGAA
>CAMCIK010000098.1 GCA_945874825.1 Phenylobacterium deserti | reverse complement strand
CCGGTTCAGCATGGAGGACCTCAGGTGCGAAGCGTCAGGCCGTCAGTATAAACCTCTCCGCCGTCAAGAACGGAACCCCCGGAGGCGTCCGCAGGCACGTCATCCAGCGGCTCGAGGAAGCCCCGGTATCCGCGCCGTCAGGACCGCCCGACGGCCAAACACCCAGCGGTTCACGGACAGGGCGAAGACCACGCAGGCGACCAGGGTCACAAACATCAGGTGGATGTAGTGGATCGGAGTCCAGACGAAGGTGAACCCGGCGTAGAGCAGAACCCCGAAGACCACCGCGCCCATGACGGCCCGGGCGTCGACGTTGCGGAACATCAGGCCGACGATGAAGGCCGACAGGATCGGCATGGACAGGAGTCCATTGAGCTGCTGGACCAGGTTGATGATTGAGACCGCGCCCATGTAGACGGGGACGAGAATGATCGAGACGACCATGAAGCCCAGGGAGATCAGTGTATTCAGCCGCCCGACGTCCGGCTTCGGGGCGATGAACTTCTCGTGCAGGTCGCAGACATAGAGAGTCACCGAAGAGTTCAGGACCGAGGTGTAGCTGGTCAGGAGGGCCGCGGCCATGAAGGCAGCAAAGGCCCCGGACAGCCAGCTGGGCATGACCATGGCAACTAACTTGCCATAGGTGGCGTCACCCGCCACCCCGAAGAGCTTGTAGGCGGCCACACCCGGCACGACCACGATGGCGGGAATGAAGACCAGGCGGATCACCGCAGCTGCCATCACACCCTTCTGTCCTTCCCTCAGGCTTGGAGCGGCCATGGCCCTTTGGGTGATGGTCTGGTTGGTGCTCCAATAGAACATCTGGATGAAGATCATCCCGGTCAGGAGGGTCGGCCAGGGAATGGGACTGTCCGGGCCGCCAATCATGCTCAGGCGCTCGGGCGGTATGCCCGAAAGATCGAAATTGATGGCTTTCAGCGAGAGGAAGACTACCAGGGCCGCCATCCCCAGTACCCCGACCCCCGCCAAGGTGTCGTAGACAGCCACGGCCCGGAGCCCACCGCCGATCGCATAGGCAGCACCCAGGATCGCCATGGCCGCAGCGATGGCCAAAAGGGGCACCTCGAGCCCGAACATGGTCTTCAGGAAAAGGGAGCCCGTGTAGAGCATGATGGGCAGATAGATGAAGACGTTGCCCAGCAGGAACAGCACCGAGATCATCGCGCGGAGGTGTACGGACCCGTATTTCCGCTCGAGCAGCTCCGTCGTGGTGGTGCAGTTGTTCCGGTAATAGATGGGCAGGAAGACCCAGCAGAGCATCATGAGGCCGGCGATGGCCGAGAGCTCCCACCAGGCCAGCAGCAGCATCTGATTGCCGTTCATGCCCACCAGCTGGTCGGTGGACAGGTTGGTCAGGGTGATCGAGCCGGCGATGAAGGGCCAGCTCAGGTTGCCGCCAGCCAGGAAGTATTCCTGGTTGGAGTTGATCGAACGGCCGCCCATGCGAGCGACCTGCCAGCCGGTAAGGAGAGCCATCAGGGCGGTGAGGCCACCGAAGACGGCCCATTGGATCAGGTCCTGCTGCACGTTTGCCCCCGGTAGTGCGCAATATCCCCCGGACCGCGCCCTGGCGGCGGCGGACCGGGATCAGGCCAGGCCAAGGGCCCGCTTCATGGCCTTGAGGTTGCCCCGGCAGAACTTCCCCATAGCCTCGGTCGCAGCCTCGAGCTGGGAAGGGTCCTTCGGCTGGAACTGTACCCGAAGGACGATGGCGCAGGCGTCACTGACCCCGGGCTCCACAGACACGGTGGAGACGTAGGCGTCCATGTCCGGCCGGTCGTAGGTGTAGGTGTAGTGGTATGGCCCGCCATCGGTCATGAGTTCCGAGACCGTCCGCCCGCCCGGCATGGTCAGGGTGCGGACCTTGCCCTCAGCGGTCACCTCAGTGCTCTCGGCCTCCACCAGGGTTGCCCACTTTCGGATCCCCGAGAAGTCGCCAATCACCGCCCAGACCGCATCGGCCCCCAAGGCTACGTCCTCGCGGACCACCACTTCCTGCATGCCAGCCTCCCCTTGTAGCGGTTGAATGCACCACATCCGGCGGCCGACCGGAAGCGCAGAAACTACAGTCCACAGCCCGAGCGCTGGATGGAGCCTCCGAGCCGGGGAGCTTCGCCCCTGGAGCCGGAGATAGCGCGCGGACGAAGGTAAGCCCGTTACCCGGTCACGTTATGCCAGGACTCGGCGATGCCGAAGCCCACGCGGCCCTCCATCGTGAACCGCGCCAGGCCCTCGTTGACGAAGGTGGCGCCCCCCGGGAAGGGGATCTTGGTCGGGCACATGTTGATCACCTGACCCTCGATCCGGAGTTCGCGCCCCTGGCCCGTTCGGGCCACCATCGACACCGTCTCGTGGAGGATGGAACCTGGCCGGAAGGTGGTCTCGACGCGGACGGACTCCAAGGTATCCGTGCCCTCCCCGTCCTCGATCCAGCCTGTGCCCAGCATGGTGCCGTCTGCCCGGCGGAAGCAGGAGCCGCCCAGGGAGGTCCCCGCTCCGAAGTTCATGGAGAACCAGAAGACGAAGGGGTTGGGGGCGGCCGCGGTTGAGAGGGCGGGACCAGCCGAGGCGGCGCCCGTCGAGCTGCTGGACGAGCCGCTCCAGTTGCGCGGACCCCAGGACTTGTCCCGCACCCCGAAGCCGTCGAAGGCGATATCCTCGCCGCCGATCGTCAGGCGTCCGGTGGCGCGCAGACTCTGCTCGAAGTGACCGTGGGCGCCCTTCGCCGCGAAGTGCGGCTCGGTCAGGGCCTGGACATCCACCTCCATGGAAAGGTGTGCTGGTGTGTGCCAGCCCTCGGGGCGAAGCTTGGCCCGGGTCATCAGTATGGCCCCGTCGTGAATGTCCTGGGCCGGGCCCTCGTAGCGGACGGTCCAGCGCCGGAAGGGGTCCTCGCAGGCCAGGGCCAGGTTCCCGACCTTCAGGTCGCCGTCATAGGCAGAAAGGTCCTTGCCGATGTCCCGCCGGCCATAGGTGAAGGCCACTCGGCTGCCGCCCAGGTAGACGGCGTGCAGGGCGTCGGCCCATCCGTTCCCGGGGCGGAAGCCCATGCGGGTGAACATCCCCACGCCGGTCTTCGGGTCGACGAAGTTGAAGTAGTAGCTCTCGCTCCAGGCCCGGTCCTCGCCGGTCGGATGCATGTCCTCGTCCGTACCTGTGACGGTGGTCATTCCGGAGCCCCTCATTGAACCTGCTCCCATACCGGGGCGCGCAAATCGGTGCAGATATACATGGACGCCAGGGGGCCTGCACCCCGGGGAGCGGTCGGAGAGCGGGCATTGTTGACGCCAGGATCCCGGCCTCCTTCACGCCAGTGACCTAATCATGCGGTCTGGTGGCCGTCGCCATCGGAAAAGCGGCCGAGCTGGATGCGGGTGAGAATCCTATGGTCCAGGCGGCTGAACTCGGCTTCTAGGAAGTGACGCCTTCCCCGTCGCGGGGGCAGACACCGGAGGGTCAGAAATGCCGCCACGCCTTCACTGGAATCGCCAGGCGGTGATCATGGTCTTCCTCGTAGCCGCCGGTTTCCTGAACCTTGCGGATCGGCAGCTGATCTCGCTGATGAAGCCGCTGCTGCAGGCCGATCTGGGGTGGTCCGATTACACCTACGGGCAGATGGCGTCGGTGTTTCAGATGGCGGCCGCCTTCGGCCTGCTTGGCGCAGGCTGGTTTGTGGACCGGGTCGGCCTTCGGTCAGCGTTTCCCATCGGGGTTGGAACCTGGAGCCTGGCGGCCATGGCGCATGGGGTGGTCCATACGGTGGGCCAGTTCACCGGCGTCCGCATCTGGCTGGGGGCGACCGAGGCCATCGGGACGCCGGCGACGATCAAGGCGATCGCCGCCTTCTTTCCCGCCTCCGGGCGCGCCCTGGCCCTCGGGGCGATGAATGTCTACGGCAGCCTTGGCGCCATGCTCATCCCGATCCT
>CAMCIK010000097.1 GCA_945874825.1 Phenylobacterium deserti | reverse complement strand
AGTGCCGCTCGTGCTCAGCCCGAAGTAGTAGAGGGCGTCGCCATGGTCCCCGATGCGCTGCGCGTAGTTCGTGTCGGTCCCGTCGTTCTTGAAGGCCGGAACGGAGGCGGCAATGGGGTCTCCAAACGCGGTCACCACCGTGACGGCGTAGCCCGCCGGGACAGTGACCACATCAGCGAGGTTCTTCGGTACCGCGAGGAAGGTCAATTGCGCCGGGCTGACGGTGACGATGACTTCGTCCGAGGCCACCGACGTGGTTCCGCTCTCGAAGCGGAAGATCAGGGGCGTTGCCGTGGCGACAGCAGGGGCGATGAAGGTAGCACTGCCCTTTCCTGTCTGAACCAGGTCAACCTTGGGTCCTGCCACCTGGGTGAACTGGCTGAACGGGGCCGTTCCTGCAGGGTCAAATCCGGCGACGACACCCTGGAGGGTGACGAGGTTGCCTGTCGTCGTTGCGGCATCCTGTCCGGCATTCACCGTGATCGCAGCACCTGTGCCACCGCCATCGTCGTCGGAGCAGGCGGCGAGGAGGCTCGTGCCCAGGAATGCGACTGCACTGGCGCGCAATCCGCCGAACAAAGCGGCCCGGCGGGAGTACCGAACCTCCACGATCTGGTTGAGCGACAGATTACCCGTCCGGTTGGTGTCGACATCGCCGTCGGAGTAAAGTGCATCGCGCTGGACCATTGGAGGCTCCTTAAAATGTTGCCTCCAGACCATGACCTCGCATCATGACCGGACAAGAACAGTCCTATGACGGTTTTCCGTCTCCTTGATGTCACTCCTGGGTCAGGAAGCCGCCTGTCCGGCCTCAGGCGTACTCGAACCAGGCGTGGGAGACGACGGTGCGTTCGCCGACCCGGGCCTCGAAGACCACCCGGCCGGGGCCGTCGTGCCAGGCCAGGACCTTCAGATCATCGCCCGGCAGGACCGGGGAGGAGAAGCGCACCTTGATCTTGCGGAACCGCGCCGGATCGCCGTCGCAGAGCGCGGTCAGCAGCAGGTGGGCGCAGTGGCCGAAGGTGCACAGGCCGTGCAGGATCGGTTTGTCGAAGCCCCCGAACCGGGCCGCCTCCGGGTCTATGTGCAGGGGGTTGTAGTCGCCGGACAGGCGGTAGATGTCGGCCTGGTTCTCGGGGATGTGCGCCCCGGTCTCCACGTCCGGCGCCCGGTCAGGAACGGTGACGGGGGCGGAGAAGGTGGTCCCCGCCCCCTCGAAGGGCTCGATGTCGCCCAGGCGCTCGACACCCCGGCGGAAGGAGCCCGAGACCATCTTCACGCAGACCTGGCCCTCGGCGTCGCGCACCTCGCTCTCGTACTCGACGAAGCCGGCGCCCTTGCCGCGCGGGTGTGCTCCGATGAGGCGCGAGACCACGCTGACCTCGCCCCCGAGGGGCAGGGGGCGGACCACCTCCAGATAGCGCTCGGCGTCGATGGTCAGGGGGCCAGGCGAGGGCGGGATGGCGGCGCGGTCCACTACCGCCCCGGCGCCGCCCCAGCGGATGGGGAAGGTCGGGAAGACGGCGAAGTCCATGTGGCCCTCGAAAATGAACCTCAGGTCCCGGCAGTTGATGCCGACGGCGTAGAGCAGGATGTCGCGGCGGTCGTAGGCGATGCAGACCGGCTCGCCCCAAGCGGCGGGGCCGCCGTCCGGCAGGGCGGCCTTGGCATTGTAGACGGCCATGGGCGTCTCCTTACAGGTGCGGGAAGGCCAGGGGGTCCTGGCGCTCGAAGGCTTCGGCGGCGGCCAGGACCAGGTCGTCGCGGGAATGGGCGGCGGCGATCTGCAGCCCGAAGGGCGTGCCGATGCTCGAGATCCCACAGGGAACCGACACCGCCGGATGCCGGGTCAGGTTGAAGATGGCGGTGTTGGTCCAGTAGGGGTTGGGCCGCCCGTCCGGCCCGTCCGGTGTGTTCCGCCCCACCTGCGGGGGCAGGGTCGACATGGTCGGTGACAGGACGAGGTCGTACTCGGCGAAGACCTGGTTCCAGGCGTGGGCCATCTCGCGGCGGCGGACCTGGGAATCGATGATGGTCTTCACGTCCAGCTTGGCGCCGATCTTGGCCTGTTCGTAGAGGGCCGGGTCGAACTCGTCGTGCCGCGCCTCGGGGTAGAGGTGCAACAGGCGCTGGAGGGCCGCGAACCAGTGGGCGACGAAGATCCGCCCGGTTTCGCCATTCTCGGTGGGCGGGGTGATGGGAACCACCTCGCAGCCCAGGTCGCGGAACCTCTCGGCGGCCTTCAGGATCGCCGCCTCGACCTCGGGATCGAGATAGAAGTCGCCGAACTTCAGGACCAGGCCCACCTTCAGCCCCTTCAGGCTGCGGTCCAGGCCAGCGACAAAGTCGACGTCCGTGGGCGGCAGGGCCAGGGGGTCGCGGACGTCTGCGCCCTTGAGCACGTTGAGCATCAGGGCGGCGTCGCGGGTGGTGCGGGTCATGGGGCCGGTATTGGCCAGGTCTCCGTGCATGGAGGCGGGCCAGGCGGGGATGCGCCCGTAGGTGGCCTTCAGTCCCACCAGGCCCGTGCAGGCCGCCGGGATCCGGACCGAGCCACCGCCATCCGTGCCGATGGACAGGGGTCCGATCCCCGCGGCCACCGCCGCCCCGGCGCCCCCGGAGGAGCCCCCGGGGGTCCGCTCGGTGTTCCAGGGGTTCCGGGTGATCCCGTTCAGCGGCGAGTCCGTCACCCCTTTGAACCCATACTCTGGACTGGAGTTGGAGGCGAAGATCACGGTACCGGCCTCCCGCAGGCGGGAGACGGTGGTGGCGTCCTCCGTCTGCGGGGTCCTGTCGGTCAACTTGCTGGCCATGGTCAGGGGCCAGCCCTTCACCTTGATCAGCTCCTTGATCGAGACCGGGACCCCGTCGAGGGGCGACAGGGGCTGCCCCTTCGCCCATCGGGCCTCGGAGGCCTTCGCCTGGGCGCGGGCACCGTCGGCGTCGATCAGGGGCAGGGCGTTGAGCACTGGATTGAGCCGGGCCGCCTTGTCCAGGACCGCTTCCAGGACCTCGACGGGCGAGGCCTTGCGGGCGGCATAGAGACCCGAAAGTTCGGCTGCTGAGGCGCGGGACAGGTCCTGGGTCATGGTGGGGGGCTCCGTTGGAGGTTCAGACGAAGCTGGCGAGGCGGCCGCGGATGATCTGTTCTGCATCTGCGATGATCCCGTCGATCAGATCCTTGCAGGTGGGGATGTCGTGGATCAGGCCTGCAACCATGCCGCAGGACCAGGCCCCGGCGTCCATGTCGCCATCCTGCATGATGCGCGGATAGACCCCGCCCACCTCGTGGATGATGTCCTCGAACTTCAGGTTCGGACCGAGGGCCTTTTCCTTCTCGAGCAGGCGCTGGACGGCGGCGTTGTTCAGCACGCGCTCGGTGTTGCGCAGGGGGCGCATGACCAGGCGGGTGTCCAGCTCGGAGGCGTCCACGATAGCCTGCTTGACGTTCTGATGGACCGGGGCCTCCTGCGTGGCGATGAAGCGGGTGCCCATGTTGATGCCATCGGCACCGAGGGCCAGGGCGGCCGCAAGCTGCCGGCCGTTGGCCACGCCGCCCGAGGCGACGAAGGGGATCTTCAGCTCCTCGGCCGCCCGGGGCAGGAGGACGAAGTTGGGCACGTCATCCTCGCCCGGATGGCCGCCGCACTCGAAGCCGTCGACGCTGATGGCGTCGCAGCCCACGGCCTCGGCCTTGAGGGAATGGCGGACCGAAGTGCACTTGTGGATCACTTTGATCCCCGCCGCCTTCAGGCCGGCCATGTATTTCTGGGGGTTGTTGCCGGCCGTCTCGACGATCTTCACGCCATTGTCGATGATGGCCTGGATATAGCCCGGATAGTCCGGCGGGTTGATCGAGGGCAGGAAGGTCAGGTTCACGCCGAAGGGCTTGTCGGTCATCTCGCGGCAGCGGCGGATCTCCTTGCCGAGGTCGTCCGGCGTGCGCTGAGTCAGGCCGGTGATGATGCCCAGGCCCCCGGCGTTGGAGACGGCTGCGGCCATCTCGGCCAGGCCCACGAAGTGCATGCCACCCTGGACGATGGGGTGCTCGATGCCGAACAGTTCAGTGATGCGGGTCT
>CAMCIK010000096.1 GCA_945874825.1 Phenylobacterium deserti | reverse complement strand
GACCGGTGCCGGCCAGCACGGAGTGGCCACGGCCACGGTCTGTGCCCGCTTCGGCCTGCCCTGCGTGGTCTACATGGGTGCCGTGGACGTCGAGCGCCAAAAGCCCAACGTCTTCCGAATGAACCTCCTGGGTGCCCGGGTCGAGCCGGTGACCTCGGGCTCTTCGACCCTGAAGGACGCCATGAATGAGGCGCTTCGGGACTGGGTCACAAATGTCGATGACACCTATTACCTGATCGGCTCGGCGGCGGGCCCGCATCCCTATCCGGAGATGGTTCGCGAGTTCCAGGCGGTCATGGGCCGGGAAGCCCGGGCGCAGATCCTCGAGGCCGAGGGCCGGCTCCCCGACGCCGTGGTCGCCTGCGTAGGCGGGGGATCGAACGCCATCGGTACGTTCCATCCCTTCCTCAACGACCAGGGCGTGCGCCTAATCGGGGTCGAGGCCTCCGGCGATGGCATGGACACCGAGCGCCATGCGGCGGCCATCAATGGCGGCCGGCCCGGCGTTCTCCATGGCAACCGCACCTACCTGATCCAGGATGCGGTGGGCCAGATCACCGAGGCGCACTCCATTTCCGCGGGCCTGGACTATCCCGGTATCGGTCCGGAGCATGCCTTCCTGCACGATGTCGGCCGTTCGGAATACATGACCTGCACCGACCGCGAGGCCCTTGAGGCCTTCCAGCTCTGCGCCGAGCTGGAGGGAATCATTCCGGCCCTCGAGACCAGCCACGCCCTGGCCCGCCTACCGCAGATCTGCGCCGAACTGGGCCCCAAGGGGATCGTGGTGGTCAACCTGTCCGGTCGCGGCGACAAGGATGTCGCGACCGTGGCCCAGGCCCTGGGACTCTCGATTTGAGCCGCGCCCGGATCGATGCCCGGTTCGCCCGCCTTCGCGAGGAGGGCCGTGCCGGCTTCATCCCCTACGTGATGGCGGGAGATCCCGACCCGGAGACTGCCCTGGCCATCCTCAAGGGGCTTCCCGCCGCCGGGGCTGACCTGATCGAGGTGGGCTTTCCCTTCTCCGATCCTTTGGCGGAGGGCCCGCCGATCCAGCGCGCGGCCCAGCGGGCCCTGGCCCGGGGCATGACCCTGCAGAAGACCCTGGACCTTGTCGCCGCCTTCCGCCGCTCGGATTCCGAAACACCGGTCATCCTGATGGGTTATGCCAATCCCCTGGAGACCCCGGGCTATGCAGCCTTTGCCCGTGACGCTGCCGCTGCGGGCGTGGACGGCCTGATCGTGGTCGACATTCCGCCTGAGGAGGCCGATCCCCTCGCCGACGCCCTCGACGCCCAGGATCTGTCCCTGATCCGGCTCGCCACGCCGACGACGGACGAGCGGCGGCTGCCCGTGGTGGTCCGTCGAACCTCGGGCTTCGTCTACTATGTCTCCGTCGCCGGGGTCACCGGCGTGAAGGAGGCCGACGCCGGCGCCGTGGCCCCCAATGTCGCGCGGGTCCGCGCCGCCTCCGGGCTCCCGGTGGCCGTGGGCTTCGGCGTCCGGACCGAGGCGAGGGCGGCCGAGGTGGCCCGGGTCGCCGACGCCGTTGTGGTCGGCTCGGCCCTGGTGGACGAGGTGGCCGCTGCCCTGGCTGCAAACGAAGACGTGACCGACCGGGTGCTTACAAAAGTGGCGGGTCTGGCTAAGTCTGTTCGTACGGCAAGGACGTCGAGTGTCGGAGCTTAGGCGCAGAATGGCGATGGCGGACCAGTCCGACGACAAATCCGGGAAACAGCCCCAGTCCCCCCGTGAGCGTGGCGGCTGGCTGGCAAAGATCGCCCCCGGCGTCCGCAACCTGGTGGCCAAGCGCGAGACCCCCGAGAACCTCTGGGTCAAGTGCCCGGATACGGGTGAGATGCTGTACCGGCCCGACCTCGAGGCTGCCATGTGGGTCACGCCCTCGGGCAACCACATGCGCATCGGCGCCGCCCAGCGCCTGCGATACACCTTCGACGACGGAAGATTCGTGCGCATACCCTCGCCGGTTGTAGCCGACGATCCCCTTAAGTTCCCGGACGACAAACCCTACGCCGACCGCCTCAAGGCGGCGCGCAAGGCGACGGGCGAGCAGGACTCCATGGCCCTCGCCTTCGGAAATATCCGGGGGCAGGCGGCGGTGGTCATCGTCCAGGACTTCAACTTCATGGGCGGGTCCCTGGGCATGGGCGCGGGCGAGGCCTTTATCAAGGCCGCCCAGGAAGCCGTGCGTCGCAAGGTTCCCCTGGTCATCTTCACCGCCTCCGGCGGCGCCCGCATGCAGGAGGGGACCCTGTCCCTCATGCAGATGGCCCGCACCACCCTGGCCCTCAACGAGGTCAAGGCGGCCGGCCTGCCCTATGTCGTGGTGCTGACCGACCCGACAACCGGCGGGGTCTCGGCCTCCTACGCCATGCTGGGCGACATCCACATCGCCGAGCCCAACGCCATGATCGCCTTCTCTGGCCGCCGGGTCATCGAGCAGACCCTTCGCGAGGTCCTGCCCGCCGGCTTCCAGAGGGCCGAATTCCTGATGGAACGGGGCATGGTCGACCTGGTGGCCGCGCGCTCTGAACTGCCGGACATCCTCGCCTCGGTGCTCGGGACCCTGATGCTGGGCCGGGCCCGCGCCCGCGCCCGCGCTGCCTGACCCCCGAACTGGGACCATGTACGATCCGATCCGGGCTTCTGACGCCGTCATCCAGCGCCTGCGGGCGAGCCACCCGTCCCTCATCGACCTGACGACCGGACGGGTCGAGCGCCTTCTGGAGGCCCTTGGCCGTCCTGACCTGCGCCTGCCTCCTGTGATCCACGTCGCCGGGACCAACGGCAAGGGCTCGACCACTGCCTTCTTGAGGGCCATGGCCGAGGCGGCGGGGCTGAAGGTCCACGTCCTCACCTCGCCTCATCTCGTGAGGTTCGCCGAACGTATCCGGGTGGCGGGGCGGCTGATCACGGATGAGGCCCTCGACGCCCTCACGGACCGGCTCGAGGCGGCCAATGCGGGTCAACCCATCAGCTTCTTCGAGATCACGACGGTCCTGGCCCTGCAGGCCTTTGCGGACACCCCTGCCGACCTCTGCGTGATTGAGGTCGGCCTGGGCGGGCGGTTTGACGCCACCAACATCTTCGACGCCCCCGCCGTGTCGGTGATCACACCGGTCGACTATGACCACCTGGAAATGCTGGGCCCCGAGTTGTCGAAGATCGCCTGGGAGAAGGCGGGCATCATCAAGCCGGGCCGGCCCGTGGTCTCCGCCCTCCAGCACGAAGAGGCCCGGGTGGTGATCGAGGCCGAAGCCGAGGCCCGGGGTGCACCCCTGACCCTGGTCGGCCGGGACGCGGATATCTGGCGGGAAAGGGGCCGGCTGGTGGTCCAGGCCCCGGACCGGCTTCTCGATCTTCCGCCCCCGTCCCTGCCCGGCCTCCACCAGTTCGAGAACGCTGGCCTCGCCGCCCTCGCCCTCCTGGCCCTCGGCGACCCGCGCATCGATGAGGCGGCTCTTGCAAGGGGTGTCGAGGACGCGGTCTGGCCCGGCCGGTTCCAGAGGCTCACCACCGGACCCCTGGGGGGGCTGGCTGCGGCCAGGGGATCCGACCTCTGGCTGGATGGGGCCCACAATCCCCATGGTGCCGCCGCCCTGGCGCGGACCTGCGAGGAGATGGGCGCGCGGGATCCCCGTCCCCTGGTCCTGGTGACCGGGCAGTTCGCCCGTAAGGATCCCCGTGGATTCTTCGCTGCATTCGCGGGCCTGGCTCCGCAGGTGATCGCCACAACCTTCGAGTCCGCCTCTGCCCTGTCGCCGGACGATCTGGCAGCGG
Source organism: Phenylobacterium deserti (assembly GCA_945874825.1). Lineage (GTDB taxonomy): Bacteria > Pseudomonadota > Alphaproteobacteria > Caulobacterales > Caulobacteraceae > Phenylobacterium > Phenylobacterium deserti_D. Next base: position 434 of record CAMCIK010000096.1, on the reverse strand, counting down.
CGGCCCGTGCACAGGGCCTTGAGGCGTCAACGGCACCAGATGTCTCCGCCGCCGTCGCCCTGGCCCTGGATGTGGAGGGGGCTCCGCCCCGGGTCGTGATCTGCGGCGGCCTTCACTTCGCGGGAGAGGTGCTGGCCCTCAGCCCGGAAACCTGGCCGACCTGAGGGGGCTTTTGGCTCAGCCGACGCCGGACTCGGACAGCCAGTCGACGATCTTCTGCTTGGGCATGGCACCGACCTTCATGGCGGTCATCTGGCCGTCCTTGAAGAGCATCATGGTCGGGATGCCCCGCACGCCGTAGCGGCCGGGCGTTTCCGGGGAGTCCTCGATGTTCAGCTTGACCACCGTGACATGCTCGCCCAGCTCCGAGGCGATCTGCTCGAGGGCCGGGGCGATCTGCTTGCAGGGACCGCACCACTCCGCCCCGAAATCCA
>CAMCIK010000095.1 GCA_945874825.1 Phenylobacterium deserti | reverse complement strand
CGGTGAGACCGGACCCGGCGGCTCTGCCTACCAGTTGTAGCTCAGGCGAGCGTAGACATAGCGCCCGTTGAAGCCAAAGGGCGAGAAGCCCGGGAAGCCGATGGGTCCGTTGGTATTGACCGTCACCGGGGTTTGGTTCGGATACTCGTCCAGAGCGTTGGTCACACCCAGGGCGAGGCCGAGGCCGGCTTGGCTGTTCCAGCGGGCTTCGACGTCCAGGAGGACGTGCTCACCAACCGGGTAGTCAAGGGCGGCATTATTGTTTGGAACCAGCACGTCACCGTAACGGGTCAGCTTGCCGGAGACACCAAAATCTCCCCGGGTCCAGTCGGCGTTCAGGACATACTTGGAGGCGGGAGTGCCCTCCTCGAAGGTCAGGCGGTTGGCACGGTCGAACAGGGGCGGGGGCACCGGGAGGTTGTCCAGGACCGAGGTCTTGGGCACAGCCGTCACGCTGGTTTCGTTGTAGTTGGCGGCACCGGTCAGATCGAGCTGGCCGAGGTTATCCAGGTCCCAGCGATAGCGGGCGACGATGTCGAGACCGGTGGTCTCGGTATCCACGCCGTTGATGAAGAACCGGGCAGCACCGAGCTGGGCGTTGGTCCCAGGCGGATTGATCAGGCCGCAGATGGCCTGGGCCGTGGGCGTCCCCGACGGGCTGCACTGGATGTTCTCGGAGAGGACAATCCGGTTGTTGATATCGATGCGGTAGGCGTCGACAGTCGCCTCGAAGGCACCGGTCCGGAAGACCAGGCCCAGGGAGTAGTTCACCGAGTCTTCGGGCTCCAGCGCCTTACCGCCCAGCGACTTCGCCACGGCGCTGGTCGCCGGGAAGGTCCCGACCTCCACCGGCGTACTGACCCCATTGACTGACAGGAAGTTCGTCGAGGTCGCGGTGAAATACTGCTGCTGCAGGGCCGGGGCCCGGAAGCCGGTGGCGACCGTGCCGCGAACCGCGATCATCTCGTTGAAGTCGTAGCGGCCCGAGATCTTGCCGGTCGTCTTCGATCCGAAGTCCGAATAGTTCTCGTAGCGGACCGCAATATCGACCCCGAAGGCGTCCGTCACCGGCAGGTCAAGATCGGCATAAACCGACTGGGAGTTCCGGTCCTTGTCCACTTCGTTGCCGGGCTGGAAGCCAGGGAAGCCCTGGGCACCGGCTGCCTTGCCGGCCACGCCGCCAAACACCCAGGAGGCGCGGTCGCCCTGGGTGATCTGGTAGTGCTCGCGGCGGTACTCCGCACCAAGGGCGAGGTTGGCGGGCTTGGCGAGGCCGAAGTCCAGGGGACGACGGCCACCGATCTGGGCGACCAGCTGGTCGTACTGCATCTTGCCGGCGTCGAAGTCGGTGGGAGAACCAACGCCCATGGAGGCGTTGACGGAATCCCGGACACCGTACTGGACCTCATTGGAGCCATAGACGAGGCCCGCATCGATCTCGAAGCCACCCAGGGTCCCGCGGACGCCGCCGGCGGCGGTATAGTCGTTAATGTCCGTGGTGATGAGGGGCAGGAAGCCGATCGGCCAGACCGCCGGCACGTTGTTGGGGTTGTTGGCCAGCCGCGGGTTCGCGGCGCTATCCGTCTTGCGCTTCTGGTAACCGCCGAAGCCATAGAGCGACCAGTCGTCGTTGAGCGGCTTGCCGGCGTTGGCATAGACCGTGATCTGGTCGACCTGGGGATCGCCGAAGCGCGAGGTGACCTTGGTGGGCGTGATCCGCGGATCGAGGTCGCCGCGACTGGTCGGGTTCCGGAACAGGTACTCACCGCTGACCGTCAGGAAGCCATCCGAGCCGAGCTTGAGTCCCTGCCAGCCCGACAGGGCGAAGGTCGGCCCGTCATTCTTGTTACGGCCCTTTTGGTCCCGGGCGGTGCGGACGCGTGTGTCGTAGACGCCGTAGGTCATGGAGGCCGAGCCGCCTTCATCCGCCTCGCGGAGGCGCATGTTGATCACGCCGGCGATGGCGTCCGAGCCGTACTGAGCCGAGGCGCCGTCGCGAAGGACTTCAATCCGGTCGACAGCCACAGTCGGAATGGCGTTCAGGTCGACGGCGGCCGAGCCGCGGCCGATCGAGCCGTTGACGTTGACCAGGGCCGAAGCGTGGCGACGCATGCCGTTGATAAGGACCAGGGTCTGGTCCGGGGCAAGGCCGCGCAGGGTGGCTGGTCGCACGCTGTCCGTGCCGTCGGTGATGGCCGGGCGCGGGAAGGTGAGGGAGGGGGCGACGGCCGCCAGTGCAGCGGCCATTTCTGTCGTGCCCTGGCGGGTCAGGGCCTCTGTGGAGATGACGTCGACAGGTGCCAGGGTCTCGAGGCGCGTGCGGCCTTCGGTCCGGGTGCCGGTGACGACGAGTTCGTCGACTTCGCCGGTTGGGGCGGCGGCCTGGGCGGTGCCAGCCAGAAGCGAGACAGCGGACACGGCCGCAAACAGGAAGGCGCGAGAGTTCATGGGTATCTTCCGGGCAAAGACCGCGGGGGAAGCCCCGCAACGCGAGATCTAGTGTGCGTCTGCCGATTTACGTGTCACTTAAATGTCACAAAAACGTATGTCGAGGGTGCAGGCTTGGGCGCACAGAAAAGGGCGCGGAGCCTTTCAGATCCGCGCCCCATCCAACTTTGCGAAAGGCAGGTCAGCCTTCGTAATCGCCTTCATGCTGGCCGGCGCCGCCTTCGAGCAGGTCATGGGCGGTCTCTTCGGCCGCAGCCCGCTCTTCAGCGAACTGGGACTCGATGATGTTCTCGCCCCGGGCCTGACGTATGGCTTCGTCCTCCGAGCGGGCGATGTTAAGGGTGATGGTCACGGTGACTTCAGCGTGCAGCTTCACCTTAACCTCGTGGAGCCCGAGGGTCTTAATGGGCTTGTCCAGCACCACCATCGAGCGCTCGACCTTGCCGCCACCTGCATTGATGATGTCGGAGACGTCCCGGCCGCTGACCGAGCCGTAGAGCTGGCCACTCTCGCCCGCCTGGCGGATGAGGATGTAGGCGGTGCCATTCAGGGATTCCCCGGAATTGGAGGCCTGTTCCCGGGTGCGCTGGTTGCGCGCCTCGAGTTCGGCGCGCTGGGCCTCGAACACCTTCATGTTCGAGGCATTGGCGCGCAGGGCCTTGCCCCGGGGGAGGAGGAAGTTGCGGGCGAAACCGTCCTTGACGGTGACCACGTCGCCGAGGGCGCCGCGGCCTTCGACCCGCTCCAGAAGAATAACCTTCATGTTCGGGTCTCCTTACTTCACGACGTAGGGCAGAAGGGCGAGGAAGCGGGCGCGCTTGATGGCGCGGGCCAGTTCACGCTGCTTCTTGGCCGATACGGCGGTGATGCGGGATGGCACAATCTTGCCGCGCTCGGAAATGTAGCGCTGCAGGAGCTTGACGTCCTTGTAGTCGATCTTCGGAGCGCCAGAGCCCGAGAACGGGCAGACCTTGCGGCGGCGGAAGAAGGGGCGGCGGGCGCTCGCGGCGGGCGCGGCGGCTTCGGTTTCGTCGGTCATGGGTTCGGCCTCCGGTCTCAGTACGCGTCTTCGCGACGGGGTTCGCGCTCGCGTTCTCGGTCGCGGCGGGCGAGGATCGGGGACAGCTCAAGATCGAGTTCCTCGACGCGGATTGTCATGAAGCGCAGCACGTCCTCGTTGAGGGACAACTGCCTCTCCATTTCCTTCACGGCCGGGGCCGGCGAGTCGAGGGCAAGAAGCGAATAGTGACCCTTGCGGTTCTTCTTGATCCGGTAGGTCAAGTTGCGCAGTCCCCAGTACTCGATCTTGGCCACGGCACCGCCGTGTTCCTCGATGATCGCCTTGATCTGGTCGTTCAGGGCTTCAGCCTGCTGCGGCGAGATATCCTGCCGCGAAATGACGACGTGCTCGTAGAGCGCCATGTGTCCTTTATCCCATTTGGAGGGCGGCGAGTCCTTCGGCGGGTAACCGGAGGATACGATGGATCCCGGGCTGGCAGACGGGGCTTTCCCGTCCCTTTGGCGCTCCAACCCGTGACCGCCTTCCGTTGAAGCCGCGGTCCTTAGAGGAAAGCGGGGCCGGGTGCAAGGAAGACGGGTGTCTTCGCCGGTTCCAGCCCCACGCGGACTTCGCCAGTCCTACTTCCGCTTGCCAGCCTTCCAGGCCTTGACGGCGCCGAGGGTCTGTTCGACGTGGTCATTGGGATTGAGGTTGTCGTAGGCGTGGATCACAGAGCCGTCTGGCGCGATCACATAGGACACGCGTCCCGAGAGGCCCGGCATCGAGATTCCGTTCCGGCTCAGGGGGGCGTCGTAGCGCTTGGCGATGGCAGCGCCCGGATCTGCCGCCACCGGGAACTTGCCACCGCAGCTCTCGGTGTCCCTGGAGAACTCGGCGAGCCGCTCGAGCTTGCCTGAGGTGACGCCGAGTACGGTCGCCCCGTTGG
>CAMCIK010000094.1 GCA_945874825.1 Phenylobacterium deserti | reverse complement strand
GCCAGAGTGAGGGAGGCGCGGACGATCTGCTCCAGTATGGCCGGCCGGCCGATCAGGCTGTCGCGATACCAAGCAGCTGTGCGGTTCTCACCCAGGGCCTTGCGGATTGCGGTGGCAGACCCGTCGGAGGCGAGGACGAGGGTGACGGTGCGGCGGGTCATGGGGAACTCCTGTTGCGGGGCGGTGGGGAGCCGGTGAAGGTCACAGTGCGCCTGGCCCGGCTATCCGGCTATTGGCGACCTCCGTAAGTGAGATATACGTAATCGTATGACTTCGGCCCTGACTGATCCCCGCCTCGACGGCTTTGACTGGACCCTGGTGCGCAGCTTCCTGGCCGTGCTCGACGCCGGCAGCATGAGCGGCGGCGCCAAGCGACTGGGCGCGCACCAGCCCACCCTGTCCCGGCAGGTAGCGACCTTGGAGGCGCAGCTGGGCGCCCCCCTCTTCGAGCGCACCGGGCGCGGGGCGACGCCCACCGCCCTGGCCCTGGCCATCGCCGACGACGCCCGAGCCATGCAGGAGGGGGCGGAGCGCCTGCGTAACCGCCTGACCCGCGCGCGCGCCACGACCCTCGGCGATGTCCGCATCACCACGAGCCAGGTGGCGGCCAGCTATCTCCTTCCGCCTGTGCTCGCAGGCCTGCAGGCTGCGGAGCCCGGCATCCGGGTCGAGCTGGTGTCGTCCAACCAGATCACCAACCTGTTGCGCCGGGAGGCCGACATCGCCGTGCGCATGGCGCGGCCCGAGCAGGGCTCACTGGTGGCGCGGAAGCTGGCGGACCTCCCCATCGTGGCCTGCGCGCACGTCGACTACCTGGCCCGGGCGGGAACGCCGCAGAGTCCCGCAGATCTCTTTCGCCACCGCCTCGTCGGGTACGACCGGGACGACGCCCTGGTGCGGGGGTTCGCCTCGGCCGGCCTGCCCATCGGGCGCGAGCAGTTCTCCGTGCGCACGGATGACCAGCTCGCCTATGGCCGTCTGGTGGCGGCAGGGGCGGGCGTCGGCTTCCTCGCCGCCTACAACCTCGCCTGGCTTCCCGGCGTGGTCCCTGTCCTGCCGGGGATGCAGATACCACCCCTGCCCTGCTGGCTGGCCGTGCACCGGGAAATCCGCGGCAACCCCCTGATCCGCCGGACCTTTGACTTCCTCGCCGAGCAGATTCCGCGGGTGCTGGCGGGGTCACCGGAGGTCAGTCCTCAGGATTGAACCGGATCAGTACTCGATCTTCACGGGGGCGTCGAAGGACAGCACGTCGGCGTCGGCGCCGTAGGTCGTCCTCACCCGGGCCCGCCAGGCGGGGCTGAACCAGGCGTCGGCCTTGGCCTTATCGGCGAAGACGTAGACGCCGCCAAACCGGCCGTCCTCCGCGATGGAGAACCACTTGTGGACGAGGCCCGGCGTCGCGGCGTAGGTCGGCGCCGCCTGCTCGAACCCGGCGAGGATGGCGCTCCGTGGCGTCCCGGCCGGGGGCGTGATGCGGACGATGCGGATCACCTCGCCGCCCTTGCGCAGATCCGCGGTCCCTGCGGCGGGTCCGTTGATCGCCAGAGGTATTTCGAACCGGGTGACGGAGCGCTCACCCGCCGCCCCTGCGCTGATCTCCGCCAGAAGGGGACTGGCCAGATAGGCGTCGGCGGCGGCCTTATCGGTCCAGAGGTAGACACCGCCATAGGTTCTCCTGTCCGAGATCAGGAAGTACTTCGCCCGGAGGCCTGGCGCTTCGGCGTACCTTGGGATCAAGGCCTTGAACCGGCTGATGACAATGGGCCGCGGGGCAAAGCCGGGCAGGTCACGCTCAAGGACCAGGGCGTACAGGTTCCGGCCTGTGCCGAGCTGAGGCGGCGCCGGTTCGGTGCAGGCTGCCGTAGCGCCGAGAATGGTGACGGCGGCGAGGGGAAGCAGGACCTTCTCAAGTGTCTTGGTCAGCATGGTCAAGTCTCCAGAGAGTTGGGAAACGGGGTTATCCGAGGAGAAGACGCTCCCACTTTCCGCCCGCGCCGACACCGGAGAAGGATCACTTACGGATGAACTGGATTCATCCGTTCATGCCTCGGCGGGCTCGGGACAGGTGAGTCTGGTTCAACCAAGAGGAATGAAACTCAAGACTGTGGTCTCGCTTGCGCCGGTTACGCTTGGCTCGCTACGCTCACCCCAGGGACTTCAAGATGCGCCAGTTGATCTTCATTTCCCCCGGAAGACTGGAGTGGCGGGAGGTCCCCGCCCCCCGGCTCGAGGCGGACACAGACGCCCTCGTCAAGCCGCTCGTCGTCGCGCGCTGCGACCTGGATCTCTACATCGCCGCAGGGGTGGTCAACTATCCGGGTCCCTTCGCCTTTGGCCACGAGACCGTGGCCAGGGTCGTAGAGGCTGGACCCCGGTCGGGGGTCGCGCCCGGCGACATTGTGGTGGTTCCCTTCCAGCTGTCCTGCGGTCGGTGCGGCACCTGCCGCCGTGGCTGGACCAACAGCTGCGAGGCCTATCCGTTCGGCGCCGCCTACGGTCTCAAGCCGACCTCCGGCACGGAGTTCGGAGGGGCCCTTTCGGACCTCATGCGCGTGCCCTTCGCCGACCACATGCTGGTCCCCCTGCCCGCAGGGGTGGATCCCGTCGATGCCGCCAGTGTCTCCGACAACATCGCCGACGGCTGGCGCGCCGTAGGCCCGCAACTGGAGGCGCGCCCCGGCGCCAGCGTCCTGGTGGTCGGCGGCCTCGCGCAGAGCGTGGGCCTGTACGCCGCTGGCGCCGCCGTCGCCCTGGGCGCCGGGCGCGTGCTTTACCTGGACGACAATCCGGACCGGCGGGCGCGAGCCGAGGCCATGGGGGCCCTGGCAGAACCCCTGGCCCTGGCGGAAGGTCGCCAGCCCGAGGCGCAGTTCGAGATCGTCGTCGAGGCGGCCGGAGACGCCGACGCCCTGGGTTTCGCCGTAAAGTCCTGCGCGGCGAACGGGTCGCTCACCTGCGTCGCCATCCATCTCGGGGCGTCGACCCCGGTGCCTCTCACCCGAGCCTACTACAAGGGCCTGACCCTCCAGACCGGTCGCGTCCATTCCCGACCGACCTTCCCCCTGGCCCTGGCCTGCATGGCTTGCGGGGATTTCCACCCGGAGCGGGTAACTCACAGAGTTCTTCCCTTCTCCCTGGCGGCGGAGGCCATGACGGACCCGGGACCGAAGGTGGTCTTCTCCTGCGACGACATCCCGTGACCAGGCCGGCCACGAAGCCGCGCTTGCAAGATCGGCCCGATCCCCTAGCTTTTCGAGATGACCCGGAAGCCCCCTCCGTCCCTGGCTGCGCTCCGCGCCTTCGCCGCCGCCGGACGGCTGCAGAGCCTTCGGGACGCCGCCCGGGAGCTGAACGTCACGGCCTCGGCGGTCAGTCACCATGTGCGCGCGATGGAGGACTGGCTCAACGCCCCCCTGTTCCTCAGGTCGACCCGGCAGGTCCGGCTCACCGAGCAGGGTCGTCGTTTGTCGGATCGGCTTAACCGGGTTTTCACCGAGATCGACCTGGCCCTGACCGAGGCGAAGGGCGCTGCAGGGCCCTCGGTGATCCGGGTAAGCGCCCTGCCCCTCTTCACGTCGGCCTACCTAATCCCCCGGCTGGCCCGGTTCGAGACCCGGTTCCCAGATGTCTCTATCGAGATCGAGACCAGCCACCGGGTGGTGGACTTCGATTTCGAGACCGTGGACGTGGCGATCCGCAATACCGGGCGACCCACACCAGGTCTGACGGCTCACAAGCTTATGGACCTTCGCACCGTCCCCCTTTGCTCACCCGCCCTGGCTGCGGAGCTCCGGTCTCCGAAGGACCTGGAACGCGCCACCCTGATCCATATCGCCAGTCGCCCGCGGGGCTGGTCGGAATGGATGGCGGCGCAGGGCCTGTCCGGCCAGGAGGGACGGTCTGGCGTGATCGTGGACACCCTGCCGGCGGCCCTCGACCTCGCGGCCTATGGCCGCGGGGTAGCCCTGGGCATGACCCCAATCGTCTGGGACGCCCCGCAGATGCGGGGGCTGATTGTTCCTTTTCCGTCGGTCCCGGTCAGCGCCGGCGCTTACTTTCTTGTGCACAGGCGGCAGGACCGAACCCACGAGACCATACAGGCCTTCGTCCGCTGGCTTCGTCAGGAGGTGCGCTCCGACGCCGCACGCTTCGCCCGGCAGGTGGCGGCCGCCCGCTGACCTCAGCCAGCGCGCGCCAGTGAGGAAGGAGCTGACCATGAGCCTCATGACAGGCGAGATCCCCGCAGGCTTTGGCCCCATCCTGCGCAGCAGCCCGGTGCTGGAGGCCCTAGGCGGCTTTATGAGCCGGGGCGAGGGCGCGGACCTGGAGATCGGGCTCTGGGTCGGGCCCAACCACCTCAATGCCCGGGGCGGCCTGCACGGCGGGGTGATCGCCACCCTTCTGGATGTAGCGACCGGCTACATGCTGGTCGCCCGGTCCGGCGGCAA
>CAMCIK010000093.1 GCA_945874825.1 Phenylobacterium deserti | reverse complement strand
GGCGGTGGAGACCAACATCGCCGAGATCGTGCTGGCGGTAGACGAGCCTCTCAGGGCGACCCGCTGCGTCGCCCACACGCCCGGCTGCATGCGCAACGGCGAGCGCTGCCTCACCCACGACCTTTGGGAGGAAACCGGCCGGCAGATCGAGGCCTGGCTGGCATCGGTTTCCCTGGACGACGTCGTCGCCGGACGCGTGGGCACCCGGAAGGCAGCGGCATGACCGCCCCTGGAACCTATCTCGACCACTGCGCCACCTCTCCCTTGCGCCCTGAGGCACGGGCCGCGATGACCGCCGCCTTCGAGGTCACCGGCAATCCGAGTTCCGTGCATGCGGACGGCCGGGCTGCGCGCGCCCTTCTCGAAGCGGCACGCGCCCAGGTGGCCGCTCTGGCGGGCGCACCGCCGGCAGGTGTGACTTTCACCTCGGGCGGGACCGAAGCCAATGTCCTGGCCCTGCGCAGCGCCCTGGCCGCCGGCGCCCGTAGGCTGCTGATCTCGGCCATCGAGCATGATTGCATCCGCGAGACCGCCCTGGCTTCCGGCGTCGACGTCGTGGAGATCCCGGTCAGCCGGGAGGGGGTCGTCGACCTGGACGCCCTCGACGGCGCCATCTCCGCACAGCCTGTGTCTGCGGGCCCGGTCTTTGTCGCCCTCATGGCGGCGAGCAATGAGACCGGTGTGATCCAGCCGACCCGGGACGCTGCGGAACGGGTACGGGCGGCCGGGGGATGGCTCCATGTCGATGCCGTTCAGTCGGCCGGTCGGCGTCCTTCCGGTCTCGAGGCGCTGGGAGCAGACAGCCTCGCCCTTTCCGCCCACAAGCTCGGCGGGCCCCAGGGGATCGGTGCCCTCGTCGCCGGACCCCGGACCCGGATTGTCCGCGACCTGCCGGGCGGTGGGCAGGAACATGGCCGCCGGGCCGGGACCCAGAACCTCATCGGCGCTGCGGGGTTCGGCGCGGCTGCGGAGGCCTCTTTGATCCGTCGCGATTTCCGGACAGGCCGGGACGAAGCCGCCTCAGCCCTGGCCGGGGCCGGGGCTATTGTCATTGGTACCGGAGCCGAACGGCTTGACGATGTCCTTTGCATCGCCGCGCCCGACTTCGCCTCGGAACTCCAGGTTATGGGCCTGGACCTGGCTGGGGTCCGGGTTAGCGCCGGCGCGGCGTGCTCGAGCGGCAAGGTCCGGCCGAGCCGCGTGCTGGAGGCCATGGGCCTTGGCGACCTCGCCGGCTGCGCCATACGCCTCAGCGGAGGCTGGTCGACTACCGCCGTGGACTGGCGGACCGCCGCCGCCGCCTGGATTGAACTTCATACCCGGCAGGCGTCCCGCCGCCGGCCGGTTGCGGCCTGAGGAGCAGACAGATGACCGCCGTCAAGGACACGGTCGACCAGGTTGCCGGGCTCGAGAAGTACGAGCACGGCTTCGTAACCGACATCGAACAGGAATTCGCGCCCCGGGGGCTGAACCGGGACACGGTGGCGTTTATCTCGGCCAAGAAGGACGAGCCGGACTGGATGCTCGCCTGGCGGCTGGAGGCCTTCGAGCGCTGGAGTGCGATGGAGTCGCCGAACTGGGCCCGGGTCAGTTTCCCACCCATCGACTACCAGGACGCCACCTATTACGCGGCCCCCCGGACCGGCGGCGGACCTGCGAGCCTGGACGAGGTCGATCCTGAACTGCTGAGGACCTACGAGAAGCTGGGTATTCCCCTGCGGGAGCAGGAGGTCCTGGCGGGCGTGGTGGGTGCACCGCGCTACGCCGTCGACGCCGTCTTCGACTCCGTCAGCGTGGTGACCACCTTCAAGAAGGAGTTGGCTGAGGTCGGGGTCATCTTCTGCTCCATGAGCGAGGCCGTGCGCGAGCACCCGGAGCTGGTCCGCAAGTACCTGGGCACGGTCGTGCCGGTGACGGATAACTTCTTCGCCTGCCTGAATTCGGCGGTCTTCTCGGACGGAAGCTTCGTCTACGTCCCGCCCGGCGTGCGCTGCCCCATGGAGCTGTCCACCTATTTCCGGATCAACGCCGCGGGGAGTGGGCAGTTCGAACGGACCCTGATCATCGCTGACAACGGTGCCTACGTCTCCTATCTTGAGGGCTGCACGGCGCCGATGCGGGATGAGAACCAGCTCCACGCCGCCGTCGTCGAACTCATCGTCCTGGAGGACGCTGAGATCAAATATTCCACGGTCCAGAATTGGTACCCAGGCGACCCCGAGACGGGGAAGGGGGGCATCTACAACTTCGTGACCAAGCGCGCAGACTGCCGTGGCGACCGGTCGCGGGTGTCCTGGACCCAGGTGGAGACCGGGTCGGCCATCACATGGAAGTATCCGTCCTGCGTCCTCCGCGGCCGCGAGAGCGTGGGCGAATTCTATTCCATCGCCATCACCAATGGCCGCCAGCAGGCCGACACTGGCACCAAGATGATCCACCTTGGGGAAGGCACGCGCTCGCGCATCATCTCAAAGGGTATCAGCGCCGGGCGATCTTCCAATACCTACCGGGGGCTCGTATCCGCCCATCCCAAGGCCAAGGGCGCGCGCAACTTCACCCAGTGTGACAGCCTGCTCATCGGCAAGGCCTGTTCCGCTCACACGGTTCCCTACATCGAGGCGCGAAATGGCGCCTGCACCTTCGAGCACGAGGCGACGACCACCCGGCTTTCGGAGGACCAGCTCTTCTATGTCCAGCAGAGAGGGCTCTCCGAAGAGGAGGCCGTCCAGCTTCTGGTCAACGGCTTTGTCCGCGAGGTCCTGCAGGAACTTCCGATGGAGTTCGCGGTCGAGGCCCAGAAACTTGTGGCGATCTCATTGGAAGGCAGCGTGGGATGACCGGAACAACCCTTACCCAGAGCCTCTCCCTGCGCCAGGCCTACAAGGCCGAGATCGACCGCCGGGAGGGCGACAGGCTCGACCGGGAGGCCGAGGAGCGCGCCCAGCAGGAATCGGATCACGCGGCAGCTAGCGCACTCTTCGACGCTCTCGGGGGCGATCCCGGCTTCCTGGCCGAACACGGCCTGCACCTTGACCGTACCCGGTATGCCGTCACCCTGGACCACAGGGATTTCCGGCTCCGCGCCTACTTCGAGGCCGGGGAGGCCAGTGTGACTTCCGCTGACCGGCGCACGGCGACCACGCCGACTGCAGCGCCCCAGAAGCAGGCCATGGCGGCCTCCGTGGAGGAAGCTGTGATCCTCCTCGCCCAATTCCTTGCTGACGAGACCCCATAATGCTGAGCCTGCGCAATCTTTACGCCCGGGTGGGCGAACGCGAGATCCTCAAGGGGCTCAGCCTCGAGATTCCCGCCGGCGAGGTCCACGCCATCATGGGCCCCAACGGCGCTGGCAAGTCGACCCTGTCCTACGTGCTCACCGGACGGCCGGGCTATGAGGTCACCTCCGGCGCCGCCGAATTGGACGGTGTCGATCTCCTGAACCTGGCTCCCGACGAAAGGGCGGCACGGGGACTCTTCCTGTCCTTCCAGTATCCTCTTGAAATACCGGGTGTTCCGGCACTGACCTTCATCCGGACTGCGGTCAACGCCCAGCGCAAGGCGCGGGGTGAGGCGGAGATGTCGGCACCTGATTTCCTGAAACGGGCCCGGGCCTGCGCCGCAGACCTCAAGATGGACTTCGACATGCTCAAGCGCCCCCTCAACGTCGGCTTCTCTGGGGGTGAGAAGAAGCGCATGGAAATCCTTCAGATGGCACTGTTGTCGCCACGCTTCATGATCCTGGACGAGACCGATTCCGGCCTCGACATCGACGCCCTGCGGATTGTCTCGGAGGGTGTGAACGCCTTGCGCAGCCCCGACCGCAGCCTGCTTGTCATCACCCATTACCAGCGCCTGCTGGACTATATCCGTCCGGATCAGGTCCATGTGCTCGCGGGGGGGCGGATCGTCGCCAGCGGCGGGCCTGAACTCGCCCACGAACTCGAGCGGGACGGTTACGACAAGTTCGCGAGGGCTGCGTGAACCTGGCTGAGGCCATCCGGTTACGGGATTCCTCCCGGCTGCCCTCACGGCGTGATGAGGACTGGCGCTGGACGGACCTGCGGAGCCTGGTCCGGACCTTGCCGGAACCCTCGCCATTGCTGGACGCCGCCCGGCTTGGGCCTGGTCCCTTTGAGGGGATCTGCGAGACGGTTGTGACCCTGGCGAACGGCGTGGGGCGAGGCGCGATCGAGGTCCCCGCCGGTGAAACGCGCACCTTGGCGCTGAGAAATGTCGCTCGTGGCGAGGGCTCACATGCAGCCCATCTCCGGATCACGGTTGCCGCCGGCGCCCACCTGACGCTCCTGGAGTCCCATGAGGGCGATGGGGGCGGCCTGTCCCTTTTGTCTCTCGAGGTCGACCTGGCGTCAGGCGCATCGTGTGAGCGGCTTGTCATCGCGGATGGCGGCGTCGACGCAGTCTCGCTGGTGGACGCCGATGTCCGGCTCGGGACCGGAGCGGAATGGGCACAGACGCTTTTGACAAACGGGGCACGCCGCCAGAGGCTGGAGACCCGGGTTCTTAATCCTGGCGACGGTGCCAGCGTTCGCCTGGAC
>CAMCIK010000092.1 GCA_945874825.1 Phenylobacterium deserti | reverse complement strand
CGGACACCATCACCTCAAAGGACAAGAGCGCGCCCCCGCGCCTGACCGGTAAAGGTTCTACACGACGCCGGAGCCGACGCCAACGTCCACGGCGCGGCTCAGACCGCTTCGGCCATTTGCGGGGCCAGGGTTCGCACCCGCCAGGCGTGAGGCGAAGCCAGCAGGGCCCGGACCACCGCGTTGTTCAGGGCGTGACCGGCCAGGACGCCTTCGAACCGGCCGATGACGGGCGCTCCGAGGACGAAGAGATCGCCAATCGCGTCGAGGGCCTTATGGCGGACGAACTCGTCAGGCCGACGCAGGCCCTCGGGGTTCAGGATCTGGTCACCGTCAATCACGACGGCGTTGTCCATCGAGCCGCCCCGGGCCATGCCCATGGCCCTCAGAGCCTCGACCTCATGCAGGAATCCGAAGGTACGGCAGTCGGCAAGCTCGCGGCGGAAGGCCTCGCCATCCATCTTCAGGTCCACGGCCTGCCGGCCGATGGCGCGGGAGGCGAAGGCGATCTCGAAGGCCACTTCGAAGCCATCCGCCGGACGCAGGGCGGCGCGCTTGTCCCCCTCGATCACCTCGACCACGTCGAGGATCTCTATGTACTGACGAAGCTTTCCCAGCCGGGTCAGACCCGCGGCCTCGAGCCCGCGGACGAAGTCGAGGGCAGAGCCATCCATGATCGGCATCTCGGGGCCGTCGATCTCGATAAGCGCATTGTCCACGCCGCCCATGACCAGGGCGGCCATCAGGTGCTCGATCGTGGCGACTGTGACGCCGGCCGCATTGGTGATCACAGTCCCCAGTTGGGTCTTGCAGACCGCCTCGCCGCTGACCGGAATCCGGTTGTCTTGGTCGCGGACATCCGTCCGCACGAAGACCACGCCGGCGTCCGCGGGCGCGGGCAGCACAGCAACCCGGGCATGAGCACCGGTGTGGACACCGATCCCGGCGAAGCGCACAGGGCTGCGTACGGTGTGCTGGAACGCAACTTCGGCCAAGACAAGCCTCCGGGTGACAGGGAAGGACGAATACTCCGTCAGCCCGGATGATAATCGGGCTCATGCTGCGCCGCAAAACACGTTGCGTTTCGCAATGTTTCCGGGGCTAAGCCCATCGAATCTTGAAGGATTCTAGAAGCGGAAGGGGCCCGCCGGAGAACCGACGGGCCCTGTAATTCTGATATCCGGTGAGGGGCCTAGTTCGCCAGGCGGCGCAGGAAGGCCGGGATGTCCAGGTTCTCGCCCTCCGGCGCAGCCGCCTCGCCGGGTGCCTCGGCCGGCAGGGCGCCCCCGGCGCGAGGCGATGTCGCCGCCGCGGGCGGCGGATCAAAGCGTGCCGGGCGCTTGGGGCCCCAGAGACGGAAGCCACCGGCCTTGGCTGGCGGCGGGGTGATAGACGCCGGGAAGATGCTGTCGAAGTCATCATCGTCGGCGACCATGGGATCGATGATCTTCTTCAGGGCCGGTTCGAGGGGCCGGATGGAGGGGCCCGGCTCGGTTGCCGCCACGGGTGCAGGGGTCACTGACGCAGAGAGAAGGTCGCCCTGCTCGGGTGCCAGGAACTCCGGAGCCGGGGTGGCGGCATCCGAGAACAGGGCGGGCTCGACGGGTGCAGGCTCGGGCGCGGAGAAGATCGCGGCCGGGGCTACAGCCTCGACCCTGACATCGGCCTCAACGGACCCCGACCGGGACGCCAGCTCGGGTACCGCCTGGGCAGCGACAGGGTCAGCGAAGCGCAGGGCCGGCGGTTGGGAGAGCGTCCGGGTGGGACGCGGCTCAATGGCGGACATGGACGCCCCGTCCATGCCAGTGGCGACGACAGAGACACGGATCCTGCCGTCGAGGGACGGGTCGAAGGCGGCACCGAAGATGATGTTGCCCTCGGGGTCAACTTGCTCCGAAATGGCGTTGGCGGCTTCATCGACCTCCAGCAGGGTCATGTCGAGGCCGCCGGTGACGTTGACCAGGACGGCCTTGGCTCCGCGCAGGGAGACTTCGTCCAACAGCGGGTTCTGGATGGCGTTGTTGGCGGCCATCAGGGCGCGATCTTCGCCCTCGGCCTCGCCCGTGCCCATCATCGCCTTGCCCATCTCGGTCATGACCGTGCGGACATCGGCGAAGTCGAGATTGATCAGGCCGGGCAACACCATCAGGTCGGTGATGGACCGGACGCCGGAATGGAGGACCTGGTCGGCCATACCGAAGGCTTCGGCGAAGGTCGTCCGCTCGTTGGCGACGCGGAACAGGTTCTGGTTCGGGATGACAATCAGGGTGTCGACATAGCGCTGCAGCTCGGAGATGCCGCTGTCGGCCAGGCGCATCCGGTGACGGCCTTCAAAGTGGAAGGGCTTGGTGACAACCCCAACGGTCAGGATGCCGCGCTCGCGGGCGGCCTTGGCGATGATCGGCGCAGCGCCGGTGCCGGTGCCGCCACCCATGCCGGCAGTGATGAAGACCATGTGGGCACCGTCGAGGTGCTCGCCGATCTCGGGAATGGACTCTTCTGCGGCGCTCATTCCCACCTCGGGATGGGCCCCGGCACCCAGGCCCTGGGTGACCGTGACCCCGAGTTGGATGCGGCGGTCAGTCTTGGCGAAGGCCAGCTGTTGGGCGTCCGTGTTGGCGACCACGAACTCGACGCCCTCGAGGCCGGCGTCGATCATGTTGTTTACGGCGTTCCCGCCGGCCCCTCCAACGCCGAAGACGACGATGCGCGGCTTGAGTTCGGTCGCGCGCGGCGCGGAAAGTGCTATTGCCATGAGACCCTCGCGTCCTCCGTCAGAGGTTTACCCGGTCCACTGGAACGCCCAGACGAACCGGTCCGACGACAGGGTTAATAATCCGCCCATCGCCCTTAATTTGGCGTTAATGGCTTAGCCCGAGTCGGAGGCCCGTCGAGGCTTGGACATGCTTTCCTGTGAACAAAATCGACGGTTTTGCGACGCCGGGCCGGCGTCAGCGCCTCAGAGGTTGTCCCTCAGCCAGACGGCGGCGCGGATCATCGGGTTTGTCCGTGCGTCGAGGGATTCGCGGCGGACGCCGAGATTGACCAGGGCGCGGGCCGGCACCGCCTCCTTGGGGCCGTAGGCGGCCCTCTGGAGGACGCCGGCAGCGGCGCAGAAGGCCGGGCCCGAGGCCGCGTCGGCTAGGTGTGGGACCCGGCGCGGACGGCCCAACCGGACCGGCCGGTCAAAGACCCTCAGGGCAACCTCGCGGACCCCCGCCAGCTGGCTCGCACCGCCCGTCAGGATCAGGCCGGCCCCCAATTCGACGGAGGCGCCTGACGCCTTGAGGCGGTCGCGCAGGAGTTCCATGGTTTCCTCGACCCGGGGGGCGATGATGCCCTTGAGGAGGGACCTGGGGGCGATCACCGGACCGGCTCCCGGGTCGTCGCCGCGGGGCGGGGCCTCGATCATCTCCTTGTCCTCGTTGGCCGAGGCGATGGCCGAGCCATGCAGGGTCTTGATGCGCTCTGCACCGGCCCAGGAGGTGGACAGGCCCCGGGCGATATCGGAGGTCACATGTTGGCCGCCTACCGGGACAGTCTCGACATGCAACAGGCTGCCGCCAGAGAAGATGGCCGCAGAGGTTGAGCCTCCGCCCATGTCGATGCAGACCGCACCCAGGTCCATCTCATCTTCCTCGAGGGCCGCGAGGGCCGAGACGAAGGGCGCGGCGGCGACGCCCTCGAAGGTCAGGTGGGCCCGCTCGACGCAGGTCGCCAGCACCCGGTAGGCCGCCTCGCCGATGGTCACCACCAGCAGCTCGACGCCCAGGATGCGTCCGAACATCTGGCGGGGATCCCGGATTCCCGACTGTCCGTCGACGCTCCAGGAGACCGGCAGGATATGGATGGCCTTGCGGTCCAGCAGCTTCAGCTGGGTCATGGCCGAACGGATGGCCCGGGCGAGGTCGTCGTCGGAGATCGGCCGGGCACCGAGGGAGACCCGTCCCGCCACCCGGCGTCCGGCGAGTTGCCCGCCCGCGGTGGTGACGATGACGCCCTGAACGCGGACCTCTGCCATGCTCTCAGCGCGCTCAACGGCCTGGGCGACCGCCTCGGAGGCCTCATCGATATTGATGATCGATCCATTGCGGACCCCACGGGACTGCACGTGGGCCACACCAGCGGTGGTCAGGGTCCGGTCGACGCGCCGGACTCCGTCCGGCTTCATGATGAAGCAGGCGACCTTGCTGGCACCGAGGTCGACTGCGGCGGTGACAGCCTGTCGTCCAAGGGCCGCCTTCAGGCCATCCCGGGACTCCCGACGCGCTTCAATCATGGCCACCTGAAACCCCCATCATCCCTTTGACGCCCCTTCAGGCGGCAGCTCCGGCGAGGCGGCGACCGCCCCTCCAGTCCTTGGGCGCACGGCCACCACGGCCGGGTCCCGCAGGTCCAGGCGCTCAAAGCCGATACGCATCAGCCCCGACGTCCGGTCCAGTTCGTCCAGCCGTCGCAGTGCGGCGGCCTCATCAACGGCAGGCAGCTGGATCAGCCCCCCTGACCTGAGCCTCAGGTCCCAGCGCCTCTGGTCCACCCGGACCAGCGCTTCCACCTGGGACAGAACCGGCGGACGCCGGCTCAATTCAAGAAGAATGGCGGCCGCCGCCTTTTCCGCGCCCGCGCCCACCACCAGGGGCAGGCTTGCGAAACGGGCCGGGTCGGCCTCCGGGATCGGGGCGCCGCGGACGTCAATGACCTGCCGCTGTCCCCCGGACTGCCAGATGGCGAGTTGGCGACGCTCAACCACCTGGATCAGGAGGGTGTCCGGAAGGAGCCGCACGACCCGGACATCGTGAACCCAGCCCACCGACTCGATGCGCTGGCGGATGACGTCTAGGTCCATGTCGGCCAGAGGCTGGCCCTTGTAGAGCCCCGCAGCCTTCAGGATATCGCCGGTAGCCAGGGGGGAGGCACCCTTGACCCGCACGGCGTCGAGCCGGAAGCCTGCATCCGCGAGGCGCTGGGCGATGTCTGCACCGGCAACCTGGGCCAGGCGGGCACCGCGTCCGCCGGTTGCGAGGATCAGGACCAGGGCCGCCAGGATAACCGCGAGTGCTGCCAGGAGGATGGCCGCCGCCGAGGGTCCGCCCGCAGGCGCGACCGCGCGGCCCCGGGCTGCGGCCTGCGCCGTACCCTGCCTGGTCGG
>CAMCIK010000091.1 GCA_945874825.1 Phenylobacterium deserti | reverse complement strand
TGCGGTCAGACACGGGGCCGCCCTCAAAGCCGTCCTCGTCGATCGCGAACAGACCGAGCCCAGCCTGCAGGGCCACCGACCCCAGGAGGGCGATGACGGACAGGGCACCCAGGGGATTGTGCCCTGCACGCTCGGGGGCCTTGCCCTGGCGGCTGGCGGAAAGATAGGCCCGGATGGCTGAAGGCCCGCGGACAAACTGCGAGAATCGCGCCGTGGATCCCCCTGCAAAACCCCACCAGACCCGGAAGGCGACTAGACCCAGGAGGGCGTAGCCCGCTCCGCGGTGCAGGGTCATCTGCTCGCCGGCGGTCAGCCAGGCCACCAGGACCAGAATGGCGAGGGCCCAGTGAAAGAGGCGGGTCGGACCATCCCAGACCGGGGTCGGAGACTCGCTCATGGCGACAACCTTCCTCGGGGCGCGATCAATCCTGCTTGAACTTGTCGTGGCAGCCCTTGCAAGTGCCCCCGACCACGCGAACCTGGGCGCGGGTACCGGCCACGTCACTGGCCCGGGCGAGGGTCTCGAGCTTGGTGGCCTCGGTCTCCAGCCGGCGGGCGGCAGCGGCGAAGCCGGCCGGATCCGTCCAGATTTCGGCCTTGGCTTCCGTCTTCACACCGGACTCGGGGCCGGTACCCTTGGGAAACCAGGTGGTGATCTTGGGAGCTAAGCCGCGGATGGTCGCGGCGTTGGCTGCGATGGCGGCCATGTCCGGCGTATCCGCCTTGAGGCCATCATTCATGGCCTTCATCGCCCTGCCCATGCTCTTGAAGTTAGCTTCCCGCGTCTCGATCACCGCTTTCGCGTTGACGGCGGCGAAGGCAGCTCCACCCGCCAGCGCCAGGGCGGCGGCACAGACGGCGGCGGAAAGCAGGCTGCGGGACAAGATCATAAGAAAGTCTCCGACTGGGCAAGGCGTTTCCTGAGCATAACAGGAACTGGCCCTGCCCGGTCAATTGCCGGCTCAATGACGGACATCGCGTCCGGTGAAGGCCTTGCGAAGGGTCAGGATCAGGATGGCAATGTCAAATCCCAGGCTCCGGCGGGCGAAATACTCGGCATCGAGCTCCACCTTGCGCTCAAGGTCGATGACATCCCGACCATTGACCTGGGCCCATCCGGTCAGTCCGGGCCGTAGTACCTGAACGCCGGCGTCCGTCCGAAGGGCGATCAGGTCGTGCTGGGTGTGCAGGGCGGGCCTTGGGCCCACCAGGCTCATCTCGCCCGCAAGAATACTCCAGAGCTGGGGAAGCTCGTCGAGGCTGGTCCGGCGAAGCCACCGCCCTGCGGGGGTGATCCACCGGTCCGGATCCTCAAGCGCCTCGGTCGCCAGGTCCGGCGCATCGGTGCGCATGGTCCGGAACTTCGGCATCAGGAAGAGCCGGTTGTGCCTCCCGAAGCGGGACGACCAGTGCAGGGCCGGTCCGGGAGAATCCCGCCTGACCAGGACGGCGAGGACAAGCAGAAGGGGAAGGAGCAGAAACAGGCCTGCGCCGGCACCGGCGACATCAAGGGTGCGCTTGATCATGCAGACCCCCAGAGCCGGGCACGGCCCCCCTCGCCAAGGCGGGAGGCCGTCCACTCGCAGATCGCGGCGAGATCCAGGTCCAGGCCTTCAGGAGCCGCCGCAAGGACCAGGGCACAGCCATTCATGCGCATGGGATCCAGGAGGGACCTTAAACGCACCTCCGCGACCCGGACCGGGCGGATCTCCTCGGCGCGCCGGACGAAGGCGTCGAAGGTCTCCAGGTCCTTGATGGGAAGCCAGATCATGACCGTGGCCCCGGGGCAGCGCCGGGTGATCGCCTGCAGGGTGGCGAGGCACCGATCATAGTCATCACCACGCTCGAAGGGGGGATCGATCAGGACCAGGGCCTGGCCTTCGAGCGGCAGGCTTCGCGTGGCGCCGTCGTAGCCGTCGGCGGTCTCGACGGACACAGCCCCAGCACCGGCGAGGGACGCTTTCAGGACCTCGGCCTCGCGAGGATTGAACTCAAAGACGGTGAGCCCGTCCTGCTGACGGAGCCGCTGCGCCACCAGGAGGGGAGAGCCCGGATAGTGGCGCCCGCCTGCGGCCTTTGAGGCGGCGAGGACTGCCGCCTTCAGCCGGTCGACGGCTTCGGGGGGTGCCGGATCTTCGAGTAGCCTCGCGATCCCCCGCTCCGCCTCGGCCGACCGACGCGCCTCTGGGGCGTCGAGGTCGTAGAGGCCGCGCCCGCCATGGGTGTCGATCACCGCCATTGGCGCAGGGTGCGCCTGCAGGCGTCCGAGCAGGGCCAGAAGAGCCGCATGCTTGACGATGTCTGCAAAGTTTCCCGCGTGGAAGGCGTGACTATAGTTCATGGCCGTCTAGTGCCATGCCTGCGCGCTGCGCCAAAGCCCGAGGCGTCACCGCCGGAGGGAAACGCCGATCCGTACGAGACGTGGCACCGCAAGGCCGACAACGCCGTCGCCGCTGACCGCCGCTTGGACAGGTGCATTGGCAAGGTTGTCCACGGCAAGGTAGAGCCGGGTCTCGTCCGACAGCGCCCAGGTGACGCGGCCATCCAGGGTGAGTGCGGCCTTGAGCCTGCGGGTGTTGAGGTCATCGTCGAACCTTTCGCCCTCGTGCCGGACCGAAAGTTCGACTCCAGAGCGGTCTCCGACGGTCCAGGCGGCCGAAGCGGTCGCGGTCAGCCGGGCGGTCTGGGCAGGGCGCAGACCCGTCAGCTGGGGGGCGGACGTTCCGCCGTCGACCTGGGTGTCGGTCCAGGCGAGCGCGGCCCTCAGGTCCACCGGACCGGCCTTACCCCTGGCCTCCGCCTCAAGGCCATAGGCGTCGATCCGGCCTGCATTCCGGCGTTGCCGGAGCACCCCGCCCGCGGGAATGAACCCTGCAACCGGAAAGGTTCCGGGGCCGAACCCGACCGTGACGTTGGTGATCGGGTCCGAAAGGCGGTTGGCGAAGAGGCTGGCACTCCAGTTCCAGGCCCCGGCCGCGCCTCCGAGCCCCGCCTCCAGGCCCGCCAGTGTCTCGGGCCGAAGTGAAGGGTTGGCCTCGGTAACGTCATTCCCGACCCGGAAGGGGCGGTGCAGCTCGTTGAGGGTCGGCGGCCGGAACCCGGAATAAGCGGCGGACCGGACCCAAACACCGAGGGCCAGCTCCCGGCGGATCCCGGCTCGGAAACTCCCTGTCACGCCGGAGGCATCGGGAGCTGCAGAGTTCAGGACAAGGGCTCCGGTCGAAAGGTCGCGTTCCTTCCGGACGGCGTCCGTCTGGCTCCAGGCATCAAGGCGGGCACCCAGGGCGAGGACCTGGCCAGGGGCATCATGGCTCGCCTCCAGGTAAACACCGGCAACCGAGGTCCTGCCGCCGCTCTCCCGGCCGCGGGTGAAGCCGCCGCCCTGGTACCGGAAGCGCTCGTTTGCCTGCCCCTCGGCAAGCCGCGCATCTGAACCGAGCTCCCACGACCAGTCGCCAGACGCGACGCGCCACGCCGCGTTCAGCCCAACACCGAGAGCCAGCGTTGCATACTGGTCAGACGCAGGCGTTGTTGTAAGCCGCCCGGCGCCGACGCTGGATGAACTATTGCTGAGGTCGGAGGCCCTAACCCAGCCCTGCACCCGCCAGCCATTGCCATCGCGAATATCCGCCAGGGCAACGTCCGCCGCCACGCCTGAGGACTGGGAGGCCGCCCCGGCCAGGCCGGAGTCCCGGGACTCGCGCCAGCCGGACAGACCTGTGGCGAGGGTGACAGCACCAAGGTCACGGCGAAGCCGGGCCGAGAGAGAATAGGCCTCCAGGTCAAGTGGGCGGTCGGCGGCGCCGCGAGCTTCACCCCGAACGGGTGTGAAGGCGGGCCCCCGGGTCGCGGAAACGGAAGTCAGAAGGCCAGCCTCGCCGGACGCGGCCGCGGCCCGGAACTGTCCATGGTCCCCGGCAGAGAGGTCCAGGCGAAACAGCCCCGCACGGGGCACAGCCTCCTCCAGGCTGACGACACCCGTAAGCGCGCCGGCACCCCAGGCACCTGCCCCGGCACCCCGGACCACCTCGATACCGTCCAGCCGTTCGACCGGAATGGCGGACCAGATCACCCAGCCTCCAAAGGGATCGTTGAGCGGGGCACCTTCGAGAAGTACCAGGGACCGACCGGCGCCCGAGGGCGCAATTCCGCGGAGGGACAGCCCCTGAGTGGTGGGATTGGCCGCCTCTGAGCCGTTTCTCCGGAACAGGTTCGCCGTGGGAACCGCCCTTAGAACGGCATCGGGCCGAGCCTTGCCATCCAGGTCTGAACCCTCCAGGCGCAGGGGCGCGAAGACGGCGTCGGCAGTCCTCGACGGAAGTCGGACGGGGCGGATCACCAGGACTTCGACTTCAGCAGCGACCGGTGCTGACGGGGGAACTGTTGCGGGAGTCATGCGGGTCTGAATACACCCCGGCCGGCCCCCGGACGAGGCCAGAAACCCGCCTTGCGCGAAACCCGCCTTCAACAGAAACGAAAACGGCCCCCCCGGATAGCCGGAGGGGCCGTTGCTTTATCTGGGTGCGGGGACAGGATTTGAACCTGTGACCTTCAGGTTATGAGCCTGACGAGCTACCGGGCTGCTCCACCCCGCGGCAAGACCTCAAATGAGGGCAAGAGGGTGTCGGAATTGAAGGGTGGACTGTTCATCCGTTCGGCAGACCTGGCGGCGACCTACTCTCCCGCGCCTTAAGACGAAGTACCATCGGCCCAGAGAGGCTTAACGACCGAGTTCGGAATGGGATCGGGTGGGGACCTCTCGGCATAACCACCAGGTCAACGAAACGGATGAAGAGAAGACATCAGGCCGAAACCACGGCCACTAAAGCATTTCATGAGTTCAACTAAGAACGATCAAGCCGATCGAGCGATTAGTACCGGTAAGCTCCATGCGTCGCCGCACTTCCACACCCGGCCTATCAACGTGGTGGTCTACCACGACTCTCGGCGAAGCCTTGTTTTGAGGTTAGTTTCCCGCTTAGATGCTTTCAGCGGTTATCTATTCCATACTTAGCTACCCTGCTGCGCGGCTGGCGCCACGACAGGTCCACCAGAGGTGTGTCCATCCCGGTCCTCTCGTACTAGGGACAGATCCTCTCAAGCTTCGTACACCCACGGCAGATAGGGACCAAACTGTCTCACGACGTTCTGAACCCAGCTCACGTACCACTTTAATCGGCGAACAGCCGAACCCTTGGGACCTGCTCC
>CAMCIK010000090.1 GCA_945874825.1 Phenylobacterium deserti | reverse complement strand
CCTGGACGGGGTCTATGTCCTTTACGGCCGTAGCCACGCGGACCTGACCTCCAGCGTCACGCATTCCGGTCCCCAGGGCCAGACTGTCCAGCTCACTCGGGGTGTGGTCGACGACCAGGCCCGGGCCGTCTTCCAGGGACGGATCACGGTCGAGGCTGGAGCTGATGGTACCGATGCGCGGATGGCGCACAACGCCCTGATCCTGTCAGACCGCGCCGAGGTGGACGCCCGCCCGGAGCTGGAGATCTACGCGGATGATGTAGCCTGCGCCCATGGGGCCACGGTCGGTGCCCTGGATGCTGAGTTGCTCTTCTATATGCGCCAGAGGGGGCTTCCCGAAGCGGAGGCGCGGTCCCTGCTTCTGGCCTCCTTCCTCGGCGAGGTCATCGACCGCATCCAGTGCTCCGCTGCCGCCGGGCGCATGCGGGCCTGGCTGCAGGGGCTCCTCGGGGGATCTGCGGAATGACCTTCGATCCCCAGTCCATCCGGGCGGAGTTCGCGATCCTCTCCCGGCGCATCGGCGATCGGCCCCTTGTCTACCTCGATAGCGCCGCCTCGGCCCAGAAGCCCGAAATCGTGATCCAGGCCATGACGGACCTGATGCGTCACAGCTACGCCAATGTGCACCGCGGCCTGCATACGCTTGCGAATGAAACGACTGAACTCTATGAAAACGCAAGGGAAAGTATTGCGAAGTTCATTGGGGCGGCGCCGTCTGAGGTCGTCTTTACCCGAGGCGCGACAGAAGCCCTGAACTTAGTGGCCGCAGGCCTTGGGGCCGGGATGTCGGAGGGCGACGAGATCCTCCTGACGGAAATGGAGCACCACGCCAACATCGTGCCCTGGCACTTCCTGCGGGAGCGCAAGGGGGTGGTACTTCGGTTCGCACCGATCCACGAGGACGGTGCCCTGGACCTCGAAGGCCTGGAGCGCATGATCTCGCCGCGCACCCGGGTCGTCTCGCTGGTCCACATGTCTAATGTCCTGGGAACGGTGAATCCTGTGGCGAAGGTTGCGGCCCTGGCCCGGGCGGCCGGCGCGGTAACCGTGGTGGATGCCTGCCAGTCCGTCGTCCATGCGCCTTTGGATGTCGCCGCACTCGGTGCCGACTTCGTCGCGTTTTCCGGACACAAGCTCTACGGGCCAACAGGCATTGGCGTCCTCTGGGGCCGCTCCGAACGTCTTGCCGCCCTTCCACCCTGGCAGGGGGGTGGAGAAATGATCGACCGGGTGGACTTCGACCACATCACCTATGCAGAGCCGCCCCTCCGCTTTGAAGCTGGAACGCCCGCGATCATCGAGGCCATCGGACTGGGCGCCGCCGTCAGATGGCTGGAAGGTCTGGATCGTCCCGCCATCGCAGCGCACGAGCACGCGCTCTATGAGGCAGCTGCAGCCGGACTGTCCGGTATCAATGGCGCCAGGATCCTGGGCACGACGCGGGACAAGGGTGCGATTCTCAGCTTCACCCTGGAAGGTGCCCACGCTCACGACGTCGCCCAGCTTCTTGACCGCTACGGCGTAGCGGTTCGGGCCGGAGCCCATTGTGCCGAGCCCCTCATGCGTAGACTGGGCGTCAGTTCCAGCCTCCGCGCCTCCTTCGCCCTCTACAACACCCGCCAGGAGGTCGACGCCTTCCTGGACGCCCTGGATCGAACCCGGACCTTCTTCACATGAGTGCAAATCCCGAAGAGACGAACGGCACCCTGAGCCAATCCGAGCTTGACCGCCTTACAGACCGCCTCATCGAGGCCTTCAAGACCGTGTTCGACCCGGAAATCCCGGTCGACATCTACGAGCTTGGTCTCATCTACAAGGTTGACGTATCGGATGACCGGGACGTGGCGGTCGACATGACCCTGACCGCCCCGGGCTGCCCCGTCGCGGGCGAGATGCCCGGTTGGGTGGAGGACGCGGTCCGGAGCGTTCCCGGGGTACGGGCCGTCAAGGTTGACCTGGTCTTTGATCCGCCCTGGGATCCCTCCCGGATGTCGGATGAGGCCAAGCTTCAATTGAACATGTTCTGAGGCCATATAGACGCCATGACCCTCGAGACCCCAACCCTAACGCCCCGTCCGCGCCGACCCCGCCCCCAGGTGGTGTCCCTGTCGCCAGCCGCCGCCGAGCGGGTTCGGGAGATCATCGCGCGTTCGGAGCGTCCCGTTGCCGGCCTGAGGGTCGGCGTGCGCAATGGCGGCTGCGCCGGCCAGGAATACGTCCTGGATTATGCGGAAGTCGCAGATCCGCTCGATGAGGTCGTCGTGGACCAGGGCGTAACAGTGCTGGTCGAGCCGTCGGCCGTGCTGTTCCTGCTGGGAACCGTGATCGACTACGAGGTCACCCGGCTGTCCGCCAAGTTCGTATTCCGCAACCCGAACCAGACCGACGCGTGCGGCTGCGGCGAGAGCGTGACCATCCAGCCGGCAGAAGCCCCAGACGCCTGAAGCGTCCTATTTGCGGCTGAAGACCGCGACGCGCTTCTGGAGGAAGGCCATGACGCCTTCGCGGAAGTCGGACGTCCGGCCGGCCGTACGCTGGGCGACGCGCTCAGCGTGCAGTTGCTGGAGCCAGTGATTGTCGAGGCTTTCCCAGATCAGCTTGCGGATCGACCCGAGCGCCCAGGGACCCTCGGCAAGGGAACGGGCGATTTCCTGGGCGGTGGACATCAGCTCTTCGTCCGGCACGACCCTGTTCACCAGACCCCAGTCCAAGGCCGTCTTCGCAGGGATCTTCTCGCCCAGAAGGGCCATTTCCAGAGCGCGCGCCTTGCCGATGAGACGGGGAAGCAGGTAGGTCGAACCGCCATCGGGCACCAGGCCGATCCGACGGAAAGCCTGGAGGAAGTAGGCGCTTTCGCCGGCGACGATGATGTCACCCATCAGGGCGAGAGAGCATCCCACGCCGGCCGCCGCACCATTGATGGCCGTCACGATCGGGATGGGATAGTCGCGCAGGGAGGTCATGAAGGGGTTGTAGACCGTCTCCAGTGCGGAGCCTGAATCCGGCCCGTCGGGATCTGCGCTGGAAGCCCCACCGGAT
This sequence comes from Phenylobacterium deserti, assembly GCA_945874825.1. Classification (GTDB taxonomy): domain Bacteria; phylum Pseudomonadota; class Alphaproteobacteria; order Caulobacterales; family Caulobacteraceae; genus Phenylobacterium; species Phenylobacterium deserti_D. The sequence goes on along the minus strand of CAMCIK010000090.1, from coordinate 2,301 downwards.
CCACCCCCGCCAGAAAGATTAGCGCCGGAGCAGAAGCCGCGGCCTTCACCCGTGAGGATGACGCACCGGGCACCGGAGTCCTGCCGGGCAAAGGCGGCGAAGGCTGCACGGAGTTCAGCCATGGTGTCGAGGCCGGCGGCGTTCAGGGTCGCCGGGTCCGCCAGGCAAATGACGGCGATGCCGTCGCTGAGCGAAACCTTGATCTTTTCGTACGCCATTCTCGCCTCCTGAATTGAACTCGTGAACAAGGAAACGCGGGTTACCTTGCGTCAGGCCAGAGGTTTCGAATCCTCGCCCAAATCCGCCTGGCAGACCCCGGCACGTCAGACCTTGCTCTCGATCACCACGCGGTTCCGGCCCCTGCGCTTGGCAGTGTAGAGGTTGGTGTCCGCACGTTCGACGAGGTCGTGTACACTTTCGCCGGAACGGAAGGCTGCAATCCCCGCTGACAGGGTGATGATGCCGAGGTTGTCGTTGGTCGACCGCCGGCGGATGCTGGTGGAGGATACGTCCTTGAGGATCGAATTCACCAGCGGCGAGGCATCGAACAGGTTTTCACCGGGCAGGATGAACGCAAACTCTTCGCCACCGAAGCGAGAGGCGAAACGCGGCGGGTTAACGCGCTTGCGGATGATACCCGCCACGTACCGGAGAACCTGGTCGCCGGTCTGGTGGCCCCAGGTGTCGTTGAACTTCTTGAAGTGATCGATGTCGAGAAGCACTAGGCAGAATGGCTCCCCAGTCGCTTCAGCTCCTGACCGGACGCGTTCAATCTCCTCGTCAAAGGCTCGGCGGTTGGCAAGCCTTGTCAGGGGATCGGTGGCGGCCTCCTTGCGGATTTCCAGGAGTTGCTCGCGCAGCATGGCCACTTCTGATGTCGATGCCGCCAGAGCGCGCTCCACCTCAGCGTTCTGGGCCTGCATGCTGCGGGTCGCATCGGACAAGTCGTCCACCACCCCCCGCAGGGCGTCGCTACTGGGATCGGCGCGGAGGGTTCGGGAGGTCTCCTCCAGCCGGGACGAGAAGGTCTCACTGGTCGCTTGTGCCGATCGGATCGCCTGTTCCGCGCTGGCCAGTTCCCGTGACAGTGCCTGGCCCGTGTCCCGGATGTGCTCGCTGAGGCGCTGCCGGGGCAGGTAGATAGACGCCAGCTTCTCGGCGACGTCCTCGGTGATCGCCTCACCCTTTTCGCGGATTCGCGCCAGTTCCTTGGCCAGGGGACTGTCCGGCTCGGCCGTGACGTAGGCCCAGATCTCGTAGTTGATTGGCGTCGGCCAGACACGCTGGCCCTCAAGCAGCTCCAGCGCACTGCGGGCGAGCGAATAGGCTTCAGGCGACCTGAAACGCGCCTCAAAATCCTCGGCCATCGCGCTGTTCCGCTTACCTCCGCAGGAGATCCCGGGCGCACCAGAATGCGACCGCAGCCGCTTCACTTCCGCCTGAGGCCGCGGGAGTCAAGCGCCGAGGCCAACGGGGCTCATTTTTGTCCAGAACCTGTCGGCCGAGTCAGAAAAGCAGGAAGATCGTTCCCGAAGCCGACAATAGGTTTGCCCCCCTGGCGGTCTTCATCCTGGGAGGAGTCCCGGCGGTTTCCGCTGGACTCCTGCCGGCTTTTCCGCGCTGGAGCTTCGGCCGGTTCGGCAGTCCTTGGCCTGCGCGGAGCCGCGTCGGCTGACGTCTGTCCGTCTGACCGTGCGGAACGCGACCTGCGGGAGTAGGTTTCCCGTCCGGTGTCGGCCTCGGGCGATGCTTGCGCCACCTCTGGTTGAGTCGGCTCTGCAGGGTTGGCTTCGGGCCCTTCAGTCGCTTGCGGCTCAGCACGTTCCCTTCTGGGAGGACGGCCTTCCCCGTCGCGCCCTCGTCCGCGTTCGCGGTCACGGTCACGATCACGTCCGCGGGCCGCGCCGCGGCCACCCTTGCGGTCGTCGCGGGGCGTATCCTTGATGGCCGAAAAGTCGACCCCCTCCAGCACGACCTCTTCAGGTTCCTTGCCAATGAGCTTCAGGACCTTGTCGATGTTCTTGGCGTCGGCCGGGGTCACGATCATGAAGGCCCGACCGAACTTGCCCGCCCGTCCCGTTCGTCCGATCCGGTGCACGTAGTCTTCGGCGTGGTGGGGAACATCATAGTTGAAGACGTGGCTGACATCAGGGATGTCCAGGCCCCGGGCGGCGACGTCAGATGCGCACAGGAGCTTGAGGTCGCCGTTTCGGAAGGCGTCCAGGGTCCGCATCCGGGTCTGCTGGTCGAGATCGCCGTGGATGGCGGCGGCGTCGAGGCCGTGCGTGCGCAGGGACTTGG
>CAMCIK010000089.1 GCA_945874825.1 Phenylobacterium deserti | reverse complement strand
GCAGGCCGCATCCCCGGAGGGTGAAGACGACACGCCCTCCTGCAGACGCGCCCGAGGCGGCCCGGCGTGAGGCCCGGCGGGCCCAGGCCCTGCGGTCCAACCTGCGCCGGCGCAAGGCCCCGACGCCGCCCCCGCCCGCTGACGCCGCCGATCCCTCTTGCGACTCCCGCCCGCCCGTCTAGAACCCGCAAGGAACGGTGGAGACGGACGGACGTGGCGAAACAGCCCCCCAAGGCGACGGCCCTGAAGCTCCTGGCGGAGGACGCCGAGGACCTGGAGGTGCTGGCCGCCGCCCTGCAGGACGCCGTTCTGAAGATCGGCGACATCACCTGGGAGGCGCAGACCCGGCGCCTGACCCTGGCGCTGAACCGCTATCGCTGGGGGGCCCCCGAGCCGGAGCGCGTGCGCGCGGCGGTGCAGGTGGGCTCTGTCCTGGGGGTCCAGGCCCGACGCCTGCGGCGAAATGCGCGGGAGGCGGTGGTCGAGCTCCTGACCCTGACCTTTGAGCCTGGCGAGGCGCCTGGCGGGCGGCTGGTCTTCCGCTTTGCAGGCGATGCGGACCTGGCGGTGGAGGTTGAATGCCTGGACCTGGTCCTGGCCGACCTCTCCGAGCCCTGGCCGGCGAAGTCCGAACCCCGGCACGACGACTGACGAGGGCTTTGGCCGGCGACTTCGGGAGCCGGCGGGATTCCTGGCGACTGTGGCGCCCGCCCCATGGCCTCGCGCCGCCGCCGGGTCTAGAGAGGTTCCATGCGCCGCTTCAACTTCCAGGACGCCGATTTCCCCGCTCAGTTCGGTGCCTTCGCCGACGCCCGGCGGGACACGCCGGAGACGGTGGACGCCGCCGTGCGCGAGGTGCTGGACGCGGTCCGTGCCCGGGGCCTGGAGGCCCTGCTGGACTTCACCCGCCGCTTCGATGGGGTGGAGCTGGACGCCGAGGGCCTGGGGGTCAGCGCCGAGGTGATCGCCGAGGGCGCCGCGGCCTGTGCGCCGGAGGTGCGGGAGGCCATCGCCTTTGCCGCCCGACGGATCGAGGCCTATCACGCCCGCCAGAGGCCGGCTGACGTCCGTTTTACCGACGAGGCGGGGGTGGAACTGGGCTGGCGCTGGACGCCCCTGGACTCGGTGGGGATCTACGTGCCCGGCGGCCGGGCGGCCTATCCCTCGACCGTACTCATGAACGCCGTACCCGCCCGGGCGGCGGGGGTCGGCCGGATCGCCATGGTGACCCCGCCCGGCCGGCTGCAGCCCGCCGTCCTGGCTGCAGCTCATGCCGCGGGGGTCTCGGAGATCTGGCGGGTCGGCGGGGCCCAGGCCGTGGCGGCCCTGGCCTATGGCGCGGGCCCCATCCGGCCGGTGGACAAGATCGTCGGGCCGGGTAACGCCTGGGTCACCGCGGCCAAGCGGCGGGTCTATGGCCAGGTGGGCATCGACGCCCTCGCCGGCCCTTCGGAGATCTTGGTGGTGGCGGATGCGGCGAATGACCCGGCCTGGATCGCCGCCGACCTGCTCTCGCAGGCCGAGCACGACCCGACCTCCCAGTGCATCCTGATCACGGATGACGCCGCCTTCGCCGACCGGGTGGTCGCCGAAGTCGAGGCGCAGCTGAAGACCCTGGCCACCGGCGAAACCGCCGCCCGCTCCTGGGCGGACCACGGGGCGGTGATCCTCGCGCCGTTGGACGAGACCGCTGCCCTGGTGGATCGCCTGGCTCCCGAGCATGTCGAGTTGGCCATCGCGGACCCGGAGGCCCTGTCGAACCGGATCCGTCACGCCGGGGCCATCTTCCTGGGGCCTTACACACCGGAGGCGCTGGGCGACTATGTGGCCGGGTCGAACCATGTCCTGCCGACCAGCCGGGCAGCGCGGTTCTCTTCGGGCCTATCGCTCTACGACTTCCTGAAGCGCACCTCGCTGGTGAAGGTGGGGGAGGCAGGCTTCGCCGTGCTGGGGCCGCCTACTGTCGCCCTGGCCGAGGCCGAGGGCCTTCCCGCCCATGCGCGCTCGGCCGCCCTGCGCCTGAGCCTGAGTCAGGGCGGGTGACGGCCATGGGCGATTTGCTTTAGGATCGAACGGCAGCTTGCGAACCGGACATGGCCGAGCCTGACCGCACCCTCCAACGCCTGCAGAGCGTCGAGCTGGACGAAGAGTCCCTCGCGGCGGTCTCGCGCGACCAGGAGCAGGAACGGAAGATCGCCATCTTCGACCTGCTGGAGCAGAACTATTTCGCCCCGGAGGGCGCAGCCGGCGGGCCCTACGACCTGCAGATGGGCCTGATCGAGAACCGGCTGATGCTGGACGTCTCCGGCCCGGACTACCAGCGGCGGCACATCCTTTCGCTATCGCCATTCCGGGGGCTGATCCGGGACTATTTCATGATCTGCGAGAGCTATTACCAGGCCATCCGGCAGGCGACGCCGTCGCAGATCGAGGCCCTCGACATGGGCCGGCGGGGCCTTCACAACGAGGCCAGCGAGCTCCTTCAGCGGCGGCTGGCGGGCAAGGTCGAGACCGATATGGACACGGCGCGCCGGCTCTTCACCCTGATCACCGCCCTGCACTGGAAGGGCTGAAGGGCGGGCCCTGCGCCTGGGCAGTCGACCTTGGCGGGCGACTTAAGGTATAGACGCGGGTTCCCGGCCCATTCACCCGCGATTCCGCAGGTCCGGTGCCGTTTTTGTCGACCCCAAGTGTGGAGCCTGCATGGCCAAGGAAGAACCCCTCGAGTTTCCAGGTACCGTCAGCGAGGTGCTGCCCAACGCCACCTTCCGCGTGAAGCTCGAGAATGACCACGAGATCATCGCCCACACTGCCGGGAAGATGCGCAAGAACCGCATCCGGGTGTCGGCGGGCGACAAGGTGCTCGTGGCCATGACCCCCTACGACCTCTCCAAGGGGCGCATCACCTTCCGGGTCCGCTAAACTCGCCATGCCCCCGAGGCTGGTCCTGGCTTCCGAGAGCCCGCGCCGCCGGGACCTGCTCGCCGCCATCGGTCTTTCGCCGGACCTCATCGCCCCCGCAGACATCGACGAGACCCCGCTGAGGGATGAGCTTCCCCGGCGGTTGGCCGCACGCCTGTCCGCCGCCAAGGCCGATGCCGTCGCCGCGATCCACCCCGACGATTATGTCCTGGCCGCCGATACCGTGGTGTCGGTGGGACGCCGGATCCTGCCTAAGGCCACCGACGCCGAGGAGGTAGCCCGATGCCTGAAGCTTCTGTCGGGCCGGGCGCACCGGGTGGTCACCGGGGTCAGCGTTCGTGGGCCAGGCGGCCGGCAGGGCGACCGGGTGGTGGAGACCCGCCTGAAGATGCGTCGGCTGACCGAGGCCGACATCCGCGCCTACGCCGACAGTGGCGAAGGGGTGGGCAAGGCCGGCGGCTATGGCATCCAGGGGCGGGCGGGTGCCTTCATCCTGTCGCTCAGCGGCTCCTGGCCAGCGGTGGTGGGTTTGCCCCTGCACGAGACCGAGACCCTGCTGAAGGGTCTGGGCTGGCGTCGGCCATGAGCGCACGCCAGGCCTACCTGGACAGGACCCCCGGCGAGATCCGCGGCGTGGTGACCCTGAACGGCCGGCCCGAGCACCTGATCCTGGCCCGGGACGACGACGACCCGCGCCTGCAGCCCGGCGCCCGGATCGCCGCCCGGGTGCGCAAGGTCGAGCCGGCCTTCGCCTCGGCCTTCGTGGACCTGGGCGAGGGGATCGAGGGCCTCCTGGACTATCCCCCCGACCGCCGCCCGGTGGAGGGCGAGATGCTGGAGGTCGAGGTGCGCGCCGCCCCGCGGCCGGGCAAGCTGGCGGCGGTGCGCGCGACGGGTCCCGCCGAGGCACCGGTGCGGTTCCTGGTGCCCGGGCCCACCGTGGTCGATCGCCTCGCCCATCTGGTCCGCAACCAGGAGTTTGTGACCGGACCCGAGGCCCGCCGCATGGCGGACGCCGCCGAGGAGGTCGCCCTGACCGAGGTCCACGTCCTGCCGGGCGGAGGCGTCGTGGTCATCGAACCCACCCGCGCCCTGGTGGCGGTGGACGTGGACCTGGGGCCGCGCAAGGGGCCGGATCCCAAGTCCCTGGTGCGCCAACTCAACCTGACCGCCGTCGCCGAGACAGCGCGCCTGCTGAGGCTGAAGGGACTGGGCGGACTGGTGGTCATTGACCTGGCCGGGCGTGGCCATGACGGGACCGCCCTTCTGAACGCTGCCCGCAACGCCTTTTCCGTCGACAATCCCGGGGTCGCCTTCGGGCCGGTCAGCCGCTTCGGCACGCTGGAGCTGACCGTTCCCCGACGAACGCGGGCCCTGACCGAGATCCTGCTCGAACCGGGCGGCGGCCCCAGCGATCGCACCCTGGCCCAAAGGCTGGTGCGCCGGGCCGAGAGCGCGGCCGAGGCGGAGACGGGCCGGGTCGTCAAGATCCAGGCTGCCCCGGCAGTCGCCAGGCTGGCCTGGCCCCTCGTCGACCGCCTTGCCGGGCGGATGGGAGCCCGCTTCGAGCGTGCGGTCGAGGCCGACTGGCCCCGGGATCGCTTCGAGATCAGTGTTCCCTGAGGGTTCCGCCGTGTCGACCGTTTGTCCCATCTGCAAGAAGCCCACAGAGCCGAAGTACCGGCCCTTCTGCTCGTCCCGCTGCGCCCATGTAGACCTGCAGCGCTGGCTGTCGGGAAGCTATGTCCTGCCGGGAGACGAGCTTGATGACGAGGACCTCGGAAGGGACCCGGAAACCTGATCCGGCCTCGCTGGACACGGCGCGGGGCCTCTTCTATAGAACCGCCTCCGACCCGCGAGGCGTCGCGCCTGGGTAGCTCAGTTGGTAGAGCAGCGGATTGAAAATCCGCGTGTCGCTGGTTCGATTCCGGCCCCAGGCACCACTTTCTCGATCTCCTGAAGGTCCTGGACGGCGAAGCGGGTCTCGCCGCCCTGCTCCAGTTCAGCAGGCACCGGCGGCGCTATTGCACCCAGTGGCCTGACCGCCCATTCGCTGCATTTCCTGCTGGTCGCGCAGGCGACGGGCCTCCCGGTCCTCCGGGGTGACGCAGACCTTGCGCTTGAAGCGGGAGCCGAGCCGGGGGGTTTCCTCGCAGACCATCTTTGGCTTCGCCTACTCCACCGTGGCGGCGGACTGGGCCTTTGGAGCCCCTGAGGTCTCCGGCGGCGCGGGAGGCGGCGGTACCGCCGCCGCTGCGGCGAGCATGAGGGCCACGAATCCGACCGATACGGCGGCGAGACTGCGAGTATGTGCCATTCCGGAATCCGCCTGTTTCGATTGTGAACTTTCCACGTCAAGGCTGCAAATCCGACGTCCAGGCCGGATGCTGGGTCCGAAAGTCGGGCCACCACCCCGGAATCCGATCGACAGACGCCCGGCTGGCCCTATTCCACTTGACCCGCGAAAAAGGGGTTGCCAAAGGAGACGGGCCAACATGTCTAACTTGTTGGTAAGGTGCTGGAGGCCTTCGGGCGGAAAGCGCAGTGCCCGAAGTCAAGACGAGGTCTGGGCT
>CAMCIK010000088.1 GCA_945874825.1 Phenylobacterium deserti | reverse complement strand
GGTTCCAACCCGTATGCCCGACGTCTGGACGGGCGGGAGAGGGTCGAAGGGAATGCCGTTCTTGTTCGAGGTGATGCCCGCACGCTCAAGGGCGACCTCAGCGTCGGACCCGCTCACACCCTTGGGCGTCAGGTCCACCAGCATCAAGTGGCTGTCTGTGCCGTTCGAGACGATGCGGAAACCGGCCTGCTGCAGGCTGTCCGCCAGGGCCCGGGCGTTGTCGATCACCTGTTGGGCATAGGCCTTGAACTCAGGCCGCAGGGCTTCACCGAAGGCCACGGCCTTGGCCGCGATCACGTGTATGAGCGGTCCGCCCTGGAGCCCAGGAAACACTGCCGAGTCCAGCTTCTTCGCCAGCTTCTTGTCGTTGGTGAGGATCAGCCCGCCCCGGGGCCCCCTCAGGGTCTTGTGGGTCGTGGTCGTTACCACATGGGCGTGCGGGAAGGGATTGGGATAGACGCCGCCCGCCACCAGGCCGGCATAGTGGGCGATGTCGGCCATCAGAAGGGCACCGACGGAGTCTGCAATCTCGCGGAAGCGGGCGAAGTCGATGTGCCGCGAATAGGCCGACCCGCCCGCGATGATCACCTTGGGTCGCTCGGCCAGGGCCAGTTCAGCAGCCTGCTCATAGTCGATCAGGTGGTCCTGGGGCCGCACGGCATAGGACACGGGCCGGAACCACTTGCCCGACTGGTTGACACTCTTGCCGTGGGTCAGGTGACCGCCGGCCGCCAGGTCCATACCCATGAAGGTATCCCCCGGCGTCAGGGTCGCCATGAAGACCGCCTGGTTGGCCTGGCTGCCGGAATGGGGCTGGACGTTTGCATAGTCGCACCCGAACAGGGCCTTGGCCCGTTCGATCGCCAGGACCTCGGCCTCGTCCACCACCTCGCAGCCGCCATAATAGCGCTTGCCCGGATAGCCCTCGGCGTACTTGTTCGTCAGCACGGACCCCTGGGTCTCGAGCACGGCCCGGGAGACGATGTTTTCCGAGGCGATCAGCTCGATCTGTTCCTGCTGGCGCCGGAACTCCCCCGAAAGAACCGCCGCCAGGGCAGGATCGGACTCGGCCACCGAGGCCGAAAAGAAGCCCGCCGGAACGCCGGCGACGCGGGTCTGTGAAATCATGGTGCGAGTCCTGAGGATTCGGCTGCGCTTAACGCCTGGTGTTTACAGCCTCGGCATCCCGGGCGGAACCATCATCGGACAACAGATGCCGGAAAAGTCGGCTGGGCTCAGGCGGCCTGACCGCCAACCCGCTGGATGTTGCAGCGAACCCACAGAGTCTCGAGGGCGCGGACCAGATTGTCCATCATCTCATCCGTGTGCGCCGGACTGGGCGTGAAGCGCAGGCGCTCCGTGCCGCGAGGCACGGTGGGGTAGTTGATTGGCTGGACGTAGACGCCGTGATCCTCGAGCAGGACGTCCGAGATCATCTTGCAGTGGACCGGGTCGCCGACCAGCACGGGGACGATATGGCTCACAGACGGCATGACCGGCAGGCCCGCCGCCTCCATGCGCGCCTTCAGGGCCGCCGCACGCTCCTGGTGCATCTCGCGGACCTCATTGTGTTCCTTTAGCCAGCGGATCGAGGCCACGGCACCTGCAGCGACGGCTGGCGGAACGGAGGTGGTGAAGATGAACCCATCGGCGAAGGATCGGATCGCGTCGACGATCACGGCATCCGCCGCGATGTAGCCGCCCATCACCCCGAAGGCCTTGCCGAGCGTGCCCTCGATGATGTCGATCTCGGCCATGATGCCGTCCCGCTCGCACACGCCGGCACCCCGGGGACCATACATGCCCACAGCGTGGACCTCGTCGATGTAGGTCAGGGCACCGTACTTCTTGGCCAAGGCCACCGTTCCGGGGATGTCGGCAATGTCGCCATCCATGGAATAGACGCTCTCGAAGGCAATCAGCTTTGGCGCGGCCGGATCGGCGGCGGCGAGCAGTTCCTCGAGGTGGGCGAGGTCATTGTGCCGGAAGACGTGCCGGGCACCCCGACCGCCCCGGATGCCCGAGATCATCGAGTTGTGGTTCAGCGCGTCGGAGAAGACGATGAGGCCCGGAAGGATCTTGTAGAGGGTCGAGAGCGAGGCCTCGTTGGAGACATAGCCCGAGGTGAAGAGCAGGGCGGATTCCTTGCCGTGCAGGTCGGCGAGTTCGAGCTCCAGCTCCACATGATAGCGGGTCGTGCCAGAGATGTTCCGGGTTCCGCCCGAGCCGGCGCCGGCCTCATCGATGGCCGACTTCATGGCATCCAGCACCACCGGGTTCTCACCCTGGGCCAGGTAGTCGTTCGAGCACCAGACCACGACCTCGGAGGTCGAGCCGTCCGGACGGGTCCAGGTGGCATTCGGAAAACGGCCGCGATGCCGCTTCAGGTCGGCAAAAACCCGATAACGGCCTTCTGACCGGACCTTATCCAGCGCTGCCGTAAAGGCGCCCGTGTAATCCATGGCTCTTGTCCCGCCAGCCGGTGTGCAGCCCGACCGTCAATTCAACGAAAAAGCGACGGTCTTTTGCACCCGGCGAACCGTAATGTCTAGTGAAGCTGACGCCGGCGTCACGATCGAAATCAAATCCTCAGACCTCCCCGCGCAAGAGCTCCAGCATGGACGAAAAGTCCCTGCCGCTGTTCCCCAGACGGTCCCAGAGGGCATAGAGCGCCTCGGCCTGGGCACCCAGGGGCGTGGAGGCCCCGCTGGCCGCTGCGGCGGCCTGGGCCAGCTTGAGGTCCTTGAGCATCATGGCCACCGCGAACCCGCCCGCGTAGTCGCGGTTCGAGGGCGCGGTCTCCACCAGGCCCGGCCAGGGCGAATAGCTGGTCAGGGACCAGCACTGGCCGGAGGATTTCGAGGCGATCTCGAAGAACTTGTCCGGCTCCAGGCCCAGGCGCTCGGCCAGGGCGAAGGCCTCGCAGGTCCCGATCATCGAGATGCCCAGCAGCATGTTGTTGCAGATCTTGGCCGCCTGCCCCGCCCCGTGATCGCCGGCCCGCAGGACCGCCCGGGCCATGGGCGCGAGCAGGGCCTCGATCCGGGCGAAGGCGGCCTACTCGCAGCCGACCATGAAGGCCAGGGTCCCGGCCTCGGCGCCTGCCGTGCCGCCAGAAACCGGAGCGTCGGCAAAGACATAGCCCGCGGCGGTCGCCTCGCTGGCCACGTGCCGGGCGCTTTCGACGTCGATGGTCGAGCCGTCGATCAGGAGGGCGCCGGCGGGGGCGACGCCCCGGATATCCGCCGCGTAGACGGCCCGGACCTGGGGGCCGGCGGGCAGCATGGTGATCACGGCCTCGGCCCCGGCGACAGCCTCCCGGGCGCTGGCGGCGGGGGTGCAGCCCCGGGCGGCAGCCCGCTCCAGGGCTTCGGCGGAGAGGTCGAAGGCTGCGACCTCATGCCCCGCGCCGACCAGGCGGGCGGCCATGCCCCCGCCCATGTTTCCCAGTCCGATGAAGGCGATGCGGGTCATTCAACCCTCCGTTTTCCTTGGGGTTTTACGCTCAGATGCCCGGCAGGGGCGACCATTCCTGGTCCGCCGGCAGGGGGGCGAAGATGGCGTCCAGGAGGTCCTCGCCGACGCCCTCCAGCGTCGCCGGATCCCACTTGGGGGCGTTGTCCTTGTCGACGATGACGGCGCGGACGCCCTCCAGGAAGTCGTGGCGCTGCACGACGCGAGCGCCGATCCGGTACTCCATGGCCATGTTGGCGGCGAAGTCCGGGGCGGCGAGGCCCAGCGCCAGCTGGCGGAAGGCGACCTTCAGGGTCTGGGGCGACTTGGTCCGCAGGGCCAGGGCCTGGGCGCGGGCCCAGTCGGAGCCGGCCTCCAGGGCGGCGAGGATGGCCTCGACCGAGCCCTGGCCGAAGGCGGCGTTGAGCTCGGCGCGGTGCGCGAGCAGGGGCGCGGAGCCCGGATCCACATGAACCCGTGCCAGCAGGGCCTCGATATCACTGGGATTTTCAGCTAGAGCCGCCTTCAGCTCAGGGAGCCGTTCGGAGGGCACGTGGTGCGTCGCCAGGCCCGCGTGGAGGCAGTCGGCGGCCTTGATCCGGGCCCCGGTCAGGGCGAGCCAGAGACCGATCCGACCCGGCAAACGGGGCAGGAACCACCCCCCTCCGACGTCCGGGAAGAGGCCGATGCCGGTCTCGGGCATGGCGAAGGTCGTGCGCTCGGTGGCGAGGCGGTAGCGGGCCGGGGCCGAGAGGCCGACGCCGCCGCCCATGGTGATCCCGTCCATCACCGCGATGACCGGCTTCGGATAGGAAAAGAGCAAATGATTCAATCGGTACTCGGTGAAAAAGAAGGCGCGCGCCAGGCGGCCGTCAGAGGCGCCGCTGTCGGCCAGCATGCGGATATCGCCCCCGGCGCAGAAGCCGCGCTCGCCGGAATGGTCGATCAGCACCGCCTGGACGGCCGGATCCTCCCGCCAGTTCGAAAGGACCGTTATGCAGGTCGAGCACATAACGGTCGTGAGGGCGTGGAGGGCCTGGGGCCGATTCAAGGTCAGCCGCCCCAGCCCGCCGTCGCGCGCGACCCGAATCTCCTCGCTCATCGCCCCAAAATCTCCCGGCTGATGATGACCCGCATGATCTCGTTGGTGCCTTCGAGGATCTGGTGGACCCGCAGGTCGCGCACGATCCGCTCCAGGGGATAGTCCCGCAGATAGCCATAGCCGCCGTGCAGCTGGAGGGCCTGGTTGGCGATGTCGAAGCCGCCGTCGGTGGCGAAGCGCTTGGCCATGGCGCAGTAGAGGGTGGCGGAGGGGTCGCCGGCGTCCAGGGCGAAGGCGGCGCGGCGCACCATCAGGCGGGCGGCCTCCAGCTCGGTGGCCATGTCGGCGAGGCGGAACTGGAGGGCCTGGAAATCCGCCAGGGGCCGGCCGAACTGGCGCCGGGCGGCGAGGTGGGCGCGGGCGGTGTCGAGGGCCAGGCCCGCCCCCCCCAGGGAGCAGGCGGCGATGTTGATGCGCCCGCCGTCGAGGCCGGCCATGGCGAAGCCGAAGCCCTGGCCCTCGGCGCCGATCCGGTTCGCCGCCGGCACCCGCACCCCGTCGAAGTGGACCATGGCCGTCGGCTGGGCGTTCCAGCCCATCTTGCGCTCCTGGGCGCCGAAGGACAGGCCGGGGGTTCCCGCCTCGACCACGAAGGCCGAAACGCCCCGGGCGCCGCCCTCCCCGGTGCGGGCCATGACCAGGTAGAGGCCCGAGGTCCCGGCCCCGGAGATGAAGGCCTTGGCGCCGTCCAGCACATAGTCGTCGCCATCGCGCACCGCCCGGGTGGAGAGGGCGGCGGCATCGGACCCGGCGCCCGGCTCGGTGAGGCAATAGCTGGAGAGCAGCTCCATGGTGGCCAGCCGGGGCAGCCAGAGCTGGCGCTGGGCGTCATCGCCGAACCGGTCGATCATCCACGAGACCATGTTGTGGATGGAGATGTAGGCCGCCACGGACACATCGCCCCGGCTCAGCTCTTCGAAGACCAGGGCCGCGTCGAGGCGGCCCAGGCCCGAGCCGCCGACATCCTCGCGCACATAGAGGCCGGCGAAGCCCAGGGCCGCGGCGGCGCGCAGGGTCTCCACCGGAAACTCCCGGTCCTCGTCCCAGCGGGCCGAGTGGGGCGCCAGCTCGGCCTCGGCGAAGGCCCGGGCCGCCGCCTGGATGGCCGCCTGGTCGTCGTTGAGCGCAAAATCCATCCGGCTCCCCCATCGAGGCTCCCCTGCCGTCTGGAGCCTGGCCCCAAGTCTGTCAACGCCGCGCCCCTTGCACCCTCCCCGCAATTGCGCGAGACCGCAGGGCATGAGCCCGCCGCCCCTCGCCCCCTACCCCGCCCTGCGCCTGCGCCGCCTGCGCCAGGCCGACTGGATCCGCCGCCTGGTCCGCGAGACCGTGCTGACCCCCGCCGACCTGATCTGGTCGATGGTGGTGCACGAGGGCGAGGGCGAGGTTCCCGTCGCCTCCATGCCGGGGGTGAGCCGCCTGTCGGTGAAGGACTGCGCCCGGGCCGCCGTGGAGGCGCGCCGGCTGGGCATTCCGGCCATCGCCATCTTCCCCCACATCGACGGGGCCCGGAAGGACGCCGAGGGCAGCCT
>CAMCIK010000087.1 GCA_945874825.1 Phenylobacterium deserti | reverse complement strand
AGGGTAGGCCAACAGGAACTCCAGGGCGTCGAGGCCCTCAGGACTGAGATCACTGGCGTGCGCGTCCACGAACGGGCCGAGGATAAGGTCGGCCTCGCGGAACCCGCGCCTCCAGGCGCGGAAGGACAGCCTCTTCAGGCGCGTTTCATCATGGATAGACATGTGACGGCGCGGGTATAGTGCGCGATGGCCGTCTTGGCCAGCGGCGCCCGGAAAAGGACCCATGCGGCCTGAGATCCTGTTTCCCCTCTTTGCGCCGATCACCAGCCTGAAGGGCGTGGGGGCCCGGATTGCGCCGGCCCTGGAGCGCATAGCGGGACCTCTGGTCCGGGACCTTCTCTTCCTGGCCCCGCATGGCCTGGTCCAGCGTCCAAACCTGGCCATCGCTGAGGTGCGCCCTGAGGAGGTGGCAACCCTTCGGGTCACCGTTGCGGAACACCTGCGCCCCCGAAGCCCCCAGCAGCCCCTGCGGATTCGGGCCGAGGACGAGACCGGCCGGATCGACCTTGTCTGGTTCGGCAACGCCTCCCGAGGGATCGAGGGTCGCCTGCCGGTCGGTGCCCGGCGCCTGGTCTCGGGCCGGGTCGAACGTTTCGGCCTCGACCTCCAGATGGTCCACCCTGATTATGTGGTCGAAGAGGCCCGGTCGGGCGAGATCCCCGAGCATGAGACGGTCTATCCGGCAGGCGGGGGCCTGGCGCCGAGGCAGGTTCGCAGGTTCGCACTGGCCGCCCTGGAACGCGCTCCGGACCTGCCTGAATGGCAGGATCCGGCCTGGCAGGCCGGGCGGGGGTTTCCCTCCTGGATGGATGCCCTGCATAGCCTTCATGCGCCGTCATCAGAAGCCGACCTGTCCCCGGCGTCTGCAGCCCGCAGCCGGCTCGCCTACGATGAACTCCTCGCCCACCAGCTGGCCATGGCCCAGAGACGCTCGCACAGGCGTTCGGGCTCTGCGCCCAGGCTGCCCGGGTCCGACCTGGCCGGGCGCATCGAGGCCGCCCTGCCCTTTCACCTGACGCTCGACCAGACCTCGGCCCTTGGCGACATCCGCTCGGACCTGGGCGGCGGGGTGCGGATGAGCCGTCTGCTCCAGGGCGACGTCGGGTCGGGCAAGACGGTCGTGGCCATGCTGGCCCTGGCGGACGCTGCAGCGGCGGGTGCCCAGGGCGTGCTGATGGCGCCGACGGAGATCCTTGCGCGCCAGCACTTCGAAACCCTGGCGGCGCCGATGGAGGCCCAGGGTGTCGGCGTCGTGCTGCTCACCGGCCGGGACCGGGGGCCAGGGCGCCGCGAGAAGCTTCAGAGGCTCGCTGAGGGCTCGGCCGCGGTGGCTGTCGGCACCCATGCCCTCTTCCAGGACGAGGTGAAGTTCGCCCGCCTGGCCCTGGCCGTCATTGATGAGCAGCACCGCTTCGGGGTCGGGGAACGTCAGCGCCTCCTCGACAAGGGCGAGGGTGTCCATCTGTTGTCGATGTCGGCGACGCCCATCCCGAGGACCCTGGAGCTCGCGGCCTACGGGGACCTCGATGTCAGCCGGATCATCGGCAAGCCCCCGGGTCGCACACCCGTCGCCACCCGGGCCGCCCCCATGACGCGTGTGGCGGAGGTCGAGGACCGCCTTGTCGCCGCCGTACTTGGCGGTGCCCAGGCCTTCTGGATCTGTCCCCTGGTGTCCGAGTCCGAGCTTGTGGACCTCAAGGCTGCGGAACAGAGGGCGCTGGAGCTACAGGGGCGTCTTGGAAGCCATGTGGGCCTGGTCCACGGCAAGCTTGCCCCCGCCGAGAAGGACGCCGTGATGGCGGACTTCGCCTCCGGCAGGGTACGGGTGCTTGTCGCCACAACCGTCGTGGAGGTGGGTGTGAACGTGCCCAATGCCACCATCATGGTGATCGAGCAGGCCGAGCGCTTCGGCCTCGCCCAGCTGCACCAGCTGCGGGGACGGGTGGGCCGGGGCCGTGCAGAGAGCGCCTGCGTCCTGCTCTACGACCCGCCCCTGTCCGACACTGCCCAGAGGCGTCTGGACATCCTGCGTCGTTCGGACGACGGCTTTGCCATTGCAGAGACCGACCTCGAGCTTCGCGGGGGCGGCGACGCCCTTGGCCTGCGTCAGTCCGGCTTCCCCGACTATGTGTTCGTAGACCCCTTCATTCATAGGGACCTGATCCTCGCTGCGGGAGACGACGCCCGGCTGGTCCTGGCCAGGGACCCGGACTTCTCAAGCCCCCGCGGACAGGCGCTCAGGGTCCTGCAGGCCCTGTTTGACTGGCGCCCGGAGACGGGGATGAAGGGCGCCTAGCGGCGAGAAAGGCCCTGAGTCGAGCCTGCGCGTCGGCTTCAATGTCCGCGTAGAAGAGGTTGAAACCCGGGGTTCTCAGGCGGTCTTCCCAGGACCCGAATGGGCGGAGCATCCGCGCCTCTGGCCGGGACACCCGTAGAATTCCGTTGATGCACCGGGCGCTCACCTGCCGGGTGACAAAGGGCGGTCTGGCGCCCCACTCAAGACCGGTCGCATTCGTGGCCCCCCTCGCGAGGCGCGATGGTGCCTCGCTGTCCGTCGTCGCCTGGAGCAGCGGGTTGTAGCAGAGCGGCCTGCGCTTTCCGTTGTTCACGAGGTCGTCTCCGTCCCAGACCAGGGCGCGATCCTGAAGATCCCGTGCCTTGCTCTCGTCGCCCTCATAGGCCCAGGCCCAGGCGATGAGGCAGGCGACCTGACCTGGAGTCTTGCAGGGCTCTAGGGGCGGCGTATCGGAAGGCACCACAGTGTCGATGAGCCAAGCTCCAACGAGCCGATTGCGCACAGCGGGCGTCGATCCGGCCTCGGCCAGGATCCGGGCGGCGAGCTCGCCTCCTTGCTCCACCCCGACAATGAGGATTGGACGGTCCGGGCCGGTGCGGGCGAGAAAGTTCAGGAAGGCCGAGTCGGCGTCCACATAGGCGAAACGGCGAGCCTCGCGGGCATCCTCGCGAAGGGTCGTGAAGGAATAGAGGCCTGCCTGCCGATACCTCGGCGCATAAACCTGTCCCGCCGGTGCGAAGGGACCGGCGTGGTTGGGTGCCATGACTCTACGAAACACATCGGCCGAGGCTGGATCCTCGATCGGACCGTTCCAGTGCTCGGAGCCCGAATAGGAGGTCGGCCCCAAAAAGAAAATCGCCGCCTCGCCGGTTCTCCCCGGCCTGTCCGGCAGGAGCGCCCAAGCCTCAGGGCGGTCATAGTCCGGCGCGGACGGCGGCGTTGAGACCTGGAAGGGCTTGGCTGGATCCATGGCGGCCAGCCGGATGTCATCCCGGCGAACCCAGGCGAAGAGACTCAACAGAACCACCACGACAAGGCCAACCCAAAGGCCCAGCCGGGGAGGTCGCTTCCAAAGCGGCGTATCCCTCATTCCCGGTGGCCTAACGATAGGGATCGTCGGTCGCGAGGTAGCTTCTGACGTAATCCGCGACGCCGTCCTCGAGGGAGGTGAAGGTCCCCGGATACCCAGCGTTCGCCAGTCGCTCCATCCGCGCCTCGGTGAAGTACTGGTAATGGTCGCGGATCGCGGATGGCATGGGAATGTAGTCGATCTGAGCAGGCTGTCCGACGGCGGCAAACACCGCCCGGGCCAGGTCCTCGAAGCTTCGGGCCTGTCCCGAACCGAGGTTGAAGACCCCGTTCACCTGGGGGGTCGCGAGCAGCCAGGCCACGACCTCGGCGACGTCCCGCACATAGACGAAGTCCCGCTTCTGGCCGCCGTCGGGGATACCGTCACGGTAGGAGCGGAAGAGCTGTACGCTCTGCCCGTCGCGAACAGAGGGCCAGACCTGTGCGGCGACAGACTTCATCGCCCCCTTGTGACCCTCATTCGGGCCGTAGACGTTAAAGAACTTGAGGCCGGCCCATTGGGGTGGGGCGTACTCCCTTGCAGCCTGTCGGACGGCGAAGACATCGAACAGGGCCTTGGACCAACCATAGGCGTTCAGAGGCCGCAGGGTGGCCAGGCTCTCGAAGTCGTCCGGGTCTGCAAACCCTTGCGCGCCATCACCATAGGTGGCCGCCGAGGAGGCGTAGATGAGCCGCCGCTGCCGGTCCGCACACCAGCGGAACAGATCACGGCTAAGTCCAAAGTTGGTCTGGATTATGCGGTCGGCGTCCGGCTCGGTGGTAGAGGAGATGGCACCCATGTGGATGACCGCCTCGACGTCGCGCCAGCGTTTCTCAAGCCAGTCGAACATCTCCTCGGGGGCAACGAAGTCGCCGATTGGGTGGCGGGACAGGTTGCGCCACTTGCCCAGGTCGGCCTCGCGCAGGCGATCGCAGACCACCACGTCCAGGCTCCGGTCTTCGGCGAGGCGGGCGACGATGTTCGAGCCGATGAAGCCGGCACCGCCGGTGACGAAGATGATCCTACGGGTCACTGTTCCCCCTCCCCGGCCATCCGGCGGATAGCGGCGGTTGTTGAATAGCCCTCGACCAGGGGCGCGAGCCGGATCTCGCCGCCCCAGCCCCGGACCAGGTCGCCGCCAACCACTTCGGACTCGGCGTAGTCCGCACCCTTGACCAGGACGTCGGGCCGGGCCGCCCGGATCAGCTCAAGGGGCGTGTCCTCGTCGAAGGGTGCGACAAGATCGACGCTGGCCAGCCCGGCAAGGACGAGGGCCCGGCTCTCCAGGTCGTTCACGGGCCGTCCCTCGCCCTTGAGGGCGCGGACGGACCGGTCAGAATTCACGCCGACGATCAGCCGGTCGCACCAGCTCCGCGCCTGCGCCAGGTAGGCCACATGACCGCGATGCAGGATGTCGAAACAGCCATTGGTGAAGCCTATGCGCAGGCCCCGGGCCCGCCACCTGGCAATCTCTTCGACCATCCGGGCCCCCGTCGCCACCTTGGCCTCGGCGACGGCCATGTGGGCGGCCAGGGTCGCCTCGACGAGCTCGTCCGGCGAGACCGTGGCTGTGCCCACCTTGCCCACGGCCACGCCAGAGGCGAGGAGCGCCAGGGCGATGGCTTCCTCGAGGGGACGCCCGGCGGCGAGGCCGGTCCCGAGGGCCGCGATGGCGGTGTCGCCGGCACCGGAAACGTCAAAGACTTCCCTAGGGGAACCCGGGAAGTGCCGCACAGGCTGGCCGCGCACCGCCAGGGACATGCCCTGGGCAGCCCGGGTGACAAGGATCGAGCGGGCCTCGCAGAGCTCAAGGGCACAGGCCAGGGCGGCCTCGACCTCGTCATCGGTTCCGGTGGGAAGGCCAGAGGCGCGGGCCAACTCGGAGGCGTTTGGCTTGATGACGTCCACCGGGCCGTAGCGCTGGAAGGAGCGGGCCTTGGAATCCACCAGAACAGGCAGTCCAGAATTCCGGCAGGCGGCGATGACCTCGTCGGTCACGACCCCCTTGCCGTAGTCGGACAGGATGATCACCCCCGCGCCCGGTGCCACGTCGCGAACCGCGCGAGCCAGACGCGCCGACGTGTCCGCCGAGACTGGATTCGTTTCCTCGACGTCCACACGAAGGAGCTGGTGCCCGCTGGAGACAAAGCGTGTCTTCAGGGTCGTCGGGCGGGCCGTATCCGTGACCAGTGCGCCCTCGATCCGCCCGTCGCCGCCCACCAGCCGCAGGGCCTCACGACCCTCGATATCGGAGCCGATCACGCCCA
The DNA here is from genome assembly GCA_945874825.1 of Phenylobacterium deserti. Classification (GTDB taxonomy): domain Bacteria; phylum Pseudomonadota; class Alphaproteobacteria; order Caulobacterales; family Caulobacteraceae; genus Phenylobacterium; species Phenylobacterium deserti_D. The sequence continues at coordinate 489 of CAMCIK010000087.1, read as the reverse complement.
CCAGGGCAACCTGCCCACCCAGTGCCGAGACATTACGCGCCACGTTACCGGCGGCCCCGAGCATGACCAGCTCGCGGCGCCAGGCGAGTACCGGTATGGGTGCTTCGGCCGACATCCGCGTCACCTCGCCATAGACGAAGCGGTCAACCATCACATCGCCGACGCAGACGACGCGCACCCCCGGGATGCTGCGGATCAGGTCCTGGAGCGACGTGAACTCCATCGCCTTCAGCCCCGCGGCCGCTTCGCCAGGGCGTCGAAGGCCAGAAGATCGGCGATCAGGCCCTCGAACTCAGACAGGGGCACCATGTTGGGTCCGTCCGAAGGCGCGTTGTCGGGATCGGGATGGGTCTCCATGAAGACGGTCGCGACGCCAATCGCAACCGCCGCCCGGGCGAGGACCGGGACGAACTCCCGCTGCCCGCCAGAGCGGTCGCCCTGCCCGCCCGGCTGCATCACCGAATGGGTCGCATCGAACACCACCGGGCA
>CAMCIK010000086.1 GCA_945874825.1 Phenylobacterium deserti | reverse complement strand
ATGTCCTGGCCATGACCGACGCCGCGGCCCTCAGAGCCCTGGTCGAGGCCGAACGACCGCACCTGATCGTGCCCGAGATCGAGGCCATCGCCACGGATGAACTGGTAAGGATCGAGCCCGAGGGCCTGGCGACCGTCATCCCGACCGCCCGCGCCGCCCAGCTGACCATGAACCGCGAGGGCATCCGACGCCTGGCCGCCGAGACCCTGGGCCTGCCGACCTCGCCCTATGCCTTTGCCAGTTCGGAGGCCGAACTGGCCGATGCCGCTGCCCTGGTCACGGGCTTCCCCTGCTTCGTCAAGCCGGTGATGAGCTCGTCGGGCAAGGGCCAGTCCTTTGTCGAGGCCACCGAAGGAATCACCGCCGCCTGGCGCTATGCCCTGGAGGCCGGCCGGGTGGAGCAGGCCCGGGTCATAGTCGAGGGCCGGGTCGCCTTCGACTATGAGATCACCCAGTTGACGGTCCGCAGCCTGGGCGCTGGCGGCACCGTGCGCACCGACTTCTGCGCGCCCATCGGCCACCGCCAGATCAAGGGTGACTATGTCGAAAGCTGGCAGCCCCAGCCCATGTCCGACCTTGCCCTGGAGCGCGCCCGCAGGATCGCGGGGGCGGTCACCGACGAGCTGGGCGGCCTGGGACTCTTTGGGGTCGAGCTCTTCGTGAAGGGTGACGAGGTCTGGTTCTCGGAAGTCAGCCCCCGCCCGCACGACACGGGCCTGGTCACCCTGGCCACCCAGGCCCAGAGCGAGTTCGCCTTGCATGCCCGGGCCATACTTGGCCTGCCGGTAGACGCCAGCCTGCGCGAGACCGGCGCCAGCGCGGTGATCTATGGCGGCATGGAGGCTCGGGGCGTGGCCTTCGAAGGGGTCGCCGAAGCCCTTTCCGTGCCAGGTGCGGACCTGCGCCTCTTTGGCAAGTCCGAGGCCTTTGAGCGCCGCCGTATGGGGGTGGCCCTGGCCCGGGCGGACGACGTCGAGACTGCCCGGGAGCGAGCCCGGGAGATCGCCTCCCGGGTACGGGTGGTCCGCGCCTGAACGCCTCGATCCGCGCGCCGGAGGGAGCGGGTACCAGAACCGCCCCGGTCAGGGTTGACTTCCCCCTCGCGGACCTAAAAAACCGCGACGAAATACCCCGCCTGAAGGTTCGGAGACCGATTCATGACTGTGCGTGTCGCCATCAACGGATTCGGCCGGATCGGCCGCAATATCCTGCGCTCTCTGGTCGAGCATGGCCGCACCGACATCGAGGTCGTCGCGATCAACGATCTGGGTCCAGTTGAGACCAACGCCCACCTGTTTCGCTATGACAGCGTCCATGGCCGCTTCGCCGGCGAGGTGAAGGTGGACGGCGACACGATCGACGTCGGCCACGGCAGGATCAAGGTCACCGCCGTTCGCGACCCGGCCGAGCTGCCGCACCGCGACCTGGGCGTCGACATCGCCTTCGAGTGTACCGGAATCTTCACTACCAGGGAGAAGGCCAGTGCCCACCTTGCGGCCGGCGCCAAGCGGGTCCTGGTCAGCGCGCCCTGCGACAACGCCGACAAGACCATCGTCTACGGAGTCAACCACAACACCCTGACCGCCGACGACCTGGTGGTGTCCAACGCCTCGTGCACCACCAACTGCCTGGCCCCGGTGGCCAAGGTGCTCCACGACCTGGCCGGCATCGAGCGCGGTTACATGACCACCGTTCATTCTTACACGGGCGACCAGCCGACGCTGGACACCATGCACAAGGACCTCTACCGCGCCCGCGCTGCGGCCATGTCCATGATCCCGACCTCCACCGGGGCGGCCAAGGCCCTGGGCCTGGTCATCCCCGAGCTGCAGGGCAAGCTGGACGGTTCCTCCATCCGGGTGCCGACGCCGAACGTCTCGGTGATCGACCTGGTCTGGACCCCGGGCCGCACACTGACCGTCAAGGAAATCAACGACGCCCTGCGTGCTGCCGCCCAAGGGCCCCTGAAGGGGGTGCTGGCGGTCACCGACGAGGCCCTGGTCTCCACCGACTTCAACCACGTGGCCGCGTCCTCCACCGTGGCCCTGGCCCAGACCCAGGTGATTGACGGCGGCCTCGGCCGGATCCTGTCCTGGTATGACAACGAGTGGGGCTTCTCTACACGGATGAGCGATACCGCCATGGCCATGGCCCGCCTGATCTGAGCCCATGGCCTTCCAGACCCTTGACGACGTTTCCCTGGCTGGCGTCAGGGCCCTGGTGCGGGTGGATTTCAATGTCCCCATGGCCGACGGCGTCGTCACTGACGATACCCGCCTGAGGGCGGCGGTCCCGACCATAGAGAAGCTGCGCGCCGGCGGGGCGAAGGTGATCCTCCTGGCCCACTTCGACCGTCCCAAGGGCAAGTGGGTCCGGGAGATGAGCCTTGCCCCCATCGCCCCGGCTCTTTCCGCGGTGCTGGGGTGCCCCGTGGCCTTTGTTGCAGACTGCGCCGGCAAGGACGTGGCCGCCGCCATCGCCGCCATGGAGCCCGGCGATGTGATCCTCGTGGAGAACGTCCGCTTCTATCCGGGCGAGGAGGCCAATGACCCGGCCTTCGCCCGCGCCCTGGCCGCCAATGGCGATCTCTATGTCAACGACGCCTTCTCGGCCGCCCACCGGGCCCATGCCTCCACTGAGGGCCTCGCCCATGTCCTGCCCGCCTGCGCCGGTGAGCAGATGCGGCTGGAGCTGAATGCCCTGGACCGCGCCCTGGGCCGGCCCGAGCGTCCGGTGATGGGCATTGTCGGCGGCTCAAAGGTCTCGACCAAGCTAGACCTGTTGTCCAACCTCGTCACCCGGCTGGACAAGCTGGCCATCGGCGGGGGCATGGCCAACACCTTCCTCTTCGCCCAGGGGCATGAAGTCGGCGCCTCTTACTGCGAGAAGGACTTGGCGGACACGGCGCGGGAGATCATCCGCCTGGCCGGCCAGCACAACTGCAAGCTCTTCCTGCCCATCGACATCGTCGTCGCCGACAAGCTGGCGCCCGGTGCCCCGGCTCGGGTGCGCGAGCTGGGCGCCATGGACGACGAAGAGCGCATCCTCGACGCCGGCCCCAAGACCGTGGAGCGCCTACGCCGGGCCATGGCCAACTCAAAGACCCTGGTCTGGAATGGCCCCCTCGGCGTCTTCGAGATGCCGCCCTTCGACCGGGGCACGGTGGAGGCCGCCCGCGCCGCCGCCGACCTCGTCAAGGCTGGCAAGCTCGTGGCGGTGGCCGGCGGAGGCGACACTGTGGCGGCGCTGCATCATGCAGGCTGCGCCGACGATTTCACCTTTGTCTCGACGGCGGGCGGCGCCTTCCTGGAATGGATGGAGGGTAAGACCCTGCCCGGCGTCGCTGCCTTGACGAAACAGACCCAACGCTAACGGAGACGGTACATGGCACGGATCACCCTGCGACAGCTCCTCGATCACGCCGCCGAGCACGGCTATGGCGTCCCGGCCTTCAATATCAACAACATGGAGCAGGGCCTGGCCATCCTCGAGGCGGCCGAGGCGACGGACTCGCCGGTCATCATCCAGGCCAGCCGCGGCGCACGCTCCTACGCCAACGACATCGTCCTGAAGCACCTGATCGACGCCCTGGCCGAGATGTACCCGCACATCCCGATCTGCATGCACCAGGACCACGGGAACAACGAGGCTACCTGCGCCACCGCCATCCAGTACGGCTTCACCTCGGTGATGATGGACGGCTCGCTGATGGCCGACGGCAAGACTCCCGCCGACTACGACTACAATGTCCGGGTCACCCGCAATGTGGTGGACATGGCCCACTGGGTCGGCGCCTCGGTGGAGGGTGAGCTCGGCGTGCTGGGCAGCCTGGAGACCGGCATGGGCGAGAAGGAGGACGGCCACGGCTTCGAGGGCAAGCTCGACCATGACCAGCTGCTGACCGATCCCGACCAGGCCGTGGCCTTCGTCAAGGCCACCCAGGTCGACGCCCTGGCCATCGCCATGGGCACCAGCCACGGCGCCTACAAGTTCACCCGCAAGCCGGACGGCGACGTCCTAGCCATGAACGTGATCGAGGAGATCCACCGCCGCCTGCCCAACCCCCACCTGGTCATGCACGGCTCCTCCAGCGTGCCCCAGGAGCTTCAGGACATCATCAACCAGTACGGCGGCGAAATGCCCCAGACCTGGGGCGTGCCGGTGGAGGAGATCCAGCGCGGCATCAAGAACGGCGTGCGCAAGATCAACATCGACACCGACAACCGGATGGCCATGACCGGCGCCATCCGCAAGGTCTTCGCCGAGAACCCTGGCGAGTTCGACCCGCGCAAGTACCTCAAGCCCGCCATGGAGGCCATGCGCGCGGTCTGCCGCCAGCGCTTCGAGGAATTCGGCACGGCGGGCCACGCCTCGAAGATCCGGGCCATTCCCCTGTCGGACATGGCCAAGCGCTATGCGTCGGGCAGCCTTTCGCCGAAGGTCGGCTGAGGCGGCGGCGGGGGCGGAGCGATCCACTGGGCCCTGTCCGCCAGGTAGTACAGGGCCGAACGGCTGGGCATGAAGAAGTAGCCCCCGCCTCGGACGGTCACGAAGTCCGGGATCCCCTTCAGCCGGCGTACCGTCCGCCCGTCCGGCAGGGACAGGTCCTGGAGCTGGCCATCGGTGTCGATCACCGGGTCGGATTCGCCGGTCAGGCCGTGGAAGGATGGATTGCCAACCCAGGACTGCTGGACCAGTTCGAACTGCCGCTCGAGGTCAGCGCAGGCGGCCAGGAAGATCAGGCCCTCCCGCTTGCCATGTCCGCCCTGGGCGGGCTCGGCATAGGTCCGGCCGCGACGCAGGATCCGGTGGCTGCTGATGTGGTTGCCCGCGGTCGGCTGGTCGGAGTCGAGGCTGTCGCGGGGGTTGGTCCGCCGGATGTGCGATCCCAGTGGGCAGGCGAAGCCCCTTGGGTCGATGTCTGCGTAGGTGAAGTTGTTGGTGGGGTCCGGCTTGCGCGGCTGAGCGTCCGGATGCAGGGCCACGGGTGAGCCGTCCTTCCAGCGGCCGACCATCTTCGCCGCCACCCAGTCGGGCGAGACAGTGGCGACCCCGGGGAGGGTGGCGAGTTGGGCGGCGGCGGTCTGGGTGTAGTCGTTGAACCCGGCGACGTCCTGCTCCAGCTGCCGAACCACCAGGAAGGTCCCGTTGCGACCGAAGTCATGGTCCGAGGCGGCGCCCGATTCCTGCCCGAAGGCAGGGTAGCGGGTGTACTCGGTGCGGGTGGCCACGGGCGTATCGCCGATCATGGCGGGAAGGATGTCCAGGGGGTCCAGATGCGCGGGGATTGCACAGGTCGGCGCCTTTCCCTGACGGTTGTGCGGATAGCCAAGCAAGATCTCGCCGGCCTCGACCTTGTCGCCGGGACTTCCCCGGTCGCCGCGGAGGCCCTTCATCACCGGGTTGGAAATCCCGTCCGCGAAACCGAAGGGCTCGACCTTCAGGCCGCTGGCCAATTCTCGCTGGTGGGGCGAGGTGATGGACCTGTGGAGGGTGAGGCCGAAGGCATTGACCTGGGCCAGGATAGCGGCCTGGCAGTCTGCTGGGCTCATGCCGTAGGCCAGCAGTACCGCATCCACTGAGTTCTTCCTCTCCGGAGCTCCGGTCCAGGGAGTGTCCGACCACTGCCACGTGGCGGGTGCCGAAGGACCGCCGTCGCGAAGGATGCGTTCCCGGCTGCTCATACCCTGATAGAAGGGTGCCAGCAGGGCAGCCATACCCTGGCCATCCTGCGGCCCCGGGATCCCGAGCTTTCCCAGGCCCGAGGCGGTAAAGGCGACGAAGAGCGCAACCTCGGGCTTTTCAGGCAGAGGACCCGACGACAGGCCGAAGGTCCCGCCTACCAGCTTTTGGTACCAGCGACCCGGGTCGGGGTCCCGGTTCCCGAAGGCGACGCTACCTGTGAGTTGCCCCGTCCATCCTGCAAGGTTGGCACCTTCGGGCAGGTTGATCAGGCCGCATTCCATCACTGGCAGGGAGCCCAGCCCGCGCAGGAGGAGGGTCTGGACCTCGTCGGTCTCGATCTCCCGCTCCGGACGCTTGACTGAGGCCAGGAGGTCCAGCCAGTCCCGAGCCTCCGTGGCGTTGGCCGCCCGGATCAGTCCGTCGTGGATGAGGGCATTGCGCCGGGTATTCTCGAGCGTTACCTCCGGGTAGGCCGAGTA
>CAMCIK010000085.1 GCA_945874825.1 Phenylobacterium deserti | reverse complement strand
AAGGCGACGTCCTGGGGGCGATAGAACCTGCGTCCCCCCGCCCGCTTCATGGGCCGGATCACCGAGAACCGGGTCTCCCAGAACCTCAGCACATGAGGTGCGACCCCAACCTCGTCGGCGGCCTCCGAGATTGTTCGGAAGGCTTCGGGGCCCTTGGTCACGGGTTACTTCGACAGTGCGCGGTCGATGCGCGCCTTCATGACCTGGCTGGCGCGGAACCCGATGACGCGTCGGGGTTCGATGGCTGCAGGCTCACCTGTCTTGGGATTACGACCCATCCGCGCGCGCTTGGCCCGCACCTGGAAGACCCCAAAGCCGGACAGCTTGACCTGCTCGCCCTGCTCAAGGGCCTGGGCCGTCAGTTCCAGGGTCCGTTCGACCAGCTCGGCGCAGTCCTGGCGGGTCAAGCCCACCTCTTCGTGGACCGCTTCCGAAAGATCGGCCCGTGTGACTGTGGATCCGTTCATGGTCCTGGTCCGCGCCAAGGGTGAGACCGCGCAAAGCCCGGTGCGTTAACGCCAGAGATAAGCCTTCCAACTCAGTTGCATCAAGCCTGAAGTTCACGATTTTCCCTGCCTAGAGCCGCAGGGTGCACGCGCCCCAGGTCAGACCGCCGCCCATGGCCTCGAGAAGGACCAGTTGTCCGGGCCGGATACGGCCGTCGGCAATGCCCTGGGCCAGGGCCAGGGGAATGGAAGCCGCAGAGGTATTGGCGTGCTCGGCCACCGTTGAGATCACCTTGGCCTCGTCGATGCCGAGCCGGTGGGCGACCCCATTCAGTATGCGCTGGTTCGCCTGGTGGGGAATGAACCAATCGACGTCGGACACCGCGATCCCGGCGTCCGCCGCCGCGGCGGTGACGGCTTCGGAAATGTTGATCACGGCCTGCTTGAAGACCTGGTTCCCCTGCATCCGCAGGTGGCCGATCTGGCCATTGGTCGAGACGCCCCCATCCACGTAGAGAAGGTCTTGCTTGGTGCCGTCCGCCCGCAGGGCGAAGCCAAGGAGCCCTCGGTCAGAGGCATCGCCCCTGCCCTCGCCGGGTTCGACCACCACAGCACCGGCGCCATCCCCGAACAGGACGCAGGTTCCGCGGTCGCTCCAGTCCATCAGCCGGGTCATGGTCTCGGCGCCGATCACCAGGGCGCAGCTGGAGCGCCCCCGGGCGACGAAGCCATCGGCCGTGGACAGGGCGTAGACAAAGCCTGAGCAGACGGCCTGGATGTCAAAGGCAATGCCCACCGGACACCCCAGCTTGCGCTGGACGATGGTGGCCACCGCCGGGAAGGTCAGGTCCGGCGTTGTCGTCGCGACGATGATCAGGTCGACGTCCGCCGGTGACCGGCCCGCCGCCTCCAGGGCCTTTCGGGCGGCCTCGACAGCCAGGTCGGACACGGCCTGGTCCGGCGCAGCCCGGTGCCTCTGGCGGATACCGGTGCGCTCCTGGATCCACTCGTCGGACGTATCGACGAAGCGAGCGAGGTCCGCATTGGTGAGGACTTCCTCAGGTAGGTAGCCGCCCACGCCAGTGACCACGCTGCGGATCACGCGGGATCCCCTTCCGCCACCGGGAAGTCGGCTCCGAGCCGGGTCATGTTCCGCTCGATCTGGCTCATGAGGTCACTCGCTGCCAGGTCTACGGCCAGGCCGACAGAGCGGCCAAACTCCCGGGCGTCGGCACCGCCGTGGCACTTCACCACCAGGCCGCCCAGGCCCAGCAGGGGTGCCGCCGGGGTCGGCGTAATCCGGTCGCGAAAGCGCCTCAGGGCCGGACGGGCCAGCAGGGCGCCGATCTTGGCAGGAAGGCTCGAGGTCAGGGCGGCCTTGAGCTCCTCGGTGATGTAGCGCGCCGCTCCCTCCCCGGTCTTCAGGGCGACATTGCCGGTGAAACCATCGGTAACGACCACGTCCACCAGGTTGGTGGAGAGGTCGTCGCCCTCGACGAAGCCGTGATAGGCGATGTCCAGCTTGCCGCTACGCAGGATGGCGTGCGCCTGCTGCACCTCGTCATGGCCCTTCATTTCCTCGGAGCCGACGTTCAGCAAGCCGACCCGGGGCCGCTCCACGCCATAGGCCACCCTGTGGTACGCCTCGCCGAGTATGGCGAACTCCACAAGCCGCTCGGCGTCACAGTCGATGTTTGCCCCGGCGTCCAGGAGGGTCGTCACGCCCCTGAGCCCCGGCCAGGGCACGACCAGAGGCGGCCGCTCCATGGGGACGTTCATGCGCAGGATCAGGCGGCCGATGGCCATCAGGCTGCCGGTGCTACCGCAGGAAACGGCGGCGACCGCTTCACCGGACTTTACAGCCTCGATGGCGTTCCACATCGAGGCACCCTTGCCCCTCCGGACGGCCGTCGCTGGCTTCTCGTCCGAGGCGATGACCTTGTCAGTATGGCGGATCTCGGACCGCCGGGCGAGTTCCGGGGTTCGGGCAAGCTCGGGACGAATGCGGGCCTCGTCCCCATGCAGCAGGAACCGCACCGTCGTGGGCACGCTCTTCAGAGCGAGGGCCAGACCTGGAACTGTCGCCGAAACCCCGTGATCGCCGCCCATGGCGTCGATGGAAATGACACTCGATTCGGTCAACAGACTCAGCCCGCCCCTACCCGCCGGAGACCGCAGGATACAGGCCCAAGACCCGCTTGCAAATCAGGGCCGGTCGCCCGCTTCACGGACGCCTATCCTTCAATGCATCTAGAGCCGCAAAGGGTGAGGTCGTATCCGGACCCGAATTCCAGTCGAAAACGGCATCGGGCCGACGCGGAAAGGGATCGATCGCCAGGGCGAGATGCTCCTCGAGAATGGCCTCGACGTCGACGGCGTCCCCATCAAGGACGTCGGGCGGATCGGGGCTTTCCAGCGAAATCTCCACCTCGCCGTCACCTGCCTCTGCGGGGAGGTTCGGACTGCCCTCAGGGACCAGCCGGAGGTCGATGTCGCCCGAAATGGGCTGGGAGAAGGCTTCGAGGCTTAAGCCGCAGACCTGGATGACCTCGCCCTCGAAACGCCCCCTGACCTCGCACCCATCCAACCAGGGACGGACCTCAAGGTGCGCCACCAGCTTTGGAAGGCCCTCCAGGCCCAGGCGCAGGGCCAGCCCGGCCCTCTCCACCTCGCCGGGCACCAGGTGAAGACTGAGGGGCCCGGCCGCCAGGTCGCCCAGGCGGAACTTCGTCGACACCGTCATTTTGCGCTCCAGTCGACCTGTCCGTCCAGCAATCCCCGGAGAGGCAGCGTGGCGAGGTGACTGCGCTGTGCATGAACATAGGCGGCCAGTTCAGACACCGGCGGCGCCTCGAGCCCCTCATAGACCGTGCGCGCGAGGATCGCCTCCAACCCATCCGCTTCGCCAGCGCCCTCAAAGGCGGCCTCGTAGCTCCGGAGACGGCCGTAGAGCGCCTCTCCGAGCTTCCGCATCTTCTTCCCGACCGAGAGATCGCCCACGCCCATCTCCCGGAGCGCATCGTCGAGTGAGCGAATGTAGGCGTCGAAGAGTCCCTGGGAGACCTCCCCGGCCTCGGGGCCCTGGCGAACAAGCCGGTCGAGCAACAGGATCACGTGAAGGGTGTACTGCTCGAACCGCCCCTCGACGGTGTCAGGTGTCCGCAGTTCCGCATACAGGTCTGGCCGCCGGGCCTGGACGACGCATGCGGCGTAGAGCCGCTTGCCGGCCTCCTGCTCTGGTCGCTTTTTGAAAAGTCGCATCTTGGCCTCGATTTCGCCCCCGACTGCGCGTATCGCCGGCATTGCAGTAAGGGGCGACGGGCGCTAGGTCAAAGCCCGGAGCCAAGAGACGGGACACACATGCTGAAACGCGCCGCCTTCGCCATCGCACTCGGAGGGTTCGCCCTTGTGGGTGCCTGCGCGCCGGTCACCACATACTCCGGCTTCCAGGCGATCGAATCCAATCCCCGCGACATCAAACCCGGGACTGACAGCAAGGCCACCGTTCGCGGACGCCTCGGCTCACCGTCCACGGTCTCCGCCTTCGACCCCAATGTCTGGATCTACATGAACCAGATGAAAGAGACCGTGGCCTTCTTCAAGCCCACCGTCACCCGCCGGGACATCACCATCATCGCCTTCGACAAGGAGACGGAAACGGTGAAGACTGTCGACAACCTCACCCTGGCGGACGGTAAGGTCATTGCCTTCAACGGTCGCGAAACACCGACCCGCGGCCGCGAACTGACCGTCGTCGAACAGTTGATCGGCTCGATCGGAGCCGGCGGCCTGCTCCCCCGCGAGGACGAAGGTGTCCCCGGATCCCGTCCCGGAGACCGCCGCTAGACGCTGTTCCGGCAAGTGGGAACCGGTCATCGGATCAAACCGGGCCTGACTTTCTAGCCGGACCTGACTTTCCAGATTGAGAGCCTGTTGGCTCTCCGAGAGGTTCCGCCTCAGGGGAAGGATCTCCGGGGTGTCGCCGGGCCCGGCAGGCACCGTGCGCCAGGACAAAGACCCAAGCTCACCCCCAGCTCCGCCTCCAAATGAAAACGCCCCGGAGAGATCTCCGGGGCGTCGTCAGTCTTGCGGTTGGCTTGCGGGCTTCAGCCCCTTGCGTAGAGGATGGCAAGCAGCAGGAGCGCCACGATGTTGGTGATCTTGATCATCGGGTTCACGGCGGGACCCGCAGTGTCCTTGTAGGGGTCGCCGACGGTGTCGCCGGTCACCGCGGCCTTGTGGGCCTCGGAACCCTTGCCGCCATAGTGACCTTCCTCGATCAGCTTCTTGGCGTTGTCCCAGGCACCGCCACCGGAGGTCATCGAGATGGCCACGAACAGGCCGGTCACGATCACGCCCATCAGCATGGCGCCCAGGGAGGCGAAGCCATTGGCCTTACCCGCCACGGCGGTGATGACGAAAAACAGGACGACGGGCGAGACAACCGGCAGCAGGGACGGCACGATCATTTCGCGGATGGCGGCGTTGGTCAGGATGCTGACAGCCCGACCGTACTCCGGCTTGACCTCGCCGGTCATGATGCCCGGATTTTCGCGGAACTGGCGACGGACTTCCTCGACCACCGACTCCGCCGCCCGGCCCACGGCAGTCATGGACATGCCGCCGAACAGGAAGGGAAGCAGGCCGCCGAACAGGAGGCCGACCACCACATAGGGGTTGGAGAGGTCGAAGGCCACGACGCCCAGGCCGTCGAAGAAGGACCCAGGCTTGGCCTCTGCCGAGAAGTACTTGAGGTCCTCGGTATAGGCCGCAAACAGCACCAGGGCACCCAGGCCGGCCGATCCAATGGCGTAGCCCTTGGTGACGGCCTTGGTGGTGTTGCCCACGGCGTCGAGGGCGTCGGTGGTCACGCGGACCTCGGGGGGCAGGCCCGCCATTTCAGCGATACCACCGGCGTTGTCGGTGACCGGGCCGAAGGCGTCCAGGGCGACGATGAAGCCCGCCAGCGACAGCATGGCCGTCGTGGCGATGGCGATGCCGTAGAGGCCCGCCAGGGGGTAGGTGATCATGATACCGGCGATGATCACGAGGGCCGGGGCCGCCGTGGACTCCAGGCTCATGGCCAGGCCCTGGATCACGTTGGTGCCATGGCCGGAGACGGAAGCCTTGGCCACCGACTTCACGGGCCGGAAACCGGTACCCGTATAGTACTCGGTGATCACCACGATGAGCGCCGTCACCGCAAGGCCGACCAGGCTACAGAGGAAGAGCGACTGGGCAGTGATGGTCAGGCCCGAACCGGTGGTGACCGGAGTCGGGACCAGGGCGTTCACAACCCACCAGATCGCGCCGATGGACAGAACGCCGGTGATGATCAGGCCCTTGTAGAGGGCGCCCATGATGTTTTGCGAGCGGCCAAGCCGGACACCGAAGGTGCCGATGATTGAGGTCACGATGCAGACCGCGCAGATGACCAGCGGCAGCAGCATCATGTTCAGGGCGTTGGCGCCGAAGAAGATGGACGCCAGCACCATGGTGGCCACGGTGGTCACGGCGTAGGTCTCGAAGAGGTCAGCGGCCATGCCGGCGCAGTCGCCGACATTGTCGCCCACGTTGTCAGCGATGGTCGCTGCGTTGCGCGGATCATCCTCGGGAATTCCGGCTTCGACCTTACCGACCAGGTCGCCGCCCACGTCGGCACCCTTGGTGAAGATACCGCCGCCGAGCCGGGCAAAGATCGAGATCAGTGAGGCACCAAACCCGAGGGAGACAAGGGCGTCGATGACATGACGATCATTGTGCGCCAGGCCCATCGGCCCGGTCAGGACGTAGAAGTATCCCGCAACACCGATCAGGGCGAAACCGGCGACCAGC
>CAMCIK010000084.1 GCA_945874825.1 Phenylobacterium deserti | reverse complement strand
CACCCGAGTTCCACATGGACGTCCTCGGCGAGCCTTCCGAAGCCAAAGAGGGGAATTCCGGCACCGGCTGACCCTTGGCGAGGGGCGGGCAGTGCGTGTATATATTGGGTGGTGGCCGCCCGACCGGGCGCGCAGTTCCCTGGAGGAGTATACCATGGGCGGATTATCTCCGATCCACTGGCTGCTGGTAGCCCTTGTCGTCCTCGTTCTCTTCGGCGGGCGGGGCAAGCTCTCCGGCCTCATGGGAGACGCCGGCAAGGGTATCCGCGCCTTCCGGGACGGCCTCAAGGAGGCTGGTAACGGCACCGCATCGCCCTCGGACACCCCTGCGGCCAAGGTCGAGTCGTCGAAGGACGAGGCCAAGGGCTGAACGGTCCCGCCGGATCACAACCCAGGCCATCGGCGTGGGTGCACTGCTAGGACCTAGTCATGCTTCCCGAAGTCGGCGGGCTTGAATACCTCGTGATTGCGGCCGTCGCCCTCATCGTCGTGGGGCCGAAGGACCTACCTGTCATGCTCCGGAAGCTGGGGCAGTGGCTCGCCCGGCTGCGGGCCATGGCGGCGGAGTTCAGGGCCAGCTTCGATGATATGGCCCGCCAGTCCGAACTCGACGAACTGCGCCAGGAGGTCGAGGCCATGCGGCGTTCGCAGGGCAACCTACTGACCAGCGAGACCGCTGATGTGAACCAGGTCTTCCGGGAGATTGGCGACAGCCTTCAAGGTTCAGACATCCAGTTTCACCCCCCTATGGGCGAGGCCCCGGTCGAGTTCGAGGTGCCGGTTCCAGAACCCTCAGTCGCTTCGGAGCCGCTGCCTGAAGTGCCCGCGGCGCCCAAGCCCCGCCGACGCCGCAAGACTGCGGGAGCGCCAGAATGAGTGAGCCGCATGAGCCCGATGACGAAATAGAAGCCTCGCGGGCCCCTCTCCTCGACCATCTGGTCGAGCTTCGGCAGCGCCTGATCCGGTCGCTCATCGCCGTTGTCCTAGCCTTCATCGTCTGTTTCGCCTTCGCCGACGATATCTACCGCTTGCTCCTCAGACCCTACGAGGCCGCCGCAGGCCTACTCGCTGCGCAGAAGGCTGCCCAGGCCGCTGCCGAGACGTCGGCAGTGAAGACTGGGTTCTTCGACGGGCTCCTCCAGGCCCTGCACCTCAAGCCCTCGACCGGTGCTCAGTCAGGTGGCGGACCCTTTGATCTTCTCCTGGTCCTGATCGGGGCCAAAGAGATCCCTTCCGTCGAGGGCCCGGCGCTCAAGCTGATCTACACTGCACCCCTCGAATTCTTCTTCACCAAGCTCAAGCTCGCGGGTTTCGGGGCCGTGGTCCTCGCCTTCCCTGTGCTCGCTTCTCAGATCTACGGCTTCGTGGCGCCGGGTCTCTACAAGCGTGAGCAGCGGGCCTTCCTGCCCTTTCTCGTCGCCTCGCCCATGCTCTTCACGCTGGGTGGGGCGCTCGTCTACTTCTTCATTTTCCCATTTGTCCTCTGGTTCTCCCTAACCCAGCAGATCACCGGGACAGGCGGGATCAGCGTGGAGCTCCTGCCGAAGGTTTCGGATTACCTGACCCTGGTCACGACCCTGCTGATGGCCTTCGGCCTTTGTTTCCAGCTCCCTGTTGTCCTGACCCTCCTGGGTATGGCCGGGATGGTGAGTTCTTCAGCCCTTCGTGAATTCCGCCGTTATGCCATTGTCGCCATCTTCGTGGTCGCCGCCGTGGTCACGCCGCCTGATCCAATCAGCCAGCTGATGCTCGCCCTGCCTCTTGTCCTACTCTACGAAGTCTCGATCTGGTGCGTGCGGTTGATCGAGCGGCGTAACCAGAAGGCGGACGCAGAAGCTTCCAACGCCTGACTTCGTCCCTTGGCGGTTGGCACCCCCGGCGACGCGGACTAGACAAGGCGGCTTATCCTTGAGACCTCCCGCCCATGCACGATATCCGAGCCCTGCGCGACCAACCTGACCTCTACGAGATGGCCTGGGCCGCGAAGGGCCGATCCGGGGCGTCGGCCGAGGCGGTCCAGCTTGACCAGCAGGTTCGGGCCGCGAGAAGTGCATCCGAGGCGGCCCAGGCCCGACGCAACGACCTGTCCCGCCGGATTGGCCAGGCCAAGGCGGCAAAGGATGAGGCTTCCGCCGCACTGCTGTTCGACGAGGTCGAGGCCCTGAAGGCGGAGGCGGCCGGCGACGCCGAGCGGGCAAAGGCGGCCGAGGAGGCCCTTCGCGACCTGCTGGCCAGCCTGCCAAACCTTCCCGCCCAGGATGTCCCGTTTGGGGAGGACGAGGCCGGCAATGTCGAGGTGCGGCGTTGGGGTGAACCCTTCGCCATCCAGGCACCGCGCAATCACGCTGATCTCGGCGAGGCCCTGGGGCTTATGGACTTCGAGGCTGCCGCGCGGATGAGCGGCGCCCGGTTTGTGGTCCTGAAAGGCCCTCTGGCGCGCTTGGAGCGCGCCCTTGGCCAGTTCATGCTCGACATCCAGACTCTTGAGCATGGCTATACCGAGGTCTCGCCACCGCTCCTCGTGCGGGATGCCGCCGCTTTCGGTACCGGCCAGCTTCCGAAATTTTCAGAAGACCTCTTCCGGACCACGGACGACCGCTGGCTCATCCCAACCGCCGAAGTGTCCCTGACCAACCTGGTGCGCGAGCAGATCCTGGCCGCCGAGACCCTGCCTCTGCGCCTGACTGCCCTGACGCCCTGCTTCCGCTCGGAGGCCGGTGCCTCTGGCCGCGATACCCGGGGCATGATCCGCCAGCACCAGTTCTACAAGGTTGAGCTGGTCTCCATAACAGAGCCGGACCAGTCCGATGCCGAGCACGAGCGCATGGTGTCCTGCGCC
The DNA here is from genome assembly GCA_945874825.1 of Phenylobacterium deserti. GTDB lineage: Bacteria > Pseudomonadota > Alphaproteobacteria > Caulobacterales > Caulobacteraceae > Phenylobacterium > Phenylobacterium deserti_D. The sequence goes on along the minus strand of CAMCIK010000084.1, from coordinate 3,547 downwards.
GAGGCGGTGCTGAAGCGGCTCGACCTCCCCTTCCGGACCATGCTGCTTTGCCGGGGTGACATGGGCTTCAGTGCTCGCCGCACCTACGACCTAGAGGTCTGGCTACCCAGTGAGGGCCGGTACCGGGAGATCAGTTCCTGCTCGAACTGTGGGGATTTCCAGGCTCGCCGGATGGACGCGCGGACCAAGTCCGCCGGCGAGAAGGGAACGCGTTACGTCCACACCCTGAACGGTTCTGGCCTGGCCGTGGGCCGGACCCTGGTGGCGCTTCTGGAGAACTACCAGGACGAGGGCGGCCGAATCGCCATTCCCCAGGTCCTTCAGGCCTATATGGGCGGCGTCACCCACATTGACGGGAACGCCTGACTCCGTGCGCATTCTCCTGACCAACGACGATGGTATCCACGCCGAGGGCCTCGTGTCCCTCGAGCGGATCGCCCGGGCAATCAGTGACGACATCTGGATCTGCGCGCCGGAGTACGAGCAGTCCGGCGCCAGCCGCTCCCTGACCCTGGCCGAACCCCTGCGAGTTCGCAGGCTCGACGACCGCCGGTTCGCCACCACTGGCACCCCGACCGACTGCGTCATGCTGGCCGTGACCGAACTCATGGGCGGGGATCGTCCCGATCTTGTTCTCTCGGGGGTCAACCGGGGCGCCAACCTGGCCGAGGACGTCACCATGTCGGGGACCGTCGCCGGCGCCATCGAGGGCATGGCCCTTGGGATCCCGGCCATAGCCCTCTCGCAGATGAGCTGGCCCACCCCGGGGGAGGAGATGCCCGACCAGCCCGTCTTCGAGCCGGCGGAGCACTTCGGGCCCGGCATTGTCCGTCGTCTGGTCGAGATCGGCTGGCCGTCCGACGTGGTGATGAACGTCAACTTCCCGTCGCGCGCCCTGGAGCGGATTCGTGAGGTTGAGGTCACCCGGCAGACCTTCCGCGACCTTCATGTGCGCCAGGCGGTGCAGCGGACGGACCCGCGTGGCGAGACCTACTACTGGATGGGGTTCCGCAGGGAGCTGTCGGCACCGGCTGCGGGAACGGACCTGCGGGCGATCTACGATGGCCGGATCTCGGTCACGCCCCTTCATATTGATCTAACCCACCAGGAAACCGTCCACCGGATGCGGGCGGTCCTCGGTGGCGCCCCGCCGAAGGCTTGAGGATGGTCCGTCGTCCCCACCCGCCAGCGGATCCACGCCATGCCCGGCTTATTGAAGGTCTGAAGGCCCAGGGCGTCACCGACGCCGCGGTACTGAACGCCATCGCCACCACGCCCCGGGACCTCTTCACGCCAGAGCTCTTCCAGGAGCGGGCCTTCGAGGATCAGGCGCTTCCTATCGCCTGCGGCCAGACCATCAGCCAGCCCTACATTGTCGGGATGATGACCCAGGCCCTTCGGATCGAAAAACGGTCGCGGGTGCTCGAGATCGGGACAGGGTCCGGATACCAGACCACCATACTGTCCAAGCTGTCCCGGCTGGTCTATTCGGTCGAGCGTTACCGGACACTGATGTCCGCGGCCGAGGACAGGTTCCGGCAACTGGGACTGACCAACGTCATCACCCGGTTTGGCGATGGCGGCCAGGGATGGCCGGAACAGGCACCCTTTGATCGCGTGATGGTGACCGCGGCGGCACCTGATGTGCCTCGCGCGCTTCTGGCGCAACTGAAGCCAAACGGGGTATTGGTGGCGCCTGTGGGACGCGGACCTGTCCAGGACCTCAACCGTTATGTCGGGGACGGGGAGGACGGTTTCACGGTAGAGACCCTGGCGGAGGTACGGTTTGTGCCTCTGCTGGACGGCGTGGCAAAGGATTCCTGAGCCGGCCCAAAAAGTGACGATTTCCTGGGGTCACTGACCAGATCGCGCCGTCGATCCCGGTCGGGGCGCCAAAGCGGGTGAACAGAGCCGGAGCGGCGATGAGCAGTTTTCTCAACCGGACCGTCCTCATGCTTGCGGCTTCGACCGCGCTGGCAGGACCTTCGACGGTCGCCTTCGCGCGCGAGGTGCCAGTGCAACTGGCCCTTATGCAGGCGACTGGCGGATCCTACACCGTCCAGCGGGGCGACACCCTCAGTGGGATCAGCCGCAAGGTCGGCGTAAGTCCCGAGGCCCTTGCCGAAGCCAATGATCTCGATGCCGGGGGCCGCATTGACGCCGGCATGAAGCTGAAGGTCCCCGGTGGCGCCGGGTCCGCGCCGGGCCGCGCCCAGGCGGCCGGCCGGGTGGTCACGGTCAGCAGCGGTCCTTCGACCTACGTGGTCCGTAGTGGCGACACCGTGGACGAGATCGCCGACCGGATGGGCATGTCCCGCAAGGCCCTGGCCGACCTGAATGGCCTGAAGTCGCCCTATGCCCTCAGCGTCGGCCGCAAGCTCAAGGGCCCGCCCGAGACGCGCAAGGCCTATGTCGTTGCCGATGGGGACAGCCTCGAGGCCGTCGCCCGCCGGTTCTCCGTGACGTCAAAGGCGCTTGCGGCAGAGAATGGCCTGCGGACCTCGGCCGCCCTTCGGTCCGGCCAGAAACTCAACCTGCCGAGCGGCTATCGTGACCGGGGTCCGGTCAGGTCGACCCCTGCGCCCGCCCCCAGGGCCCCGACCCCTGTCCGCGAGGCCCGCCCGGAAACCGTCCGCGAGGCCGCGGAGCCGACGCTTGCGGCGGCGGACGAGGCCCCCCGCGACCGTGTCACTACCCGCACCCTGGCCGGCGGTAAGGTCATCTCCGTCAAGGGAAAGCCGGCCGCCTACACGGTTCGCAAGGGCGACACCGTCGACGAGATCGCCAACCGGATGGGCCTGAGCCGCAAGGAGCTCGCCGACCTGAACGGGCTGAAGTCTCCCTACGCCCTCAAGCCCGGCCAGGTGCTGAAGGGCCCGGCCGAGACCCAGAAGGCCTATGTCGTCACGCAAGGTGATACCCTTTCCGTGGTTGCCCGCCGTTTCGGGATCACCTCCAAGGCCCTGGCTGCGACCAATAGCCTCAAGACCACCGCGACCCTGCGTTCTGGGCAGCGCCTGATTTTGCCTGACGGGGTCCGCGACCGGGGTCCGATCCGTGAGACCGTTCGCACGCCTGCGCCGCCGGTGACCCGTCCGGATGTGGCCGTAAAGCCACCCGCGTCCGAGACCGAGGTGCCCCCTGAAGCGCCTCTCGAGGATCCCGCGTCGAGCGCCCCGTCCCTGAGGACAGAACCCGGACAGGGTTCGCCGCCGCCACCGGCTCCCGTTCGGACCCCGACTCCGGCTCCGATTCCGGTTCCGGTCCCGGTAACTCCGCCGCCCCGGGTCTCCCCGCTCCCGGTTCCCACACCCCAGGTTGCGGTTCCAGCGCCTGTGCTGCCTACGCCGGCCCCGCCACCGGTGGTGCGCACGACGCCCCCGCAGACCGTGACTCCCGCCCCGGTCCGGCCGCCGCCCCGGACCTCGCCGCCGGTCGTCACCCCGACCCCGACTCCCCCCCCCACCCCGCCGGCCCCACGTCCTCAGTCGGGCGGCTTCACGCCGCCGCCGACCGCCACCACGACGCCCCTGACCGACGCCCAGAT
>CAMCIK010000083.1 GCA_945874825.1 Phenylobacterium deserti | reverse complement strand
GGCCTGCCGCCGCCGGGGTCAAGCCGGGCCCTCGGGCAGGGCTACCTTTTTCCCCTTCCCGTCCGGCGCGGCTTTGGCTATAGCCGCCGCCTCGCCTTTCGCCGCCGTAGCTCAGTGGTAGAGCGCATCCTTGGTAAGGCTGAGGTCGGCAGTTCAATCCTGCCCGGCGGCACCAGGCCTCCCCTCCGACGCAACATAACTTCCCCTCACGGGGCCCGGAGGACGTTTGCCTGTGCACCACTTATTTTACCCGGGTAATATTGACTCTGCGGTCAGACGGCCCTAGAGCGGCGTCATGACCCAGGACCTCTTCACCGCCTTCCACCACGGCCGCCGCATCGCCTCAGGCGAGCTTGCCGCCGTCCTCGCCGCCGCTCATGCCGCCCTGTCCTCGGACTCCGTCGAGCCCCTGGTCTTCAGCGACTACACCGGTGCCCTCCAGTCCCTGGCGCCGCCCCGCGAGGCGCCCGCCAGCCCCGGTCGCGGACGGCCGCGCCTGGGGGTCTCGGCCCGGGAGGTCACCCTCCTGCCCCGGCACTGGGATTGGCTCTCCGCTCAGCCCGGCGGGGCCTCCGCCGCCCTGCGCCGCCTGGTCGGGGCCGCTGCCCGCGCCCCTGAAGCCCCGGAGGCCGCCCGCCGCCGCGCCGCCGATGCGGCCTGCGCCGTGCTGAACGCCCTGGCCGGAGACGCCCCCGGCGCCGAGGCCGTCGTCCGCGCCCTCTACGCGGGCGACGGGGCCACCTTCAGCCGCGAGACCGCCACCTGGCCCGAGGACGTCCGCGACTATCTCGCCCGCGTCGCAGCGCCGGCCCTCCGCGCCGCCCCCGCTGCGCACGCCTGAGGGCCTCGGCCTCCAGGGCGTGTTCGGCCTCCAGGGTCTCAAGGGCCAGTCGCCGGGCAGCGTCGCAGGCGGCGATCTGGGCGCCCCGGCGGACATAGCCTTCATCAAGGTCAGCCAGGCTCGCCCCCGGCGGCAGGACGTAGGCCTCGCAGGGGGCCGTCGCTGCCGGCGGGGGCGTCAGTTGCGGCAGGGCGGCAGGCGAGGCCGGGGGCCGCATCGCACAGCCCGCGGTCAGCCCGGCGCAGCTCAGCCAGGCGGTCAGGATCCAGGGGCGCATCCGCATCCTCCAGTCGGTTGAGGGCGTCGATCCGCGCCCGGGTCTCGGTTTCCAGTCTCAGGGCCGCGCGGGAAGCGGCCTCGGCCCGGGCCAGCTGGCCCCGCACGCCCTCCGCCTCCAGGGCCGAGCGGGCCGCCTGGGCGCGCAGGGCGGAGGCCTCGGCCAGCAGGGGCGCGGCCCCGGCCCTTCGCCCGGCCTCCCACAGCCGCGCCGCCGACAGGGCCAGGACCAGGGCCGCGACAAGGCCCAGGACCAGCCTCAGCCCCGCCATCCCGCCGAAGGCAATGCCGTTCACGACCCGCCCTCTCCGGATTTCGGCAGCCCCCGGGCCGCCCCGGCGATCCGCGCCCAGTCCGTCACCGTCGCCCCGGCCAGGTAGAGGGTGGCCAGCACCACATTGGCCGCCACCAGGGCCAGGCCCAGGGCCGCCAGCCCCTGCGGGTCGCGCACCTTCAGGATCACCGCCGCCAGCAGGCCGGCATTCGCAAGGCTGGCCAGGTAGGTGAAGATCCGCCTCCAGAGCCATGTGATCTCCACCGGCGGCCGCCCCGGCTCACTCATCGTCCGCCCTCCCGCGAGACCAGGCCTGCGCCAAAGGCCGCCAGGGCCGCCGCCATCCAGGGCGCATGCCGCCCCAGCCAGGTCCAGAAGGCGGCCGCCCCGGCCACCCGGTCGCGCTGGGCCTCCAGGGCGTCGATCCGCGCCAGGGCCGACTTCAGCTCCCGGCGCACGGCCTCCACCAGCACGCCCGCCTCCTGCGCCTCCAGCCGGGCCAGGCGCTCACGCACGTCGTCCACCTTCGTGCCCAGCCCCTCAAGCCGCCGGGTCTGGGCCGTCAGGTTGTCGCTGATCTGCCTCAGGGCAAAGAGCTGGGCCTCGCCCAGGGTTCCGGTTTCCGCCATCACGCCTCTGCCTTCTTCTGGAACAGCCGCGACAGGGGCGAGCCGGTCAGGCTGTTCACCAGCGACGCGATCTCGCCGAGGGTCGCCCCGCTGGTGGACTCGGTCCCCGACCTCTGGCCCTGGCTGTCCGTGGCGCTGCCCTGGAACAGGCCCAGGGGCAGGCCGGAGAACATCTCGATGCGCCGGGCCAGGGCCTGATCGGGTGCCGACAGCCGGGCCTGCTCCGCTGCCCGCACCTGCGCCCCGATCCGGGCCTGGATCTCGGCATCGGCCCGGCGCGAGGCCGCCGCGTCCAGGCCCAGGCGCGAGCGGGCCAGCTCGCCCTCCTGGCCCAGCTGGGCCCGGGCCAGGGCGTCCTGTATCCGGCTCGCCTCGGCGGCCTGCGAAAGCCGGGCCGTCTCAAGGTCGCGGGACTGGTAGAGCTGAGCCATCTCCAGGTCCCGGGTCTGGGAAAGGCGGGCCGTCTCCAGGTCACGGGCCTGGGACAGGCGCGCCGCCTCCAGGTCCCGGGACTGGTCCAGCCGGGCCGTCTCAAGCCCGCCCTCCTGCGCCAGTCGCGCGCGCTCGAAGTCCCGGGCCTGGCCAAGCCTCGAGGTCTCCAGGCCCCACTCCTGACCCAGCCGCGCCTGCTCGAGATCCCGCGCCTGGACCAGCTGGGCCCTCTGGAGGTCCCGCGCCTGGGCCAGCTGGGCCGCGGCCGTCGAGGCCTGCTGGCGACGGTCCGCATCTCCCGATGCCAGCCCGGCGCCCTGCGTGAACATCTGGTCCAGCAGGCCCGCTAGCCGGCTATTGCGGCCCCGGGCCAGTTCCCCCTCGGTCAGAGAACGGGTGAGGGCCGCCCCCGAGCCGCCAAAGGCGCCCTGTCCGGCCAGTTCCAGGTCCTGGGCCGCCCTCCGGCGCCCGGCGTCGGCGTCGTAGTCGTCCATGGCCGCCGCCAGTACCTGGTCGCGGAAGGGCGTCATGTAGGACGACAGCCGGTCCAGCACGCTCGCCGCCTGGGGCGCCTCGCCGGTCCCTTCCAGAATAGGCCCCGAAGTCGGGAAGGCCGGAGGTGCGCGGTCCGTCGGACCGGGGCCCAGCAGGTCGGCCCCCAGGGCGTAGGATCGCCCGGAGGCCGGGATCGCAGGCCCGGGTGCAGGTGCAGGCCCAGGCACAGGCCCAGGCCCCGGCACAGGCCCCGGCACAGGCCCCGGCACAGGCAAAGGCACAGGCCAAGTCCCGGTTCCGGTCCCGATCCCAATCCCCGTCCCCGTCCCCGTCCCAGGCCCAGGTCCCGGCACAGCCCACGGTCCGGTGCTCACCCGCCCCCAGTTCGCCCAGTCCGTCGTCCCGGCGTTCCAGCCCTCGCCCAGCCCCAGGCCGGCCGCGCCTTCAGAGGCCCGGCGCTCCAGGTCCGAGACCGGGGCCACCGAGGCCGTCGGGTCCCGCCGGCCCCATTCGGTCAGGGCCTCGTTCAGCCCCCGCGCCTGGGTGTCCACCCAGTCCGGCCGGGTCGGCGTCGTCACCGTCCGGCTGGTCTCGGTCGCGGTGGTCTTGGTCTTCTTCTTTCCCATCACAGTCTCCGTTCGATCTCATGTCCCGCCCGTCGATATCCAAAGGGCGCCAGCACCCGGGCCCAGCCCTTGCGTCCGTCCAGGGTGATGCGCGCGCAGCCCGCCCCCCGGGCCCAGGCCTCCAGGCCCGGCCTCAGGGCCAGCACCGCCGCCAGCCGCCCGGCCGCCAGCCAGACGTGCAGGCAGGGCCCCTCCGGCTCCGGCGCCAGCTCGGTGGCCAGCACCGCCCCCTCACCGATCCAGAGCCGCGCCCGGCCCGTCCTCAGCGCCCCGGCCAGGTCCGCCGGCCCGGCGTCTGCCGCCAGGGCCGTCAAGGCCAGGGCCAGCGCCTCGCGGTCGTCCGCCTCGGCCCTCACCGTCCGCCCGCCGGCGCCAGGTCAAACACCAGCCGCCCGATCCGTCCCGCCGTGGGCGAGGCATTGCCGCTCAGCCGCACCCGGAACAGTCGTCCCGACAGCCTCAGGTCCGCCCGCGCCTGTCCCGGTGCCAGGGCTGCCGCCGGCGCCCGTCGCGCCAGCCCCTGCGGCGTTCGTCGGGCCGAGATCTCCAGCACCACTGGCCCCTCCTGCCCGGCCAGGTCCGGCCAGACCCCACGCACCAGGGCCGTGCGGTCCTCGTCCAGCACCTGGTCTGCGCTCTCCAGGAACCAGGCGAAGGGCGCCCCGTCCGCGCTCGATCCCCGCTCGCACCAGAACATCGAGCCGTCCGGCGCCGTCGCCACGGGATGCTCGGCAGGCCCGGCGTCGATCATGGCGGTCCGCGGGGTCGCCCCCCGGCTCCAGGCCCCGTCCGCCAGGGACAGCACCAGGCACCGGCTGTTCTCGGCCCCGTCGCGCTGGTCGGGATAGTCGAACCTCACCTCCGAAAAGGCCGACAGGGTCGAGGCGAACACCTTGTCCCCCTGCCCCGCCGCCAGGTTCGCGGCCAGGTCCGCCCTCAGGGGGCAGGACAGGGGCTCCGGCGCCCCGCCCAGGGCATAGCGCCAGACCTGCAGGTCCGGCCCCAGCCAGAAGGCCTCCAGCCCGCTCACCGTTGCCGCATTGGGCCCGATCAGCCCGCAGGCCTGCCCCACCCGGTCGAACCGCCAGGGCTGGCCGGGGCTGCCCGTGAACACCCCCAGGAACAGGGCATGGCTCGTCCAGACCAGGAGGTGCGGCCCCAGGGTCCGCCCGCCCACGATCCGCCCGCCCCCGGGCAGGACATACTCCCGCGCCGTGGTGTCCGGGGCCGTGGTCCACTGGTCCAGCCGCCGCACGCTTCCGTGGCGGATGCACAGGGGATTGAACCGGCCCGAGACCTCCTCCGAGCATCCCAGAGCAAAGACCTGGTCCGTGGCCGAGACCACCATGGCGCTCATCCGCCCCGGCGCCCCGGCGACCGTCCGGGCCGCCCCGCCGCTGGCCGGCGACCACTGGTAAAGGGTCCCGTCCCGGGGCGCGGCCAGCAGGGTCTCGCCCCAGGCCGCCAGCGACCAGGTCCGCGGCGCCAGGGCCCCGTCCGAAGGCTCCGACCAGGCCCCGACACCCCAGGCGCCCGTGCCATAGCCCCGCCCGCCCGAGCCGTCGGCGGCGCCCGGCACCAGCCCCGCGGGCGTCGCGTCGGCCAGCTCGCCTCCCCGCCAGATCTCCAGCCGCGAGGGTCCGCCAAAGGCCAGGACCAGTCCCCCCGAAAGGTCGGTCCAGCCCAGCAGCCCCCGGCAGGGCCCGGCCAGCCGGCCCGGGTGCAGCCGCTCCCAGCCCCCGATCACCTGCGCCCGCCCGCGCCAGAACCGCACATTCGAGGCGTCCGCCCACCGCCCCGCCGCCGCAAACGAAGTGTCATCCGCCGCCAGGCCCGGCGGCGGGTCGAGTGTGAAACGCATGACAAAGGCTCCCGCGAATGGGGGTGTCGCCGCCCGCAGGCGGCCAGGAATTCCGGAGGTCAGGTCAGGCCCCGAGGGCTAGCTGGGCGAGGGAACGCCAGTAGTCGCCTCAATCGGCGTTCATGAACGCCGTTACAGTGGCACCCGCAAGCATGATCCGGCGCGGCCTAAGCTCAGAAAACTCGGAAACAATTAAGTTTCGATAAGCTTCGATCGAGCTTCGCTCGACACACAAAAGCTTCGTCCCACCGTTCAGGAGTTTGCCACTCCTAGGAATGACCGCGACCGGGGCGATATTTGGGATCATTTTGAGTGCATCGATAATTCCTTCCGTCACGTCCGGATACCAGTCGTGTAGGAAATCATCGATGAGAACGACACCTCCCGTCGATAGATGTGACGCCGAGAGCATAATATCGTAGCGAACGGCGAGGTTCGTATGGTTACCGTCCACATGCACGAAGCGCGCTTTTTCACCAATTAGCCTTGCCCACTCCCAGAATTCGAGGCTGGATGAGTCTCTCTTGGCAAGTATAACTCGCTTTAGCTGATCTTCACTCAGCACTTCCCGCGCTGAATTTATCAGAGATTGCTGGACGTCATCGGGGAAAACATCAATCCCGACGACCCTCTCTCCCTCTCGGGCGGCTGCCGCAAGGCCGATAAATGTCTTCCCACGAAAGGTGCCGATCTCAGCGATGGATCCACCAATCGACGCTTGGTCCTGATGCTCCAGGATGCTCTTTATCGCGCGTACTGATCGAGGAGTAATGAAGCCCTGGACGCGGTCGATACCGCTTCCCGCTGAGAACCATTCTCTCCAGTCGAGCATTTCGCACCCTCGTCGCTTATGAACAGTCGAGGGAAAATGCACCCTCAACCCGCCATCCAGATAAATCCATCGGCGCTAAACACAAACAACTTGCCACCATCGACTGCCCGTTCGTCGCAACCCTCTGCGGTAAATCGAGGATCGCGGCTCCAGATGACGACGACACCTGATCCCCCGCGCCCGCCACGACCGACTGGAGACGCTCCGTCGTAACCGCCTCCTCCTCCACCGCCGCCGAAGTTCGATGGTGCAGAGGTTCCGTTGGTCTGCGCAGAGCCGTCACCCGCGTTCGATCCACCGAGCCCACCCTGACTTCCGCCGAGATTGATGTTCGCTCCGCCGCCGCCGCCGGAGCCAAAAATGCCCAGATATCCTCTCAATTGAAGGTTCAAGCC
>CAMCIK010000082.1 GCA_945874825.1 Phenylobacterium deserti | reverse complement strand
CCCTACTGGGTGGAGCTTCAGCAGCTTCCCGCCGTGGATGTCGTGGCCTTGCTCCCGCTTTCCCTCGAGATCCTGAAGAAGCTTTCCGTCCTAGTCATCGGCCTGCTCCTTGCCATCGCTGCGATCGACTGGGTCATTCAGATGCAGAGATTCATGAAACGCCAGCGCATGACCCGGGAGGAAGTGAAGGAGGAGTTCAAGCAGAGCGACGGCGATCCCCACATCAAGGCGCGCCAGAGAGCGATTCGTGCCCAGAGGGCGCGCCAGAGAATGATGACGGCGGTCCCCAATGCCACGGTCGTGATCATGAACCCGACCCACTACGCTGTCGCCCTGTCCTATGAGGAAGGCGAGGCGTCTGCGCCGACCTGCGTCGCCAAGGGCGTGGACTCCCTGGCCCTGAGGATCCGCGCCGTTGCCGAGGAGGCAGGCGTTCCCGTTGTCGAGGACGCCCCGCTGGCGCGCGCACTCTACGCTTCGGTGGAGGTCGACGCACAGATCCCGATCGCCCAGTATGAGGCGGTCGCCAAGGTCATCGGCTTCGTCCTTGCCGGACGTCGCCGCTTCTCGGCGGCCCGCTGATCAGCCGAAGCTTCGCCTCAATGGTTCCGAAACCCTTCTGGGTTGTTCTTCCAAGAGGAATCGCGCCTGATTCGAGACAGACAGGGGAGGCGGGACCATGACCGGCTCGAGGCGTCGGGGACTCGGCATGGATGGCGTCGACCTGCTGGTCCTCGCCATGTTTGTCTGCGTCGTTACTGTTGCGGCTTGGACTGTGGTGATGTCTGGCCCTGAAACGGCGGCGAGCGTCATGCTGCTGGCTGGCCTGACGGGGTTCGTCGCCCTTGGGTTCCTTGTCTTCCGGGGCAGCCGGCCCGTGGCCAACACCGCCCTCGATGGTGACGAGCGCCTCGTTACGGCGCTAGAGGAGCCGGCGGCGGTCGCAGCAGTCGACGGCAGGATCCGGTCTGCGAACAGCGCCTGGCTTGACGTCGTGGGTCCGGCGGGACGTTTGCCGCGGGTGCCTTCCCAAGCGCCAGGCCTTTTCCAGGCCCTCTCCGAAGCGCGCAGGGGCGGCGTGGGCCGCGCATCGCTCAGGATGGGCGGTGTCGAACGCCCCGCTGTGGTCAGCTCGGCCGGGGCAAGTCGGTTCCTTGTCCGGCTGTCTTCCACCCCCGCCCAACCGCTGTCGATCTCTTCGCCGGACACTCTGGTCGAGAAGGTTCCGGCCGGGCGTCTTGCCGTGACCCCGGATGGTCTCGACGCTTTCGCGGGAGGGGCACCGTTTGGCGCTGCCCTCCTGGACGGCGGCGATCCCTTTACGGCCATCATACTCGAAGCCAACCCAGCGCTGGACGCCATGGCCGGAGAACCTCGGGCCGGAAGCGTATTCGGCGACCTCTTCGATACCGTATCCCGGGGCGAGGCGGCGCAGCGCCTGGCGACAGGCCGGTCGCAGCTAGAAGCTGTTGAGATGCGGTTGGTTGGCGAAGCTGCGCGGATCGTCCATCTCTACCTGTCGCCCTCCGGAGGGCGTTGGCTGGCCTTCCTCGTCGACGTTTCGGAACAGAAGCAGATCGAACTCCAGCTGGCCCAGAGCCAGAAGATGCAGGCCATTGGCCAACTCGCGGGCGGTGTGGCCCACGACTTCAACAATCTTCTGATGGCCATCTTCATGCAGCTCGACGAGTTGTCGCAGCGCCATCCTGTGGGCGATCCCTCCTATGAGGGGCTGAACCAGATCCGGCAGACCTCGACGCGTGCCGCAGAACTTGTTCGCAAACTCCTGGCCTTTTCCCGCAAGCAGACGGTCCAGCGTGAAAGCCTCGATCTTGGCGAACTCATTTCCGAGTTCGAGGTCCTGCTGAGGCGCGTCCTGCCTGAGGATATCGCCCTGGTGACGGAGTATGGTCGCAGCTTGCCCACGGTGCGGGCGGACCGGGGCCAGCTCGAGACCGCGGTGATGAACCTTGTCGTCAATGCCCGCGACGCCATCCGCTCCCATGGCGGCTCGACCGTAAGGATCCGGGCTGCCCGGGTCTCGGCGGCCGAGGCCCAGGCCCTCGGCTATCCCGATCCTGGGACGGAACAGGCTCTGATCGAGGTTTCCGACGACGGAGCCGGGATCTCGCCCGAGGTCATGACAAAGATCTTCGACCCCTTCTTCACAACCAAGCCGGTGGGAGAGGGGACGGGCCTCGGACTCGCGACGGTCTATGGCATCGTCAAGCAATCAGAGGGCTGGATCGCCGTGGACTCGCGGCCGGGGCAGGGTGCCGCCTTCCGCATCTTCCTGCCCGTACACGTCGCTGCAGCGACCGCACCGGCTCCGCCGCGTCCCGCCCGCCCGGCCGCCCGGGACCTGTCCGGCGCCGGTCGCATCCTGTTCGTGGAGGACGAGGACGCGGTCCGCAGCGTGGCGGCCAAGCTCCTGCGCGCCCGGGGCTATGAAGTCATGGAGGCATCCAGCGGCGAGGAGGCGCTCGAACTGGCGGAGGCCCACGCCGGCGAGATCGACCTGATGATTTCCGATGTGGTCATGCCCGGCATGCAGGGACCTGAGCTCCTCAAGGCGGCCCGGGAGTACCTGGCCGGTGCGCCGGTCATGTTCATTTCCGGCTATGCAGAGGCGGAGTTCTCCAACCTGCTGGAGGGCGAGACCAATGTCTCCTTCCTCGCCAAGCCGATCGACATCAAGACCCTGGCAGAGCGGGTCAAGCAGGAGCTCCAGCGGACGGCCTGATCCTCCGGGGCTTGATTGACGCAGGGTCGGCACCCGCAGAAACTCCCAGGGCCGGAGGATTCCAAATGCATCTCGACCTGTCCCGCGAGGACCTGGACTTTCGGGGGGAGGTCCGCGACTTCCTGGAGGCGAACCTTACGCCCGAGCTGAGGCGTGCCGGACGGCGCGCCACCAGTGTCTTCATGGACAAGACCTACAGCCTCGCCTGGCAGACGATACTGCACCGCCGGGGTTGGGTCGCCCCTGCCTGGCCTGTCCGACACGGCGGCACGGGGTGGAGCGAGATTCAGCGCTACATCTTCGCAGCGGAAAGCGCCCGGGCAGGGGCACCATCGCTTGCGCCCATGGGGCTGAAGATGGTTGGCCCGGTCATCATGGGGTACGGCTCGGAGGAACAGAAGGCGCACTACCTGCCGCGGATCCTGTCGGGCGAGGACTACTGGTGCCAGGGATACTCCGAGCCAGGCGCCGGTTCGGACCTCGCAGCCCTGCAGCTCCGCGCCGACCTGGACGGCGACGCCTATGTTCTGAACGGGACCAAGATCTGGACGACCCATGCCCACTGGGCGAACCGCATGTTCTGCCTGGTCAGGACACGGAGCGACGGAAAGCCGCAGGCGGGGATCACCTTTCTTCTGCTCGACATGGAAACTCCGGGAGTCTCGGTCCGCCCGATCGTGACCTTGGCGGGCGAGCACGAGGTCAACCAGGTCTTCTTCGACAATGTACGGGTTCCGGTCTCCGGTCGGGTTGGCGAGGAGAACCAGGGCTGGACCGTCGCCAAGTATCTTCTTGAGTTCGAGCGCGGGGGCGGTTCGGCTGCCGGGCTGAAGGTCGGCTTCGAAAGGCTCAAGGCCCTGGCCCGTCAGGAGTTGGCCGATGGGGGCGGCCCGCTCATTGAAGACCCCGCGTTCCGGTCCCGACTCGCCGACCTGGGCGTCATCCTTGACGCCGTAGAGATGACAGAACACCGGGTGCTGGCAGACCTCGCCTCCGGACGTAATCCCGGGCCGGCCTCATCCATGCTCAAGACCCAGGGAACGGAGACCCGGCAGAAGCTGGATGAGCTGGCCATTGAGGGGATCGCCGCTTACGCCGCCGTCGACCAGAAGGCCGCAAGGGCACCAGACGGAGGCCAGGACTTCATCGGACCAGAGCATGGCCTGACGGCTATGGCCCTGTATCTCAACAACCGGGCCGGCTCGATCTACGGGGGATCCAACGAGATCCAGCGGGACATCATGGCCCGACTCGTCCTTGGGCTCTGAAGCCTAGCGCAAGCCCGCCGTTGCAAGGATCGCCAGCAGGCCGACGGACATGCCGCGCACCATCTCGACCGGTTCGACGTCGATCCATTCGTCCGGTGCATGTGCGCGGCCCCCGCGACCCCCGGCTCCGATCGTCACGGCGGGGATCCCGAGGCTCATGGGAATGTTGGCGTCTGTCGACGAGGCCTCCTCCGCGGGATCGAAGCCCCTTGCGGTTATGGCAGCCTGGGTGATCCGGACCAGACGACTGTCGGACGGGGTCCTTCCGGCAGGGCGCTCGCCGATGAGCTTCATCTCGGCCTTGATGGGTCCGAAGGCGGCAGAACGGGCGGCGTTCTCGGCAGCGACCGCACTTTCCACGGAGGCCCTGAACTGCCGGTCAAGGTCCGCGAGGGCGCCGGCGTCCTCTGACCTGAGGTCCACGTCGACAAAGACCGAGGAGGGAATCGCATTCACCGACGTACCGCCCCCGGTCACGCTTGCCGAATAGGTTGTCCTGGGCGTCTGCGGCGGCTTCACCGCGTAGAGTCCCGTCACTGCGCCCGCCATGGCGACCATCGGGTTGACGATCCCGAAGGCACCATAGCTGTGCCCTCCGGGACCGCTGAAAACCACATGGTAGCGCCGGGATCCGACACCCCCCGTCACGACCCCCGAGGGGTCCGAGCCATCGACGGAGAAGAAGGTCGAGATCTGTCCGGCGTAGGGGCCCCTCTGGAAGAGGGCTTTCACCCCGCGCAGGTCGCCTATGCCTTCTTCCCCGACATTGCCGACGATCAGGAGATCGGAGTCGGTCTGCACACCGGCCGCGTCCATGGCGCGGACCCATGCCAACAGGGTGGCCAGGGACCGGGTGTTATCGCCAATTCCGGGGGCGGAAAGCCGCCAGCCCTGTCGGCGGACCTTAACATCGGTCCCTTCCGGAAAGACGGTATCAAGGTGGGCCGCCACCGCCACGAAGGGGCCCTTTCCCCGGGTCTTCAGGCCCGGACGGATCCCCGTGACATTGCCCTCCGCATCCATCTTCACATCTACCAACCCCAGGGCTTCGAGGTCGCGCCGGTAGGCGGCGGCTCGATTGGCCTCTCCGAAGGGCGGTGCTGGAATCTCGGTCAGGCGGACAATGTCCGCGACCGTCCGCGCGTGCTCTGCGGTCAGCACACTGACGGCCTTCCGGTACCCAGGACTATTCTCGACTCGCGTCACCTCGGCTTGCGGAGTCGCTGCCTCGGCGACGGACAGGGGTACGGCGAGGGCCAGGGCTGTGCAGGCGATCAGGGCCAGACGCATCGGGAACTCCAGTGGGCGGGGAGGCGGTTCTAACCCGGATGGCGCCCGCCGGGAAACACGTGGTAGGGTTAATCCCGTCGAAACCTTGATGCGGAACCAACCCTTTACGCGTCGGACGCAGTGTGTCGCCGGTCGGACGCCCGTTGGGGCGACGGAGGTACTTCGATGAACGGATCCGCCCGGATCAACCTGTCCAGCGCCTCCGTGCTTGTCGTTGACGACAACATGCAGGCGGTCGAGCTTCTGTGCGGCGTTCTTGATGGCTTCGGAATGCGGAAGTTCAAGAGGGCCATCAGTTTCGAAGAGGCCAAGGAAGCCTGCACAGAGACGGCTTTCGACCTGATCCTCACGGACGCCCAGATGCCCGGGGTCGACGGCTATGAGTTCATCCGCTGGCTGCGGCGGTCCTCTGACGAACAGGTGCGACTGACCCCCGCCATCATCGTCACCGCGCACACTCGTCGGAGCCAGGTGACAAAGGCGCGGGACTGCGGCGCAAATTTCATAATCGCCAAGCCCATCACGCCCAAGATCATTCTTGAGCGCATCATCTGGGTCGCCCAGTCGACCCGGCTTTTCGTCGAGACCGAAACCTACATCGGCCCGGACCGTCGCTTCCGAAAGGCGGCACCGCCTTCGGAATACGGCGTCGGACGCCGCAGCGGCGACGCTGAAGCCGCCGCCAATGCCGAAGCCGCCAAAGCTGAGGTCGCCGCACAATCCAACCAAGACGACCCGAGTGCCGAAGTTCAGGAGACGACCGCGTGAGTACTGTTCGCAAATTTCGCGCTAAGACCCGCCTTTCGAGCATGATCAAGGAGCCGGGCGGGATTCATGTGAGCGAAGCGCTCGAGCGCGGGGAGGCGGCCATCGCCCTCCAGTCGGAGACCAGCCTGAACCTGATCGACAGTTCCATCGCCAGGATCGAGGCGCTCTTTGCCGACCCCGAGTGTGACCTCGAGGACATGTATCGCTGCTCAACCGATATCGTAAGCCTTTGCGCCGTCCTTCCGGACCCGGCCCTATCCGAGGTCGCCCGCTCACTCTGCGAGCTGCTGGATCATTCCATCGAGACGGGCCGGCACAAGCCCCAGGCCGTGCAGGTGCACATTGCCTCCATGAAGCTCCTTCACAGGACAGGCCTCGACGCTCAGGCCAGCCAGGAAATCCTGGAAAGTCTCACCCGGATGGTCGCCAAGCTGGATCGCTAGGGGATCATCCTTCGAGGCCGACGCTCACGACACCATCGACCCGGCACGAGGCAGGGTGACGGAGGTGAGGACATCAGCGCGTCCAGGGACGGCTCAGAGCGGTATCACCCGATCCGGATATCCTGACCACATCCACGCCATGGAGGGCCGCGAGACCCCGAGCATGACGCCGCCAAGGGTCGGGGGATGGATCCAAACCTGGTCTGGATTAAGGCTCGGGGAACGCCCCGCGGGCCGGTCGATGGTCACCCCTCCGGCTGGTATTGCCGCTTCTATGATCGTGAGGTCCGGTGCCTCGGCAAAGCCCATGTAAAAGCTCGCCCCCTCTCGGGCGTGATATCGCCCCATGGTCTTGGTCGGGTCGATCGGGGTG
>CAMCIK010000081.1 GCA_945874825.1 Phenylobacterium deserti | reverse complement strand
ACCCTGGCACCGGACCTGCTGGAGCGACTGTCGCCCCTGGCCGGGGTCTCTGCGCCCGCCCGCGTGACCGCGGGCGGGACTGCCTTTGACGAGTCCCTCCTCTTCACCCACCGGGGCCTGTCGGGGCCCGCCGTGCTGCAGGCCTCGTCCTACTGGCACGAGGGCGAGGCGGTGGCGGTGGACCTGGCCCCGGGTGTCGACCTGCTGGCGCGGCTGAAGGCCGAGCGGGGCCGGGCTGGACGCCAGTCCCCCACCGCCCTCCTGTCGGACCTCCTGCCAGCGCGCCTGGCCCGCACCCTGGCCGAAGGGGCTGAGGCGCCGCCCCGGCTGGGGGACTGCAACGACGCCGCCCTGGCCCGTCTGTCCACCGCTGTGAACGCCTGGACCTTCCGGCCCGCGGGCACAGAAGGCTACCGCACCGCCGAGGTCATGCTGGGCGGGGTGGACACCCGCGAACTCGACAGCCGCACCTTCGAGGCCCGCACCGTCCCTGGCCTGCACATCATCGGCGAGGCGGTCGACGTGACCGGCTGGCTGGGCGGCTACAACTTCCAGTGGGCCTGGGCCAGCGGCTGGGCGGCGGGGCAGGTGGTCTAGGCAGGCGGCGTCCGGAACTGGCGTAGGTCTCCGACAGGGTGAGACTTCCCGTCGGGCGTTTGGCCTGCGGGCGGAGCCGCCTCCATGGAATCCCGTCCTTCCGTCAGCTTGATGCTCGCCGGTGCCATCTTCCTCGTCGTCTTCGGGGCCGGCCTGATCTCCGGCGCCAACCTGCCCGACCGGTTGGCCCTGGAGGTCCCGAAGCCTGTCCCGGGCTTCTGGAAATGGCTTGATCAAACCCTGCCACGCCGGGCGTCGACCCTTGAGGAGCTCCATCCGTCGCCACCTCCGGCGATCGTCGAGATCGCCGTCGTGGACTTCGTCTCGGCCTACCGGAATGGCGGCATGAGCGAGGCCATGGGTCTCGTCGAGAACTGCTATGCGGACTGGGCCGCCCTCAGGCCAGCCCTGACTCGCAATGTCCTTCTGCGGTGCGCGATGATGGACCGGCTTGCGGTTGGCTACGACCGGTCCTTTCGCAGGACCTTCCGGCTGCCTGATGGTTCCATCCCGGCGCCGATCTCGCCAGCCCTGGCCCCGGACAGGGTCTTCGCCCGCGAGAAATTGAACGCGCGGATGCTGTTCGGGGACGACCTTAGACACCAGGAATTCGCCTTGGAACTCGCCCTGAAGCCGGTCCTTGAAGCCTTCCTCGCCCGAGGCAGGCCCGACAGGAAGCCGCCCGCCAAGGCTCCGCCCGCCGGGACTTCGTCAGACCGGCCGGCCTAACCCTCCGACAGGGCCTCGTCCGAGACGAAGGGGTTCGTCTGGCGCTCGCGACCAAAGGTCGACATGGGGCCGTGGCCGGGGACAAAGGCCACGTCGTCGCCCAGGGGCCAGAGCTTGCCGGTGATGGCACCGATCAGCTGGGGATAGCTGCCCCCCGGAAAATCCGTACGTCCGATCGAGCCCTGGAACAGGACGTCGCCGACCTGGGCGAAGCGAGCCTCTCGGTTGAAGAAGACCACGTGTCCAGGGGTGTGGCCAGGGCAGTGGTAGACCTCGAACTCGGTCTCGCCCAGGGTCACCCGGTCGCCATCCTCCAGCCAGCGGTCGGGCTCGAAGGCCCGGGCGTCGGGCATGCCGTAGCGGGCACCGGACTCCGGAATGCTGGCGATCAGGGGGGCATCGTCCCGGTGCGGCCCCTCGATGATTGCGCCCGTAAGGGCCTTGAGCTCGGCCGTGGCCCCGGCATGGTCCAGGTGGCCATGGGTGATCCAGATCTTCTCGAGCGTCAGGCCATGCTGGGCCAGGCCCCCCATCAGGCGCTGGACCTCGCCGCCGGGATCGATCACCGCCGCCTTCAGGGTCTTGGCGCACCACACGATTGTGCAGTTCTGCTGGAGCGGGGTGACGGGCGCGATGATGGCGCGGATAGGCGGCTGGCTCATGGCCCTATCTTTAGTGCCGGGGCGGGATTTGCAAGGGAGGGCCTCGGCCCTGCACCCTTGGCCCTCCGGCGCCGGGGGGCTAGACCGGGGCCATGCTGCCTGTCGAGGAGGTCCTGCCGTCCCTGCTTGAGGCCCTTGAGGTCGGGACCTCGGCCGTGCTCGTGGCGCCGCCGGGGGCGGGGAAGAGTACGCTGGCGCCCTTGCGGTTTCTCGACGCTCCCTGGCTGTCCGGCCGGAAAATCCTGATGCTGGAGCCCCGGAGGCTGGCCGCCCGGGCCGTCGCCGCCCGGCTGGCCGCCAACCTGGGCGAAGCGGTTGGCGCGACCGTGGGCTTCCGCGTGCGGATGGAGAGCCGGGTTTCCGCCGCCACGCGTCTGGAGGTGATGACCGAGGGGGTCTTCACCCGCCGCATCCTGTCCGACCCGGGCCTGGAGGATGTGGGCCTGGTCATCTTCGACGAGTTCCACGAGCGCAGCCTCGACGCGGACCTCGGCCTGGCCCTGGCCCGTGACGCCCAGTCGGTGCTGAGGCCCGACCTGCGCATCCTGGTCATGTCGGCCACCCTGGACGGAGCGGCGGTGGCGGGCCTGTTAGGCGGGGCACCTGTCCTGTCCTGCGAGGGCCGCACCTGGCCGGTGGAGACCCGCTACCTGGGCCGCGATCCGGGGGCGTCGGTCGAGGACCAGGCGGCGCGGGCGGTCCGGCGGGCCCTGTCCGAGACGCCCTCCAGCCTGCTGGTCTTCCTGCCCGGTCAGGCCGAGATTCGCCGGACCGAGGAGAGACTTGCGGCTTCAGTCCTGCCACCCGACGTGGACCTGGCCCCCCTCTATGGGGCCCTCGATCCTGCGGTCCAGGACAGGGCCATCGCGCCACCGCCACCCGGGCGACGCAAGGTGGTGCTGGCTACCTCCATCGCCGAGACCAGCCTGACCATCGAGGGGGTGGGTGCGGTAGTCGACAGCGGCCTTGTCCGGACGCCGCGCTTTGATCCCGCCTCGGGCCTTTCGCGGCTGGTCACCCTGAGGGTCAGTCGGGCCGCCGCCGACCAGAGGCGGGGCCGCGCGGGGCGGACTGGCCCGGGAACCTGCTACCGCCTCTGGGACGAGGCCGAGACCCGGGCCCTGCCAGCCTTCGCCCCGCCTGAGATCCTCAATGCCGACCTGTCGGGCCTTACCCTGGACCTTGCCCGCTGGGGGGCCAAGGACGCCGCGGGCCTGGCCTTCCTCGATCCGCCGCCTGCCGGAGCCCTGGCCGAAGCCCGCAGCCTGCTGGCCCGGCTGGAGGCCCTGGACGACCGCGGCGGACTGACCGCGCACGGGGCGGCCCTTTCGGTCCTGCCCCTTCCGCCGCGCCTGGCCCACATGGTGCTGCGCGGCGCGGAGGCGGGCGCCGGCGCCGGCGCGCGGGCGGCGCGGATCGCCGTGCTGATGTCCGAGCCGGGCCTTGGCGGGCGCGATGCCGACCTGAGGCGGCGCCTGGAGGGACTGGAGCGGGACCGGGGCGGCCGGTCCAAGGAGGCGCGGGCCCTGGCGTCCCGCTGGGCGGACCTGGCCAGCCGGGCGTCGGTGCCCGGGACGGTGCCGGATGAGGACCTGTCCGACGGAATCCTCCTGGCCCTGGCCTGGCCGGAACGGATCGCCCGGGCCCGGGGCGCGCCGGGGCATTTCCAGCTGGCTAGCGGCCGGGGGGTCTGGATCGAGGAGACCGACATCCTGGCGCGGGAGACCTGGCTGGCCGTGGGCGAGCTGGGCGGCGGCGGCCGGTCCGACCGGATCCTCCTCGCCGCGCCGATGGACCCGTCTGAGATCGCCGCCCACTTCGCCGCCGACATCGTGCGTGAGGCGCGGATCGAGCCCGGGCCCTCGGGGCGGCTGCGGTCCGTGCGCCTGGAGCGGCTGGGCCGACTGGTGCTGAAGGAGACCTTGGACGAGGCACCCTCAGCCGACCTCATCCGCGCCGCCCTGCTGGACCAGGCCCGGGAGGCCGGGATTGCCGCCCTGGCCTGGGGGGAGGCAGGGGCGAGCCTCCGGGCCCGCATCGCCTTCCTGCGGGAGCTCGGCCTTCCAGACCTGCCCGACCTGGGGGACGAGGCCCTGGCCGCTGACCTCGACGCCTGGCTGGGACCGGCGCTGGAGGGTCTGCGCAGCCTCAAGGACCTGTCGCCAGCTCGCCTGGATTCGGCCCTCGTCAGCCGCCTGGACTACGGCCAGACCCGACGCCTGGACGCCCTGGCCCCGGCCCGCTGGACCGCGCCCACGGGCAACAGCTTCGCCATCGACTATGCCGCGCCCGGCGGGCCGCGGGTGGAGGTGCGGGTGCAGGAGGTCTTCGGCCTGCCGGTCCATCCCGCCGTGGCGGAGGGACGGGCGCCCCTGACCCTGGCCCTGACCTCGCCGGCCCACCGGCCGATCCAGACTACCCGGGACCTCCCCGGCTTCTGGCGGGGGTCCTGGCGGGAGGTCCGGGCCGAGATGCGGGGGCGCTATCCCCGCCATGTCTGGCCTGAGGATCCCGCCTCTGCAGTCCCGACCTCTCGGGCTAAACCACGGGGAACCTGAGGAAGATCAGGCTGTTATGGCGTAGATCATTATGCCCGTGGCCACCGACAGGTTGAGGCTGTCCGCCCGGCCGCGCATTGGAATCTTGACGTTGACGTCGCACAGGGCGGCCATATCCGGCGGCAGGCCCTGCTGCTCATTGCCCAGCAGGATGAGGGTCGGGTGGCGATAGTCCGCCTCGGCGTGGGAGACGGCGGCGGACAGCAGGGTCCCGACCACCGATCCCGGCCAGTCGGCCCGCCAGGCGGCGAATTCGGCCTCGTCGACCTGGACCAGGGGCAGGGCGAAGATGGACCCCATTGTCGCGCGCACCGCCTCCACCGAGTAGGGATCGCAGCATTCGCCGACGAGGATGACCGCCCCGCACCCGGCGGCGTCCGCCGTGCGGATCACCGTGCCCAGGTTGCCGGGATCGCGCACCCGGTGCAGGACTACCCAGCCCCTGGCGGCGGCGGGGTCAAGGTCGTCCAGCCGAGAGAAGGCCTGGCGGAAGACCCCGATCACGGCCTGGGGATTGTCGCGCCGGGAGACCTTGGAGAGGATGTCCCGGGTGACCTCGATCACCTGTCCGCCGGCCTCCAGGGTCGCCCTGCAGGCCCGCTCCAGCAGGGGGTGGCCGGCGGCCTCGGGGCCATGGAGAAGGATTTCAGGAAATCTCTCAAGTTCAAGGGCTTCTATGATGAACTTCAGGCCCTCGGCCACGAACTGCCCGGTCTCATCCCGTGTCTTTCCCTGATGCAGGGCGCGAACCGCCTTGACCAGGGGGTTGGTCAGGGAGGTGACCTGGCGGGACGGGGCGCTCATGCGGTCCAGCGGGCGTAGAAGCTCATGCCGATCTCGCGCTGGCGGGCGCTTTCCACCAGGACGAGCTCGCCCCAGCCGATGTTTCCGCCGCGACCCTCAAGCTTGTCAGCCAGCAGCCCGGCCAGGGCGGCGCCCGAGATGCGTTCCGCATAGGCGTTGAGCAGCAGGAAGGAAGGGTCGGGGCTGAGGAGGGCGGCGCAGGTGTCGACGAGGTTGGGGAGGTCCTCGAACAGGCGCCAGACCTCGCCGTCCGGTCCCCGGCCATACTTGGGCGGGTCGAGGATGATGCCATCGTACTTCACGCCCCGGCGCAGCTCGCGCTGGACGTACTTGCGGGCGTCCTCGCAGATCCATCGGATCGGGTGGTCCTCGAGCCCCGACAGGCCAGCATTGTCCCGGGCCCAGCCGATGGCCTTGCGGGAGGCGTCGACATGGGTGACCTGGGCACCGGCGGCAGCGCAGACGAGGCTCGCCACTCCCGTGTAGCCGAACAGGTTCAGGATCCTGAGCGGCCGTCCGGCACCCCGCACCGTCCGGTCCAGCCACTCCCAGTTGGCCGCCTGCTCTGGGAAGAAGGCCAGGTGGCGGAAAGGCGTGAATCGACCGTTGAAGCGCACGGCACCCCAGCCGGAGACCCAGGGCTCGATGGGCGTATCGTGAAAGCGCCAGCGGCCGGAGTCCTCCTCATCGCTGGGATCGAAGACTGCATCGGCGGTGTCCCAGGTCTCCGAATCCAGTCCCTGGGCCCAGAGGCACTGGGGCTCCGGCCGCACCACGGTGCGATGACCATAGCGTTCGAGCTTGCGGCCGAGGCCGGAGTCCAGAAGGGCATAATCCGACCAGCCGACCGTCCTGAGAAGGGTCGGGTCGGGGTCGACCCTGGGGCTCAGAGTGGCCCTCGGTCGGTCGGTCATGGGGTTGGATCCTGTCCCGCGGGGGCGACGGGCGGCGGCGACTGAACCTGCGGAGCGGGGGGCGTGTAGACGCCGCGGCGGAGGTCCGCCGTCAGGGTCAGAGGCGTGGTCCCGCCGCGGAGCTTGGCGCGATAGACCGCCACCGCCTCCATGACCCGCATGACGTAGTTGCGGGTCTCGGAGAAGGAGATGCACTCGATGTAGTCCACCGGGTCGACGCTGGACGCCCGGGGGTCACCGCAGTAGGCGGCCCATTGCGTCGAGCGTCCGGGGCCAGCGTTGTAGCCGGCAACAGCCATGACGTAGGACCCTGAGAAGGTCGAGATCAAGCTGCCCAGATAGCTCGATCCCAGCCGCATATTGTAGTCGGGATTGTCGAGCATGGAGGGGGAATAGCTGACGCCAACCTGACGGGCGGTGGCCGCGGCAGTGGCGGGCATGAGTTGCATCATGCCGCGGGCCCCGACGCCCGATCGTACCAGGGGGTCGAAGCCACTCTCCTGGCGCGTAATGGACAGGATCAGAGCGGTCTCGGGTGCGTTGGAGACGCCCGACGGCGGCGCGCGCATGGGATAGCCCCGGTCCGGCAGGATGAAGCCCCGCTGGGCGGCCGCGCGAACCACCTTCATGGAGGTGTCCTGATCGCCGTATCCCCGCACCAGGTCCACGAGCATGGCCTGGTCGGCGTCATTGTCATGGATGTCGTCCATGCCGAGAACGAAGCTGCGAAACAGTTCCAGGTTCCCGGTGTCGTAGAGGATCCGCGCGGCCTTCGTCGTGTTGAGCGCCTCGAAGCGGGCCCGCTCCCTCGGACCGATGTTCGGATCGCGCCCGAGGTCGAGGGTGGCATAGCCGGCCCGCTCCGCCGCCAGCTGTCCGTAGAAGGTGGTCCGGTATCGCGCCGCAGCCCTGTAGAAGACGTCGGCGGCGTCGATACCGGAAAGGGCCTCCACCGCCCGGCCCCGCCAGTAAAGCCCCCGGGCCAGGGTGAT
>CAMCIK010000080.1 GCA_945874825.1 Phenylobacterium deserti | reverse complement strand
CTCGGCGATGTTGGTCTCCACCGCCGACCGCGCCAGCCGGTAGCCGCCGCCGGGACCCCGGTGGCTCTGGACCAGGCCGCGGCGGCGCAGACGTGCAAAGAGCTGCTCGAGATAGGACAGAGAGATCTCCTGCCGGGCGGCGATGTCCGAGAGCGAGACAGCGCGCTCCGCCGATTCCGCCTGGCGGCGTGCCAGATCAGCCATCGCCATGACGGCGTATCGTCCCTTGGTGCTCAGACGCATGTCCCGACCTCAGCCACTTCGCATTTTTTCGAGCCTTGCCGCCGGCCCCTGTGCTAAAGCCGCCGCTTCTCGCGGGGACGGCCAAGGGTCCATGCCTGCGATCTAGGAAGACCAAGCGCGATAGTCAACTATTCGGGCTCCATCTTAAGGGAGGCGAGATGCCAGAGGTGGTTCTGACCGGCGCGGCCGGACGTATCGAAGGCCGCTACACGGCCGGCAAGACCGAGAACGCGCCGATCGCCCTGATCTTGCATCCGCACCCCCGGGCCGGCGGCCAGATGAACCATCCGGTTTCAGTCCAGCTGTTCCACCTGTTCATGACGCGCGGCTTTTCGGTCCTGCGCTTCAATTTCCGTGGCGTCGGGCGCAGCCAGGGTGAGTTTGACTCCGGTATCGGTGAACTGGCGGACGCGGCGACGGCACTGGACTGGCTTCAGGTCACGAATCCCTCGGCCAGCCAGTGCTGGGTCGCGGGCTTCGACTTCGGGGCCTGGATCGGCATGCAGCTTCTGATGCGCCGTCCTGAGACCGACGGATTCATATCGGTCTCGCCGCCGACCAATATGTACGACTTCAGCTTCCTCGCCCCGTGCCCGGCCTCCGGGCTGATGCTGCATGGCGGGGCCGACGCCGTCACCCCGCCCCAGGAGGTCGAGAAGGTCGTCTCCAAGCTGCGCACCCAGAAGGGGATCGTCATCGACTATGACGTCGTAGATGGCGCCAGCCACTTCTGGACCGAGCACCTCCCCGAAGTCGAATCCCGGGTTGGCGCCTATCTCGACCGTCGCCTCGACGAGGACAGCTAGGCTCCGGGAGCGGCGATCCGGCCGCCCAGCATCGGGCGTTCAACCCCGGTGGTTCCCGGGAAGGAGATCGGCAATCCCCGGACGCATCGCGCGGCCAGGAAGGCAAAGGCCTCGGCTTCAAGCGCATCGCCACGCCAGCCGACGCTCTCCACGTCCGCAACCTCGCAGGACAGACGGCCCGCCAGGGCTTCCATCAGGGCGGGGTTGCGCCGACCCCCGCCCGTAACGACGAGGCTGGCCGGCTGGATGTCGACCAGGCTGAACCCCCGCGCAACTGACTCGGCGGTGAAGGCCGTCAGGGTGGCCACCGCGTCGGCCAGGGCCAGCCCGTCCGTCGGACCCGGCGAGAAATCGTACCGGTCCAGGGATTTGGGGGGCAGTTCGGTGAAATAGGGGTGGTCGAGCAGGCGAGCCAGTACCTCGGGTATGATCCTCCCCGCACGCGCCAGCCGCCCATCGCGGTCGAACCGGTCGCCGGTGCGCGCCTGCACCACCTGGTCAATCAAGCCGTTGCCGGGTCCCGTGTCGAAGGCGGCGACCCTGTCGCCCCCCGCCCAGCAGGTGAGGTTGGCGACACCGCCGACATTGAGCACCGCAAGGGGTACCGGCAGGCCCGAGGCAGCCGCCCGGGCGATGTGATAGACCGGTGCCAGCGGGGCCCCCTCCCCGCCCGCGGCCACGTCGGCCGAGCGGAAATCGAAGGCTACGGGAACCCCTGCGGCCTGGGCCAGCCAGTCGCCGTCACCCAGTTGCAGGGTACGTCCCGGACGTCCCTGGGAGGGTCGCTCATGCAGGACGGTCTGGCCATGCATGCCGATCAGGTCCAGGTCCGACCAGGTAAGCCCACAGGACCGGAGAAAGGTCCCGCCGGCCTCGAAGTGCGCCTGGGCGACCGCCCGGGCGGCCTCTGCGAAGAGTGGGGGCTCGGGAGTCCCCCGGGGATGCTGGAGGGCAACCGCGATGGTCCGCCCCAGGAGCGCCCTCAGGGGGTCTGGCAGGGGTGCCTCGGCGGCCGGGCCGAAGCCTTGCAGGGTCTCCCCGTCGGTCTCCAGGATCGCCATGTCGATCCCGTCGAGGGAGGTGCCGGTCATGAAGCCGAGAACACGCATGGCGCTTGACTGCCACGACGTCGGAGCCTAGGCCAGCGGCGTGTTTCAGACCCTCGCCCAGACCCGGTCCTATTACCGCCGCCCCTGACGACGGCGTGAGACTTATCGCGCCGCCTTCCCCGGCCGGCGCGCTCTGGAGTTGGCGCCGGCCCGCCTGAGCCTCCCGGAGCCGACCATGACCCCCCAAGCCGAGTTTAAGTCCGACCTGCTGCGAACCCTGCAGGCGCGCGGCTACCTCCACCAGATCACCCATCCGGAGGAACTGGACGCCGCCGCCAGTGCTGGGATCGTCACGGGCTACATCGGCTTCGACGCCACGGCACCAAGCCTTCATGTCGGCAGCCTGATCCAGATCATGATGTTGCGCCGCCTGCAGCAGGCGGGCCACAAACCCATCGTCCTGATGGGCGGAGGCACCACCAAGGTGGGCGATCCCACCGACAAGGACCAGTCGCGTCCCCTCCTCACCGAGGAGAAAATCCAGGCCAACATCGACAGCATCAAGACCGTGTTCGCCCGCTTCCTGGCCTTCGGCGACGGCCCGACGGACGCCATCATGGTGAACAACGCCGACTGGCTCGACAAGCTGGGCTACGTCGAGTTCCTGCGGGACTACGGCGTGCACTTCACCATCAACCGCATGCTCACCTTCGACTCCGTCCGGCTGCGCCTCGAGCGTGAGCAGCCCATGACCTTCCTCGAGTTCAATTACATGCTCATGCAGGCCACCGACTTCCTGGAGCTGGAGCGTAAGTACGCCTGCCAGCTGCAGTTGGGTGGGTCGGACCAATGGGGCAACATCCTCAACGGGGTGGAGCTGATCCGGCGGGTCGACCAGAAGCAGGCCTTTGGCCTGACCACGCCCCTGCTCGCCACCGCCTCGGGCCAGAAGATGGGCAAGACGATCTCCGGAGCGGTCTGGCTGAACGCCGACATGCTGGCCCCCTACGACTACTGGCAGTTCTGGCGGAACACCGAGGACGCCGACGTCGGACGGTTCCTGAAGCTGTTCACCGACCTGCCCCTCGAAGATGTCGCCCGGCTGGAGGCTCTGACGGGCTCAGGCATCAACGAGGCCAAGAAGGTCCTGGCGACCGAGGCGACGGCTATGTTGCATGGCGCTAAGGCCGCTGCGGCGGCGGAGGAGGCCGCGCGGGTGGCTTTCGAAGCCGGCGGCCTATCCGCCGACATGCCCACCCTGGCCTTGAAAGCCGCAGACCTCGCCGCCATGTCCCATGCCGGCCTGATGGTGGCGGTCGGCTTTGCCGCTTCGAACTCCGAGGCGCGCAAGCAGATCGCAAACGGCGGCTTCCGGATCCAGGGCGAGAAGGTCTCGGATCCGGCGGGCTTTACCGCACTGCAGCCTGGCGAGGCCGAGCTGAGATCGGGTAAGCGCCGGGTTCGTCTGGTCGTGGAGCCCTGAGGAGGGAAAGATGACGGAACTCACCGACGGCGCAAAGGCGCCGGGCTTTGAACTTGCCGGTGCCGACGGCCCCGTGCGGCTGTCAGACTTCGCTGGGAAGACCCTGGTGATCTACTTCTATCCCAAGGATGACACTTCGGGCTGCACCAAGGAGGCGCAGGATTTCTCCGCCCTCTCTGGCGAGTTCGCAGCTGCAGGTGCCCACGTCCTTGGCGTTTCCAAGGATACCGTCGCCAGCCATGGCAAGTTCACCGCCAAATACGACCTGAAGGTCGCCCTGGGGTCAGACCCCGAAGGCACCATGGTCGAGGCCTATGGTGCCTGGGTCGAGAAGAGCATGTACGGACGCAAGTACATGGGCATTGAACGCTCGACTTTCCTGATCGGGGCGGATGGCGGGATCCGCAGAATCTGGCGGAAGGTGAAGGTTCCCGGCCACGCAGCGGAAGTCCTGAAGGCCGCCCAGGGCCTCTGACTGGAAGTCCCGGTCGGAATCATCGGGTTGCCAGCTAGGTCCCTAATGGACAATAACACGGTCCCCATCGGCTACCGGCAAGGTGAGCATGACGCGCATCGCGCAAGTCCGCGGCTTGATCCAGGCCCTATTCCCTGAACGGCATCTCTATCTTCGCTCTGGCGGAGAGATGAAGGGCGTCGTCCTGTCACCAGGTCGGCAGATGTTCTTTGCGGCCCTCATCCTGGGGGCCATCGTGTGGATCGCCACCTCCTCGATCGCCATCGCGGTCGGTGCCTTCACCCAGTCGCGGAGCGACCGCGAGCTGGCCCGGATGCAGGCCCGGTCCGAGCGCTGGGTGGCCGATCGCGAGGCCCGGCTGAACAGCGCCGTCGCGCAGCTGAACGCCTCTGGTGCCACCCTCGGCGGCCTCGCGGAGACCATCGAAAAGCGTCACGTGGCCCTCGCCCTGCTCCTCACCGACCTTCGTGGCGAACCTGGCGCCATGGCGGCGCTATCGCCGGCGCTCCGGGGCGTTCCGAATGCGGACGCAAGCCCAGTCGAGCGCATAGCCGGGGTCCAGGCTAACCAGGAGCGGCTCGCCGACGCCGCCAACGACTATGCACGTGGAAGAGCGGACCGGCTGCGCCTGGCCTTCCGCCTTGCGGGCCTCTCCCCGTCCAGCTTCGCCTCACCCACGGCGTCGGGTGGCCCCCTGCTGGAGGCACCCGACTCCCGGGCCCTTGCCGCGGTGCTGGATGTCGACGAGCGCTTTGCGGAGCGTATTCAACGCGCGGCCGAGAACCTGTCGGTCGCAGACACCCTGTCAGAGGCCGCCAGCCAACTCCCCTTTGCCCAACCCCAGGTCGGTGCCCGCACGACCAGCAGCTTTGGCGTACGCTTCGACCCCTTCACGGGGCGCCCGGCCTTCCACTCCGGCCTCGATTTCGTGTCCGGGTTCGGCTCCCCGGTCATGTCGACGGCTCCTGGGGTCGTGTCCTTCGCCGGCGTCCGGTCGGGGTACGGCAAGACGATCGAGGTCGACCACGGGCGGGGATTCAAGACCCGCTATGCCCATCTGTCCGCGATTTCCGTGTCCCCGGGCCAAAGGGTCGCCGTCGGCCAGAGGGTCGGCGCCCTCGGCAGTACTGGCAGGTCCACCGGCCCCCACCTCCACTACGAGATCTGGCTCAACGGCCGGGCGGTAAATCCCCATCGTTTCATCCGCGCAGGTGAGAATGTTCAGCAAGCCAGCACCCAAGCCGGATAACCGGATCTCCCCAGCTCCCGAGAGCAACCCCCTGGCCATTCCAGCCCCAGGCACCGAGGCGACGGCCCGTAACCGCGCCCGGCCAGCCTCGATCCTGGCCCAGAATCTGGTCATTGAAGGCTCGGTGCAGAGCGACAGTGAGGTCCAGATCGACGGACTGGTGCGCGGTGACGTGAAGGTAGAGAGGCTGACCATCGGGGAGACGGGAAGGGTCGAGGGCCAGGTGGTCGCCGAGACCGCCGAGGTCCGGGGGCGCGTCGCCGGAGGGATTACCGCCAAGCAGGTGCGCCTCCACGGCACGGCGAGTGTCGAGGGCGACATCACCGCCGAGCAGCTGGCCATCGAGCCGGGAGCCTCGTTTGAGGGGCGCAGCATCAAGCTCCAGAGGCCCACGGCGGAGGTTGTACCGTCGCCTTCCCCTGCCCCTGCCCCTGCCCCCACCGCGACGCCGTCGGCCTAGGGTTCACCCTTCCCGGGTGACCCCAACCCGCTGGGCCAGGCTCGCGCCCATGAAGGCGTCGAGGTCGCCGTCGAGCACGCCCTGGGTATCCGAGGTCTCTACCTGGGTGCGGAGGTCCTTGACCATCTGGTAGGGCTGCAGGACGTAGGACCGGATCTGGTGACCCCAACCGATGTCGGTCTTCTGCTCCTGCAGGGCCTGGGCCTCGGCCTCCCGCTTCTGGAGCTCCAGCTCATAGAGCCGCGCGCGAAGCATGCGCCAGGCCTCATCGCGGTTCTGGTGCTGTGACCGGCCCATCTGGCAAGCCACGACCACGCCGGTCGGGATGTGGGTCAGGCGAACGGCGGAATCCGTCTTGTTGATGTGCTGGCCGCCGGCCCCCGAGGCCCGGTAGGTGTCGGTCCTGACGTCCGAAGGATTGATGTCGATGACAATGGTGTCGTCGACCACGGGATAGACCCAGACCGAAGCAAAACTCGTGTGGCGCTTGGCCGCGGCGTCGAAGGGCGAGATACGCACCAGCCGGTGCACCCCCGCCTCGGTCTTCAGCCAGCCGTAGGCGTTGGTCCCCTTGATCTGGATCGTCGCCGACTTGATCCCCGCCTGTTCGCCGGAGGTTTCCTCGAGGAAATCGACGGTCATGCCGTGGGCGTTGGCCCAGCGGGTATACATGCGAAGCAGCATGCCCGCCCAGTCGCAGGACTCGGTGCCGCCGGCACCGGAGTTCACTTCCAGGAAGGCCTCGTTGCCATCCGCCTCACCGGACAGCAGGGCCTCGAGCTCAGCCCGGGCCGCCCGGTCGCGGATGGCCTTGAGCTGGGCGCGGGCCTCTTCGAGGGTCGCCTCGTCGTCCTCCTCGTCAGCCATCTCGGCATAGCCCACGGCGTCTGCCAGGTCCCGCTCGAGGCCGGACACGGCCTCAACCGAGGCCGCCAGTCGGGACCGCTCGCGACTGAGCGCCTGGGCCTCGCCCGGGCGGTCCCAAAGCGTCGGGTCCTCGACCCGGGCGTTCAGCTCATGAAGTTTCCGGAGTGCCACATCCCAGTCAAAGACGCCTCCTGAGCAGAGCAATCGTCTGCTCGATGTCAGCCTTCGCAGCCTCGACATCCGCTCTCATGGGAATTCTCCTGGAACCCGGGCGCGCGGCTTAGCGCGGACGCCCCCCTAATACAATCCGTTCATCTCGTCCGGCTGGCGCACCGGGGCCGGCTGCGTTTCGTCAGAGCGGCGGTTGAGCTCTTCATAGGTGAGAGGCCTCACCGGTAGCCCATCGGGCGTGAGTACCGAGGGTGTCACCACGATCTTAGGCTCCGTCCCGGGACGGAAGGCCTCGCGGATGCCGTTGATATTCGCAAATTTGGCGTTGCGCGGGGCCTTGAAGTCCGTCTTGGGAAGGTCCTTGGCCGCCCCCTTCATGAAGTCCATGAAGATGGGGACCGCCGCCTTGGTGCCGGACTCACCCTCGCCCAGACTGCGATTATCATCGAACCCGACGAAGACGCCCACGACCATTTGCGGCGTGTAGCCGATGAACCAGGCCGAGCGGTAGTTATTGGTGGTCCCGGTCTTTCCAGCAATCGGGCGGCCGAGCGAGGAGACCCCCGAAGCGGTCCCGCGCTGGACGACTCCCTGCAGCATGGAGGTGACCTGGTAGGCGGTGATGGGATCCAGCACCTGCTCGCCTCCCGGCGCGATCCGGGGGCTCTCGGCCCCCGTGAAGACAGCGTCGCAGCGGGGGCAGTCCCGACTGTCCGCCTTCAGGATCGTGCGTCCCTTGGGGTCCTGGACAAGCTCGATCAGGTGTGGCTCCACCCTGCGCCCGCCATTTACGAAGGCAGCGTATGCCGAGGTGATGGCGAGCGGCGTCGTCTCGCCGGCCCCAAGGGCCATGGCCAGGACAGGCTGCATGCGCGGGACCACGCCCATGCGGACAGCGGTGTCCCGGACCTTCTTCATGCCGACGCCCTGCGCGAGGCGGACGGTCATCGTGTTCCGGGAGAGCTCAAGGCCGCGTCGCAGCTGCATGGCACCGTAGTAGGACCGCGAATAGTTCTCCGGGGACCAGGCCTCACCGTCGCGGCCCGCCACGCTGATCGGAGAGTCCAGGACGGTGCTGGCCGGCGTATAGCCGTTCTCAAGGGCCGTGGCGTAGACGAAGGGTTTGAAGGTCGAGCCGGGCTGGCGGCGCGCCTGGGTCGCCCGGTTGAAGTTGGAGAGCGAGAACGAGTAGCCGCCCACCAGGGCCAGGACCCGTCCTGTCACAGGCTCGACGACGACAAGGGCGCCATTGACGGCCGGAA
>CAMCIK010000079.1 GCA_945874825.1 Phenylobacterium deserti | reverse complement strand
CCGCGGCGTCGGTCATGGCCAGGACATGGCTGCGGTGGGCGACCTGCATGGCCGGGGCGTCGGCGTAGCGGTCAGCGGCGATGACCTCGCAGCCCAGGCGCTGCAGCTCGATGGCCACCTCCTTGCCCAGTTCGCCCGAGCCCAGGAGGAGCACCCGTACGGCGGAGGGCGACAGCGGCGTGCCCAGGCGGGAGGGCGCGGCCACGGCTCAGCCCAGCTTCTGGCGGACGGCGTCAGCCACCGCCCGCGCGGTGATGCCAAAGGCTTCGTAAAGGCGCTCGGCCGGGGCTGAGGCGCCAAAGCCGTCCATGCCCACGAAGATACCGTCGGGCCCGATGAAGCGGTCCCAGCCCATGCGCACGCCCGCCTCGACTGCGGCCTTCACCTCGGTCTGGCCGATGACCGCCGACTTGTAGCGGTCGGTCTGGGCCTCGAAGAGCTCCCAGCAGGGGGTGGAGACCACGCGGGTCCCGATCCCTTCGGCCTCAAGCAGGTCGCGGGCGGCCAGGGCCACGGCGACCTCGGTTCCGGAGGCAAACAGGGTGACCCGGGCTTGCGAACCGGCGGCAGCCAGTTGGTAGGCGCCGTGCGCCGAGAGGTTTTCGTCCGAGGCAGCCGTGCGCACGGCGGGGGTCTTCTGGCGGGACAGGGCCATGACCGAAGACGCGGTACGGGCCGAGACGGCCAGCTTCCAGCACTCGGCGGTCTCCACGGCGTCGGCCGGGCGGAAGACCAGGAGGTTGGGCATGGCCCGGAGCGAGGCCACATGCTCCACCGGCTGGTGGGTCGGCCCGTCCTCCCCCACCCCGATGGAGTCATGGGTCATGACGTGGACGACCCTGGCCCCCATAAGGGCACCCAGGCGGATGGCGGGCCGGGAATAGTCCGAGAAGACCAGGAAGGTGCCCGAGAAGGGGATCACCCCGCCGTGCAGGGCCATGCCGTTCATGGCAGCCGCCATGCCATGCTCGCGCACGCCCCAATGGACATAGCGGCCGGCATAATCCGGGACGTCGAAGGCGGCCGTACCCTTGACGAAGGTATTGTTCGACCCCGTCAGGTCAGCGGAGCCGCCGATCATTTCCGGTATGGCCGGGAACAGGTGGTCCAGGGCCGCGCCCGAATGCTGGCGGGTAGCGGCGGCGGGCCGGGTCTCCACCGCAGCAGCGATATGGGCATCGAGGGCGGCGAAGGCGTCGGCGGGCAGGTCGCCAGCGACGGCGCGCTGGAAGTCCGCGCCCTTCGCCGAGCCAGCCAGGCGCGCCTGCCAGGCCTTGCGGCCCCTCACGCCCCTGCGGCCCACCCGGCGCCAGGTCCTGGCCAGGTCGTCCGGTAGCTCAAACGGGGGCAGGTCCCAGCCCATGGCCTTGCGGGCCTCGGCGATCTCGGCATCGAACAGGGTATAGCCGTGGCTGTGGGGATCGCCCTCCTTGGGGCCCGCGCCCTTGGAGATGCGCGTGCGGCAGGCGATCAGGGTCGGCTGGTCCTGCTTCACCGCCCAGCGCAGGGCAGCGGCGATCCTGTTGTGGTCGTGGCCATCCACGGCCTTCACGGCCCAGCCATAGGCCTTGAAACGGGCAAGTTGATCGCCCGTCTCGGCGATGGTCGCCTCGCCGTCGATGGTCGTGTTGTTGTCGTCGAAGAGGACGGTCAATCGGTTCAGGCCGAAGCGCCCGGCGATGGAAGCGGCCTCGTGGCTCACGCCCTCCATCAGGCAGCCGTCCCCGGCGATGACCCAGGTGCGGTGATCGACGAGGTCTCCCCCGAATCGAGCGGCGAGGTGGCGTTCCGCCATGGCCATGCCGACAGCGGTGGCGATCCCCTGGCCGAGGGGGCCGGTGGTGGTCTCCACCCCCGGCGTATGGCCGAACTCCGGATGGCCGGGAGTCTTGGAGCCCCACTGCCGGAAGTCCCGGATCTGGTCCATCGTGACGGCCTTGTAGCCGGTCAGGTGCAGCAGGGCGTAGAGCAGCATGGAGCCGTGCCCGGCCGACAGGACAAAACGATCCCGGTCCGGCCAGTCCGGCCGAGAGGCGTCGAACTTGAGGAACTTGGTCCAGAGCACGGTGGCGACGTCCGCCATGCCCATGGGCATGCCCTGGTGGCCGGACTTCGCCTTGTGCACCGCATCCATGGAGAGAACGCGGATGGCGTCGGCCATTTTGACGGGCGAGACAGGCATGGCGGGAATCCGGATGGCGGCGGAATGGAAGTTGGGCCTCGCACAGGGGATCGGAAGGGTCAAGAAACGTAAGTGGTTCCGGCGGCGCACCGGATGGCGCTATACAGTTCAGACAACCTCCGGAGTCCCCCATGGCCCAGGACGAATCCCCTCTCGACCAGGCGGCGCGTCGCCTGGACCGCGCCCTCGCCCTGCTTGAGCAGGAGTTGGCGGGGCGATCCTCTGCAGGTGCCGGCGAGCTCTTCGATCCCGCCCGGAACGGTCTGGCGGCCGAGCTCGAGCGGAGCCGTGAGCGCGAAGGTGCCCTTGCGGCGGCGGGGGCCGACGCCTCCCGGGCCCTCGGGAAGGCGATCGCCGAGATCGAGGCCCTCCTCGACACCGGACAGGGAGGCTGAACCATGGCCCAGGTAACCCTCAGCGTGAACAGCCGCCCCTACGTCGTCGGCTGCGAGGACGGCCAGGAAGCCCATCTGACCGAGCTGGCGCGGCTCTTCGACACCCAGGTGCGGCAGGTGTCGCAGGATGTTGGCCAGCTGGGCGAGACCCGGCTCTTCCTGATGGCCGCCCTGCTCCTGGCCGACGAGCTTTCGGACCTGCGCGGACGTGTCTCCGGGCTACAGGCAGACCACGCCCGGCTTCAGGCCGCGGCCAGCTCGGCGGAGGGCCGGGCCACTGCAGCCCTTGAGGCCGCCGCACGAAGAATCGAAAAGCTGGCGGGCGCCTGATTGGCCATGCGCCTTGCCGCAGGGCCCCCCGAGGCCTAGAGTGGCAGATGGCGGGTCTTGCTGCGGCTCGCGTCGAAGGCGACTTATCCCAGCGACCTTAATTCACTCAAAGGGAGCTGTCCCTGGCCGGGTCCGTGGACCCGGGCACATGGCGCCCACCTGGTTATCCAGGTCGAGGGGATTGAACAGTCCTTCACGGTTCCCGCGGCGCCGCCACCTTGTCTTCCGGACCTCCCTTGCCGCCCCTCCCCGCCGAACGGAACACCCGACAGGACCTGCGCAGACAGCTCAGGCGGCTGAGGCTTGAACTGGCGGCCGCGAGGCCGGACGCCGGTGAAGCGGCCGCCCGGTACCTCAAGGACGCAGACCTGCCTCCGCTTCGCACCTTCGCGGCCTACCTCCCGGTCGGCGGCGAGATCGATTCCGGCCCACTGGCCCTGCGCCTGGCAGCCCTGGGGGCGGAAAGGCTTCTGCCGCACGTCTCGGTTGAAGGTCGTATGCGGTTCCTCTCCGCGCCGTCTGGAGGCCGGCTCGAACCCGACGCGTCAGGCCTGCCGGCACCGCCGCAGGACGCCGAAGAAATGCGACCTGACCTTGTAATCGCTCCCCTCCTGGCCTTCGACCGCTTCGGTGGACGCCTGGGCCAGGGCGGCGGACACTACGACCGGGCCCTTGCCGAACTGCGCCGGACAGGCCCGGTCTTCGTCCTCGGCCTGGCCTTTGCCGGCCAGGAGGTGGAAAAGCTTGACCTTGAGCCCCACGATCAGCCTCTTGACGCCGTCCTCACCGAGGCCGGATACCGCCGCCTCCCACAGGCCTGAAGGAACAGAATGCGCTTCGCCTTTTTCGGAGACGTGGTCGGGAAATCCGGCCGG
The DNA here is from genome assembly GCA_945874825.1 of Phenylobacterium deserti. GTDB lineage: Bacteria > Pseudomonadota > Alphaproteobacteria > Caulobacterales > Caulobacteraceae > Phenylobacterium > Phenylobacterium deserti_D. The sequence goes on along the minus strand of CAMCIK010000079.1, from coordinate 4,352 downwards.
GACGGTCTCGCCGACCACCTGCCGGGCCTGCGCCGGCGACTCGACCTGGAGTTCGTCATCATCAATGCAGAGAACGCGGCCGCGGGCTTCGGCATCACCGAGCGGACCGCCCGGGACCTGTTCGACGCCGGCGCCGACTGCCTGACCCTGGGCAACCACGCCTGGGACCAGAAGGAAGCCCTGACCTACATCGTCCGCGAGCCTCGGCTGATCCGGCCGTTGAACTATCCTGTCCTGGCCGACGCTCCAGGCCTGGGTGCCAACCTCTTCGAGACCCGCAGAGGCCAACGGATCCTGGTGATCAACCTCCTGGGCCGCATCCACATGGACAGCCTGGACGATCCCTTCGCCGCCGTGGACCGGGAACTGGAGAAGGCACCCCTGGGCATGGTGGCCGACGCCATCGTGGTCGACATGCACGCCGAGGTCACCTCGGAGAAGATGGCCATGGGCCACTTCTGTGATGGACGGGCCAGCCTGGTGGTCGGGACCCACACCCACGTGCCCACCGCCGACGCCCAGATCCTGCCGGGAGGCACCGCATACCAGACCGACGCCGGCGCCTGCGCTGACTATGACAGCGTCATCGGCAACATGAAGGAAGAACCGATCCGGCGATTCACCACCCGGATTTCCGGTGGGCGGTTCCGCCCGGCGGAGGGACCCGCAACGGTCTGCGGTGTCTTCGTGGAGACCGACGACGCCACAGGCCTGGCCCGCCGCATCGCGCCCATCCGGATCGGCGGGCGTCTGGCCGAGACGGTCCCCGACCTCAGTCCGGTCGCCGCCTGAAAAAGCGCCCGAAGCTTGTCGGCGGCGCCTGGCGGGCGGTCATCCGGGACTGCAGGGCCGGCAGGACGAGTTCGCCAGTCGCTTCTGGATCGAGGAACCCAAACCTGCGTTCGGCGGCCTTGGCCTGTTCGGCGGCCGTGATCTTGCCGTCATAGTTCAGGTCGGCACCTCGGACGGGCTGTGGCTCGTCCAGCAGGCCGAAGGTCGAGGCGCCCTCCAGGCCGCGGGCCCGGGGTGCAGGGGTGCCCGCCCCGTCACTATCCTCCCGGCCAGGCCGGAAAACAGCGGACTGGGGCAGGATTTCCGGCGCGACCTCGTTCTCGTATGTCGAGTTCTCGAAGCCATCGACCCGGCCGTCCTTGTCGGTGTCGAGCACGGTCAGGAAGCGCAGGCCGTCGGCGGTGAACTCCTTGAGTGTCAGGATGCCGTTATGGTCGCCATCCGCACCGGCGAACCAGTCGGCAAGTCCGTGGGAAGAACGAAAGGGCTCGCCGAAGGGACTGACGAACAGACCCGACGCCGAGTCTGGTACCTTCGCCGGTGACCCCTGGGTGGCCTGAGGCGCGGCAGAGACCGGCCCCACCAAGGCGAGGGCCAGTCCCAGCCCGAGGCCCAGGCCAAGTCCGCCGAGGACCCCCGGACAGCGCGATGGGAAACGACTCATGATGCGGACTCCCGATTCGGTGGAAAGACAGAACGGTCTGGAGGCGGCGTCAATGCGGCACCGAGCATAAGGGGCTATCCGGGGGTTGCATTTGCAGTTCCGGTGGCGGAATCCTTGCCCATGGCGTCGCTGAACGGAACGCCCGGAGATCCGATATGCTGCACTTCCTGCTTCGGGCGGTCTTCGCCGCCTTTGGACTGGCCATCGCTTCCCGGCTTGTTCCCGGCGTAACCTACGATACGCCTACGACTCTTTTCCTGGCCGCATTGCTGCTCGGGGTGGTCAACGCCCTGCTGAGGCCCCTGCTGGTCATCCTGACCCTGCCCATCACAGTCCTGAGCTTCGGATTGTTCCTGCTGGTGATCAATGCGGCCATGGTCCTGCTGGTCGCGAGGATTCTTCCCGGCTTCCATGTCGCGGGCTTCTTGCCGGGATTGCTGGTGGCGATCATCACCGGGCTCACCAGCTGGGCGGGCACCCTGCTGCTGGGTGACCTGAAGCGCCTGAACAACCGGTCCAGCTGACGTCCGGACACGAAAAAGGGGGCGGAGCCTGAAGCTCCGCCCCCCGGACTTTCGGGAAGTGACCTGGATCAGAAGTCCATGTCGCCCATGCCGCCCATACCGCCGGGCATGCCCTGGCCGCCGCCGCCGCCGCCCTTCTTGGGGGCCTCGACGATCGCGGCTTCCGTGGTGATCATCAGGCCGGCCACCGAGGCGGCGTCCTGAAGGGCGGTACGGACCACCTTGGCCGGGTCGATGACGCCGGCCTTGACCATGTCCACGTACTCTTCGGTCTGGGCGTTGAAGCCGAAGGTGGGCGAGTTGTTCTCGAGCACCTTGCCGACCACGATCGAGCCTTCGACGCCGGCGTTCTCTGCGATCTGCCGGATCGGGGCCTGGAGGGCGCGGCGCACGATGGCGACACCGGCTTCCTGGTCGTCGTTGTCGCCCTTGAGGCCGTCGAGGGCCTTGGAGGCCTTCAGCAGGGCCACACCGCCGCCGGGGACGATGCCTTCTTCCACGGCCGCACGGGTCGCGTTGAGGGCGTCATCGACGCGGTCCTTCTTTTCCTTCACCTCGACCTCGGTCGAGCCGCCGACGCGGATCACGGCGACGCCACCGGCCAGCTTGGCCAGTCGCTCCTGCAGCTTTTCCTTGTCGTAGTCCGAGGTGGTGTCCTCTATCTGGCGCTTGATCTGGCCGATGCGGGCCTCGATGCCCTCCTTGGTGCCGGAGCCGTCGACGATGGTGGTGTCGTCCTTGGTGATCGACACCTTCTTGGCGCGGCCCAGCATCTCGAGGGTCACGTTCTCAAGCTTGATGCCGAGGTCCTCGGAGATCAGCTCACCACCGGTCAGGATGGCGATGTCCTCGAGCATGGCCTTGCGGCGGTCGCCGAAGCCCGGAGCCTTGACCGCTGCGACCCGCAGGCCGCCGCGCAGCTTGTTGACCACCAGGGTGGCCAGGGCCTCGCCTTCAACGTCCTCGGCGATGATCAGCAGGGGACGGCCGGACTGCACGACGGCCTCGAGGACCGGCAGCAGGGGCTGGAGGGAGGTTAGCTTCTTTTCGAAAAGCAGGATCAGGGGCTCTTCGAGTTCAGCCTCCATCTTGTCGGCGTTGGTGATGAAGTAGGGCGACAGGTAGCCCCGGTCGAACTGCATGCCCTCGACGACGTCGAGTTCGGTCTCGGCGGTCTTGGCTTCCTCGACCGTGATGACGCCTTCATTGCCGACCTTGTCCATGGCCCGGGCGATCATCTCGCCGACCTCGGTGTCGCCATTGGCGGAGATGGTGCCGACCTGGGCGATCTCGGCGTTGGTGGTGACCTTCCGCGAGGACTCGCGGATGGATTCCACGACCCTGGCCACGGCCTTGTCGACGCCGCGCTTCAGGTCCATCGGGTTCATGCCCGCGGCGACCGACTTCATGCCTTCGACCACGATGGCCTGGGCCAGGACGGTGGCGGTGGTGGTGCCGTCGCCGGCCTTGTCATTGGTCTTGGAGGCGACTTCGCGGATCATCTGGGCGCCGAGATTCTCGAACCGGTCAGCCAGTTCGATTTCCTTGGCGACGGACACGCCGTCCTTGGTCGAGCGCGGGGCGCCGAAGGACTTCTCGATGACGACGTTCCGGCCCTTGGGGCCGAGGGTCACCTTTACGGCATTGGCGAGGGTGTTGACGCCGCGCAGCATCTTGTCGCGGGCGTCAGTACCAAAATAGACGTCTTTAGCGGCCATTGGCTTACTCTTTTCGAATGGGATTGGTGGGTCTGGAAGGCGGTCGGAGGCTCTATTCGATCACGCCCAGGACGTCGCTTTCCTTCATGATCAGGAGGTCGGCACCGTCGATCTTGACTTCGGTGCCGGACCACTTGCCGAACAGGATGCGGTCGCCCTTCTTCAGGTCGAGGGGCTGGATCTTGCCGGACTCGTCACGGGCGCCGGGTCCGACGGCGATCACTTCGCCTTCCTGCGGCTTTTCCTTGGCGGTGTCGGGGATGATGATCCCGCCCTTAGTCTTCTGTTCTTCTTCGACGCGCTTCACGAGGACGCGGTCACCGAGGGGACGAAACGCCATGTTTTGGTCTCTCCGTTTAGGACGAGGGTTATCGAAATCCGCAGACGCGGTGCTGATTTTGGCAGCCGCCGCGTACGAGTGCTAAGGCGACCGGGAGTTAGGCGCCCGGTCCGGCAGAGTCAAGCGGCGCGCCGGTCAATTCGTCTCTGTCTGTTCCGGTTGCGCGCCCTCCGCCCCGGCCGCTAAGGTCCGCCCGAGCTTTGACGCCTGAATAAGGAAACGCCCATGCGCCGCGCCTCTGCAATCGCCGCCCTGTCGGTTCTCGCCCTCGCCCTTCCCGCCGCCGCCGAGACCTGGACGGCCTATACCGCGCC
>CAMCIK010000078.1 GCA_945874825.1 Phenylobacterium deserti | reverse complement strand
CCTGTCGGGCTTCGTCACCCTGATCTGGCGCAAGGGCGAGATTGTCCAGCTGAACACCCTGGGCAAGCGCGACATCGCCGCCGACAAGCCCATGACCCGGGACACGATGTTCCGCATCGCCTCCATGACCAAGCCCCTGACCTCGGTCCTGGCCCTCATGCTGATGGAGGAGGGCCGGCTGAAGCTGGATGACCCGATCACCAAGTGGGCGCCGGAATTCTCGGGCATGAAGGTGCTGAAGTCGGCGACCGGGCCCCTGGACGAGGTGGTCGACGCCCCCCGCGACATCACGGTGGAGGACCTTCTGACCCACCGCTCGGGCCTGGCCTACGGTTTCACTTCGGTGGGGCCCATCGCCCACGCCTATCAGGACGTGCTGGGCCCGCCCCTGGGCAACCCGCACGGACCGGACATGTGGCTGGAGCGGCTGGCTGGGCTGCCCCTGACATACGCCCCCGGCGAGCGTTTCCACTACAGCCATGCCACGGATGTCCTGGGCTTCCTGGTCGGCCGCGTCGCCGGCACCACCTACCAGGATTTCCTGAAGTCGCGGATCCTCGAGCCCCTCGGCATGACCGACACCGACTTCTGGTGCCCGCCGGAGAAGCGCGACCGGATGGCCAAGCTCTACAAGGCCGAGGACGGCGTGCCCCTCAAGGACGTCTCCTTCGTGCACGAGGACCATCCGCCGGCTTTTTGCGCGGGCGGCGGCGGCCTGATTTCCACCGTCGACGACTACCTGACCTTCGCCCGGCTGATGCTGAACCGGGGCGAACTGAACGGCGTGCGACTGATCCGCGAGGACACCTTCGACCTCATGGCCTCGAACCGACTGACCCCGGAGCAGCGCGAGATTCCCTTCATGGGCATCCCCTTCTGGATGGGCCAGGGCTTCGGCCTCGGGGTCTCGGTCATCACCGATCCGGAGAAGCAGGCCTGGATGGGCGCAGGCTCGACCGGGGCCTTCGGCTGGCCGGGCGCCTTCGGCACCTGGTGGCAGGCCGACCCCGAGGAGGACATGATCCTCATCTACCTGATCCAGAACTCCATGGAGCTGGGACCGGAGTCCGCCAGCCAGGTGGCCACCGGCCAGCGCATGGGCGCCCGGGCGGCCCTGCCCATCTTCCAGAAGCAGACCTACGCCGCCGTGGGCAAGGGCCCGCCCCTGTTCTGAGCCCGCTCAGAGCCCGTCCGGGCCCGTGACCTCCAGGCCACGGGCCTCCAGCTTGCGGATCACCCCCTCCTCGGCGACCATCATGGAGATGTCGACGAGGGCGACGCTGTGGCCAGGAGCCTTCAGGCCGTCAGCGATCAGCCGGGTGTGGTCATCGACGATGGCGCGCCAGATCTGCGGCCCACCATTCAGCAGCAGGAGACAGCCTTCGTAGTCCCGCGGACCACTGATGGCGGCAGCGACATCGCCCCGCGCCCAGCCCTCGACCGTGGCGCCGGGGCGGGCGCGCTCCACCGTCCGGACGGCGGCGGAGAGACAGGTCGTCTCCAGGGCCGGATCCATGTTCGAGAACACTTTCGAGACCATGTCGCTGACATTTCGGGCGGGGGCCTCGACGCGACGCACCTTCGCCTTGCGCGCCGCCTTCAGGATGTCGTCCCGGGGATCGACCCAGCCCCTGGGCACAGAATCCCCCAGCAGCATCATTGAGGCGACGAAAGGCGTCCACTTGGCGTAACGCGCCGCCGGCTGCCCCACCTTCTCGCGGGCGGCGATGAACCGGGACCGGAGCGGGTCCTGGAGGCGGGTCTCAAGGGGAACATCAGACCTCAGGCTTCGGTAGAGGTGCATGGCCTCGCCAAAGGACGAGATGCCGACGCGGACGCGGGCGGAGTCCGCCAGGATCAGGCTGTTGGCTCCCTTCAGCCGACGGTCCAGCCAGCGCCGGTCCCAGGCCGACCTCGGAGGGATCCGGCGGCTGCTGGGCATCCCCAGGACATAGACGGTGGAGTCCCCGTCCCTCACCACCCACCAGGCGGGACCCGGCTCCTTGGCCTGGACAACCAGCTCCTCGACCACGGCGGCGCCGGGGTCCTCCGGCAGGATGGGCACCGGCTGGCTGCGGGCGACGGGTGCAGCGAGGAGGACAAGGCCAGCCATGAGGGCCAGGATCGAGGACTTCATGATGCAGATCTCCTTCGGGGCCATCCTGAAGAGCCTTAGGGCGAAATCATGGCTGCCTGGCGGCGGGTGCAGACGGGATCACGCAGAGGGGGCGGTCCTGGAACCGGTCGCCGGCAAGGCTCCCGTCGGCCGCAGCCTCGCGGCGGAAGGCGTTGAGCGCCCGGGTCTCCGGCGGCGGCTTGTCACCGGCAGCGCAGATCGGGACCTCGGTCCGGCGGCCCGTGGGGCATTCGCAGACCTCGCGCCGGGCATCGAGCCGGCTGGCGGGGGCCTTGCAGATCACGGGGCTGAGGCTGCCACCCGGTTCCAGGCAGACGGTGGTGATGGCTGCGGCCAGCCAGAGGGCGATGGACATGCAGGGTCTCCGGGGTTGCGGAAGCGCGGCAAGCTTAACCCGTGTTCACCCTGCTTCGGGGGTTTTTTGTTTACGCCAGTGGAGTCAGGGTCGGTCTACGGAGAACTGATCATGAACCCGATCGCCATCGCCCAGTACGGGCTTATCGCCGCCACGAATCGTTTCAACGAGTCTGCCCAGAAGATCTCGACCATGAGTGTCGAGGGCGTGGACATCGACCTGGTGCGGGAGGTTGTTGACATGAAACTGGCCCAGGCCGGGGTGTCGGCCAACGCCGCCGTCATGCGCACGGCGGACCAGATGCAGGGCACGGTCCTCGACATCCTGGTCTGACCCCGGCGCCGTCCGGGTTTTGACAGCGGCCTGCCGCGGGCCTAGCCATCAGGCATGACCGTCCGCGACATCTTCCCTACCCGTATCTGCGAGACCACCCTGGCCGGGGGGAAGGACTTAGACGCCTTCCTCGCTGAGCTCGAGGCCGCCTGCCGCATGCTGGAGGCCGAGGACGTCGCCGGGCGCGACTGGTGCCGCCGCAACGGCTACGGGGGCTACACCTCCTACGCCTCCCTCGATGACCTGCCCCGGCGGGCCAGCGTCTTCGACGACCTGAAGCGCAGGCTGGACCGGATCGTGCGCGGCTACGCCAAGGACCTGCACCTGGACCTGGGCGCAGGGCGTCTGCGGATGGACAGCCTTTGGGTCAACATCCTGAAGCCGGGCGCGGCCCATTCCGGCCACATCCACCCGCACAGCGTGATCTCGGGCACGATGTATGTCGCGACCCCGCCCGGTGCCTCGGCCCTGCGGCTGGAGGACCCGCGCCTGCCCCTAATGATGGCTGCCCCGCCCCGCAGCACCGACGCGCCCGAGGCCGACCGCACCTTCGTTCACCTGACCCCCGCTCCGGGATCAGTCTTCCTCTGGGAGAGCTGGCTGCGCCACGAGGTGCCCCGCAACCGGGCACGCACCCCACGCATCTCCATCAGCTTCAACTACGCCTGGGGCTAGGGCTCAGGAGTCCAGGAAGCTGCGCAGCTTGCGGCTGCGGCTGGGGTGCTTGAGCTTGCGCAGGGCCTTGGCCTCGATCTGGCGGATCCGCTCACGGGTCACGCTGAACTGCTGGCCCACCTCCTCGAGGGTGTGGTCGGTGTTCATGCCGATGCCGAAGCGCATGCGCAGGACCCGCTCCTCCCGGGGCGTGAGGGAGGCAAGGACCCGGGTGGTGGTCTCGCGCAGGTTGGACTGGATGGCCGCATCGATGGGCAGGATGGCGCTCTTGTCCTCGATGAAATCACCGAGGTGCGAGTCCTCCTCGTCACCAATAGGGGTCTCGAGGCTGATGGGTTCCTTGGCGATCTTCAGGACCTTGCGGACCTTCTCAAGGGGCATGGCCAGCTTCTCGGCCAGCTCTTCGGGGGTGGGCTCGCGACCGATCTCGTGCAGCATCTGGCGCGAGGTGCGGACGATCTTGTTGATCGTCTCGATCATGTGCACCGGGATGCGGATGGTACGGGCCTGGTCGGCGATGGACCGGGTGATGGCCTGCCGGATCCACCAGGTGGCGTAGGTCGAGAACTTGTAGCCCCGGCGGTACTCGAACTTATCCACGGCCTTCATGAGGCCGATATTGCCTTCCTGAATGAGATCAAGGAATTGCAGGCCACGGTTCGTGTACTTCTTGGCGATGGAGATGACCAGGCGCAGGTTGGCCTCGACCATCTCCTTCTTGGCCTGCCGGGCCTCGCGCTCGCCCTTCTGCACGGTCTGGACGATGCGCCGGTACTCGTCGATGGGCACGCCGGACTCGGTGGCCAGGGAGGCGATTTCCTGGCGGATGGCGAGGACCTGGCCCGCCTCGTTCTCGGCGAACTTGGTCCAGCGCACGCCCAGGGCCTTGACCTGATCACCCCAGGTCGGATCCAGCTCTGCGCCCAGGTAGGTCTTCAGAAACTCGCTGCGATTGATGCCGTAGCCGTCGGCCAGGCGCATGAGCCGGCCCTCGAGGCCCATCAGGCGCTTGTTTATAGCGTAGAGCTGCTCGACCAGGGCCTCGATACGGTTGTTGTTCAGCTTCAGGGTCTTGAGGTGCTGGACGATGGTTCCGCTGGCGGCGGCGTGGGCACCCCGGTCCGCCTCGGACAGGTCCTCGCCCTTAAGGCGCTTGCCGACCAGCTTCTCCTGCAGGGCGCGGAAGGCGTCGAACTCGGCGGCGATGGCGTCAAGGGTCAGCATGACTCCCTCGCGGAGCTCGCTTTCCATCGCGCTGATGGTCGGGCCCGCGCCGTCATCGAAGTCGTCGTCGTCGTCGCCCTCGGCCTTGGCGATGGCCTCGCCGTCCTCAGTGACTTCTGCGGCTTCGGCGACCTGGGCAGCCTCGGCCAGGGCCTCCGCAGCCGCGCTGACGCCACCATAGGTCTGCTCGAGGTCAATCACCTCGCGCAGCAGGATGCGACCGGTGCCCAGCTCCTCGCGCCAGACCATGATGGCTTCGAAGGTCAGGGCGCTCTCGCAGAGGCCCCGGATCATGGTGTCGCGGCCGGCCTCGATGCGCTTGGCGATGGCGATCTCGCCTTCGCGGGAGAGCAGCTCCACCGAGCCCATCTCGCGCAGGTACATCCGCACGGGATCGTCCGTACGGTCGTAGGCGGCTTCCTTCTGGGTCTCGATGACCGCAGTTTCCTCGCGGACGGCCACCTCGCCGCCCTCGGCGTCCTCCTCGGCCTCGACCACATTGACGCCCATCTCGGACAGCATGGCCAAGGTGTCTTCGATCGCCTCGGAGGTCACCTCCTCCGAGGGCAGGACCTTGTTCAGCTCGTCCATGGTGACGTAGCCGCGGGCCTTGGCCTGCTTGATGAACTTCTTGACGCCAGCGTCCGTCAGATCGAGCAGCGGGCCGTCGCCGGAGGGGGTGTCGGCGACTTCGGTTTCGGCGGGGGTGGTGCTCATCAGGATCTCCGCTTTCCGGAACCGCCTGCGCGGGGTCCGAAGCTCGAAAAGGGTGCAGCGCTCAGGCGCTGTCGTCAGGGTTCGTCCTGCCAGTTTCTGATCTGTCGACGCAGCCGGTCGCGCTCACCCTTCAGCCTCGAGAAGGCGTCCACGGATAACGTACCGCCAAGGTTACCCTTGGCGGTGGACACGGCTTCATCGAGGGCCACCAGCCTGGAAAGGCGGGCGAAGGCCTGCGACCACTGCGATCTTGCGTCCTCGAGGGAGACATCCTGTTTAAGGAAGGGCGCGCCCGATTTCGCAGCGGCCCGGTCGATGTCTGTCAAAAGAGCGTCAAAATCTCTGCTCGCCAGATGGCGTGCGAGACCCTGGGAGTCAAGATGCTCAGAGTGCAGTCGCAGCCGGATGATTTCTTTGACCAATCCCGCAAGGGCGGGTTCTCCGAAGCCGGCAGCGGCGAACGGGGTTTCAAGACAGGCGTCCAGGCAGGTCGGGTCCTCGAGGATCCAGCGCACCAGGGCGGCAGCAGAGAGGTCGAGGTCCGAGGCCAGCCGCCGGGCGGCCGTTCGACCGAGGGATGTCGGTGCCGGGTCGATCCAGACGCGGCCCTGGCCCGAGGACCGGCGCCGTCCGTCGGGCCCCGGAAACGGCGCGGCACGGGAGGGCAGTGCGGCCTCGAACCGGGCCAGCAGGTCGTCCCGGTAGGCAGATTGGAGGTCGCGGTCGGCGATCCGTGAGGCGGCGGCCCGTAGCCTGGCCTTCAGGCCAGCCCGGCGTTCGGGCGTATCCAGGGGTTCGCTCTCCAACTCGCGCCGAAACAGCATCTCGGAAAAGCCCGTCGTCCGCGACAGCTGGCTTCGCAGGGCGGCGGCGCCCTGCTCGCGCAGGACATCGTCGGGATCCTTGCCGCCCTCCACGACGCTGAACCGGAAGCTGCGAGCGGGGGTCAGGAGGGGCAGGGCCCGGTCCATGGCGCGAAAGGCCGCCTGGCGTCCGGCCCGGTCGCCGTCGAAACAGAGGGTGGGCTCGGGGTGGCGACGCCAGAGGAGCTCCATCTGCTCCTCGGTGAGCGCCGTGCCCAGGGGGGCGACAGCGGCAATGTCCGCCCTATGGCAGGCAATGACGTCCATGTAGCCCTCGACCACGACCAGGGCCGGCTGGGCGTCCGGCGGCGCAGAAGCGAGAAGTCGCCGGGCCTCCGGCAGCCCATAGAGGGTCCTGCCCTTGTGGAAGAGCTCGGTCTCCGGGCCATTGAGATACTTGGCCCGGGCTTCCGGATCCATGGCCCGGCCGCCGAAGGAGACAATCCGCCCCCGCCCCTCCACGATGGGAAACACGATCCGGTCCCGGAACCGGTCGTAGGGTGCGCTGCCGTCCTCCGGGGCGATCAGCAGGCCCGCCTCCACAAGTTCGGCCGGACGGGCTCCCTTGGTAACGAGGTAATCCTTCAGCCCGGTGCGGCTGGCCGGTGCGAAGCCAAGGCCAAAGCGCGCCCATTCCGACGCCGGTAGGCCCCGGCGCTCGAGATAGGCGCGGGCGGCGGCGCCCTGGGGGCCGGCGAGCATCCGGCTGAACCATTGGGCGGCCAGGTCCATCCAGTCGGAGAGCCCCTGCCGCTTCTTCTCGTTCTCGGCCGCGCGGGGATCGGGCGATGGAAGGGACAGGCCCGCCTCCGCCGCCAGCCGCTCCACGGCCTCGACAAAGGAAAGGCGCTCGCTCTCCTGCAGGAAGGCGATCAGGTCACCGGTCTTTCCGGACGAGAAGTCGAAGAACTGGCCCTTGTCGTCATTGACGTAAAAGGACGGCGTCTTCTCCTTGGTGAAGGGCGAAAGGCCGACAAACTCGCGGCCACGCTTCTGCAGCTTCACGGTCCGGCCGATGACGTCCGACGGCCGGAGGCGTGACTTGATCTCGTCGAGGAAGGCTTCGTCGAACCGCACGGGGGCAGGATAGACCGCGCCCAGGCTCTAGCCCAGCCCTGCCACCCAGGCGGGCAGGTCGCCGATCGTCGCCAGCTCGGCGAACCGGGGATGGCCGAGGGGCGCCTCGGCGTGTTCGTGGGCCCAGGTCATGGGATAGGGCACGTGGGCGGCCCAGGCACCGGCCTCGAGGGCAGGCAGGATGTCCGACCGCATGGAGTTTCCGCACATCAGCGACCTCGAAGGTCCGGATCCATGGCGGTCAAACACCCGGGCGTAGGTCGAGGCGTCCTTCTCGCTGACGATCTCGACGGCGACGAAGAGGTCGCCGAGCCCCGAGGCGGCCAGTTTCTGCTCCTGGTGCAGGAGGTCGCCCTTGGTGATCAGCACCAGCCGGTAGTCTTCGGAGAGGGCGGCGAGAGCCGTCTCCACGCCCGGCAGGGGCTCCACGGGCTCGTTCAGCATCTCCCGGCCGGCGGCAAGGATCTCCCGGACCACGGCGGCGGGCGCCTCGCCGTGGGTGAGTTCCATGGCGGTCTCGATCATGGAGAGGGTGAAGCCCTTCACACCGTAGCCGTAGAGCCGCAGGTTCCGCGTCTCCACCTCGGCCAGGCGCGACATCAGGACGTCGGGATCGGCCTTGTCCGACAGAAGGTCGCAAAACCGTTCCTGGGTCAGGCGGAACAGGGTCTCGTTGTGCCAGAGGGTATCGTCGGCATCGAGGCCTATGGTCGTGACTCGCATGGCCTCACGGCTGGGATCGATGAAGACGCACTCGGACATCAAATCTCTCCCGGTTGGCGGCCCATTCCGGCCGGCTCCGCATTGACCGGCCCGCCGCGAGTCATTACCAGACCCCAACGGCTGAAGGGCGGGCAGGATGCATC
>CAMCIK010000077.1 GCA_945874825.1 Phenylobacterium deserti | reverse complement strand
CAGCCGCTGCGGCGGCGTCCACCTGGTCGTCCCGAGCGTCGATGAAACATGAGACCCGGATGCCTGCGCTCGCCAGCCGGCGCACGGCCGGGGCTATGCGGTTGAAACCGCCGGCAAGGTCCAGTCCGCCCTCCGTCGTGACCTCCTCGCGCCGCTCCGGCACGAGGCAGGCGGCGTGGGGCACCAGCTTCAGGGCCAAGGCCTCCATCTCGGCGGTGACCGCCATCTCGAAGTTCAAGGGCCGACCAAGGCGCTGGCACAGGGCTGCCAGGGCGGCGATGTCGGCATCGCGGATGTGGCGGCGGTCCTCACGGAGGTGGGCGGTGATCCCGTCCGCCCCTGCGGCGATTGCGACCTCTGCAGCCCTCAGGGGGTCGGGATAGGTCTCACCCCGGGCGTTCCGAAGGGTCGCCACATGGTCGATGTTCACCCCAAGTCGAAGCCGGCTCACTTGGACAGCCGCCGGCTACCCGGGTCCTCGATGGGGATAGCCGCCAGCTCGGGCGGCAACTGGTCGGCCGGATAGGCGGGGACATCGAGCTGGGCCAGGGAGACCAGGGGCGCGCCAGGGTCCGCCCGGCCGCCGGAGCGATCGACAATGCAGGCGGCGACCACGACATTCCCTCCGGCCCTGCGGATGGCCTCGACGCACTCCCGGGATGACAGGCCTGTGGTGACGATGTCCTCGACCATGGCGACCCTGGCACCCTCGGGGATCTCGAAGGCGCGGCGCAGGCGGAACTCGCCACCTTCCCGCTCGACATAGACGGAGGGGACGCCCAGATGCCGGGCCGTCTCATACCCGGGGATGATCCCGCCCACGGCCGGCGAGACGCAGATATCGACCTCGCCGACCGCGGCGCGGACCTTCTCCGCCAGGGCCCGGCAGAGGCGCTCGGTTCGATGGGGGTGCTGGAAGACCAGGTTCTTCTGCAGGAAGACGCCGGAATGCAGCCCGCTGGACAGGACGAAATGGCCCTCCCGCAGGGCGCCGGCGGCGCGGAATTCGTCCAGGACCTGTTCGGTGTTCATGGCAGCGCTCCTTGCCCGTGGGATTAGCCGACGGCACCGTCCCTGTCACGCCGGAGGCCGAGACCCGGAAGGCTGTTCATGGCCAGGCCGGCGATCACCAGGGCGGCGGCGACCAGCTTCCAGGGCGGAAGCGGCTCGCCCAGGGCCAGGGCCGACGCCGTCAGGCCAAAAACCGGCACCAGCAGGGCCCAGGGTGAGACCACCGACGCCGGGTGCCGCGCCAGGAGCCAGCCCCAGACGGCATAGCCGAAGAGGGTGTTGCCAAAGGACTGGTAGAGCAGTTCGGCCCAGAGGGTCGGGGTCATGGTGGCCACCGCGCTGATCATCGTCGGTGCGCCCTCGAACACCAGGGCCAGGATCAGCAGGGGGGGAATGGAGAACAGGCTCGCCCAGACCACAAAGGCCAGGCTCGGGGCCTCGGGCGTCGCCCTCTGGACCATATTGCCGAGAGCCCAGCTCAAAGCGGCAACCAGAACCAGGGCGAGACCCAGCGAGGTCGTCGTGGCATCCAGATTTAGCAGGATCACCCCCAGGCCCCCAGCAGCCAGCCCGAGGGCCAGCCCCTGGCGCAGGACCAGGCGCTCACCCCCCAGCCAAACGGAAAGCCCGATCGTGATGAAGACCTGGCTCTGCACCACAAGGGAGGCGAGACCTGGCGATATGCGCCCGTTCATCGCGAAATAGAGCACGCCGAACTGCCCCACACCGATCAACACCCCGTAGGCTGCGAGGTTGCGCCAGGGAACCTGCGGACGCTTCAGGAAGAAGGCCGCCGGAAGGAAGGCGAAGACAAAGCGCAGGGTGGCGAAGGTAAAAGGCGGGAAGTGCGCGAGGGCCGATTTGATGACGGCGAAGTTGGTTCCCCAGACCGCCACCACGGCCAGGGCCAGAAGGGCGTGGCGCCAGGACAGTGCGTTCATCTCGGGTCCCTCCCCCTGCGCCGACGCCAGACCATCCTTTGCAGTGCTTTGCAACCGGGCCGCCGCCGGGCATTGTGAGCCGCTACCAGAGGGAGGACCGCATGAGCCTGACCATTCGCAAGGTCGCCGGAGCCTTGGGTGCCGAGATTTCTGGTGCCGACCTTTCCGCTGATCTGCCCGGTAGCGTCATCGCCCAGATCCGCGCCGCCCTGGTCGAGCACCAGGTCATCTTCTTCCGGGACCAGTCCCTGAGCCCGGAAGACCAGGTGGCCTTCGGACGGCGGTTCGGACCGCTGAACATCCACCCTTATGTTCGCGGCATGGACGGGCATCCCGAGGTCATGGAGATCATCAAGGAACCGGCGGACAAGACCAACTTTGGCGGCGGCTGGCACTCGGACACCTCCTTCCTCGAACGGCCCGCCATCGGCTCCATCCTGTATGCGCTGGAACTGCCCGAATGGGGCGGCGACACCCTCTTCTCCAGCCAGGTTGCGGCCTACGAGGCCCTCTCGCCGGGCCTGAAGGCGACGCTGGAGGGCCTGAGCGCCGTGCACTCCGCAGGCCGGGAGTATTCTGCCCAGGGCCACTCCGCCCAGAAGCGCGGCTCGATGAGCGTGGTCGAGGCCGAGGGGGCCGTGGGTGAGTTCATCCACCCCGTGGTGCTGGTGCATCCGGAATCCGGTCGCAAGGCCCTCTACGTCAACCCCGCCTTCACCCTGCGGATCGAGGGGTGGACCAAGCGGGAGTCCCGCCCCCTCCTCGACTTCCTGTTCGAGCACTGCCGCTACGAAGGCTACACCTGCCGCTTCAACTGGCGACCGGGCTCGGTGGCATTCTGGGACAACCGCCAGGTCTGGCACTTCGCCCTGAACGACTATCCCGGCCAGCGACGGTACATGCGCCGCGTCACCGTCGACCCGGCCTGAGGTCGTCAGCCGGCGCGCTTGGAACGCTCGACCGTCTCGATGGCCGGATTGGCCCGCAGGGCCGCGGCAATATTGGTCAGGTGGCGGGCGTCCTTGACCTCGAGGTCAAAGTCGACGTCGAAGAAGTCGGTCATCCGCCGGTGCATGCGCAGGTTAACGATGTTGCCACCCGCCTCGCCGATGGTGGTACAGGCCTGGCCCAGAACGCCGGGCGCATTGCGGATGGTGGCAGTGAGACGGGACTGGGTCAGGGTGTCGCGCTCGGCCTCCGGGGTCCATTGCAGGTCGCGCCAGAGTTCCTCCTTCTCCTCGAATGCGGCCAGTTCGGCGCAATCGATGGTGTGGACGGTCAGGCCCTGGCCATCCCCCTCAAGTATGCCGACGATCCGGTCGCCGGGGACGGGCGTGCAGCAGGCACCGAAGTGGAGACTTATCCCGGGGGTCAGGCCCCCGCCCCGGACATAGAGCCGGGCGCTCGCGCCGCCCTCGATGCGCCGGACCGCCGTGGCCGCCTCACGCGCCGAAGGTTCCAGGCGCGGGAAGATGATGTCGAGCACCTCGGTGGGCGTGATCCCGCCCCGGCCCAGACGCCCGAAGAGCTCCTCCTCCGAGGCTACCGCCAGCCGTTCGAGGGCGGGGGTCAGCGAGATGTCGCTCCGCGACTTTCCAGCGCGGCTGAAGGTCTGGTCCAGGGCGGCCCGGCCCAGGCGGATGAACTCTTCCTTCTCGGTCTGGCGGATGTGCCGGCGAATGGCTGAGCGGGCCCGGCCCGTCACGGTAAGCGAGCGCCAGTCTGGGGGGACGACGGGCTTGGGTCCGCGCACCACCTCCACCACGTCGCCGTTCTGCAGAGGGGTGCGCAGGGGCCGCGGCTCGCCGTTGATCTTCACCCCGATGCAGGTGTCGCCAATGTCAGTGTGGAGGGCATAGGCAAAGTCGAGGGGCATGCCGCTCCGGGGAAGACTGACCAGGCGGCCCTTCGGCGTGAAGACGAAGGTCTGGTCGAGGTACATCTCGAGCTTGGCGTGTTCGACGAGTTCCTCGACGTCGCCGCCGTGCTCGAGCACCTGCACGAGGTGACGGAGGTTGACGAGGGGGTCGCGTCCGCCCTGCTCGGCCTGGTGTTCAGCATCGAAGCCGTAGGAGGCGTCCTTGTAGCGCCAGTGGGCGGCCACGCCCTCCTCGGCGATCCGGTCCATGGCCTCCGTCCGGATCTGCATCTCGATCCGCATGCCCCTCGGGCCCACCACAGTCGTGTGCAGGGACCGGTAATTGTTCCGCTTGGGGGTCGAGATATAGTCCTTGAAGCGGTCCGGCAGCGAGGGCCAGGCTCGGTGGGCCACACCCAGGGCGCGGTAGCAGTCCTCTTCGGTATCGACGATCACCCGGAAGGCGTAGATGTCCGAAAGCTGTGAAAAACCGATCGACTTGCGCTGGAGCTTCCGCCAGATCGAATAGGGGTTCTTTTCCCGGCCGATAACGCGGCTGGGCACACCCACGGCCTGCAACCGGCTGACGATCTCCTGCGACACCAGTGCCACCGCCCCGCCCTGCTCGTTCCTCAGGGCCGTCAGCCGCCGGATGATGGCGTCCCGGGCGAGCGGGTTCAGGTGGGTAAAGGCCAGCTCCTCCAGCTCGGTACAGATCCGGTGGCAGCCGATGGACCGGGCGAGCGGCGCGTAGATATCCAGGGTCTCCCGGGCGATGCGCTCGCGCTTGGCCGGTGCCTTGATGTGCTGGAGGGTCCGCATGTTGTGCAGACGGTCCGCCAGCTTGACCATCAGGACCCGGACGTCCCGGGAGATGGCGAGGATGAACTTCCGGAGGTTCTCGGCCTGGCGGGTGTGCTCGCTGTTCAGTTCGAGCTTGGTGAGCTTGGTGACCCCCTCCACAAGTCCGGCGATCTCCTCACCGAACAGGCGCCGGATCTCGGCTGAGGTGGCATCCGTGTCCTCGACGGTGTCATGGAGCAAGGCCGTGATAATCGTCGCCGCATCCATCCGATACTCGGTCAGGATGCCTGCCACCTGGATCGGATGGGCGAAATAGGGGTCCCCGGAGGCGCGCTTCTGGGAACCGTGCATGCGCATGGCGTAGACATAGGCACGGTTTAGGACGGCCTCTTGGGCGCTGGGATCGTAGGAGAGGACCTTATCGATCAGCTCGTACTGCCGCAGTACAGGGCGGCGGCCCGACATTTCTGTCGTCGAGGGCGCAAGCGCGGTACCCGCCTCTGCGGCCCGTATCCCCTCTGCTGGGGCCGGGGCCTCAGGCGATCCCTGCGCTGTTGCGCCCGGGCTCAGTAGCGCTCTTCCTGACCGCCGTCGCGGTCACTCTGAAGGGCCCGGACCAGTTCCAGCTCGCTCATCTGCATGTGGGTCGGGTCGGCGAGCAGGGCCAGGGTTTCCGCCTCTTCCTCAGCCTCGGAGCGCTCATCCACCCGTTGCAGGGTGCTGATCAGGCTTTCCTTCAGCTCCTCGGGGTCAACCATGTCGTCGGCCAGTTCGCGCAGGGCGACGACAGGATTCTTGTCATTGTCGCGGTCGACCAGAAGGGGAGCTCCGGCCGAAATGCCCCGGGCCCGGTGTGCAGCCAGGAGGACCAGGCTGAAGCGGTTGGGGACCCTCTGGATACAATCTTCGACGGTGACGCGGGCCATGGCTACCTCAGCAGGCGGAAGGAAACGATCTCCATAGAGGTTCGGCGCTCATTGTGCAACGCCACAGGACCCAGGCGGGACCTCAGCCGGCTCCGATCACCGTCCGGGCGATGTCATCCATGGTGGTGAAAAGAAAGGTCGGCCGGTGGGCTTCCAGGATCTCCGGACGCGCATAACCCCAGGTCACCGCCCCGGAATCGATCCCGGCGCGGGAGGCAGCCTCGATGTCACGGGTCTCGTCGCCGATGGAGAGCACCTGGGTGTGGCGGACGTCGGCCTTTCGGATCACGCGCCGGAACTTGGGCGTCTTGCCGAACATGGACGCCCCACAGGCATAGTGGGTGATGCAGTCGGCAAGGTCATCGCCGAGGATCCGACGGACATTGGCCTCGGAGTTTGAACTGACGAGGGCCAGAACGACCCCGGCCTCGTGCAGGCGCCGGATGAGCGCCCGGGACTCGGGGAACAGCGGAATCTTCGACGTGTTCTCCGAGACCAGTTTCCGGGTGTGGCGCGCGATGAAGGGCATCTTCCAGGCCGGGACGCGCATATAGGCCACAACTTCGCGACTGGAACGGCCGCGAAGCATGGCGACCTCTTCCTCGCTGATCTCCCGGAATCGGAACCGCCGGGCGACCTCGTTGGACATGCTGATGAACCAGTCCGCGCTGTCGGCGAGGGTGCCATCAAAGTCGAAAATGACAAGCCTATAGCCCAAGCCCGCTCCTCCGGCCGACGACGCTGCGTCCGCGCCCCTTCCGGGCTTCTGATGCTGCACGATTGGCGCGCCGGGCGCCAGTCCCCCGTGAGGTGTACCCGGCAAGCTTCCCGAAACGGCTCCCGACACGGTGCTCACCTCGCAGGCCGGGCGTCGCGCGCGACGCTCGCCGAAGCCGCCAGTTCAGAAGCGGTCAGGCCGAGGCCTGGATGACGCCAGTCGGGCGCGATCTCCGACAAGGGGCCCATCACGAAGCTCCTTTCGTGGGCCCTCGGATGCGGCAGGGTCAGGCGCGGCGACTTCATCACGACACCCGCATGGTCGATGAGGTCGAGGTCAAGGGTGCGGTCGGCGTTCCGGGCCCCGCGGCAGCGCCCGAACCGGGCCTCGATTTCAAGGAGCCGGCAGATCGTCGCCCCAGCATCCATCCTCGCCTCGACAATTGCGACTCCATTGCGATACTCATTTCCCGACGGATCGGGCCAGGCGGAGGACCTCCACCAGCTCGACCGGCGCAAGATCGGCAATCCTGCCCCTGGAAAGATAGAGAGAGCGGCTTCAAGCAGGTCCACAGGCGAGGCGTAGCCGCCAGCCAGATTGGATCCCAGAGCGACAATTGCCCGAGTGGGCAGGGACGCGCCGACGCCAGACTCCGGAAACTCCTGACTCAATGACCTTCTATCCCACCGACAGGCTGGCGCTCTTCATCGACGGAGCCAACCTCTACTCCGCCGCCAAGGGCCTTGGCTTCGACATCGACTACCGCAAGCTCCTCGAGGAGTTCCGCAAGCGGGGCGTCCTCGTCAGGGCCTACTACTACACCGCCCTGGTCGAAGATCAGGACTATTCCCCGATCCGCCCCCTGGTCGACTGGCTCGACTACAACGGGTTCCGCCTTGTCACCAAGCCCGCTCGTGAATTCACGGATGCCCAGGGCCGCAAGCGCTGGCGTGGCGACATGGACGTTGAGATCGCCGTCGACATGATGGAGATGAGCGCCCACGCCGACCACATGGTGCTCTTCTCGGGCGATGGCGACTTCCGGGTCCTGCTCGAGGCGGTCCAGCGCCGGGGTGCCCGCGTCACGGTAGTCTCCACCGTCAAGTCGCAGCCCTCCATGGCCTCCGATGACCTCCGGCGCCAAGCCGATTCCTTCATCGACCTGGCGGATCTAGCCGACATGATCGGCCGGCCCTCGCGCCTGCCCCGGTTCCTCCAGGAGAGCCGGGCCGGAGCTGACCCCGACGCGCCGGACGACTGACAGTGGCGCCCGCGTCGCCCGCCCTCACGGCTGAACCCGCCCGGGACTGCGGCCTCTGCCCGCGCCTGGTCGCCTATCGCCAGGCGAACCAGGCCCGCAATCCTGACTGGTGGAACGGTCCGGCGCCCTCCTTTGGCGATCCCGGAGCGCGCCTTCTGGTCCTGGGCCTCGCCCCCGGACGGACCGGTGCAAACCGGACGGGACGCCCCTTCACCGGCGACCATGCCGGTGTGATGCTGTTCGAGACCCTTCTGAAGACCGGTTTCGCCCAAGGCCACTACGATGCCCGGCCCGATGACGGGCTGGCCCTCGTCGATTGCATGATCTCGAATGCAGTCCGCTGCGCACCGCCGGGCAACCGTCCGGAGACCCCCGAGGAGGCCGCCTGCCGGCCCTTCCTCACCGCACGGCTGGCGGCCCTGCCCCGGCTGGAAGTTGTGGTCACCCTGGGCGACGTGGCCCGGCGCAATCTCCTGAGGGCCCTTGGCCTTCCGGCCTCGGCGGGCGTTGCGGGACACGGGGCGGAGTTCACCGCCGGACCTTACCGGGTGATCAACAGCTATCACTGCTCGCGCCTGAACACGAATACCGGCCGCCTGACCTCGGAAATGTTCGAGGCGATCTTCCGGCGCGCGCGAAGCCTGCTGGATGGCTGACAACGCTCCCGGGGAAGGATAAGCCGGAGGACCCTACCGTCGGTCCCGGAGCCTCACCTTGCGCGTTCTCGCCTTCACCATGGCCCTGCTTGCCGCCACACCTGCCCTGGCGGCTGCCCCCAGCCCTGCGGACTCTGCCCGCGCCCTGGAGTTGCTGAAGACCAGCATAGGCTACCGGACCACCGCCAGCGCCGGCCAGGAGCCCATCCTCGCCTATGCCGGGTGGATCAAGGGCGTCCTGGTGGCGGCAGGCTATTCGCCCTCCGACATCGTCATCGAGCCGGTCGCAGGCACGGCCACCCTCGTCGCCCGCCTGCCAGGACGGGATCCGGGCCGCAAGCCGATAGTGATCTCCGCGCACATGGATGTGGTGGAGGCCCGCGCCGAGGACTGGACCCGCGACCCCTTCACCCCCGTCGTCGAGAACGGCTACGTATTCGGCCGTGGGGCCGCGGATAACAAGTTCGACATCTCCATGGTGGTTGCCACCCTGGCC
>CAMCIK010000076.1 GCA_945874825.1 Phenylobacterium deserti | reverse complement strand
GATATTCTCGACCACCACGATGCTGTCGTCGACCAGGAGGCCGAGGGCCAGGACGAAGCCGGCGATGGACAGCTGGTTGAGGGTGAAGCCGAAGGCCTGGAGCAGGGCCAGGCCGATCAGAAGGGATAGGGGAATGGACATCATCACCACCATCCCGGCCCGTAACCCGAGGGGTAGGAGGGTGATCAGGACTAGTCCCAGGGCGATGGCGAAGTCCCGGAACAGGTTGCTCAGCCGGTGATCGACATTCTCGGCCTGGAAGAAGGCCCGCTCCAGCTTGACCCCGGCGGGCAGGGTCTTCTCGTACTCGCCCAGGGCGCGGCGGACCTCGGCTGTGATTTTGCCCACGTCCTGCCCATCCTTCTGGGTCACGGTGACGAAGACGGCCCGCTTGCCGTTGAACCGGGTGAGGTGGGTAGGCTCATCCTCGGCCCATTCGACCCGGGCCACGTCGCGCACCCGCACAACCTGGCCGCCCTGGCTGCGGACTGGCGTGTCGGCCACGGCTTCGAGGGTCTTGAAGGCACCGCCGCTCTTGACGTTGAACCGTCGGTCGCCGGCCTGGACCGCGCCGACTGGCGCTTCCGCTCCCCGGGCACGCAGGGCGTCGGCCACGGCGGAGGCGGGAAGCTGGAGCGCCGCCAGCCGGGGAAGGTCGAGGGAGACCCGCACCTCGGAGGAGGGCGTTCCCCAGTAGCGGGCCTGCCGCACCCCGGGAACCCGGGCGAGGCGTTCGCGCAGGCGGTCAGCGGCCTTTTCCAGCCGGCGCATGGGCAGGGTGTCGCTGACCAGGGCGACCTGGACGATGGCCACCTCGGTGGTGCGCGCCCGTCGGATCTCCAGCCGGGCAATGCCGTCCGGAAGGGTCCCGCGCAGGGCGTTCACCTCGCGCACGACCTCGTCGTACTTGCGCTCGGGATCGACGTCGTAGCTGAACTCGACATCCACCACGCCTACCCCGTCCTGGCTGGTGGAGCGGATCTGGGCCACCGAGTCGAGGCCGTCGAGGGCCTGCTCGATGGGATCGACCACCAGCTGCTCCACCTCCGAGGGCTCGGCACCGGGCAGGACCGCCTGGACGATGACGATGGGCAGGGGGAAGTGAGGGTCCTCGGATCGCGGGGTGGAGAAGAAGGCGTTCAGCCCCAGAGCCGCCAGCAGGGCGAAGGCGACCAGGGTGAACTGCCAGCGGCGGACCGCGAAGCCAGCGATGTCGAAGTTCATCGGACGGCGCCAGCCAGGGTGCGTGGGTCGGCGATGCGTACCCTCTCGCCGTCGCTGATGAAGCCGCCACCAGCGGTGATGACCCGCTCGCCAGGGGCAAGGCCGCGAACCCGGGCGTCGTCGCCCGCAAAGCCGAGGAAGACCACGGGGGTGCGAACGGCCCGGTCGCCCTTCAGGCGGAAGACGTGCGCCTTGTCACCATTCGCCTCCAGGATGGCCTCTGCGGGGACCCGGACGCTGCCGTCGCCGGTCGCGGCTGAGGGGAAGGTCACCTTGGCGGTGAGGCCGCTACGTAGCTCCGGGCGGCCGGGCAGCTCCACCTCGACGGGGACGGCGCCCGTCCGGGGGTCCGCCCCCTGTCCGACCCGGACCACCCGTCCGGGCAGGACCTGACCAGGCAGGGAATCGACGGTCGCCGTCACCGGCTGGCCCGCAGTGATCCGGCGAATATCGCGGTCGGCGACTCCGGCGCGCAGGACCAGTGGGCTTGCGAGGTCTGCAACGCGCACCACGGTCTGGCCCGGCTGGATCACCTCACCGACCTGGGCGCTGCGCTCAAGGACCACCCCGCCCGAAGGAGCGACGAGCCGCGACCAGCGGCCATCGAAGGCGGCAGAGTCGTATCCGGCCTGGGCGGCCTTGAGGGCGCTGCGGCGGTCCTCCAGGCGCTGGTTGCTGACATAGCCCTGGGCGAACAGGGCCTCATCCCGTCGCAGGTCGCGCCGGGCCCGCTCCAGCTCGGACTCCGCCTGGCTGACCCGGGCGTTGACTGCCGAGGGGTCGATCCGCGCCAGCACCTGGCCGGGGGCAACGGGGTCCCCGATATCCACCGAAAGGGCCGTCATGACGCCTCCCACCCGGAAGGACAGGTTCATCTCCCTCTGGCGCTCCAGGGTCCCGGAGACGGTCAGGCCGCCGGCGGCGCCGTCGGAGGCTGCGGCTGCAGTCTCCACGGCGGGCGGCAGGGGCGCAGCTACGGGATCCCGCGCGCCGCATGCGGCCAGCACCATGAGGCTGAGGACGGCGAGGGCCCGGAGAGCGCCCGGGCGCAAGCCCGAAGGCAGGCCCAAGGTCAGGCCCAAAGTCAGGAGTGTCATGGAATCCACGATAACTGAGCAGTGATAAGTTATCACTGATAGGTTATGCGGCCTTGTCAAGCGCGTTCGTTGAACCTAGGCCAAGCCATGCTTGCCTCCGCCGTCCGATCGCCGAGAAAGCCCCGCGGCCACGGGGGGGAGCGCCGCCAGGAAATCCTGGACGCGGCGCTCGCCCTCTACGCCGAGCGCGGTGTCCAGGGCGTCTCGACCCGCGAAATCGCCGCCGCGGTCGGGATTTCCCAACCCGCCCTCTATGGGCACTTCCGCAGCCTGAACGCACTACAGGTTGAGGTCTGCGCCCAGGCCTTCGTCGACCTCCGGCGACGCCAGGCGGCGCAGGTGGATGCGGAGGGACCGACCCGGGATAGCTTCCTGCGCGCGTGCCGGACCTACATCGACTTCGGCCTGGAGCAACCGGACGCCTATCGCGTGGCCTTCATGCTGGAGAAGCCTGCGGCGGACCCGGACGCCCATGAGGACAAGGTCCTGGCCGCGGGGCTGGAGGCCTTTGGTGACTTCCGCCGGCGCATCGAGCGGCTGGCGGCAGCCGGCCTGACCCGGCCGGGCGACCTGACTCTCTTGACCCAGTCCATTTGGGCCGGGCTGCATGGTCTGGTCTCGCTGCTGATCGCCCGCCCGGACTTTCCCTGGGTGGAGCGCGAGACGTTGATCGCCCGTCACCTGGAGATGCTGGCGGACGGCCTGTTGTCGGATGGGGGCCTCAGCCCCCACCGTTGATGTTGATCTTTTGGCCGTTGGCGTAGGGGTTGGCGGACGAGACCAGCCAGGTCACGGCAGCGGCTACGTCCTCGGGGGTCGAGACCCGGCCGAAGGGGGAGCGGGCGTCCAGCTCGTGGATGTCAGCCAGACCGGTGGTGGCCTTCGTCAGGCGCTTGCCCATCTCGGTGACCGTCAGGGACGGGGCGACGATGTTGCAACGGATGCCGTGGGCGCGCTCCTCCTTGGCGATGGTCAGGGCCAGGGCCTCCATGGCTGCCTTGCCCATGTTGTAGGGCCCGCCGCGGGCCGACATGCCCATGGTGGCGACGGACGAGATCATGATGATGTCGCCCCGGCCCCGGGTGCGCATCTGCGGGATCAGGAGTTTGCAGAGGTAGTGCGGGCCGAAGGCGTGGACCCGGACCACCCGCTCCATCTCGGCGGGGTCGGTGTCGGCCACCGACTGGCCGCGGCTGGCGATTCCGGCGTTGTTGACGAGGATGTCGACGCCCCCGAAGTCGCGGACCACGGCTTCGGCCATGGCGACGTCCTGGTCGAAGTCCTCCACCGCGGCGGCGTAGATGCGGGCGGTGCGGCCCAGGGCGCGGATCTCGGCGGCGGTCTCCTCCGCGGCGTCGGCGTCGGAGCGGTAGTTGACGGCGATGTCAGCCCCGGCCTGCGCCAGGAAGAGGGAGATGGCCCGGCCTATGCCCCGGCCTCCGCCGGTGACGAGGGCGACGCGCCCGGAAAGATCAATCTGCATGGCCCTGGTCTCCTCCACCGGTAGTTTTCTCCTTCCTAGCCGAGGCGGGCAGATCGGTCAGGAGGTTTCCTGCAGGCCATCAACTTGACAGCAGCCCGCGGCATGCGACGGAGAGACTCTTGATGCGGGCCTGCCCGATATGCGCCTGACGCGGCGCAAGGCCTGAGGCGCGGGCCCTGAGGCGCGGGCCCTGAGGCTGGAGTTCGACGACCGGGACGACCCGATCGGTGGAGTCTCAGCGCCTGCGGGCTTCAGGGTGGACTTCCTCAGGCCCCGCTGGAGAGCCAGAGCAGCGGGGCCTCCCCCGCCTGCAGCGGATTGCCCACGGGAGCTGGCAGCCCTCGACTCCTCTCAACGTCGCGTCAGCTGGCCAGTCCTTCCGGAGGAAGTATTTCCAAGCCCGCCTGGATTGTGCTCGTCCTAGCCCTTGGTGCTGGTCCGGCCCTTGCCGCACCTCCCTTCAAGGTGCCGCGTAACATGTACGGCCAGCCTGACCTCTCCGGAAACTGGAGCAATGCCACCCTGACGCCGGAGACCCGCCCGTAGGGCCTGGGGTCCCGCGCCACCTTGACTGAAGCCGAGGTGAAGACGCTCGAATCCCAAGCCGCCACCGAGGTCGAACAGGGTAACGAGAGCATCGATCCGACCCTCGGCGCCCCCAAGGTGGGCGGCGAGATCAGGGCGGGCGTCCGGCCCGAGTCCGCCGCCGGCGGCGTCGTTGGCGGCAATGACCGGGGCTGGCTGGAGCCGGGCTCCACCGTCATGCGGGTCCGGGGCGAGCCGCGGACATCCCTCCTGACCACGCCAGATGGCCAGGTACCCAAGCGCAAGGTCGGTGCCCCGGCCCCCCCGGAATTCAGCGCCGCCATGTACCGGAACTCGGCCGACAATCCCGAGACCCGCGCCCTGGGAGTGCGATACATAATGTCGTTCGGCCGCAACGCCGGACCGCCCATGATCCCCAACGGTTTCTACAGCAACAATTACAAGTTCGTTCAGGGCCCCGACACCGTGACCATCGTGGTGGAGATGGTGCACGACGTGCGTATGATCCGCCTGAACGGGACCCACCGCACCGACGGCTTGCGTCCCTGGATGGGGGACTCCATCGGCCCTTGGGAGGGCGACACCCTGGTGGTTGAGACCACCAACATCCCCATGCGCCAGGCCTATCGCGGTTCCTGGGAGAAGCTGAAGGTCACCGAGCGCTTCACCCGCGTCGCCAAGGACCGGATGCACTGCGGCTTCCAGATCGATGATCCCACCTTTTGGGACGCCCCTGGGGTGGTGAGTACGAGTTCTCATCCCTGAACGGCGAGCTCTACGAATACGCCTGCCACGAGGGCAACTACGCCCTTCCCGGCATTCTGGCGGCCGCCAAGGCCGCCGAGGCCGCAAAAGCGGCGGATGTGGCCAAGGCGCCGGCCAAACCCGCCAAGCCTTCCTGACCCGCCCCGGATCATAGCGGCTTCGATACTCCCCCTATTTGGCTGCGGGCGGCCCTCGCGTGAGTCACCCGACGCTGAACGGGGAGGGCTTCCGGCCCGAGGGTGAAGCGGCTACCCTTGGCTCACATGGCCCTGACGGGCACCCTGACAGGAGAACCAGGATGACGGACAGGAAAGCAGTCGTGGCGGGCAAGGCGCCGATGCCGGTCGAGGTCGAGGCCGGCAAGGCCTACTTCTGGTGCACCTGCGGCCAGTCGAAGAACCAGCCCTTCTGCGACGGGGCCCACCTGCGCGAAGGCACGGACTTCATGCCCCTGAAGTGGGAAGCCCCGGAGAGCCGCACCGTCTACTTCTGCGCCTGCAAGCAGACCGCCGGTGCCCCGCTCTGCGACGGGACGCACAACCGGCTGTAGGGTGTTGGCGCGTCTTCACGTCCCCGCCTCGATCCCGTCCGCTTTCGGCCTGACTGGCCTGCTCCCGACTCGGAGACTTTGCATGCGCGCCCTCATCCTCGCCGCCGCCCTTGCAGCCTCGGCTCTTCCCGCCGTCGCCGCGGACAAGCCGCCGCCGCCCGCGTCCGTCCTCTTCTGGTCCCAGGCCCAGAAGGAGGCGGGCTTCCCAAAGATGGAGGCCCAGTTCCCGGTCAGCACGGCAGCGCGGGGTGAGCGCGTTCATGCCCTCCCGGCCGGCGCGCCCCTGAAGGTGGCGCATGTCGGTGGCCAGCCCTTCGACCTCTCCGCCTTCATGGCCTCGGAGAAGACCGCAGGGATCCTCGTCCTCCAGGACGGCCGGGTGCGACTGGAAAGCTACGGCCTGGGCTATGGCCCGAACGGCCGCTGGACCTCCTTCTCGGTGGCCAAGTCGGTCACCTC
Organism: Phenylobacterium deserti; assembly: GCA_945874825.1. Taxonomy (GTDB): domain Bacteria; phylum Pseudomonadota; class Alphaproteobacteria; order Caulobacterales; family Caulobacteraceae; genus Phenylobacterium; species Phenylobacterium deserti_D. The sequence goes on along the minus strand of CAMCIK010000076.1, from coordinate 2,590 downwards.
CACCCTGGTCGGCGCGGCGGTGAAGGACGGCGACATCAAGAGCCTGGACGATGCGGTCACCCGCTACATCCCCGGCCTGCGCGGTAGCGCCTACGACCAGGTCAGCGTCCGCCAGTTGCTGACCATGACCTCGGGCGTGAAGTGGAACGAGGACTACACCGACCCCAACAGCGACGTAGCCCTGCTGTTCTCGACCCCGGCCGACCCGGGCCTCGACTCCACCGTCAGCTACATGCGCAAGTTGCCGCGCGAGGCCGCTCCGGGGACGAAGTGGGTCTACAAGACCGGTGAGACCAACCTGATCGGCGTGCTGGTGACCTCTGCCACCGGCAAGTCCCTCTCGGCCTATCTCTCCGAGAAGATCTGGAAGCCCTATGGCATGGAGCAGGACGCCATCTGGATGATCGATGAGCGCGGCCAGGAAGCCGGCGGCTGCTGCCTGTCCATGACGCTGCGCGACTACGGCCGGGTCGGCGAGTTTCTGCGCACGGGCGGCATCGGCTCGGCCGGCGCTGTCCTGCCCAAGGACTGGATCGCCGAGGCCACCCGCCAGCAGGCCGCCACGGACGACCGCTTCGGCTATGGCTACCAGTGGTGGACCGAGCCGGGCGGCGTGTTCAACGGCCTGGGCATTTTCGGCCAGAGACTACACGTGGATCCGGCGCGGAAGCTGGTGGTGGTGGTGTCCAGCGCCTGGCCCGAGGCGACAAATCCGGCCCGCTCGGCCCGTCAGGACGCCCTGATCGCCGCCATCGCTGCCCAGCTGGACGCCGAGGCACCCAGCCCGGTGCCCGCCGCCCGCTAAAGGACGAAGAGGGCGGCTGCGCCCTCCTCCACGGCCGATCGACGGGAGGGGGACAGAAGGCGACCTCGTCCCCGTAAGCAGACCTGACGCCGCGGCAGGTCTTGCCCCCTCGAGCCGGCAGAGTAAGCTTAGGGAAATGTGCGCCGTATTCCCGGCGCCGACGGAGACAGGACCATGGCGGATTTCGGCGGTGACGTTGAACTCGAGGCCTTTCGGAAGGAAGCCCGCAGCTGGCTTGAGGCGAATTTTCCCGAGTCCCTGAAGGGACAGGCCGGTGCGGCCCTCGCCTCGATGGAGGGCCCCGGGCCTGAAGGCGACATGAAGCTCTGGAAGGAGCGGATGGCCGACAAGCGCTGGGGTGCCCCGACCTGGCCGGCCGAATACGGCGGCGGCGGGCTCACCCCGCATCAGGGCCGCGTCCTGTCGCAGGAGATGGCCAGGGTCGGTGCCTTCAATCCGATGGTCTTCGGCATGGGGATCACCATGATCGGCCCGACCATCCTGGACTACGGCACTGAAGAGCAGAAGAAGACCCACATCCCGCCCATCGTGCGCGGCGAGGTTCAATGGTGCGTGGGCTATTCCGAACCCAACGCTGGCTCGGACCTAGCCTCCCTTCAGACCCGCTGCGAGGACAAGGGCGACCACTGGCTGATCAACGGCCAGAAGATCTGGACCTCGGGCGCTCAGTACTCAGCCTGGTGCGGGGCCCTGGTCCGTACTGATCCCACCGCCAAGAAGCATGACGGCATCAGCTTCCTGCTGATCAACATGCGCCAGCCCGCCATCGAGACCCGTCCGATCAAGCTGATCGCCGGGGCCTCGCCCTTCTGCGAGACCTTCTTCACCGACGCTGTCGCCCCCAAGGACGCCCTGCTGGGCAAGCTCAATGAGGGCTGGTCAGTGGGCAAGCGCCTGCTGCAGCACGAGCGCGCCAGCCAGACCGGCGTCTCCATGGGCGGCCGCGCCACGCCGCTGGAGGAGATCGCGCGCAGGTACATGGGCGAGGATAGCCGGGGCCGGATCGCTGACGGCGACCTGCGCACCCGCATGATCCGCCACATCATGGACGCCCGGGTCCACAGCCTGACCCTGGCCCGCGCCGCGGCCGAGGCCAAGGGCGCCTCGGGCGCCACCAACGCAGCCTCGGTGCTGAAGAACTCGGCCACCAACGTGGCCCAGGCGCGGCAGGAGATGGTCCTGGAGATCATGGGCCACCAGGGACTGGGCTGGGATGGCGAGGCCTTCACGACCCAGGAGATCGAGGCCGTGCGTGGCTGGCTTTCGGGTCGGGCCATGTCGATCTATGGCGGATCTTCGGAGGTGCAGAACAACATCATCTCCAAGCGCATCCTCGGCCTGCCCGACACGACCCAGTCTGCGTGATCCGGGGTCTCGCGGACCTGCTGGCCGCGTGTTGATGGACAGCGGGGCGACCCTTCCCGGGTCCGCCCCGCTCCTACCCTGAACGGGCGGCTTTCGCTTGCAGTCGGCGGCTGGGCCGTCCATCCAGAGCGCCATGGATATCGCCCAGGCCCCCATTCGTGATCCCCGCTACGCCCCCGCCCGGCTTGAGGTGGAGGTGCGGTCCGACGGGACCCGGATCCTGTTCAATCCCACCCCGCTCGACGGCGACTTCGGCACGGTCGCTGAGCCCCTGGTGCACTGGGCTGCTCGGGCGCCTTCCCGGACCTGGCTGGCCGAGCGGTCGGCAGAGGGCTGGCGCGAGGTCAGCTACAGCGAGGCCGCAGGGCGCGTCGCCGTCCTGGCGGGCGGCCTGCGCGA
>CAMCIK010000075.1 GCA_945874825.1 Phenylobacterium deserti | reverse complement strand
GGGTGAGGGGGACAACGGCGCTGCCCGCCTAGTCCTCTACTCCGTAGACCCTCGCCGCCGTCCCCCGGAACATCAGGTCCTTCTCGGCCTCTGAATAGGGCGCAGCTATGCGCTTCAGGCCGTTCCAGAGGGTTCGGTAGGATAGGCTGGCCCGGTCCACCGGGAAGTTGCTCTCGAACATGCAGCGGTCCGGCCCGAACAGGTCGATGGCCGCCCGGTACCAGTCGCCCTGGGCGGTGGCGAAGGTGGCAGAGTCCGGGGCGCCGGTCTTGTGCCAGTCCCAGCCGTTGATGGGCATGGCCATGCCGCCCAGCTTGACCGTCACGTTCGGGCAGGTCGCCAGCTCGGCCATGTCCGCTCGCCATTTGCCGAAGTATTCGTCGCGCTTGCCGGCATAGGGGCCGATGCCCAGGGGGCCGCCCAGGTGATCCAGGATGATGCTCGCCTCGGGAAAGGCCCGGGCGAGGTCGGTCAGTTCGGGAATCTGCGGATGGAAGAGCCAGGCGTCGAAGGTCAGGCCCCGGGCGGTCAGCTTTGCAAAGCCCTGCCGGAAGGTCGGGTTCAGGTAGAGGTGCGGCGGCGGGTGATGGTGCGAGGGGCGGATGGCGTCCGAGGCGTCCCAGGCAGCGGCGTGGCGGATCCCGCGGAACAGGCCTTCGCCCGCCTCGATGTGGGCGTCCAGCAGGCCGTCGAGGTTGTCGGGTGCCAGGAGGTCGGCCGAGCCGACGATGGCGGCGATGCGCGCGCCCTTCCCATCGCGGGAGTCCCGGGCGACCCGGGCGACGAAGGCGCTCTCGCCCGACCGGCGAAGGGCCTCGGGGCCGTCGGTCAGGTAGCCCGTCATACACTCGACGAAGACCGTGGCCTCGACGCGGTGGCCGTCGCCGGTGTCCGCCCTCAGCTCGTCCAGCAGGTAGGCGGGCCCGGCCCCCGCTGGCCAGAGGTGATGGTGCGGGTCGAGGATCCGGCGGTCCGGGTCCAGGATGGGCTCCGGCGAGGCTTCCGTCGCGGATGGCTTGTCCATGAGGCGGGCCTCCCCTAATCGCTTGGGGACGGCGGCTTGTATGCCGTCCGGCCCGCCGCCAGACTGGACCCAGCGGGCCAGATGCTCAAGGTTTGGCGCTCAATGCCGGACCGCGACGGGAGGAGACCCATGGACCTGTCCTACAGCCCCGAATACGAGGCCTTTCGCGCCGAGGTGCGCGGCTTCCTTGAGGCCAACCGCAGCCGGGCGCCGGGCCATGGCGGCAATGGCCTGACCTGGCAGAAGCTGCTGATCGAGAGCGGCTATGCCGCGCGCACCATCCCCAGGGAGTACGGCGGTTTTGGCGGCGAGCCGGACATCCTGAAGTCGCGGATCATCGCCGAGGAATTCGCACGTGCCCAGCTGTCGCCGGGCCTGGGCGGCCAGGGCATCTCCATGCTGGTCCCGACCCTGCTCGAGGTGGGATCAGAGGACCAGAAGCGCCAGTTCATCGGCCCGACCCTGCGCGGCGAGATGCTGTGGTGCCAGGGCTATTCCGAGCCCAACGCCGGCTCCGACCTCGCCGCCCTGGCGACCAAGGGCGTGCTTGAGGGCGACCACTGGGTGATCAACGGCCAGAAGATCTGGACCTCCACGGCCCACCTGGCCGACTGGATCTTCTGCCTGGTCCGGACGGAGCCCGACGCGCCAAAGCATGAGGGCATCAGCTTCCTCCTGTTCGACATGAAGACCCCGGGCATCGAAATCCGCCCCCTGGTGGACATGACGGGCGCGGCCAACTTCAACGAGGTCTTCTTCACCGACGTGCGGGTTCCGGCCCACCAGATCGTCGGACGGCGCGGCGAGGGCTGGAAGGTGGCCAACGCCATCCTGCGGCATGAGCGGGGCTCCCTGGCCGACCCCAACGTCATGCAGAGCCGGCTCAACGCCCTGATCGACCTGATGAAGGCCGAGACCCTCGACGGAAACCGGGTCATCGACAACCCCGTCTACCGGGACCGGCTGATGACCATCCAGGGCCGGGTCCAGGCCCTGCGCTGCAACGACCTGCGCCTGCTTTCGGCGGCGGTGAACCGGCAGAGTGCGCCCCTGGCGGGCATGGTGGTCAAGCTGCAGGGCACCGAGCTGCGCCACGAGCTGGAGGGCTTCGCCATTGACGTCCTGGGCGAGCTGGGCCTGCTCTACGGGGACACGCCCCGACTGCGCGGCGGCGGCTCCTGGCAGAGGGACTACATGTACTTCCTGGGCCTGATCATCGGCGGGGGCACCTCGCAGATCCAGAAGAACATCATCGCCGAGCGCGGGCTGGACATGCCCCGCGAGCCCAAGCTGGCCAAGGCCTGAGGAGAGACGCATCATGGAATTCGGACTCTCTGAAGAACAGGTCATGCTGCAGGATGCCCTGGCCCGGTTCCTCTCCGGGACCGGCGGGCTGGAGCGCACCCGCGCCTTCGCCGCAGGCAAGGACCGCCGCGCCCCGGAGGTGCTGCAGGGCCTGGCCGAACTGGGCGTCACCGGCCTCATCATTCCCGAGGTCCACGGCGGGGTGGGGCTGTCCCTCCTGGACGCCGCCCTGGCCGCCGAGCAGCTGGGCCGGTTCGTGGCCCCGGCCCCCTTCGCCGCCACGGCGGTCATGGCCCCCCTGGCCCTGATCAAGGCCGGGGATGCGGGCCAGCAGGCGACCTGGCTCCCCAGGCTGGCCTCCGGCGCCGTGGTGGCCGGGGTCGCCCTCTCCGAGATTACGGGTGCCCGGGATGGGGCCGGGGTCGAGGCGCGGGATGGACGGCTTTACGGCCGGGCCCAGTTCGTCGTCGACTACGAGTCCGACCTCTACATCGTGGCCGACCGCGCCCGCGGCTTGTACCTCGTGGCCGCAGACGCTCCGGGCCTGACCCGCACGGACTTCCGAACCATCGACGCCACCCGCCCCACCGGCGAGCTGGTCCTCGACGGCGTCGCCGCCGAGCCCCTCAAGGCCGACGACAGCGCGGCCGCCCTTCGCGCCATGATCGACGCCGGACGGGTCATGCTGGCCGCCGACACCCTGGGCGCCGCCCAGGAGATGCTCGACCACGCTGTGGCCTACGCCAAGGGCCGGGTCCAGTTCGGCCGGCCCATCGCCAGCTTTCAGGCGGTCAAGCACATGTGCGCCGAGATGGCGGCTGCGCTGGAGCCCTGCCGGTCCCTGGTCTGGTACGCAGGCCACGCCCTCGACCACCTGCCGGAAGAAGCTTCCCTCATGGCCTGCCACGCCAAGGCGCACCTGTCAGAGGTGGGGACCTTCGTCGCCCGCACCGCCACGGAGGTGCATGGTGGCATGGGCTTCACCGACCTCGTCGGCCTGCACTACTGGTTCAAGCGCATCGGCTTCAACCGCCAGGTGCTGGGTGGCCCCCAGGCCGTCCGCGCCGAGGCGGCGGCCCTGCAGGGACTGGCGGCCTGAGGCCTGGCGGCGGCTCAGTCGTCGCCGCCGTCGCCCTCCTTGCCCTTCATCTCGGCCAGGGTACGCAGGTTCGCCTCGTGGCCGTCCCGGGTGATGGTGTAGGTCGACATGATGGCCAGCATGATCATCCATAGGGTCAGGATGGCGGGCACGTAGAACATGCCCAGGCGCATGACGGTCTCATGGGAGACCTGGCTGGGGTCGGCCCCGGCCTTCAACCCGGCCAGGGTCAGGACGAAGGTCGCCGCGGTCAGGCCGAGGCCGCCCACCACCTTCCGGATGAAGGCGGAGGCGGCGAAGAAGATCCCCTCAGACCGTCGCCCGGTCTTGATCTCGGCCTGTTCGACCAGGTCGGCCATCATCGAGCCTGACAGGATCTGGAAGCAGATGATCAGACCCACGTCGATCATGGTGGTGAAGAAGACGAACCAGAAGACGACGGGGCTCGAATTGTCCGGCAGCACGCCCATGAGGCGCAGGACGACGGGCATGGGCGAGCCCAGGAAGGCGATCAGGCCAATGATGATCGCCCCCTTCTTCTTGCCGATGGTCCGGCTGACAATGGGGGCCAGGACCGCCCCGATGATCGCCGAGACGAAGACGCCGCTGGTGATCAGGCCCGACTGCGCGGTGCTGAAGTTCCAGAAGTAGGTATAGAAATAGAAGGCCAGGGCCGCCGAAAGGCCTCCGGCGATCGAGCCGAAGATGGCCGAGATGAACAGGGCCAGGAAGGACCGGTTCGAGAGGGTCTCGAAGATCTCCTTGAAGATGGTCGCCGGCCCAAGGGCGCGCTTCGGTGGGGCCGGCTTCAGATGCATGATGCGGCTGTGGGTCCCGATCGTGGACGCCAGGACCGAGACCAGGAGGAGGCCCGAGGCGATCATGCCGTAGGTCCGGTAGGCCTCGGGATTGAACTGGCCGTTCGGGATGGCTGCCGTCGCGAAGAGCGGGAACAGGACGATGAAGGTGAACACCGACATGGCGTTCCCGCCCGTCCAGCCGAAATAGGAGCGGTAGGCCTGCAGGGAGCTGCGCTCGTCGTAGTCGTCGGTCAGTTCCGGTGCCAGGGCCGTGCTGGGGATCTCGTAGATGGAGATCAGCATCCGAACCAGGATGGAGAGACCCAGAAGGTAGAGAAAGAGATGGAAGTCCTCCCAGCCCTTGGGCGGGCTCCAGAGCAGGAAGTAGGTGGCCGCGATCGGGATAGCGGCGGCGTACATGAAGGGATGCCGCCGGCCCCACTTCGATCGCAGATTGTCGGACCAGTAGCCAAGGATGGGATCGAAGAAGGCATCGACGATGAGGGAGATGGTCAGGGCGAGGCCGACAAGCCGCGCGTCCAACCCGATGACCTGGCTATAGAAGATCAGCAGGAAGTAGCTGAAGCCATTGTCCTTGACCCCGAAGGCCACCGCCCCGAAGCCGTAGGAGACCTTGGTCCAGAGGGAGGGCTTGGTCGTCTCGATCCTGGGGCCGGGCGCGCCGCCGACTGTGGAGTCCACGCTCATTTGCTTCCCCCCGTCGGGCCGTCCCGGACACCGTCTGCGACCTTTCGCAGCAGCGCCGCCAGCCTGCGGACAGCAGACTCAAACCCAGCCCTGCCCCACCGTCAAGACAATGCCTTGAGCGCTCCGGGCCCCCGACCGGTTGTTGAAATCAGATGGCAGCGGCCAGCCGGCTGGCCTGGTTGATGGCCCGCTTGGCGTCCAGCTCGGCCGCCACGTCCGAGCCCCCCACCAGGGTGGAGGCCACGCCCAGGGCGGCCAGCTCGTCGTGCAGGGCGCGCAGGGGGTCCTGGCCGGCGCAGACGATGATGGTATCGGCCTCGATGACCCGCGGCTCATCGCCGATCAGGACGTGCAGGCCCGCATCGTCGATCTTCTCGTAGGTGATGCCACCGATCATCTGCACGCCGCGCTTCTGCAGGGTCGCCTTGTGGGTCCAGCCCGTCGTCTTGCCCAGGGACCGGCCCAGGGACTCGGACTTGCGCTGCAGGAGGGTGACGGTGCGGTCGGCCTTCTCAACGTGGGGGACCACGCCGGTGACGCCGCCCCGGGGGTGGTTCTTGAAGTCGATGCCCCACTCGGCGGCGAAGACGTCCACATCCATGGAGGCCGAGACCCCTGCGTGGCTGACCAGTTCGGCCACGTCGAAGCCGATGCCGCCGGCGCCGATGATGGCGACCTTTTTCCCCACCTTCGCCTTGCCGTTGATGACGTCGATGTAGCTGGCCACCTTGGGGTGGTCGATGCCGGGGATGTCAGGCTTGCGCGGGGTGATGCCGGTGGCGATGACGATCTCATCGAAGCCGCCGTTGACCAGGCTGCGGGTGTCGGCCCGGGTGTTCAGCTTCAGGTCGACCTTCAGCACCTCGATCCTCCGGGCGTAGTAGCGAAGGGTCTCGGAGAACTCCTCCTTGCCGGGGACCTTCTTCGCCAGGTTGAACTGGCCGCCGATCTCGCCTGCGGCCTCGAACAGGGTGACCCGATGGCCGCGCTCGGCGGCGACGGTGGCGTAGGCCAGGCCGGCCGGGCCCGCGCCCACCACGGCAACGGACCTGGGCGCGGTGGTCTTCTCATAGACCAGCTCGGTCTCGTAGCAGGCCCGGGGATTGACCAGGCAGCTGGTCATCCGGCCGGTGAAGGTGTGGTCCAGGCAGGCCTGGTTGCAGGCGATGCAGGTGTTGATCTCGTCCTCGCGGCCCTCTGCGGCCTTCTTCACCAGGTCCGGGTCTGCCAGCATGGGTCGAGCCATGGAGACCAGGTCCGCATCGCCCCGGGCCAGGACCTCCTCAACGACCGAAGGCATGTTGATCCGGTTCGAGGTGATGACCGGCACCCCCACGGCCTTGCGCAGGCGTCCGGTGACACTGGTGAAGGCGGCGCGGGGCACCATGGTGGCGATGGTCGGGACCGGCGCCTCGTGCCAGCAGAAGTGGGTGGAGATGATGTTGGCGCCGGCCGCCTCGATGGCCTTCGCCAGAGTCACGACCTCGTCCCAGGACATGCCGCCCTCCAGCATGTCCATGGCGGCGATGCGGAAGATGACGATGAAGTCCTTGGGCACGGCCGCCCGCACCCGGCGCACCACCTCGACGGGGAAGCGCATGCGGTTCTCGAAGGGCCCACCCCACGCGTCGGTCCGGCGGTTGGTCTTCTCCACCAGGAAGGTCGACAGGAGATAGCCAGCCGAGCCGATGATCTCGACGCCGTCGTAGCCGGCCTGGTGGGCGAGGGCTGCGCAGCGGGCGAAGTCGGAAAGCTGCTGCTCGATCCCGTTTTCGTCCAGTTCGTTGGGCGTGAAGGCGCCAATGCGCGAGCGAACCGCCGAGGCGGCGACGGCCTCGGGCGTGTGGGCCAGGGGACCTGTGTGCAGGATCTGCATGCAGATCTTCACGTCCGGGTCGGCGGCGTGGACGGCCCCTGTCACCTCCCGGTGGGCCTGCGCCTCCTCGGGGGTGGACAGGCGGGCACCCGGACCCGCGCCGGCATTGGGCGAGATGCCGCCGGTGATGATCATGCCGACCCCGCCCCGGGCACGCTCGGCAAAGTAGGCAGCCATGCGCGACAGCCCGCCGGAGGCCTCTTCCAGGCCCGTATGCATGGAGCCCATGAGCACCCGGTTCTTCAGCTTGGTGAAGCCGAGGTCTAGGGGCGAGAACATCAGCGGATAGCGGCTGGCGGACATGGGTTTCCTCTCCGGATGGTCACCGACCTCTGCGGGCCGGCGGTTGTTCCTACCATCCGGGAGGCGAGCCCCTCCTGTCAAACCTGACCCGGCGTCACAGGGCCGTCAGAGCCCCACGACACCTCCATTGGTGCGCACCACCGCGACCACGCCGGAGCGCGGACGACCGCTCCGGACGCCGGACTGGCTCTGGGGCCAGTTGCTGTCCGGTGCGTTGGATGCGCCGTCCTCGCCCGGGTGCTGTATGCCGACGAAGAGGGTCCGTCCGTCGGGCGTGCTGTCCACGCCTGTGATCTCGCAGCCCACCGGGCCGGTCAGGAAGCGCTTGAGCGTGGCAGGCGTGGCGTTTGCGCCGGCGATGGTCGATTGGGTTGCCGTCGCCCCCGTGGTGCTGGTGTTGGTGATGGTCAGCGCCCTTCCGTCACCCAAGACGCCGGGAAGCGCCGCCAGCATCTGGTTGTTGGTCCGGTCCGTGAAGGCACCGTCATCGGTCTGAATCCACAGGAGGGGGCGGATCTGCCCTCCAGGGTTCTGCGTCCGGGAGAACCAGAGTCCGTCAGGGCTGGAGAAGTCGTTTGAGGCGTCCAGTCCCGAGATGTTGACGTTCGGACCGGCGTCAATGGAGTCCGCACCGAACAGGTAGATGTCCCAGCCAAAAGTCATCGCGGCATTGTTGTCGCCCGTCTCGCGGAAACGGATGATGTGCCCGTTGGGGTTGCCGGAACCGGAACTGGTGCCGCGCGGAGCCACATAGTGGCGCGGATTGGCAGCGTTGGTGCCGTTCAGCGGCCGAAGGGAGGCGCTGTTGTTGGTAAGGGTCAGGTACACCTCGCCATTGACGGGATTCACGGCGGTCCATTCGGGGCGATCCATCGGCGTCGCCCCGACGGCATCCGCTGCCAGCCGGGCATTGATCAGGATATCCGCCTGGTCAGCGAAGACGTAAGCCGGAGTGGATCCTACGGCCGGCCGGGCCGGAACCTGGCCGAAGACCAGCGGCAGCCATGTCCCTGTCCCATCTGCGTTGAAGCGGGCCACATAGAGAGTACCGGCGTCGAGGTACTTGTCCCCCATGGCCAAGCGGTCGGTTACCTGAGCGTCACTTGCCTGCCAGATTGCGTTCGAGACGAACTTGTAGAGGTACTCCGATCGGGCGTCGTCGCCCATGTAGACCACCACCTTCTGACCCGGGATCATCCGACCCTTCCAGGCGCCCTCATGGTTGAACCGGCCAAGGGCAGTGCGCTTCCGCGGGGTCGACGCAGGATTGAAGGGGTCCATCTCTACGACCCAGCCAAAGTGGTTGGGCTCGTTGCGATAGTCGGCAGAGGCGCTGGCCCCTTTGGCCCGCGCGTCCCAGCGGACGAACATCGGGCCCGTGGGTTGCGCCGACGACCAGCCATAATTGCCCGTGGTGCTGGTCACGCCATACCGGCGAAGTGCCGTCAGCTCGCGGGCGCTACGGGCGGCGTTGTCGGAGCCCGACCCCGAATCGTCCCGCCTGAAGTAGCCGCTCCAGTTTTCCTCACAGGTCAGCAGGGTGCCCCAGGATGTGTACCCATTGGCGCAGTTATTGATCGTTCCGCGGCCTTCGACACCCGATGGGGAGAAGACCGTGACCATCATCGCCGACCCCCGCGCGGGCCCATGTAACGTAATCGGCGTGTTGGGCGTGACCATACGGTTGAAGGGGCTGTCCTTCAAATAGGACCAGGTGCGGTTGCCGGTGGTGTCCCGCACCTCGACGAAGCTCACACCGTGGGCTTCGATTTCCTTCTGCGCCTCCGCCGCCGGGCGGGCGCCGTTGGCGTCGACGGTCGGGCCGTTGGGATGCAGGTACTGGACGCTCAGGTTTTCGTGGTTCTGGGCCAGGATGCCTCGCACGGAGCTGTTGTCGTCACGAGTGCCGCTCGTGCTC
>CAMCIK010000074.1 GCA_945874825.1 Phenylobacterium deserti | reverse complement strand
CGGACTATGGCGCGCCCCCCCGTATCCCGGCCTACGGGGTCACCGGAGAGATCGCCTGGCGGTCCGACGCATTCGACGCAGCGATCGAGGTCCGCCATGTCGGAGACCAGACCCGTACGGCGCCCTTCGAGCTTGAGACGGACGGCTCCACGGCGCTGAACGCGACCCTGGCCTGGCGGCCAGTCCCTGCCACCCCGGTGACGCTCAGCCTCCGGGGCCGGAACCTGACAAACGCCGAGATCCGCGAGCACGCCTCCTTCCTCAAGGACATTGCGCCCTCCCCGGCCCGGTCCGTCAGCGCTGCCCTGTCCTGGACCTTCTGAGATATCCCCAGAACTTCACCAGGGCTTCGCCGGCCAACGTCAAACCCAGCCCGAATAGTCCGCGAGGGTCTTGCCAGGTTCCGCCTCGAAGCGATCGCGGCGCACCCGCAGGTCGAGGATCCGGTCGAGGCGAAAGACCCTGAAGTCCTCGCGCTGCTCGCACCAGGCGATCAGGACCTCGGCCCCTGTCAGACCGAAGAAGGCGAGCGGCCGGACTGCGCGCTCGGTGATGGCCCCGTTCCGGTCTGCATAGTGGAGGTGCACGCGGCGCTGTGCATCTACAGCCCGGGCCAGGTGACTGGCCCAGGGCGATGGCTCGCCTTGCGGGCCCGAGACCACGCCCAGGACGTCGGAGGTGACGTTCACGCCCGCCTCCCCGGCCCCTGAGACCCGGCCTGAGCCCTCATCGCACCAGATGCCACTCGGTCTGCCGCCCCGCCAGGTAGATCACCCTCTTGCCGTCGAACAGTGCGCTCTGTTCCAGCTTCATCTGGACGAACTGCCCACCCCATTCGGGGACAGGGTGGCGGATATTGCCCTCGATCGCATAGGCGGTGCTCGCATGCACGGGCCAGTCGCCCTGGACTGCGGTCGGACCCTGGTTGTCCCACATGCCGATCGTCGGCCCTGGGGCATGACCGACGAATCCCAGGGGATGGGTGTAGACGCTGGCCCTCAGTCCCGCCTTGCCCGCGGCCGCCAAGGTCGAGGCGAGGATGGCGTTCCCGGTCCGCCCGACGGCGAAGTTTCCCGTCAAGAGGTCCTGCCAGCGGTTGCCGGCCTTCAGTGCGGCCTCGAGGCCCGCCGGCGGCGCGGTCTCGCCCAGGCGCAGTACGTAGCCCATCTCCTGAGTGTCGGTGCAGAGCTTGAGATAGCAGAAGCCGACGTCGGTATGCAGGACATCCCCGCGCTGGATAACGCCCTCCTCACCGCAGAACGCGCCATCTGCCGTACAGGCGAGGCCGCGCCGCTGCAGGTTCACGTCCGGGAAGAACCAGGGCGACAGGCCCAGGCTCTCGAAGCGGCTGCGGATGTACCAGGAGACGTCCTCTGTCCGGGTGACGCCCGGGGTAATGACCCGCTCACTGAAGGCTTCGGAGATGACGCCCCGGGCGACGGCGACGATCTGGGGATAGACCTCGGCCTCCATGGGCGTGCGGGTCTCGAACCAGCGGATGACCAGGGGTTCGGCCGGGGTCAGCCGCTGGGCATAGTCGGCGGGCAGGACCTCCCGGAGCCGGTCCCTGAGAGCGGCGGTCAGGCCGTCCGCGATGGGCCAGTCCCGCGAGACGTTGATCCCGATGCGCCGGGGGTTCCGGCTGACGATGACCTCGGCAAGGGCCGTCCATTGGGCGTCGAGGTCGCCCCCGGCCCAGGCGGACGTATAGGCCCCGCCCAGGGGGTACCGGTTGACCGACAGCTTCTCGACCGTCCCGTCGGCCTTGCGGAAGAAGACCAGCATGGTCGTCCGGCGGGCGGCATAGGTCGGCTGCGGGACGAGGGTGAAATAGACCGGGTCTTCGGCGTACTCGCGGTTGATCACCAGCCACATATCCAAGCCCGACTCCGCCATCAGGCGGGGCAGCAAGGTTTGGAGCCGGTCGGCCAGGATCCGGTTCTCCACCTCGACCCGGTCGCGCGTCGGCAGGACCGCCAGGCCGTCCGCGGAGGGGATGACCCGGCCCTGGGCCGCCGGCGCCGGAGCGCTGGCGGGTGCCGCATCGGGACTCCCCCAGGCCAGCAGGGAGAAGGTGAGGGCGAGGAAGGGGGCGAGGCGCAAGGCGGGCAAGCTCCGGAAACGACGGGACCGCAACACACATCCCATGGAAAACTTCCCGAGCAAACGGGTCCCGCTCATCAATCCCTGACGTTGAAGGGCCGGATCTCGATCATGCTGGGGACCGGCATGGGATTGGGGCAGCGCTTCACCCAGGACACCGCTTCTTCGAGGTCGCGGACTTCCCAGATCCAGAAGCCGGCGACAAGGTCCTCCGTTGGGGTAAAGGGTCCCCATGAGACCGCCCGGACAGCGCCGTCGAAGGCGACTCTGGCCCCGGCTGAGGAGGGCTTGAGCCCATCCGCCAGCCTCAGGATCCCGGCTGCGCGAAGCTCGGCATTGAAGCGCCCCATGGCCTCCATCATCGCCGGGTCGGGCGGGGCCGCCCCCTCGCTCGCCTCCGTCGCCTTGACCAGAACCAGGACCTGCATTTCGACCTCAAACCTGCGCCCCTAGGGCCACTTCAACACGCGCTCGCCTACGTCGTTCTACGTCAGTGGCCCGCCTCCGGATGCTCCTCTTGCGTCGAGACCCACCAGACGAAGCCATTGCCATCCGCAATGCCGCCCCTGTGATCTCCATCGCCCCAACGGCGAAGCTCCTGAACAACGAAGCCCCCGGCGGACAGACCGCGTTCGAAAGCCGCCACCGCGTCAGGCACATAGACATGGACGTGCGCCTCGAGGGCTAGCGGCACCTCTCCCATCATGATGACACTGTCGTCAATGCGGGCTTCGGCATGCGCGATGCCCAAGCCGTCCTCCCTGAGATGCGCCCGAAGCCGAGTCGCCCCTAAGACGGCTTCGACAAATCGCAGAGTCGTTTCCGCATCGCGCACAAGAAGAGACGGACTCACGGATGAATAGCTAACGGGTTTCCATTTTCATGGGCATGTCTTCCTGTTCAAGGTTCTGACCCGGAACTATGGCCCAACGATCATCTCGAACCCGCCATAGATCAGGCGTTCGCCATCGAAGGGCATCGGATTGACGTCCGGCTGCATGCGCGGATCGGCCATCAGCTGCTCCCATCCTGCATCGCGCGTGGCCTTGTCCGGCCATGTGACCCAGGAGAACACGACCGTCTCATCGTCCTTACGCATCACCGCCGTGTGCAGGGAATTGACCTTGCCGTCGGGCAAGTCATCGCCCCAGCATTCGATGACGCTGAGCGCGCCATACGCCTTGAAGAGAGCGGCGGACGTCTCTGCATGCTTGATGTAGGCTTGCTTGTTGGCGGTCGGTACGGCGGCGACAAAGCCATCGACATAGGTCATGTCAGTCTCCTTCGTCATGCGTTGATTGCGGCTTCCAGAGCCGCGATATCGATCTTGTTCATCTGCTGCATCGCCGCAAGCACACGTGCGGCTGCCTCGCGATCCGGCGCACCGAGCAGGCTCGGCAGCGCTTCGGGAACGATCTGCCAGGATACGCCCCAGCGGTCCGTCAACCATCCGCAGCGGCCGGGCGAGCCCCCGTTGGCGGTCAGGGCTTCCCACATGTGGTCGGTCTCAGTTTGATCGCGGGTGGTCACAACGATGGAGGCGGCAGGAGTCAGACGATAGTGCGGCCCACCATTGAGGATCTGATAGGGCACGCCGCCTAGCGTGAAGGCGACGATGATCGGGTTAGAGCCCCCCGGCGCGCAAGTTTCCAGCGCGCTGTCCGGGACCAGGCCGGTGTAGAAGCGCGCGGCCTCAAGGCCGTCCCTATCGAACCAGAGGCAGGTGCGGACTTTATGGGGCAACCCAGTCATCCTCTTCGTCAATGCGTTTGTGGCTTGGCTCACTTTCCGGGATTTGTCCGGTATAGCTGCACCGGCTTTGACGGGACTTCAAGGCCGAGCTACGCCGCCTTGGCGTCCGGTACCTTCAGCCCGGGCACCGCCTCCGGCAGAACCACCAGCAGCGCATCCCGCATCGCCTCACGCCTCGCGCCGCTCTCCCGTTTGGTCCGGCCCGGGGAGATGAAGTTCAGCATCCAAGGCTTCCCAAGCCGGGCAGTGAATATGGCGAAACGCTCGGTCCATAGCGTCCATCATGGCGGGGTCCGACGGTCCGCCCGCCTCGCTCTCTCCGGTTGGCCTTGACCAGAGCCGACACCTGCAGGCGCCTTTCTCCCTCAGGCCGACTGCACCGCACCGCAGTCCACCGAGAGCCAGCGGCCCTCGGTCTTCACCCCGCCCGTCGCCTGCTGCACGAGGGTTCCCACGAAGTCGCCACGCTAGCCTGTCCCGCCCAGTGCCGTGGCTGTGCCATTCGGTTCCAAAGACGGCCTCGCCAGACCGCGCCGCGCACCGGCCCGTCACCGGCGACCTTTGCGCACCCTGCCTATCTCAGCTTGAGAACTTTAGAGCTGCGACGCCGGTTACGATCAACAAGACACCGAGGATGCGCATCAAGGACAGGGCATCTCCGAAGAACATGACGCCAACAAGGAAGGTGCCGGCACCACCGATACCGGTCCAGACCGCGTACGCCGTCCCAATGGGTATGTCCTTCTGAGCAAGCCAGAGGAGGTATCCACTCGCCGCCATGAAACCCACGGCGATTGCGATGCCGATCCAGCGGGTTTCGGGGACCTGGGAGATCTTAAGGCCAACAGGCCACCCGATCTCGAAGACACCCGCCAGAAGCAGATAGATCCAACCCATACGCCGTTCTCCATCACGACTTGAGAGGTCACTCCCACTCAATCATCAACGCGCCTTCTAAGCTGTTGATTTTTAATGCACCAGAGGCTACCCTGCGGAAATTCACCATCATCTTCCGCATCAGAGTGCGGAGCACCAGCATGGGCGCGGGTTTGCGGGCGACCCGGCCGGAAGCGACCTTTCGAGATCTATCAACTCCAGGAACCATCCTGGACACCATCGATACGCGCGCGTTTGGGTCAGGAGCACGCCCGTCTCCCAAGGTGCGCACGTGTCCATGGTCTATTGACCCCGCGAACGCGGCGTAGGGCATGCCGCAGTGAACGGCCTGCCCCTCGGTCCAGCGCCCCCTGGTACCAAGAGCCAAGTGGCACCCAGTGCGATTTTGATTTAGACCTCACAGTGTCGTGGTGGAGTTTGGTCTGGTGGTCGCGCTTTCACGGCAATCCATCCTGCCCGCGCAGGTCACATGGGGGGATAGATGCCCAACTGGCTGATTGTTTCGATTGTCGGATCTGTCGTGCTGACAGTGCTGCTTAACCTGTTGCCGATGCTGTTTCCGAAGACGGCACGCCGCGCTCAGGAGCGCATGATCGAGGAAATCCATAAGCAGCATGACTGGGAGGACGATGCCACCCGGGCTGGTCCGTCGGTGAAAGTCTTCTTTCCGTGGAAGGCCATGCTGGTTGGCTCGTTGGTGCTGACTGTGCTCATCAATCTCATTGGCTGGTTTGCGCGTTAGGACCCGACGGCCTGAACCGTGAAGCACTTGAAGCTTTAAGTCGGCGCTGAACCGGGGCCCTGAACGGCTGCTTTCCGTCACTCTGACGGTCGCTTCAGGGGCGTTCAGCGAAATCTGCTGACGTCCGCTTTCCTAGACCGCAACCGGCAGCAAGGAGTCGGGAGCCGCCGGTAGATCGGGCAAGGCGAACGACCCAATCCAGCCAGGTAACAGTCGGCCTGCCACATCGAACAGTTCCGCGGCGATCCTAATGCCAATCCAGCGCGTTTCGGGGGCCCGGCAGATCTTTAGGCTGGCAGGGGCGCCGGAACTAGGTAGATCGAGATCATGGTTGGAATCTACCATTCCAGCGTGGTTCGCTTGCATCCAAAGACCGGCGCTTTCGCCGGCCGGGGGTCCGCTGCCAGCAATTGACGCCTCGCCCGGGACGTGTTCCGACTAGTTAATGCTGGAATTCGCAAGCGCTCGTAACCATTGAAGGCAGTTCCGTCAGCCCTCGGCGGCGAGGCCGCTGGGGAAGGGCGCAATGACAAAGGCGAAACCTGTGATCTGCCGACCACGATTGAAAGGATTGAGATGAAGAGCGCGATCTTCGTGTTGGGGGTGGGACTGATCCTGTTCAGTGGATCCGCCGCCCTTGGCCAACCCGCCCCGACAGCGGCTCCTGCGGCGGTCACGACCGAAGTCACTGCGGCCACCGACGATCCTGTGATTTGCAAGGCCTCAATGCAGACAGGAACGCGGCTGAAGGCCCCGAAGGTCTGCCTCAAGCGGAGCGAATGGGTCGCGAAGTCCAAGTCGCGTACGAAGAGAAACGAACTCGACTACGGTGACGGTTGTGGCGGAGCCGGCGGCTGCATCGAGCAGAACCCCCTGCCCTCAGGCGGCGGCCTTTAGGTCCGAAAGAAGGCGCAGGCATTGCCTTCGCCCTACTCCCACTCGATTGTCCCGGGTGGCTTCGACGTTACGTCGTAGACGACCCGGTTGACCCCCCTCACCTCGTTGATGATCCGGGTGGCGCAGCGGCCAAGCACCTCCCAGGGGAATTCGAAGAAGTCGGCGGTCATGCCGTCGGTGGAGGTCACGGCGCGCAGGGCCAGGACGTCCTCGTAGGTGCGGGCATCACCCATCACGCCCACGGTCTTGACCGGCAGGAGGACGGCGAAGGCCTGCCAGATACTGTCGTAGAGACCTGCCCGGCGGATCTCCTCCAGGTAGATGGCGTCGGCCTTCTGCAGGACCGCCACCTTCTCCGGGGTGATCTCGCCGGGGATGCGGATGGCCAGGCCGGGTCCCGGGAAGGGGTGGCGGCCCACGAACGGGGGTGGAAGGCCCAGTTCCACGCCCAGGACGCGGACCTCGTCCTTGAAGAGCTCGCGCAGGGGCTCGACCAGCTTGAGCTTCATGTACTCGGGCAGGCCGCCGACATTGTGGTGGCTCTTGATCACCGCCGAGGGCCCGCCCCGGGCCGAGACGCTCTCGATCACGTCCGGATAGAGGGTGCCCTGGGCCAGGAAGGCGGCGCCCTCGATCTTCGCCGCCTCCCGGTCGAAGACCTCGACGAAGAGCCGGCCAATCGTCTTGCGCTTAGTCTCCGGGTCGGTGACGCCTTTCAGTTCACCGAGGAAAAGCTCAGCGGCATCAACGTGTACCAGCGGGATATTGTAGTGATCTCGGAACATGGTCACGACCTGCTCGGCCTCGTTCAGGCGCAACAGGCCGGTGTCCACGAAGACGCAGGTCAGCTGGTCGCCGATGGCCTCGTGGATCAGGACGGCGGCCACGGAGGAATCCACACCGCCGGACAGGCCACAAATCACCCGGCCCTGCCCCACCTGCTCGCGGATCCGGGCGACGGATTCCTGCCGGAAGGAGGCCATAGTCCAGTCGCCGGACAGGCCGGCGATGCGGTGGGTGAAATTGCGCAGGATCAGGGCCCCGCGGGGCGTGTGGGCCACCTCGGGGTGGAACTGGACGCCGTAGAACCGCCGGCCCTCGTCGGCGATGACGGCGAAGGGGCTGCCCTCGGACGAGGCCACCACCTCAAAGCCAGGCGGGATGGCGGTGACCTTGTCACCATGGCTCATCCAGACGACCTCGCGGTCGCCGACCCCGCGCAGGCCGGCCAGCAGGGGGGAGTCGCGCTCGATCCGGATCTCGGCCCGGCCGAACTCCCGATCATGGCCGCCCTCGACCCGCCCGCCCAGCTGGGCGCAGAGGGTCATTTCGCCATAGCAGATGCCCAGGACCGGCACTCCCAGTTCGAAAACCCGGGACGTGACCGAGGGGCTGTCGTCCTCATGGACGCTGGCCGGGCCGCCGGAGAGGATGACCGCCTTGGGCGCAAAGGCGTCCAGCATGGCCTCGATCCGGTCGTAGGGATGGATCTCGCAGTAGACCCCGCTCTCTCTCAGCCGCCGAGCGATCAGCTGGGTCACCTGGCTGCCGAAGTCGACGATCAGGACACGGTCATGGACGGGGGCGGCGGTCATTCGGGGGTCCTTCCATCGGCCCGGGCCAGGACGGCGACGAAGAAACCGTCGGTGTCGGAGGTCGCGGGGGTCAGCCGGAGATAGCCTTCCGCGGTCAGGCGGGGAAGCCATTCGGGGTCATCCGTCGCAGGCCGGGCACTGAATTCGGGATGCCTGGCCAGGAAGGCAGCGACCCGGTCCTCGTTCTCCTCGGCCAAGACCGAGCAGGTCACGTAGATGAGCCGCCCCCCGGGCCGGACATAGAGCACCCCGGCGTCGAGGACGGCATCCTGGTCGGCCTGCCGGCGAGCCAAGGCGTCAGGGGTCAGCCGCCATTTGGTGTCGGGATGCCGGCGCCAGGCACCCGACCCGGAGCATGGGGCGTCGATGAAGACGAGATCCATCCGCCCTACTAGGTCCTTGAGGGGATCGGGGCGAAGGGGGGTGCGGACCTGGAGGTTGCGGATCCCTGCCCTCTCCCCCCGCCGGACGGTGTCGGCCAGTCGCCGGGCGTCGGAATCATAGGCGTAGATCTGGCCGGTGGAGCCCATGGCGGCGGCAAGGGCCAGGGTTTTTCCCCCGCCCCCTGCGCAGAAGTCGAGGACCTGGAGACCAACGATGTCGCCCGCGCAGGCTGCCGCGATCTGGGAGCCGGCGTCCTGGACCTCCATCCACCCCTTGACGAACTCCGGCAGGCTCTCGACCGACGGCGTGCGCTCGGCGGCGGCGGGCGGATCGATCCGGAGGGCTAGGGGAAGACCAGGAACGGGATGTGCGCCAAGGGCCTCGGCCGCCCGGAGCGCCCGGGCCGGATCGCTCTTCAGGGTGTTGACCCTCAGGTCGACGGGGGCCCGACGGGCCAGGGCCTCCGCCTCGGTCCGGACGCGGTCGTCGAACACACGTGCGAAGGATGGGGCGAGCCAGTCCGGCAGGTCGGCGGCCACCGCCTCGGGAGCTCCGGCAAGGTCGCGAGGTTCGGTGATACGGGCGGCTTCGGTCGCGCTCAGCGCGCCTGGCCCATGCGGCGCCTCGGCAAAGGCGGCTGCGATCCGGTCTTCAGGCCAGTTCCAGTGCAGGGCCAGCACGCCCAGGACGGCGCCCCTGGGACTGTCCGCCTCCATCCGCCAGGCCGCAGACCGGCGGCG
>CAMCIK010000073.1 GCA_945874825.1 Phenylobacterium deserti | reverse complement strand
GGCGGGGACAGCGCGACGGTCACGAAGACCGCGGGTGCCTATGACTCGGCCAACGCCGGCGCACGGACTGTAAGCACGACGCTTGCGGCCGGGGATTTCTCCGGTGCTGGCGGCACACTCCTGTCCAACTACGCCCTTCCGGTTTCGGCGACCGGTACCGGTGCGATCAGCCAAAAGGCCCTCTCGGTCGCCATCACCGGAAATCCAACTAAGGCTTACGACGGCACGACTGCAGCCACCCTGACGGCCGCCAACTATAGCCTGTCCGGCCTCGTGGGTTCGGAGTCCTTCACGGTCAACCAGACCGTTGGGACCTACGACTCCGCTGATGCTGGCGCACGGACGGTCAGCGCGACCCTGGCTGCCGGCAACTTCGTCGGCACCAATGGCGGCCAGATCTCGAACTACAGCTTTGCGCCCACGGCGACCGGGGTCGGGACGATCAGCCAGCAGGCCCTCGTGTTTATCGGGGCCATCGTGATCGGCAACCCGACCAAGACCTACGATGGCAATACGACGGCCACGCTCACGGCCGAGAACTTCAAACTGTCGGGCTTCGTCGGCAGCGATGGGGCCACGGTCACCAAGACGACCGGGACCTACGACTCCGTCACCGCGGGTACGCGCACGGTCAGCACCGCCCTGACCGCTGGAGACTTCCTGGCCGACGCGGGGACCAACCTTTCCAACTATGTCCTGCCGACTTCCGCGAGCGGTGTCGGCACGATCAATCCCAAGGCCCTGGTGGCCTCGATCCTTGGCAATCCGACCAAGGCTTATGACGGCACGACGACGGCGACCCTCGCGTCGGCCAACTACAACCTGTCAGGCTTTGTTGGCGGCGACAGCGCTATGGTGACGAAGGTCGCGGGTGCCTATGACTCCGCCAATGCCGGGTCGCGGACCGTGAGCACGACACTTGCGGCCGGTGACTTCACGGCCACCGGCGGCGTGAACCTGGGCAACTATATCCTGCCGACCTCGGCCACCGGTATTGGGACGATCGATCCCAGGGTCCTGACCGCAGCTATCATCGGTACGCCAACGCGTGCCTATGATGGGACCGCCGCGGCAGTCCTCACGTCTGCCAACTTCGGCCTCACGGGATTTGCAACCGGCGAGGGTGCCACCGTCACCAGGACCGCCGGGACCTACAATGGGGTCGACGCAGGATCGCGGAACGTCAGCACAAACCTGGCTGGTTCGGACTTCTCCGCCGGGGCCGGGACCAACCTGGCCAACTACGTCCTTCCCGGCTCAGCGTCCGGCCTTGGCCGGATCGACGCCCGGACCCTGACCCTCAGCTTGTCGGGTGACTATTCCAAGACCTATGACGGCAACCGGACCGGCACCGTGGCGCCCGGGGCCGTGACTGTGACCGGTTTTGCCGCCGGCGAGGGCGGCTCCGTCTCCGCGGCTTCGGGCAGCTACGACTCCGCCGACGCCGGTGCCCGGATCTTCTCGGTCCTGGTCGCCCAGTCCGACTATGTCCTGACCGGCGGGGCGAAGGCCTCGAACTACGTCCTGCCCACCTCCGCCGGCCTCGCGGCCACGATCAGCCGCCGGGTGCTGAGCGCCGACATCACCGGGTCGCCGACCCGGACCTACGACGGAACCAACCTGGCCACCCTCAGCGCCGCGGATTACCGGCTTACAGGTTTTATCGCGGGGCAGGGGGCTTCGGTTACCCAGACCCGTGGAACCTACGCCTCGGCCGACGCGGGACAGCGGGCCGTGATCGCCGGGCTGGGCGCGGGCGACTTCACCGCCCAGGGCGATACCCGCCTGTCGAACTACATCCTGCCGACCACCGCCGCCGGTGCCGGCCAGATCAGCCCTGCGGTCCTGACGGCCTCGATCGTTGGCAACCCCACCAAGGCCTATGATGGAAATACCTCCGCCACACTGAACACCGGTAACTTCGCACTTTCCGGACTCGTCAGTGGACAGAGTATCTCCGTGAACCAGACCGTGGGGGCCTACGATGCGGAGACGCCGGGTCCGCGAACGGTTACAGCCGGGCTCCTCGGCGGGAACTTCATCCCCGCGGTTGGGGTTAGCCTTTCCAACTATGTGCTTCCCACCTTGGCGACCGGTGCGGGAACCATCAGCGAGAGCACGTCCGGCGACCCGGTGAAGGACATCCTCGTCGGCATCGGCGTCCCTGAGGATGAGGCCAATGCCACCTCGCGGCAGGCCGCATTCGCGGGCGGGACGCCCAGGGTCTACATTCCCTTCCCGGCGCCCGGGTCGCTCTCGACCCTGCGCTCCAACGGACTTGCCATCCTTCCGGGAATCCTTGAGGGACAGTCCGGTCAGACGGCCTCAGGGCTTCAGTCCGGCTTGTCTACGGTTGAGAGTGGAGCCCCGGTCATCAACGGAAGCGATTCCATTCTGCTCCAGGGGTCCCGCAGCAAGCGCTGGACCATCTTTGTCCCCATGGCGTCGGGACCTTCGGACCAAGACGCAGGGGACAGATAGGCGTGTACCCCCCCCGTATCGGAACCGCCCGCGCTTTCCGGCGTCTGCTAACCCTAATGGCCGTTAGCCATGTCTTCTTGGCAGGCGCTGCAGCGGCCCAGAACTATCCCAAGGTGGCTCCGCGGCTTCCCGAGGCTGCGCCGCCTGCCCAGGTGGCTCCGCCGGCGGCGTCCGATGCGTCCCGCGATCGTCGTCCTGACGCCGCCGACCCGGTCCTGCTGCCGGAACTCAAGGGCGTGGTCTTCGTCGACGGACCCTACGCCCTGAAGCGCGACGGTCTCGCCGCAGACGCTGCTGGCGAGCGCGGGGTCTCCGTGGGAGCCCTGGAGGACCTTGATTCCGACGACTTCAGGGCCGCTGTTGCCCCCTACATCGGCCGCTCGCTTCTGCTGTCTGACCTCGATGAAATCCGGAGCCTGGCGCGGGCCGAGTATGTCAGGGCGGGCAAGCCCTTCCTCGACGTCTCCGCGCCGCCCCAGAACGTGACGTCCGGCGTCGTGCAGATCGTGGTCACCCAGTATCGCCTGGGGGCCGTCACGGTCTCAGGTGCCCAGCACTTCTCCGACGATGTCATCCGGCGTCCCCTGACCCTCAAGGAGGGTGATCGGCTCTCACTTTCCATGATCCAGGAGGAACTCGACCGCCTCAACGAGAACCCGTTCGTCAGCGTCAACGCCGTCTTCCAGCCGGGCAAGGCGACCGGCGAGACGGACCTGGTTCTGCAGGCCACGGACCGGACGCCGGTGCGTGTCTACGGTGAGGTGGACAATCGTGGGTTCCGCCAACTCGGCATCTGGCAATACGAGGCTGGGGTGAACTGGGGTAACGCCTTCGGGGCCGGACATATCCTGTCCTACCAGCTGACACGGTCCTTCGAAGGCCGCTTTACCGCCCACTCGGCCAGCGGTGTCTTTGGCATTGCCCCGAAGAGCAAGCTTCTGGTCTTCGGGAGTCACTCCACAGTTCGGCCGAAGATCGCCGAGGGTTTCGACAATGTGGGCCATTCCGGCCAGGCCAGCGTCCGTTTCTCCCGCACCCTGCCGCGCCTGGCGGGCGTCAATGCCAGCCTGCAGGCCGGTTACGACTATAAGTTCACCGACAACAATCTCGAGTTCGCCGGGGTCGAGGTCATCGACTCGGCGATCGAGATCCATCAGTTTCCGGTGAACGTGATCCTCAACATGACGGATAGTCTGGGGCAGACCACCCTCTCCAACGACCTGGTCTTCAGCCCTGGGGACCTTTCCGACAAGAACACCGACGCCGCCTTCGAGACGCTCGTGCCCGGCGCCAAGGCCAACTATGTCTACGACCGACTGTCCATTACGCGGACCACCCGCCTGCCCCGTAATATAGCCTGGGTCCTCCGCGGCTCCGTCCAGGTGGCGAGCGGTAACCTGCCGAACAGCGAGCAGATGGGCGGTGGCGGGGCCGGGAGCGCCCGCGGCTACTATCCGGACACAGCGGTGGGGTCGACGGGGGTGATCCTGAATACAGAGCTTCGCCTGGCGCCCTTCAGCCTCTCGGCCCTTGTCAGCAAGGCCCCCGCCTTCCAGGACACCCTCCAGGTCGGGGCTTTCTATGATTTCGTCGATGTCCAGCAGCCGGACCAGGTTCCAGGTGCCTCGCCGCCTGCACGGCTGGAGAGCGTGGGCCTCCTCCTCAACTACTCCGCCGGCCGCAATGTCGACCTCGCGGTTGACGGCGGTCTGCAGCTCAGGCGCGGTCCCAACGAGACCAAGAAGGGCGGCGTCGTTGCCATGTCCCTTACCGTCAGCTTCTAGAAAGCCTGGCTGAAGGACGAAGGGGGGATTGGGATCATGGCCGACGCACGTTCCGTCTATGCGGACCGAGTCCGCAGCGGCCTTGGCCTCGATAATCCAGATCCGTCTGCCGCCTCTTCGCCTGAACGCCTTGAGGCGGCCGAGGTCGGGCACATCGCCTTTGCGGTGCCCTGGAAGCTTGCGCTGGTCATGGACCGCTTTGCTGACCGGAGGGGCTTTCCGGTCCCAGGCCCCGACGCCTCCGGATCGTGGGGGATGGGGCGGGTGCCCCTTGCCGTCCCGGAGGCGCTCTTCACCGCCCTTTGGTCCATTGTCGACGGCGCGGGCGGTGGACGCTCAGCGCTCGCGTTCACACAGGCCACGGCAGCCCTCGGGACTCATCTGGACCCGGGCTTCCGGGACGCCCAGCTTGAGGTCAGCCGCAATTGGCCAGGCGTCGCCGATGCCGCCGCCCAGGGCTGGCCTGAGCCCTTTACCCTGAACCAGCTGACCTCCGCGCCCGCGGGGTCGCTGGCGTCAGAGTTCCGGGCACTGATTATCGACAATGGCTTCGACCTCGAGGTGCTTGACCGGGACGCCCTGTCCCTGCGCGACCTCCCGGCGCCCCTCAACTACCTCAACGCCCGGATCCTGCAGGTCCACGACCTCTGGCACCTGGTGGCCGGATACCAGACCACCGGCCTGCACGAGATTGCCATCTCGGCCTTCCAGCTTGCCCAGTTCGGCCACGCCTATTCCGCCTGGGTCCTGGCCGTCACCCTGGCGTCAGCCTCCGTCGAACCGGTCCGGTACGGCGTGCTCTCCGGGGTTATCGCCGCCGCTTGGAGCCATGGGCGCGCCACCCCGCCCCTGCTCGGGGTGGACTGGCCCTCGGTCTGGGCGGAACCAACCGGGACCGTACGCGAGCGTCTCGGTGTCACGGCCTTCGAGTCGCCCTGGCCTGCCGACCTGTTCGAACGGGCGGCCTGACCGCGCCCCGCCGTTGCCTCCGGCGGGCCGAGACCCTACCTTCCGCTCGAGACGCTCGAGGGCGTCAGAAACATCAGAAACTATGACCTGGAGGGTTTCCCCATGCTCGGCAGAATGCAGGACTGGCCGCTGACCGTTGACCGGATTCTGGATCACGCCAAGGCCTGGCACGGCGACCGGGAAATCGTCTCACGGTCTGTCGAAGGCCCGATCGTCCGCACCAACTACGCCGAGGTCCATGGCCGGGCCAAGCGCGTCTCCAGCGCCCTCAAGGCCCTGGGGATCCGCCACGGCGACCGGGTTGCCACCTTGGCCTGGAACACCGCCCGGCACCTCGAGGCCTGGTACGGCATTATGGGCATCGGCGCAGTCTGCCACACCCTGAACCCCCGCCTGTTCTCGGAGCAGCTGGTCTACATCATCAATCACGCCGAGGACCGGGTCATCTTCACGGACCTGACCTTCCTTCCGATCCTTGCCCAGATCCGCGACCAGATCCCGACGGTGAAGCACTTCATCGTGCTGACCGACGAGGCGCACATGACGGACGCGCTTCCCGGCGCCCTGGCCTATGAGACCCTGGTCGCCAGCCATTCCGAGGACTGCGCCTGGGGGGGGTTCGACGAGAACAGCCCGGCGGGCCTCTGCTACACCTCGGGAACAACGGGCAATCCCAAGGGCGTCCTCTACTCACACCGCTCCAACTTCCTCCACACCCTGGTCACCGCCGGGGTGGACGTGATGGGCATGGGGGCGACCGAGACGGTGCTGCCGGTGGTGCCCATGTTCCACGCCAACGCCTGGGGCATCGCCTTCTCGGCCCCCGCCGTGGGCGCCAAGCTGGTCATGCCGGGCCCGAAGCTGGACGGCGCCTCCGTCCATGAGCTCCTGGAGGCCGAAAAGGTGACCTTCTCTGCCGCCGTGCCGACCGTCTGGCAGATGCTGCTGACCCACCTGCGCCAGACGGAGGGCAAGCTGACCTCCCTCAAGCGGGTGGTCATTGGCGGGTCCGCCGTGCCGGAGGCCATCGTCCGTGGCTTCCGCGACGAGTTCGGGGTCGACGTCACCCACGCCTGGGGGATGACCGAGACCTCGCCGCTCGGCACCCTCGCCAACCCCTCGGCCCGGGTCGCGGAGATGGACGACGAGGCCCAGCTGAAGTTCAAGCTGAAGCAGGGCCGCCCCCCCATCTGCATCGACCTCAAGCTGGTCGACGACGCGGACAAGGTCCTGCCGCATGACGGCGCGACCTTCGGTCGCTTGATGGTGAAGGGGCCCTTCGTGGTCGGCCAGTACTTCAAGGGCGATGGGGGCGACGTCCTCGACCCCGACGGCTTCTTCGACACCGGCGATGTCGCGACCATTGACGAGTACGGCTACATGCAGATCACCGACCGCTCGAAGGATGTCATCAAGTCCGGCGGCGAGTGGATCAGTTCCATCGAGATCGAGAACATCGCGGCAGGCCACCCCAAGGCCGAACTCGCCGCCGTGATCGGCGTGGCCCATCCCAAGTGGGACGAACGGCCCCTGCTGCTGGTCAAGCTCCGGCCGGGCGAGGCGGGGACCAAGGACGAGTTCCTCAAGTTCCTGGAGGGCAAGATCGCCAAGTGGTGGACGCCGGATGACGTCGTCTTCGTGGACGACATTCCCCTGGGGGCCACCGGCAAGATCGACAAGAAGTTGATCCGCCAGCGGATGGCGGACTACCGGCTGCCGACTGCGGGCTGAGTCCAGGGCCTGGCGGCGGAGTCTTGATCTTGATCAAGGCGCCGCCGTCTTCGGTGGGCAGGATGGGGAGGTCAGAAGGAGTGACCCCATGCCCCATCTTCCCCCCGCCGAGCAGGCCTATCTACTGACCGTCCTCTGCGCCTTCGCCGTTTTCATTCTCGCACTGGGCGGCATCTCGACCCCCATCATGCTCGGCCGCAAAGACCCGAAGTCCCGGAGCTGATCCTCAGGGGCGGCGATAGGTCGCCGCCGGGCCGGGTTCGCCGTCGCAGGTCAGGACTCCCCGGCGCACCAGGTCGATGGCGTGCCCCAGCAGGGAGTTCGCCGCCGCCGGGTGGAGGCGCTTGTCCACCGCTGCATAAAGCTCCGGCACCATGTCGGCGATCCGGCCCACCCCCTTGTCGACGCAGGCCAGGAACGGGGCCTCGCGGCCACGCCTGTGCGCGGTGTAGGCGGCGATAAAGGGTGCCACGTCCGTGATCGGCGGTCCGTGGGTTGGCCACAGGATGTCGAAATTCCGGTCGGCCACCTTCTGCAGGCTCTCCATGTAGGCGGTCATGTCGCCACCCGGCGGCGAGACCACCGTTGTCGACCAGCCCATGATGTGATCCCCGGAGAACAGCGCGTTCTCCTCGTGCAGGGCGAAGCAGATGTGGTTCAGGGTGTGGCCTGGCGTGGCCACAGCCTCCAGTGTCCAGCCCGGTCCGCGGATGATCTCACCGCCCCGGATCACGATCTCCGGCCGGAAGCTCTCATCCTCGTCCGCCTCCACCACGATCCCGTCCGCGGCGCCGATCCGGGACGGGGGGCAGCCGTGGATCCGCGCGCCAGTCCGGGCCTTCAGGGGACCGGCGAGGGGGGAGTGGTCAGAGTGGTGGTGGGTGATCAGGATGTCGGTGATGGTCTCCCCGGCGGTTGCCGCCAGGATGGCCTCGAGGTGGTCGTCAAGGTCCGGGCCGGGGTCGATGACCGCCACCTGTCCCCTACCGATTATGTAGGTACCCGTGCCCAAGAAGGTGAAGGGGCCGGGGTTGTTCGCCACCACTCGGCGGATCAGGGGCGAGACCTGGTCGCAGTCGCCGTACTCGAAGGTGATGTCCTTGACGAAGGGGATCATGGCCAGGCTCACATGGGTCGCGGAAGGACGGACGACAGGTCGTAGCCTGCGCCGGCGGCGAGGGCGACGAGGGACTCCCGGTCATGGTCGCCGGCGCGCAGGGACCCCAGGGCCCAGGCGGTGACCGAGCGTGTCCCGGACCGGCAGTAGGCCAGCACCGGGCCCGGCGAGGTGACGACGGCAGCGAAGACGGCATCGGCGGTCTCGGCCGAGGGCATGCCCGCGAAGGGGAGGTACACGAACTCCAGGCCCGCCGCCTGAGCCGCCGCCTTCATTGCGGCACCGGAAGGCTGGTCGGAGGACTCGCTCTCCGGCCGGTTGCAGACCACCCGGACAAACCCCTCCGAAGCGGCGCGGTCGAGGTCGCCGGGCTGCAGCTGGGGCGACACGGACAGGCGCTCCGTCACGCGGTGGAATTCGGACATGGACTGGACCCTCCTCGGACCCCGCGCCGGGAAGGCGGGCGGGTGCGTTGACATCATCGGGGGGGGATGGAAGTTTCGCAATCGTCAGGCCCATAAAAACCCTCGCCCCGGCTTTCCCCCATGTTGCGCTTCATCGCTCGTCGACTGCTTGTGGCCGGGCCGACCCTGCTGGTGGTGATCACCCTGGCCTTCTTCATGATGCGTGCCGCGCCCGGCGGGCCCTTCGACACCGAGCGCCGCCTGCCGCCGGCGGTGGAGCAGAACCTGAAGGCCAGGTACGGCCTCGACCGCCCCCTCGGCGAACAGTACCTCTCCTACCTCAAGGGCGTGGTGCAGGGGGACTTCGGTCCCTCCCTGAAATACCCGGACAAGTCGGTGGCCGACATCCTGTCCCAGAACGCGCCGGTCAGCCTGCGCCTGGGCCTGGCGGCCCTGGTCCTGGCCCTGGCGACAGGGGTCAGCCTGGGCATCCTGGCTGCCCTGCGGCGCAACGGCCTCCTGGACATCGGTGCCATGGGCCTGGCCGTGCTGGGCGTCTGCGTGCCCACCTTCGTCACCGCCCCCCTGCTGATCCTGTTGTTCGGCTCGACCCTGCAGTGGCTGCCCAATGGCGGCTGGAACGGCGGCGCCCTGCCCAACATGATCCTGCCAGTGAT
>CAMCIK010000072.1 GCA_945874825.1 Phenylobacterium deserti | reverse complement strand
CAGGCCGCAGACCGGCGGCGGCGCAGGGCGTCCAGGACAAGGCCGGCGACAAAGGCGCGATCCCCTGAACCCGCGTACCGGGCCGTGTCACTCCAGGCCTTGAGCGCCAGGCGCGAGGGCCTGCGGGCCGTCTCGACCTGCTCCAGGACTCCGATCGCCGCCTCGATGCGTCCACCGTCACGCAAGGAAGAGCGCCGCCACCACCATGCCGAGGCCCACGAGGGCAAGGGTCCAGACCAGACTGCGGACCATATAGGTCCCGGCGGCGTAGATAGGGGCATAGAGGGCGCGGCAGAGGACATAGAGACCCGCGCCCCAGAGGCTCAGCGGTCCGGTCTTGCCGGCGATCACAACCGCCAGAACAGCCGCCGCAAAGAGCGGGAAGGTCTCCATGAAGTTGCGGAAGGCCCGGTCCAGCCTGGCCGCGACGCCGGTGATGGGCATGGCCTCGTCCCGGGCGCCGGCGGCCCATTTCAGGTCCTGCTGCCGACGCGCCGCGGCGGCGGACCACATCAGCTGAACGAGGCCGATGGCGATGGCGGCGCCCAGGAGGAGGAGTTCAGGTTCGGCGACCATGTCAGACCGGGCTCGTATAGTTAGGGGCCTCGCGGGTCATCATGACGTCGTGAACATGGCTCTCGCGAAGGCCGGCGCCAGTAATGCGCACAAACCGCGCCTTGGCCTGGAAGGCGGGGATATCGCCCGCGCCGACATAGCCCATGGCCGCCCTGAGGCCACCGACCATCTGGTGAAGCACGGCACCGATCGGACCCTTGTGGGCCACCTGGCCCTCGATGCCCTCAGGCACCAGCTTGAGGGCTGAGACCTCCTTCTGGAAGTACCGGTCGGCGGATCCGTTCGCCATGGCACCCAGTGAGCCCATGCCGCGATAGGCCTTGTAGGAGCGTCCCTGGTACAGGAAGACCTCGCCAGGTGCCTCGTCAGTACCGGCGAAGGCAGAGCCCATCATGGCCGCCTGGGCGCCCATGGCCAGAGCCTTGGCGAAATCACCCGAGTACTTGATGCCGCCATCGGCGATCACCGGCACCCCGGTGTCGCGGGCGGCCCTGGCAGCGTCGGCAATGGCCGTCAGCTGCGGGACCCCCACGCCGGCAACGATCCGCGTCGTGCAGATCGAGCCGGGGCCGATACCCACCTTCACGGCGTCCGCGCCCGCATCGATCAGGGCCCGGGTCCCGTCGTAGGTCGCCACGTTCCCGGCGACAATCTGGACCCGGTTGGCCTCGCGGCGCAGCCGGGCGACCGCCTTCAGGACATCAGCATTATGACCATGCGCGGTATCGATCACCACCACGTCGACACCCGCGTCGATGAGGGCCATGGAGCGCTCAAAACCGCCGTCGCCCACCGTGGAGGCTGCACCGACCAGCAGCCGGCCCTGGGCGTCCTTGGCGGCGAAGGGATGGGCCTGGGCCTTCTCCATGTCCTTGACCGTGATCAGGCCCACGGCCCGGTAGGCGTCGTCGACGACGATCAGCCGCTCGATCTTGTGCCGCCGCAGGAGGTCGCGGGCCTCTTCCTGGGTGCAGCCCTCGCGCACGGTGATGAGGTTGTCGGAGGTCATCAGGGTGCGGGCCGCAACGTCGTCGCCATTCTCGAACCGCATGTCGCGATTGGTGAGCATGCCCACCAGCCGCCCTGTGCCAGGCTCCACGACAGGGAAACCCGAAATCCGCCGCCGCGCCTTGATCTCGCGAATCTCCCGCAGGGGCGTATCGGGGTGAATGGTCATGGGATTAATGACCATGCCGCTCTCGTAGCGCTTAACCTCGCGCACCTGATCAGCTTGATCCTCGACCGTCAGGTTACGGTGAAGAATGCCCATACCGCCAGCCTGGGCCATGGCGATCGCCAGCCGACTCTCGGTCACGGTATCCATGGCCGACGACACAATCGGGATGTTTAGCTGTATCTCACGGGTGAACCGGGTCGCGGTATCCACCTGCCCGGGCATCACCTCGGAAGCGCCGGGTTCTAGCAAAACGTCGTCGAAGGTAAGGCCTTCGCGAATCTCCATGAGACTCTCCATTTTGCGAGCCGCGTATAAGGCCTAGTCGCCATCCGAGGCAAGGCCAGCTTAGGGTCGGCCACGGAATCCCGTCGCCACGATGTAGGTTTCCGAGGAATCCGGACGGCTGGCTGGCGGCTTGACGTTGCGGACCTGGGCGAAGCTAAGTTTCAGCCGGGTCAGAACCTCGCTGATCTCGCCCCCCTGGAAGGCCTTTGCGACGAAGGCTCCCCCCGGCGCCAGCACCGACTCGGCGAAGTCGACAGCGGCGTCGATCAAACCCACAATCCGCAGGTGATCCGTACGCCGATGCCCGACCGTGTTGGGTGCCATGTCCGAGATCACCAGGTCCGGCGGCCCGCCGAGCCGCTCCACCAGAAGATCGCCGCAAGCCGGGTCCGTGAAGTCCATCTCCAGGATCTCGGCGGGCGGAAGGGGCTCTACGGGCAGCAGGTCAACGCCAACGATCCGGTGGATCCCCCGCTCCAGCGCCACCTGGGTCCAGCCGCCTGGAGCCGCGCCCAGGTCGATAACCCTCTGACCCGGCAGCAGAAGACCAAAACGATCGGCGATGTCCGTCAGCTTGTAGGCCGCCCGGCTCCGGTAGCCGTGGGCGCGGGCCTTTGCCGCCCAGGGGTCGTTGATCTGCCGGGACAGCCAGGCCTGCGACGAGGGCGTCCGCATCTTCGCGGTCTTAAGGCGCGCTGGCTTGCCCCGCCCCTCTTCCGAGCCTCCCGTCGGCGGCCGGACCATCTTTCGCCGGGGTGGAAGGGTCATCGGACTTCCTCACGGGCGCGGGATCTCGGGCCTGCCCTACGACGCGGCTGACCGGACATCAGAGACAGTAGTATGCCTTCGCGCAGGCCACGGTCGGCGACGCGGACCCGCTCGCAGGGCCAGAGCTCCTGCACCGCCTGAAGGATGGCGGCACCCGCCAACACGAGGTCAGCCCGATCGGGACCGATACAGGGCTGTGCGCCCCGCTCAGCGAGGCTCATCGCGATCAGCCGATTGGAGGCGGCCTCGCATTCCGTCCGGGTCATCCAGATACCGTCCACCTGGCTCCGATCGTATCGTGGAAGATCCAGATGCACCCCGGCAAGGCTGGTGATGGCGCCGGAGGTGCCGACGATGTGCGCCCGTCCCGCTGTGAAGGCTGGCCTGAGGACCTCGGCCCCAGGGAAGCCCTCAAGCCGGGACCGGAAGCACTCGACCATGCTCCGGAACCAGTCCTGCGAGGGCTGCCCACCCTCGGGGAATAGCTCAGCCAGGGTCACAACGCCCAGCGGGATGGACCGCCAGGCCCGGATCGGAGGCCTGTCCGGCGAGAGCCGCCCGCCGCCGCTGTCCGGACCCTTCCCGGCAAGGTCCACCCAGGACAGCTCAGTGGAGCCACCACCGACATCCACCACCAGGGCGGCGGCGTCGGTCCGGTCGAGGAGGTTCAGGCACCCGGCGACGGAAAGCCGCGCCTCTTCCTTCGGGGAAATCACCTCGAGCTTCAGTCCGGTCTCGGTGGCGACGCGCTCTATGAACTCCGAGCCATTCTGGGCGGAGCGGCAGGCCTGGGTGGCGATGGCCTTGAAACGCGAGACACCGCGTCGCCGCACCTTTTCGGCACTCACCCTGAGCGCGGCCATGGCTCGCTCCATGGCCGGCTCGGAAAGGCGTCCGGTCTGGGAGAGCCCTTCCCCGAGCCGGACGATCCGCGAATAGGCGTCCACCACCCGGAAGCCCCGTCCGTTCTGAGTCGCGATCAGGAGGCGGCAGTTGTTCGTGCCGAGGTCGAGGGCCCCATACAGCACCCTGCTTCCGCCACCCTCGCCCCGATCACGGCCATGTTGCGCAACGCCGGGCGCGCGCGAAGCCTGTGCCATGGACACTGGTCCCATTTAGGCGCGACAGGTCGCCGCGCCATTTCCGTTCCAGCCTAACCGAGCCCTGACCTTCCCGGAAGGCGTCTTGCAGCGTACCCGGATTGAATTAGGTATAGGCCATGGCTCCTGGGGGGTCGGAGAGATTTGTAATGAACGTTCAGAGAGACGCGAACGGAGCGGGTCGGCAGTCGTCCCCGATCATCCGCGAAGCCAAGTTCGCTATCGGCGACGTGGTACGGCACCGCGTGTTTCCCTTCAGAGGTGTGATCTTCGACGTCGATCCTACCTTCAACAATACCGAGGAATGGTGGCTCTCCATTCCCGAGCATGTCCGCCCGCGGAAGGACCAGCCCTTCTACCATCTGCTCGCCGAGAACGATGAGAGCTCCTATGTCGCTTATGTCTCGGAGCAGAACCTGTTGGTGGATGAGACCGGTGAACCTGTTGGCCATCCCCAGGCACCCGAGATCTTCGAGGCCTTTGAACCGGGCCGCTACAAGCTGAGACCCCGGGTCAGCAACTGACCCGTTGCGTCAATAGTCCCGACGCCAGCGTACAGACAGGGTATTTCCCCCCTCTCCGGAAAGCTTGGAAATCAGCCGCAGCGAGCGGCTGACATTCCATTCGACCTGCGCAGATCCCCCCTCGCGGCCACCGCCTGTCACGATCAGAAGTACATTTTCCGTCAGGTACTTACCGCCAGACACTTCAACGCCATCACCGTCACCTCCACCCGCGAAACTCAACCGATCCAGACCTGCCAGTCCCCGCAGGTTACCGATGACGTCCAGCCCGCCACCGCCAGCCATGGACGCCACGGCCGAGGCCAGCTGGGCGGTCTCCAGGGGCGACAACTGGGATGCCGAGCGGCCGAACAGGACCTGTGAGAAGATCTCGTCCGTCGGCAGGGGCGGTGTTGAGGTCAGGGTGATCTCCGGTTTGGCTGCCGTGCCACGGATGCGCACGATCGCCGTCAAAGCCGGGTCCGACCGCACGGCCGCCAGGTCCAGGCGTATCCGCGCGGGGTCCTCGGAAAGGTAGACAACCCCTGAGGGATCGATCTCGAAGCGTTTGTCGGCAAAGGCGTAGGAGCCCCGCAAGACCCGCGCGAGTCCGGTGAGGCGCGGGCGCGCGGAGGTGCCGGTGACCCGGGCATCCACAGACATCTCAAGGTCCAGGCCCTGACCCCGGATGAAGACCTGTTGAGGAGCCTTCAACGTCACATCCAGGGCCACGGCGGGCCCTGCCCCCCGGTCTGCCGCCTTGCGGCCCACAAGAACAGGCTGGTTGATCTCGGTGACGGCGAGCGGGGTTACACCGGTTGGGGTCGGCGCAGCGGCCCTGACGTCAGCGCGGTTGATGGTCAGCCCACCCTGGAGGGTGACCCGACCGTCACCTGCCCGGGTCACTGAAGCCTGACCCGACGCGGTCGCCGTCGCGAGCTCATTGTCTATGACCCGGAAGTTGACAAGGTCGAGCCGGAAGGAACTGGGTGCCCCTCCCTGTAAGGAGATCAGGCCGGAACCCGAGAGCGTGCCGCCCTGCCCGTCCGCCCCCGTTGCGCGGTCGATCTGGATTGCAGCCTCCGACAGGCGGGACCGTACAGTGACGTTCTTCAGGACCAGGCCAGTGCCTACGTCCGTGAATTCCCCGGCCTCGATCTCAGCGCTCCCTTCCGCCCGTGGCGCAGCAAGGGTTCCGGACAACTCGCCCCGAAGCGCGACGAGGCCGCTCAGGGTCTGGTCGCCGCCGACGAACAGGTCCCAGAGGGGCCGGATTTCACCATTGGCCTGAATGCGCCCCCTCAATGGGCGCTCCCTGTCTGGCTGGATCAGAAGCGGCGCGAGGCGGGTGCGGACGGGCACATCGACTTGCCCGTCGGCCTTCATGCCCTGGGCGTTGGAGAGGTCGGCCTGCAGAGCCAATTGCTCGTTCGCCAGGTTCGCTTGGAAACGTCCGTTAATGCCAAGAGAGGCTTCACTATCCCTGGCGCGGACACCTGCAAGGCTACCATTCGCCTGACCGACCAGTTTGGCCCCCTTTCCCTGGACCGTGAACTCGGCATCCAGGCGACCCGCGAGATCCGGGTTGAGGAGGCTGGCCGGCATGTCATCAAGGCGTCCGGTGATCCGAGCCATCCCAGGACCCGAGGCGAGATCGAGGGCCGCGGACCCCGCTTTGTCGATCCCGAAGCGCAGCCGCGCCCGCCGCTCGGCACCGACGAGTTCAATTACTGCCGTCTCAGTGGTTCGCACACGGCGGCCCCCAGCCTCGCCGGCACCATCGAAGTCGATCCGGAACCCCTCGCCCTGCTGGGCGGCGAGGCCCCCGCCCTCAAGCGCCCAGTCCCCGTCACCAGTCTGGCCACGGGCCGTCAGTTCGAAGGGCAGGCGTGACAGGGGGCCCTGGGCGGACAGACGCCCGGCAACGATGGAAATCCCTTCCCCGGGAAGAAGAGCGTTCCGAGCGACAAGGTCTGCATCGACCCATGGCCCTGAACCCCTTCGATCCTCCAGCCGCACCTTTCCCGTTACAAGTCCCTCGGCAAGAAAGGCACCGGGCGTGAGTTCGACAGTGAGATCCGCCGCCGAAGCCCCGCCGGCGACAAGCGTCGCCTGACCTCCGGCGCGCAAACCTCCGGCATCCACCTGCATGTCGCTGAGCCGGATGCCGCCTTCCGGGAAGGCGAACTGAGTGCGCGCCGAAGCCGGACCAAACGGGCTTGTAGCCCTGACCTGTGCAGACCCTCCGGAAAGAGACCAGTCCAGGTCAAGTTGAGCCCCGGTCAGGGACAATCCAGGCAGTTGAATGGCATCAAATGCCGTGGTCATGGTCAGCTTCGGGGCGCTGAGCTTGCCCCCGAGGCGTCCCGTCCCGGAAGCCTTGCCGGAGACTTCAACCGGACCGGCACCAAAGGGCCCCGACGCGGACCATTCCAGCCGCCCCGTGATCGCATCCCCCTGAAGCGCAGCACCGGGAGCCCGCACCTGGATTGCCGCCCCGCGCAGGTCGAGACGCTCGAACCTCAGGCTTCGGTTACCAAGGAAGAAGCGCGCGTCGAGGTTTGGGGCACCGCCCAACAGTCGGTCGAGTTCCTTGAGACCTGTCGCCAGCTTGTCACCACGGGCGCTGACCGTGACTTCCCACGGCGATTGAGCCTTCGGCAGGCGTGCATTCCACCGGGCGGTCAACCCCCCGGAAGCCCCCGGCAAGCCGGCGTCAAGTCGACTGACCGAGGCATCGCCCGCAAAGGTGAGCCCGCCGAGGAGGTTTCGCCTGCCCGTCCCCGAGGCGCGGAAGCCTGCCCCGGCAGCCTTCATGTCCTCGATCAGGATCTCTCCGTCGTCCTGCCTGGCGACTTTGAGGTTCAGGGATGGCGAAGCGCCTAGCAGGGCGAAGACAAGTCCCTCCCCGCGCCCGCCGCCGCCCTGGATTCGGGCGTTCAGCCCAATCCGTCCCTTCCGGGACTCCAGCGCGATCGGGCCCGAGACCGATCCGAGCCGATAACTTCCAAGCCCCATCTGCTCGACCCGGCCCTCCCCGGTGAAGCTCCAGGTCTCCAGGTCGCCAAGTAGCCGTCCGGAGATACGCGCCCGCCCTGCATCCACGCCGTCGCCGAGGATGCGGCCGAGTGAGGGGGCCGTGACCTGGACATCCAAACCCTTCCCACCGACCCGTCTTTGCTCGAAGTCGAGGGGGCCGCGGATCAGCGCCGAGGCTGCACCCGTCGCCAGGGTCAGGGTCGCGACGTAAGCTCCGCGGTCCTCCGCAACACCCTCGGCGCGGCCGTCCAACTTCAAGCGCGCGCCGATTCGCTCAGCAACTGGTCGCGTGAGGCTCGAGGCAGAAAGGTCAATCTGGCCCGAAAGCGTTCCGGACCTCGGGCTCCAGGCTCCGCTGAGGGCGACGGGCTGGCTATCCCCCGAGCGAAGGTCAGCTCGCACGCGCCCCTGATCTATTCGACCATCTGCATCCAGGGTCATCCGGAAGGGCCTGTCCGCCGGGAGGCCCAGCACCCCGGCGAGTGCGCCGCCATTGGCCTCCAGCGCATCGGCGCGAAGCTTGAGGGGGCGGTCCTTGCCGATGTCGAGAACAGCGTCCAGGTGGTCGCCTTCATGTAGAAGGCTCGAGGCCTGCAGACTTGCGGAGTATCCCCCATCGGCGCGACGCGCCTGAAGCCCTCCCTTCAAGCTGAACAAGCCTCGGCGGGTGCTGACGGCCGGATCGCTCTCGACGACAGCGGATAGCCTCGAGACCGTAACCGTCACCGGCAGGGGCTTGTGCGGCCTGGGGGGCCTAAGTACCGGACGCCGAAGGATGTGCACACGGTCAGCGGACGCAGACGCCAGCCTAACCTCCCGCGCCAGAAGCCGGGTAGGCTCCCACGTCACGTCCAGGGCGCGAGCCTCCAGCCAGACCCCTTGGGCATCCCGGATGGCGAGCCGGTCAACGGCCACGCGGCCGAGAGGATCGCCGGACACCCCGCTGACCTCAAGGTGTCCAACCGGGCCGGCCGGGAGGCCATCTGCGATGGACTCGATCAGGGAAAGGGTCGCAGGGGTACGAAGGAAGAAGGGTGAGGCCAGAGCCAGGCCCGCCAGCGCGAACACGAGCACTCCCAGGGCGGTCAGCCAGGGCCTGAGACGCCGCTTTCCAGTCTGCCCCCCGGGAGGCGGGATTTCAGGCTCGCCGGTCAAAAGCTCTGACCGATGCTGACATAGATCTGGTAGCTCGGGTCGTCTTCCCTCGGGTTCACCGGGACCGCGAGGTCAAAGCGGATGGGTCCGAAGCCGAGGTTGTAGCGGACGCCGAGCCCGACGCCGACGCTCAGGTCCGTGAAGTCGGGGGTCTGGGATGTGCCAACAGTACCAGCATCCACGAAGGCCACGATGCCCCACTGGGAGGTCAGGTCATGGCGGACCTCGCCTGAAACCTCCATCAGCGAGAGGCCGCCTGAAGGGGTATCATCCGGGAAATAGGGACCGACACCCTGATAGACATACCCCCTCACCGAGCCACCGCCGCCCGCGTAGTATCTCCGGGAGGCGGGGACGCCGGACAGAGTTCCGCCGAGGATTGATCCGACCTTTGCCCGTCCGGCCAGGATGGTGTGCCTGTCGCCCCCGAACGGCAGGTAGGCGGAGCCCTGCACGGTTGCCTTGACATAGCTGAGGGTGGCGCTGCCGGTAATCGCTGTCGGTTCAGCCCTTGCGTCGACCCGCCAGCCCGACCTGGGATCGAGGATATCGTCCGTTTGGTCGTAGGCTACCGCGCCCAGAAGCGATGCGATCACCTGCTCCCGGGTGCGGATCGAGACAAAGGCAGGATCCCGCTCCCGCGTCTGG
>CAMCIK010000071.1 GCA_945874825.1 Phenylobacterium deserti | reverse complement strand
CCTCCTGGTAGTCGTACATCAGGGCGGCGTGGGCTTCGCCGCGGGCGAGGCGGGCGTGGACGTCGTCCAGGTCGGCGCCAGCCTCGGAGAGCACCGCATCCAGCACCGAAGCCTCTGAAACATCCCGCCCCTGCCTGAAGAAAGCCTGCCGGACCCCAAGGATGGCCCCGTCGCCAAGGCCGGCGGCGCCGCCCTCTGCCTCCTGCGCCTGCACGGCCTTAAGGGCCAGATGTGCAGGAAGGGAGGAGGCCGGGCGCACGCCGCGCCAGAGATCCGGGCTGGCGGTCAGCTCGGGAAAGCCCTCCAGCACGTGGGCGAGATGGCTGGCGAAGCCGTCGTAGCCGCCCTTGGCACCCCAGTTCGCCTGGATCTTCGGGTCCGTGGCGCCGAAGACGTTGCAGAAGCGCTGGGTCACCGTCACTGCCCCGCCCTGGGTCCGGCGCAACTCGGCCAAGCGCCGTTCGCCGATCCAGGCCCAGACGCAGAGCACGTCGGCGAAACAGGTCAGGGCCACAGACTTCATGGGGGGCTCTGCTCCGAAGGCGTCTTGCGCCTGTCCCGCCACACTATGTTCTCCCGGCGCTCCATGCACCCTCGGCCCATCCTAGTTACCCTATCTCCCCAGTGCTCACTTGTTCCCCAGTGCACATCTGCTTCCCCAGTGCACACCTGCGATCAGAATGTCACCAGATCGACACAGGACTGCCACAATCCGAAAGTTATCCACAGCCCCGCTCTGACGCGCGATAGATGCCGCCTCCGACGCTCAATAGCGATCGAGTCCACACCCTGAAGGGTTGGGTGACGTCCCGACCCCTGTGGCCGCGCCTTAGGCGGACTTCGCGAGGATTTTTCATGGTCAAGTCGACGTCGGCCAAGAGCCGCCTTTCCCTGTCCTGCGGCGTGGCCGCCCTGTCCGCCTGCCTGGCTCTTGCTGCGCCGGCCCTGGCCCAGGAGACAACGGTTGGCGAGGTTGTCGTTACTGCCCAGAAGCGAAGCGAAAACCTGCAGGACGTGCCCCTATCCGTCGCCTCTGTCTCTGGCGAGCGCTTGCAGAGCCTGTTCGCCGCTGGCGACGACATCCTGACCCTGTCCTCCCGTGTGCCGTCCCTCTACGCCGAATCCTCCAACGGCCGGGTCGCCCCGCGTTTCTATATCCGCGGCCTGGGCAATGCCGACTTCGACCTCGCCGCCTCGCAGCCCGTTTCCATCATCATGGACGACGTCGTGATGGAGAATGTCGTGCTGAAGAGCACTCCGCTGTTCGACCTGGACCGCGTAGAGGTACTCCGGGGACCGCAGGGCACCCTGTTCGGCCGCAACACTACTGCCGGCATCGTCAAGTTTGACACCGTCCGGCCGGGTCAGAGCCTCTCTGCCCGCGGCACAGCGACCTATGGCAGCTACGGGACCCTGACGCTCGATGGCGGCATCGGCGGTCCCATCGTCGACGGCCTGCTCGCGGCCCGCGCCTCTGTCCTCGTCCAGCACCGCGAGGACTGGATCGACAACGCCTTCACCAAGAAGCAAGACGCCCTCGGGGGTTACGACGAAACGGCCTTCCGCCTGCAGCTGCTGCTGACGCCCACTGAGAATCTCAGCGCCCTCTTGGCCTTCCACAACCGTTCACTGGAAGGCACCTCAGCGGTGTTCCGCGCCAATATCCTGACAAAGGGTAGCAACAGCCTCAATGCCAACTACGATCGCGAAAAGGTCTACTTCGATGGAGGCGGGGACAATCCGCAGGCCTACGACGGCTCCGGCATCTCCCTGAGGGTCGAGTATAGTCTGCCTGCCGCCACCCTGACCTCCATCTCCGCCTTCGAAACGGCCAATGGCTTCAGCCGCGGCGATATCGACGGCGGTAACATGGCCACCGGTCCGGGCTTCATCCCCTTCCCGTCCGACACAACCGACGGCATCGAGGACCTCGACCAGATCACCCAGGAGATCCGGCTGGCCAGCGACACCGATGGTCCGCTCAGCTGGCAGGTCGGCGCCTACTACTTTGACTCCCAGATGGTGCTGCGCACCGACCCCGGCTTCGTGGCTCCCACCGAGCTCAGGCATGAGAACACCTCCTGGGCAGTGTTCGGCCAGGCCTCCTACCAGGTCAGCGAGGCCTGGAAGGTCACGGCCGGCCTGCGCTGGACCAGCGATGAGAAGAGGCTGACCAACATCGTTGCCCCGATCCCGTTTTCCAAGGTCGATGTCTCGGACGAGCAGGTCAGCTGGGACCTGAGCGCATTCTATGACGTCAGCGACACGGTCGGTCTCTATGGCCGGGTGGCCCACGGCTTCCGCGGTCCGACGATCCAGGGCCGGGACGTGGCCTTCTTCGGTGCCCCCTCGGTCGCCCAGTCCGAGACCATCCTGTCCTGGGAAGCTGGCTTCAAGAGCGAACTCTTCGAGCGCCGCGTCCGCCTGAACGGTGCCCTGTTCACCTACACGGTCGATGATCCCCAGTTCACCGCGGTCGGCGGCGCCGGGAACATCGTGCAACTGCTCAACGCCCAGGAAGGCCAGGCCTGGGGCTTCGAGGTCGACGGCGAATGGGTGGTCAACGACAACCTCGTCCTGACCGCCGGCTACAGCTATGCCGACACCGAGATCAACGACAGCAAGCTGGCGGTAGGCATCTGCGCCCAGTGCACGGTCACCGACCCGCTGACGGGCGCGCAGCGCGCCCTGATCGACGGCAATCCCTTCCCGAACGCTCCGGAATACATCTTCGACGCCAGCGCGCGGTTCAGCCTGCCCATCGGCAACGGCGGCCAGATCTTCGCCTTCACCGACTGGAACGTTCAGGGGCCGACCAACCTGTTCCTCTATGAGTCGAAGGAATTCTACACCGACGGCAACCTCGAGGGCGGCCTGAAGGTCGGATACGCCCGCGAGGACGGCTCCTTGGAACTGGCCCTGTTCGGACGCAACATCACCGATGAGAGCAACATCAAGGGCGGCATCGACTTCAACAACAACACCGCCTTCGTGAACGAGCCCCGGGTGATCGGTGTCTCACTGACCGCGCGCCTGCCCTAAGGCGGTCCGGGCCTGTTGATTACGGCGAGGGCCGGGGAACGATCCCCGGCCCTTTCCACATGGGCTCCGGCATCGCCTTGCCGACCGGTGCGCCGCCGGCCATCATGCCTCCAAGAGGCGCCAGGGAGGCCCAGATGAGCGGTGTAGCCGAGAGCGTGACCTACCGGGTCGAGGACCATGTCGCGGTCATCACCCTGAACCGGCCCGAGCAGCGAAACGCCCTCAACTTCGACGCCTACGACCGGCTGGAGCGCGCCTTCCGCCAGGCTGTCCGCGACCCCGACGCACGCTGCGTGATCGTGACCGGAACCGACCCGGCCTTCTGCTCCGGCGACGACGTGCGCGAGATCATGGCCGGGCCCAAGCCCGCCATCCCCCCGCCTCCCACCGTGCGCCACGCCCCGACGCCGGCGGCTATGGCGGCCCTGGAGTGCGACAAGCCGGTCATCGCCGCGGTCAATGGCGCAGCGGTGGGCTGGGGCATGGAACTGGCCCTCTACGCCGACATCCGCATCGCCAGCGAGAAGGCCAGGTTCGCCGAGCTGTTCATCAAGCGCGGCCTGACCTGCGACGTCGGCGGATTCTACCGCCTGCCGGCCATTGTCGGCCCGGCCAAGGCCGCCGAGCTGCTCTTCACTGGCGACGTCATCGATGCCGAGGAGGCCCTGCGCATCGGCCTGGTCCGTGAGGTCACCCCTCACGCCGAGCTGATGGACCGCGCCCGCGCCCTGGCCGCCCGCATTGCCTGTAACCCGCCGCTCGCCCTGCGCTACATGAAGGAGGGCCTGCGCCGCGCCGCGTATGGCGACCCCCGCGAACTGGGCGGCTGGGCCATCGAGACCATCCGCACCCTCATGAAGACCGAAGACCACCGCGAAGGCGTGGCCAGCTTCCTGGAGAAGCGTCCGCCGGTCTTCACGGGGCGCTAGGGGAGGGCGAGGGGGGCGGGGTGGGGGATCGCCCTGCCCACCGGCCTCCGCAGGCCCCGCCTGAGATTGCAACCCCATCCGCCGCCGTGCCAAACTCCCGACCTGGCAGCCAGGGAGGCCCCCATGACGCTCACCGTGCAACGCCGGTTCGTGACCCCTGAGCCGGACGAGACCCTGGAGGCTCTCGCGGCGCGGGCCCTGCCGGACCTGCCGCTCGAGGCGGCCATGGACCGGATCCGGGGCTGGAACCTGCACATCTTCGCCATGCGCAAGCCCCGCGGCCTCTTGCTGGGCGGGGACGTGGTCTTCGTCGAGCCGCCGCAGTCTTGAGCCCTGTGGTACCCGACGGTGGTGACGGTGAGGCCGTGGTGGTCGCGGCCGAGGTCTCGGCCGGGCACGACGGCGAGGCCGAACTGACCCTAAGCGTGCGGTTCGAGAACGGCGTCGTAGCGCCCGTGGTGCTGGATGCCGAGGCTGGCTTCGACCTGCTGGCAGGCTGCAGTGCGGCGGGGGCGGGCGACCTGGTCGGTCGGCCCTGGCGGCAGATCCTGAAAGGGCTTTACGGGGTAGGGGTCGGCGGCGGAGACTGCGGCCCGGATTTGGGAGAGTAAGATGCACGACCTGGTGATCCGCAATGCGCGGGTGGTGGATGGTACGGGCGCGCCGGCCTACGCCGGAGAAGTGGCCGTAAAGGACGGGCGCATCGTGGCCGTTGGTCCCAGGGTCGAGGGCCCGGCCCGGGCTGAGATGGACGCCGGCGGCAAGGCCGTGGCACCCGGCTTCATCGACCCGCACACCCATTTCGACGTGCAGCTCTTGTGGGACGGGGCGGCCAAGCCCAGCCTGGAGCATGGGGTCACCTCGATCATCCCGGGTAACTGCTCCCTGTCCCTGGCGCCCCTCAGGGCGGCGGACCGCAAGGCGGTGGTCGGCATGTTCCAACAGATCGAGGAGCTGCCGCCTGAGGCGTTCACCATCGCCTTCGAGTGGACCTGGGAGGACTGGGAGGGCTATCGCCGGGCCCTGGAAAAGGGACTGGCCATCAACGTGGCACCCCTGGTGGGCCATAGCGTCATCCGCGTCTGGGTGATGGGGGCCGACGCCAACCAGCGCGCGGCGCGGCCCGACGAGATTGCCGCCATGCAGGACGTGCTGCGCCAGTGCCTGCAGGCCGGGGCCATCGGCCTGTCGACCAGCTTTGTGGACGTGGACGAGAACGCCCGACCCGTGCCCAGCCGCTTCGCCCAGTTCGCCGAACTGGACGCCCTTTGCGCCGTGCTGGGCGAGTTC
This sequence comes from Phenylobacterium deserti, assembly GCA_945874825.1. GTDB lineage: Bacteria > Pseudomonadota > Alphaproteobacteria > Caulobacterales > Caulobacteraceae > Phenylobacterium > Phenylobacterium deserti_D. The sequence goes on along the minus strand of CAMCIK010000071.1, from coordinate 4,414 downwards.
GGCCGGATGCTGCAGATCGTGCCGGAGTTCTACGACGCCGACATCACCATCGCCCGGATCGACCAGCTGGCCGAGCTGAGCCTGAAGCACGGTATCCCCACAACCTACTCGCCGGTGTTCGACAACCGCCAGACGCCGGCCAGCGTGGACCGGATCCTTGGCCGCTCGGCCGAGCAGTTCGCCCGCGGCGCCCGGGTCTGGCCGCAGATGCAGACTCGGCCCATCGACATCAGCTTCTCCCTCCTGCGGCCCAGCCTGTTTTTCGCCCGCCTGCCCCGCTGGGTGCGGGTGCTGCGCCAGCCCCTGGAGGCGCGGATCGCCTCCCTGACCGACCCGGAGACCGTGGCGCGCATGGTGGAGGACGCCGGCCCCGATGGCGGCGAGCGCCTGATGGGACGGCTGGTGGTGCGCGGCGGCGGCGAGGCTCCGGCCCACCTGGCGGGCAAGACACTGAAGGAAATCGCCGACGCCCGCGGCCAGTCCTGCGCCCTGGCCCTGATCGAAGTGTCGCTGGAGCACGGCCTGGACGTGGCCTTCCTGTCGGCCAATGGCGGCCACGACAATACCGACCGCATCGGCCCGCTTCTGGCCCGGCCCGACGTGCACATCGGCGCCGGCGATGGCGGGGCACACCTGGCCTCCTTCGCCACCTACGGCGACACAGGCTACCTGTTCAGCGAGTTCGTGCGCGGCACGGGGGCCCTGACCCTGGAGCAAGCAGTGGCCAAGATCACCGGAGAGACGGCCGCCATCTGGGGCCTGAAGGATCGCGGCCTGCTCAAGCCCGGCCAGGCTGCCGACATCGTGGTGTTCGACCCCGACCGTATCGGCCGGGGCGAGGAACGTCCGATCTTCGACATGCCGGGCGATGGCATGCGCTACACCCGCGACTCGGTGGGCGTGGAGGCCGTGCTGGTGAACGGTGAACTCGCCTGGACCCCCGCCGGATACACCGACGCCAAGGCGGGGCGCATCTGCGAGATGGCGGGGTAGGGCGGCAGGCGGCCCTCCGCTCACTTCATCTTCACGGTTTCGGGTGGAAGAGAGCCCTTGCGCAGCTATCTCCGCAGGAAGTCGCCCTTTGATCTGCGCCGTGGCGTGGGGGCGGGTTCCCGGTGACAGGCTGACGGCCAACGCCCCCTGGGGCACTGGGGCGGAGGGGAAGATGGGCGTAACGACCTCGCGGCTCAGCCGGGATGCGCTGATTGAAAAGTACGACGGCCGGGTGCCGCTCTACACCAGCTACCCCACGGTGGCGCAGTTCACGCCAGAGGTGACGCCTGAGATCTACGCCGGCTGGCTGAAAGGCCTGCCTGACGACGAGGCGGTCTCGCTCTACATCCACGTGCCCTTCTGTTCGCGCCTCTGCTGGAACTGCGCCCGGAATACCCGGCCGGCAATCAGTCGTGGGACAGTGGCGGCCTACGTCCTCTACCTGGAGAAGGAACTTCTGGCGGTGCACCGGGCCTTGGGTCGGCGCCGGTTGAGGGTCTCGTCCATCCAGTTCGGCGGCGGTACGCCCAATATCCTGAAGCCCATGGAGCTACGCTCGGTCATGGCGGCCCTGTCGGCAGCCTTCCGTTTCGCCGGTTCCCTGGAGGTGGGTGCCGAGCTGGACCCGGAGACCCTGACCAAGGATTGGGTGACCCTCGCCTCGGTCAACGGCCTGTGCCGCGCCGACCTGGGGGTGCAGAACCTCGACCGCAATGTGCAGGCTGCCGTGCACCGCCCCGAGGCCTTCGACCACATTGCCGACTGCATGCGCTGGCTGCGCGACGGCGGGGTGACCTCGATCAGCATGGACCTGATGTACGGCCTGCCACACCAGACACGGGCGAACACCCTGGCGACACTGGACAGCGTGATGACCTTGAGGCCCGAGCGGGTCTCCCTGCTGGGCTACGCCCTGCCGCCCGGGATGACAGTCAGCCGGACGCTGATTGAGGAGGCGGCCCTGCCCGGCGACTCCGAGCGGCTGGACCGTAGGGACGCAGCGGCAGAGAGACTGACCGCGGAGGGCTATGTCCACATCGGCTTGGATCACTTCGCCCTGCCCGAGGATGACCTGTGCCAGGCCCAGGCGGAGGGGCGTCTGCACCGCAGCTTCCAGGGCTACACAGCGGATTCGACCCCGGTCGTGATCGGCATGGGACCCTCGGCCATCGGCAGCCTGCCGCAGGGCTTCGCCCGGAACGCCTTGCAGGTGGGGGACTGGCGCAAGGCCCTCGACCACGACCAGCTTCCCGTCGCCCTGGGCGCCATGCTGAACGCCGACGACCGCCTTCGCGGCGAGATCATCGAACGGCTCCTGTGCGATTTCGCCGTCGACCTGGGCGAGATCGCTTCACGCTATGGCCGCAAACCCCGGGACCTGGTGCACGAGCTGTCCCGTCTGGAGTCCTTTGCCGCCGACGGCCTTGTCGAGTCCGAGGGCACCCGCCTGAGGGTCACCGAGGCCGGCCGCCTGGTTGTGCGCAACATCTGCGCCGTCTTCGACGTCAGTTTCCGCGAGGCCGAGGGCCGCTAGTCCCGGGCGCTCCAGGTTCAGGGGACCCAAGGTCTGCGCCTCAGGCCGCCACCTTCTCCTCGCCCCGCGCCGCCAGCCAATAGAGCACGGGTGTGGCGATGCGGCTGAGCAGGGTCGAGGAAATGAGGCCGCCGATGATGGCGATGGCCAGGGGCGAGTAGAGGCCCGACCGCTCCAGCGCCAGGGGGATGAGGCCGCCGATGGCGGTCACGCTCGTCAGCAGCACCGGCAGGAATCGCACCTCGCCGGCCCGCTCGATGGCCTCGCGCAGGGGGACGCCCTCGCGCCGCAGCTGTTCGGTAAAATCGACCAGCAGGATGGAGTTTTTGATCTCGATCCCCATCAGGGCGATGATGCCGATCACCGCCGTGAAGGACAGGGAGTTGCCGGTCAGGGCCAGGGCCGAGACCGCGCCGAACAGGCCCAGGGGGATGATGCCGGCCACCACCAGGGCGCTCTTGAACCGGCCGAACTCCAGGACCAGGACGGCCAGGATGCCGAAGATGGCGATGGTGATGGCCGCGCCCAGGCCCGAGAAGCTTTCGGACTGGGCCTCGGCCTGGCCGCCAAAGCTGAGCCGGTAGCCGGGCGGGATGGCCAGGTCCTTCAGGCTTGTCTCGACCTTGCCGCCCACCGCCGAGGCCAGGGCACCGGGCTCCAGGAAGGCCGAGACAGTGACCGTACGCTCCCGGTCGAAGCGATCGATCCGGGCCGGGCTGATGACCGGCCGGGGCGTCGCCAGGGCCGAGAGGGGCGTCGCCACGCCCGAGGTCGTCGGCACATAGACCGCTCCCAGGGTCTCCAGGTCATTGCGGTCACCGGCGCCGACTCGGTCCATGGGCAGGCGCACCTTGACCGCATAGTCGTCGCCGTCCGCGTCGCGGAAGCGGGCCGCTTCCTCGCCGGTCAGCGCCAGCCGGACGGCGCGCCGGGCCGCGCCGACGGGTACGCCGAGTACCGCGGCCTTGGCCTCATCCAGGCCCAGGTCGATGTCGGTGCGGTCGACGCTCAGGGGGTTGCTGACGTCCCGCGCGCCGGGCGTCGCCTTGAGGATCTGCTCGATCCGGGCGGCGCCGGCCTTCAGGACGTCGAGATTCTCGCCGGTCAGGCGCACCTCGATGGGCGCCTCGACCGGGGGGCCGTTCTCGAACAGGACCAGGGTGATGCGGGCACCGGGATAGCGGGAGAAGTCATCGCGAAGGCGGGCGATGACCTGCTCGCTCTTTCCCGGGCGCCAGGCCTTGAGGCTGGCGTAGACCTCGGCGTAGCTGGCACTGCTCTCCCTCTGCTGCTGGTTGTAGAAGATCTGCGGATTGCCGCGGCCGAGGTTGCCGGCGCGCCAGGCCACCTCCGGCTCGCGGGCGAGGGCGCTGTCGACATAGCGCAGGGCCTGGTCCGTCCGGGCCAGGGCCGTCCCGTCGGGCAGGTCGATGCGAACCAGGAACTGCGGGGTCTCGGCCGGGGGGAAGAGGCTTGTGCCGATAGCCCGGGCCATGGGTACGGCGGTCAGGCAAAGGCCCAGGATCAGGACCGTGGTCAGCACTGGGCGGGCGAGGCCGACGTGCAGGACCGGGGCGTAGAACCTCTGGATCCCCGTATTAACGGCACGTAGAAGGGCGTTGCCCTCCGGGTCCTCATGGCGCGACAGGATGCGGCTGGCCAGGAAGGGAATGATGGTCAGGGCCACCAGCAGGGAGGCGGCCACGGTGACCAGGACGGTGACCGGGAGGGAACGGATGTAGGCCCCCGACCCGCCGGGCAGGGCCATGAGGGGCAGGAAGGCCAGCATTAGGGCGGCGGTGCAGCCGGTCACGGCGAGACTGATCTGCCGGGTCCCATTGATGGCTGCGGAGACCCGGTCCTCACCCTCGCGCATCCGCCGGGCGA
>CAMCIK010000070.1 GCA_945874825.1 Phenylobacterium deserti | reverse complement strand
GCTGAGTCAATGAGCTGCCGCCTGCGCTCTGGAATGACCCGACACCGCTTGCTATAGCCGCCGCTCCGGAAGGGTGGCCGAGTGGTTTAAGGCAGCGGTCTTGAAAACCGCCGTAGGTGAAAGCCTACCGTGGGTTCGAATCCCACCCCTTCCGCCATTTCCCTATCGCGAGCCTGGCACCGGGCTACCGAAGGCGCGCAAAGCCCCCTGTAATCGCCCTTTTCTCCCGATGCTGTGCGAATCTCGGCGACTGGGGCGCGCATCCAAAGCGGTCTCTGCACGCATTTCGTCTCTGATCACTCGAACCTCACCGCCGGTCGTTCGGACTTCAAATGGCTAGTATTTTTAGGCGCCTGGGTCTGAGGAATGGTCCGGCAGGTTGCCGACGAGATTCCTGGAGCCTGCAGTTGGACACTCCGAGGTGAAATCCCTTTGCGGACGGCTTGGCGAAGGTCCGCTTGCGGGCGTCGAGCCAGCGGGGAGAAGCAACCTATTGCGGACCTTGAGGGCGTAGTTTTTAGTCCGGAAATGGTCGATGGCCCCGGCGATGACGTTCGACCTCCGCAGATAGGGGCAGCCGCGCTCTTCGCCCGGTTCCTCGGTTTCGGTTTCCTTGCGTTTGGTGGGCCAGTTGCCCAGATCGCCATGATCCGGCGCGAACTGGTCGAACGCGAAGGCTGGATGTCTTCGGCGCATTTCAATCGTCTTCTGGCGGTCATGCAGGCGCTTCCCGGGCCCGAGGCCCACGAGCTGTGCGTCCATCTGGGCATCCGGGCGCGGGGCAGGCTGGGTGGGCTGCTTGCCGGACTGGGGTTCATGCTGCCGGGGCTGGTCCTGATGATGGGACTGGCCTGGGTCTATGTGACGTTCGGCATGGCGACCCCGGCTATCGTGGCCGCCTTCATGGGCATTCAGGTGGCTGTGATCGCCGTCATCGTCCGTGCCGTTCACAGGATCGGCGAGCACGTTCTGACGGACCCGCTCTTGTGGGCGCTGGCCATCGGGTCGGGCGCGGCGACCCTGCTGGGCGTCACCTTCTGGTTGGTCCTGGCCGGTTCGGGTCTGGTCTACGCCTTGGCGCGTGGCGGGCGCAGGGGCCTTGCGGCGGGCATCGCTGTGTTGGCGGTGGGCGCAGGGGCAACGGCGGTGATCATGGACCTCGATGCCGGCACAGGATTGCCCGGTGTCCTGGGCGCCGGCGAAGCCCAGGCGGTCGGCGTCATGGCGTTGTTTATCGCCGGTCTGAAGGCGGGCCTGCTGACTTTCGGAGGGGCCTATACGGCGATCCCCTATGTGCGGGCCGACACTGTGGGCCGTGACTGGCTGACGGATGCGCAGTTCCTGGACGGTGTGGCGCTGGCCGGAGTGCTACCCGCGCCCATGGTGATCTTCTGCACCTTCGTTGGATACGTCGCCGGCGGGCCGTGGGGCGCGGCGGCGATCACGGCGGGCGTGTTCTTGCCGGCCTTCGCGTTCTCGATGATTTTCTACGAACGGCTGGAGCGGATCCTAGACATGGCCGGGCTGCAGACCCTGCTGGCCGGGATCGCCGCCGGAGTCGTGGGGATCATCGCGGCGACAACGCAGCAGCTGGGTGCGGCGACTGCGGACCGCGTGCCGACGGCCCTGCCCGCGCTGGTGATCTTCGCCGGGGCCCTGGCAATCATCTATTTGTGGAAGAGCAGGCTCAGCGCCGTCGTCGTCGTCGGCCTGGCGGCAGTCGCCGGATGGGCGGCCTTCGGTTGATCGGGATCGACGCCAAGAACATCGGCAGCGTCGCTTCGGGTTTTTGGGCTCTTCTCACCGGCCGCTGTGTCGAAAGGTTGTGTCCACGCTCTCCCTTTGTCTCCGGACTTCAGAGGGTCCGTATACGGACTTTCAGCCGGGGCTGAGCGCCAGGCGCACTCCAACTGTAGGTCGAAGCCGGATCCAGGGAATTCACTCGGGCACCGCCGCATTCCGGCACGTCGTCTTGTGATTGCAACACACCGCACCCATGTCCGAGGTCGCACGCCGGGCTATCCTGCCGGTAGTGCGTGCCACTCCGTGCCAAGGACTCATCATGACCTCTGCCAAGCCGCATTCTCGCCGCCAATCTTTGAAGGCTGCCCTGTTCGCCATTGTCGCCGCCGGCCTGACGGCCTCCGCACTGCCCGCGCTCGCCGCGCCGAACGCCAACATCGTCGGCACCGCCGCCGGTTCTGCCGATCACACGACGCTGGTTGCTGCCGTCAAGGCCGCCGGGCTCGTCGACACCCTGTCGGGCACGGGCCCGTTCACGGTCTTCGCGCCGACCAACGCTGCCTTTGGCAAGCTCCCGGCTGGCACGGTCGACACTCTGTTGAAGCCGGAAAACAAGGCGCAGCTCCAGTCTGTGCTCACCTATCATGTCGTCCCCGGCAAGCTGATGGCCAAGGACGTCCTTGGCGCGATCAAGGCCGGCGGCGGCAAGGCTGTCGTCACTACCGTCCAGGGTGGCAAGCTGACCGCGTCTGTGATGGGCAACAAGGTCATGCTGACCGACGCCAAGGGCCGCACGTCTCACGTGACGACCGCCGATCTTGATACGACGAACGGCGTCATTCACGTCGTTGATACCGTTCTTCTGCCGTAAATCTGGCACGAGCGCGAAACGATTGGGGGCGGGCCGGCAACGGCTCGCCCCTTTTGGTTTGGCGACCTGTAGATACGCTCCGGATGAAGGCGTCTCTGCATTGGGCCCCGCCTGTCCAGCATGTCGAGCTTTTGGCGGATCTCGGCGTGGCGCCCTGCGGTCAGCTTGTAGCCTGGGAAGCAGGCGCCGGGGGGCCATCACAAAGATGACCGGGAAGTCCCCCTTGGGCAGGAGGGGCAGACACGTCAGGCCGACAGGGTTCCATGATCCGCAAGAGCCCGTTCCTTTCAGACGGAACGTCTGGAAGGGCAAAACAGACCCTAATTCCAATATGTTAGATCCTGTTTCGACCTGATAACCGGTTCCCACTTATCGGAACATGATCTAAGCGTAGAGGGGCAGAGAGGGGTGATCATGTCCAAGAACTCCGCCAGCGAGATTGAGGCAGACGGCGGGCCGGGCGAAGGCGGGGGGCTGGGCTCCTTGGGGCGCAAGCTGGGGCTCGTGCTGGGCCCGGCGATTGCGGCCGGGCTTCAACTGATAGGCGCGCCGGAAGGCCTGTCTGTCCAGGCCTGGTGGGTCGTCTCGATCATGGCCCTGATGCTTGTCTGGTGGGTGACAGAGGCGGTCCCTATCGCCGCGACGGCCCTGATCCCGCTTATCGCCTTGCCGTTGACCGGGGCGGCGAACACCGCCGATGCCGCAAAACCCTATGCCGACCCTATCCTCTTTCTGTTCATCGGGGGCTTCATGCTGGCGGCCGCCATCGAGCGCTGGGGCCTGCACGCCAGGATCGCCCTGACGGTGGCCGGCGCCGTGGGCGCCCGTCCCGCGGCCCTGGTCGGGGGCTTCATCCTGGCGGCGGGGTTGCTGTCCCTTTGGATTTCCAACACAGCCACGGCCCTGATGCTGACGCCCATAGCCGTCGCCGTCGCCGGTGCCATGGCCGACAACGGCCACAAGGATCCCCGCCTGGGCGCTGCGCTTGTGCTGGGTGTGGCCTATGCGGCGTCCATCGGCGGCATGGGCACGCCCGTGGGGTCTCCGACCAACGTGATCGCCATGGCGTTCCTGAACGAGCGCGGGGTGGACCTCTCCTTCGTCCAGTGGATGATGCTCGGTGTTCCGGTGGTCGTCATTCTGCTTCCCCTGCTGTGGTTCATCGTCAGCCGGGGCCTGGAAGCCGCAACCCCTGATGATGTGGCCCGGGGGCGTGGGGTGCTGCGGCGCGCTCGCGAAGCCCTCGGTCCGGCCAGCCCCGCGGAACGTCGGGTTCTGGCTGTCTTCGTCGTCGTCGCCTGTGCCTGGATCCTGCGCGAGCTTGTGCTGGTGAAGATTCCCGGCCTGGAACGGCTGAGCGATATGGCGATCGCCATCGCCGGCGCGCTCGCCCTTTTTCTCCTGCCGTCCGGTGATCCCAAACGCCCCCGACTTCTGGACTGGTCCAGCGCCGAGCGCATTCCCTGGGGCATCGTCATTTTGTTCGGCGGCGGGCTCTCGATTGCAGCCGCCATGGACAGCACCGGCCTGTCCGAGTGGCTGGGCCTGGCGATGCAGGGCCTGCAGGGCTATGAGCCCCTGGTCATTCTGGTCGTGCTGTTGCTGATTACCCTGATCGCGACAGAGATGATGTCGAACGTTGCGACCCTAACGGCTATGCTGCCCATTGTCGCCGCCTTGGCCGTCGCACTGGGGATCAATCCGTTGCTGCTGGTCTTCCCCGTGACCCTGACGGCCAGTCTGGGATTCATGCTGCCGATCGCCACGGCTCCCAACGCCATTGCCTTCGCCACAGGCCTGCCGTCGCTTCGGACCATGTTGTGGACAGGGTTCTTCCTCAATTTGACGGGCATAGCGGCGATCATGGCGGTGAACGCCCTGCTGGCGGAAACGATCCTGGGTTGATCCAGGCCCGGAGAGGGCGTCCGCGTCTCAGTGCCGGCGCGGGCGTCACCCTCTTCCTTACCCCCGCCCTTTCGGGCCGAGGTCAACGCCGGTGAGGGCTTCGGCCGCGGCGCCCGGGTCGGTCTCGCTGACATCAAGCAGGTCGAGCTTGTGGCGGATCTCGGCGTGGCGCTCTGCGGTCAGCTTGTAGCCCAGGAAGCAGGCGCCGGCAGCCATCACAAAGATGATCGGGCCGATGATATAGGCCAACTCCAGGCCCCGGATCGCCTCAGGCGTGTTGGTGACCCCCGCGCCGACCTTGTATCCCACCAGCGCCAGAACATTGAAGGTGAGGAAAATTGCGCCGGCTGTGGCCAGTTTCGCCGTGGCGGTCAGGCCAGCATAGATCAGACCCATCCACTCCCTGCCGCTGTCGAGCCGGAGTTCGTCGGCGATGTCGGCAGCGATGGCCCGCATCATCACCGTGAAGCCTGCGGCCATGGCACCTACCAGGAACATCAGTACGGCGAAGATCGGGAAGTCCCCCTTGGGCAGGAAGGGCAGACACATCAGGCCGAGGGAATAGACGGTGGTCGTCACCAGGAAGGCGATGTGCTTGCTGATCTTGTTCGCGAGCCAGGCGGCGAAGGGTGCGCCGGCGAACCCGGCTGCGACATAGATCAGCAGCAGCAGGTTGGCGGAGGCGGTGTCAAACCCCCGACTGTCCTTGAAGTAGAAAAGGTAAAGCGCGGCCATCCAGCCAGGCCCGAGCGTGACCATGAGGTCGGCGGCCAGCAGCCGGATCACGTTTCCCCGGGTGAGCAGCTGGGCGTAATCCTTGAGCGTGAACTTGGCGGGCCGATCCTGGGTGATGCGTTCCGGTGAGCTGAACACCACGAGCATGCACGTGACCGCCGTACTGGCGATGATGAACCAGATCATGGCCTGGACGCCCTGGGCGTCTGTGTAGCCCTGCTGGCTCATCAGGATCGGGATCAACAGCACAGCTATGGCGCCGATGACACCCAGCCCCGTGATGGCCCCGAAGATCCGGGAGCGTTCCTTGTAGGTGGGGGCAAGTCGTCCGGCCCAGGCGAGGTGGGAGAGCAGGACACCGGAATAGCCGAGGTACATCACCAACAGCCAAAGACCGAGGTATAGGGGCCCATCCCCGGCACCGGTCATCAGAAGCATGTAGAAGCCCAGCATGAGCACCGGAGCGCCGAGCGCCATCCAGACCCGGTAGCGGCCGAAGCGGGTCTTGGTCCGGTCCATGGCCAGGCCCATGGCGGTGTCGATCGGAATATCGATGAACCTCACCAGCGCGAACACTGTGCCGACGAGGGCCAGCGACAGGCCGAGTTCAGCTGCGAAATAGCGCGGCAGGTGTACGGTGGCGGCGACGCCAAGCGCCCCGATGGGGACAGCCGCGCTGGCGAAGACCAGGGCTCGTGGCAAGGAGATCTGACCGCCCGTAGGGCCGGACTGGGATTGCGACACCGGAACTGGACTCCTCTCAAGTTCGCGCCTTTTTGACCAGACGCTTCACTGCGGGAGTTAGGCGTGAGCCGGGCCGTCGCCGCAAGGGGGTTTCGATGGCAAGGGTGTGATGGCGGGTGGCCCAGCCGTCCTGCCCCTTGCTGAAGGGCCGCATCTCAAGACATCCTGCCTCCAGACCGACATCTTCGAACCGGTGGCGTGTTGCCTGGGCGTCAGATGGAAAAGGCGACTCCGATCCGGCTGGCTTCGGACGACGCCCGCGGGCTTGGCGGCGAGTTGGAGATGGCATCGGGCATGGTGAGCGCAGGCAGAGACAGGACGAGTTCCGCCACGGGTAGCGCATGGGTCTGGTGGCGGCGTCAGGGATGCACCTCTGCATTTGAGAGCCCGGCATGACCGACCTTGCGATGGGCCGCTACCGTATCCTGGGCGGACCCGGCTCGCCCTACTCGCTGAAGCTGCGCGCCGCGCTTCGCTGCCGTCGCCTCCCGCACGCCTGGATCGTGCCGCCCGGTTACCTGGGAGAGGCCGGAGAACTGAAGTCTGCCGGCAAGGGCATGATCCCGGTGCTGCAACTGCCCGACGGGCGATACTGGGCCGACACCACGCCGATCATCCTGGCCCTGGAAGACATGCATCCGCGAGAGCGCAGCCTCTTGCCCGACGATCCCGGTGATCGGTTTCTGGCCCTGCTTGTCGAGGACTTCGCGGACGAGTGGCTGGTGCAGCCGTTGTTCGACTTCCGCTGGGACGCGGAAGCGGACCAGGACTTCTGCGCCCGCCGCCAGATGGCCGGGTGGCTGGGGGCGATGCCCAAGGCGCAGTTCGATGAGATCATTGAGCGCTTCAGGGCGCGCCAGACCGGGGTGCTTGCCCGGCTGGGCGATCGTGAGGTGAACCGGCCCCTGCTGCGGTCGACCTATAGCGAGGTCCTGGCTGCGATCGAGGCGCAGCTGGAGGTGAGCCGGTTCCTGTTTGGCGGACGACCCTCCATTGGGGACATTGGCCTGTTCGGCCAGTTGTCCCAATGCGCCATTGATCCCAGCGCATCGGCGATCATGCGACGCGACGCCGTACGGACCTTCCAATGGGTGCAGGATCTGGACGACGCCTCTGGGATCGAGGGCGAATGGCGCGATCCCGCCAGCCCCATGGGTCCAGGTTTGGAGGGCTTGCTGGTCCTCATCGGCGAGGTGTTCCTGCCCTACATGGTCGCCAACGCCGCCGCCGTGCGGAGCGGTGCGCCCAAGGTCTCGGTCACGCTGCGCGGCATGCCCTTCGTTGCGCGCACGGCCTCCTATCGGTCGGACTGCCTGGGTTGGCTAAGGGTGGCTCTTGCCGCCGCCCTTGCGGCGGGGGCGGGGGACCTGGAGTCCACGCTTCGGCGCCATGGATGCTGGGATGCGCTTCAACTCGAGCCCGGAGAGCGGGAAACGATCCCGCCCTTGTCGCCGGAGTTTACGGGCCGGCGCTCTGCTCTCTTCTGAGCAGAGGCTTCTGGCTGTCGGCGTCCGGGTCGACACTCCCCTCTCCTCCGCCATGCGGTGGCTTCAAGATGCCGCCCGTCGCCTGGCAGAGCCGCAGCTTTCGCCAGTCGCCTGACGGTTTCCGCCTTAAGCGCCCGACGAGCCGCCGCCCTCAAAGCGCCTCCGCCTCAAGCTGGCGGACGATCCCGCGCGTCCAAGCCTGATCCGGAATGAGCCCACGATCGGCTACCGGTTATCCGGATGCCGGACCTGGCGTTCCCCTACCCCACCCACTCAAGCTCCACCTCCCCGCCCCGCGGGAGGTCAGTCCAGGTCCTTGCGAAGGCGGCGAGGTCGGCGCGGACCCTGGCCACGGCACCGGTGGGGATAGGCGGCATGGGGACGTGTGAGTTGGCGCAGGCGGTCCCGACAAGGGCCAGGAGGTCGGCTTCATCCCCCTTGCAGCCGCCCCAGAGGTCGGCCTCGAAGATCTCGACCAGGCGCTCAGCCTGGAGGAGCTGGAGGATGCCAGGATCGGCGGCACGCGCCCGGGAGGCGCTGGGATGGCCGCTGGCCGAGGCCAGGGCCTGGAGGTCGTCGGGCGCCAGACCCTCGGCGACCCGGCCCCAAAAACCGCGTTGCAGGCCAAAGTCCCGCTCGACGAAGAGGTGAACGGCGTCGTGCGGGACCGGCCCCTTGTGTGGGGTGACGAAGCGGATCTCCCCTCTCCCGTCGGGCCAGACCTCAAGGGTGTCAGACGAAACGCCTCGTCGAATCCGGATCCGCATGGGTCCTCCTGGCTCGCCTCTCCGTGTCCGGCACCCTATCTAGCATCAAGTTTTCCAGATTCCTTGGCAAGAGACCGTCATGAACCCCAACCTTCCCCCCGTTTCTGCCGGCCCCAGCCGTCGTGGGCTGGTCCTGTCCGCCGCCGCCCTGGCCTTCTCCGGGCTTGGTGCCCGCGCCGCCCAGGCCGCGGAGGGCGGTGGCATCCTCGATCAGGTTCGGGGCTATGGTGCCCTGAGGCCGGATCCGGCGGGTGTGCTGGACCTTCCAGCTCGGTTTTCCTACCAGGTCGTTTCCCGCGCCAGCGAGGTGATGGATGATGGCTTCCTGGCACCGGACCACTTTGACGGTATGGGATGCCTGGCCCTGCCAGACGGCCGCCTCGCCCTGATGCGCAACCATGAGTTGGACGAGGGCGAACACAGGCTGGGACCCACCGGTGGCCGACCGGACCTGGAGGCGAAGCTTGGTGCCCTGCCTGCCTTCGACCGCAGCGCCGATGGCCGGGTCCTGCCCGGGGGGGTGACCACCCTGATCATCGATCCCGCGACAGGGCGGCGCGAGCGGCAGTTCCTCTCCCTGGCCGGAACGGCACTGAACTGCGCGGGTGGCTCCACCCCGTGGGGTGCCTGGCTGACCTGCGAGGAGACCATGCTCTCTGCGCCGAAAACAGGGGCCAGCCACGGCTGGATCTTTGAGGTCCCCGCGGATTCACAAGGCCCCGTGGTGCCCGTTCCGCTGACCGCCATGGGCCGCTTCCGGCACGAGGCAGCGGCGGTCGATCCGGCCTCGGGGACGGTCTACCTGACCGAGGACCGTGAGGACGGCCTACTCTACCGGTTCCTGCCCACCTCACCCGGCCGGCTGACCGGCGGCGGGCGGCTTCAGGCCCTGGCCTTCGAGGCTGGGGGGAGCGACAGTCGTAACTGGCGCCGGACCGACCTGACTGTCGGCGAGGTACGCGCCGTGCGATGGATCGACCTCGATGAGGTCGAGAGCCCGAAAGACGACCTGCGCCGGCGGGGACATGCGGCAGGCGGCGTCCTGTTCGCCCGGGGCGAGGGCGTCCACCTGGCGGCAAGGCCAGATGGCGGCTGCGACGTCTTTTTCACCTGCACATCTGGCGGCGAACGCCGTCTGGGACAGATCTTCCGTCTGACCTCCCAGCCCAAGGCCGGGGCGGACCAGCTACAGCTGTTCCTGGAGTCCCGTGACAGCCGGGTGATGGACTATGCTGACAATGTGACCATAGCCCCCTCCGGCCACCTCATTGTGTGCGAGGACCGGGTCGGTCTGAGCCCCAACCATCTCAAGGTCGTCACGCCTGCGGGTCAGGTCTGCGCCCTCGCCCGCCTTCGGATGGGCACAGAACTGGCCGGGGCCTGCTTCTCGCCAGACGGACGCTTCCTGTTCGTGAACGCCTATGCACCTGGGAGGACCTTCGCCATTGAGGGGCCCTGGACGACGATGAGCGAGGCCCCCG
>CAMCIK010000069.1 GCA_945874825.1 Phenylobacterium deserti | reverse complement strand
GTCCGCGGCGCGACGCCTGGCCGCCGACGCCCTGTCCCGGGCGGTCGAGGCCGAACTTCCGCCCCTCAAGCTCGAGCGGGCCCGCTTCCGGGTCGGGTTGGAGCCCCTGGCACCGGACCGCTCAGGCCCTGGAGGCTGCGACCGGGTCGGGTTCGAGGTCGCCACCAACCCGGGCGCACCCTTCGGCGACCTGACCACCGTGGCCTCAGGCGGCGAACTCGCCCGCTTCGCCCTGGCCCTAAAGGCCTCCCTGGCCGGCCGGGGGGGAGAGCCGCCTCTGATGATTTTCGACGAGGTCGATCAGGGGGTCGGGGGCGCCGTGGCCGACGCCGTGGGACAAAGGCTGAAGCGCCTCGCCGCCGAGGGTCAGGTCCTTGTGGTCACCCACTCCCCTCAGGTGGCAGCCCGGGCCGACGCCCACTGGCGCATCGCCAAGTCCGGCGACGCGGACGGCCTGCGGACCGGGGTCGAGATCCTGGAACCGGTCGCCCGGGAAGAGGAGATCGCCCGCATGCTGGCCGGAGCCCAGGTGACGGATGAGGCGCGCGCTGCCGCCCGGGCCCTGATGCATGCCTGAGATCCCCGTCTCTGACCTGACCGAGGCGCAGGCGGCCGAGGAACTGACCCGTCTGGCCGACGCCATCGCCGCCCACGACCTCGCCTATCACCAGGCCGATGCGCCAGTCATCTCGGACGCCGACTACGACGCCCTGCGCCAGCGCAATGCCGGGATCGAGGCCCGCTTCCCCCACCTGGTGCGGGAGAACTCCCCCTCCTTCCGGGTCGGCTCGGCGCGGTCGGACCAGTTCTCGGCGGTGGAGCACGGCGTGCCCATGCTGTCGCTGGACAACGCCTTCTCCGATGCCGAGGCGGAGGAGTTCGACGCCCGGATCCGCCGTTTCCTGCGGCTCGACGAGTCCGCCATCGCCTATACGGCGGAGCCCAAGATCGACGGCCTCTCGGCCTCCCTGCGCTACGAGGGCGGGGTCCTGGTGCGCGGCGCCACCCGGGGCGACGGCCGGGTGGGCGAGGACGTCACCGCCAACCTCCTCACCATCAGCGACATTCCCCGTCGCCTGGCTGGGCAAGGCTGGCCCGACGTCGTCGAGGTGCGGGGCGAGGTCTACCTCTCCCACGCCGCCTTCGCTGAGCTGAATGCCCAGGCCGAGGCCGCCGGGCAGAAGACCTACGCCAACCCCCGCAACGCCGCCGCCGGCTCCCTGCGGCAGATCGACCCGCGGATCACCGCCACCCGGCCCCTGGGCTTCTTCGCCTATGCCTGGGGGGAGGTCAGCGCCCCCTTCGCCCTGGCCCAGTGGGAGGCCCTTGCACAGCTCAAGGCCTGGGGCTTCGCCACCACGCCCCAGTCGCGCCGGGTCGAGGGCGCGGAGGGCCTGCTGGAGGCCTATCGGGAGATGGAGGCGGCGCGGCCGCACCTGGGCTTTGACATTGACGGGGTGGTCTACAAGGTCGACCGGCTGGACTGGCAGCAGAGGCTGGGCTTCGTCACCCGCACGCCGCGCTGGGCCATCGCCCGGAAGTTCCCCGCCGAGCAGGCCCGAACCGTGCTCATGGCCATCGACCTGCAGGTGGGGCGCACCGGGGCGGTGACGCCCGTGGCCCGCCTGACCCCGGTCACGGTGGGGGGCGTGGTGGTGGAGAACGCCACCCTGCACAATGCCGACGAGATCGCCCGCAAGGACATCCGGGTCGGCGACACGGTCATCCTCCAGAGGGCCGGGGACGTCATTCCCCAGATCGTCGGCGTGGTGGCCTCCGAGCGGCCTGACCCGCCGCCGCCGTCCTTCGAATTCCCCGGGACCTGCCCCTGTCCCCTGGCCACGCCTCTGGTGCGTGAGACCACCGCCTCGGGTGCCGAGACCGTGGTGCGCCGCTGCTCGGGCGAGTTCGCCTGTCCCTTCCAGCGCATCGAGCACCTGCGCCACTTCGTCTCCCGCCGGGCCTACGACATCGAGGGCCTGGGCGAGAAACAGCTGGCCGCCTTCTTCGACCTGGGCTGGGTACGCGAGCCCGCCGACATCTTCCGCCTGGCCCGGGATGGCACCCGGCTGGACGAACTCCGGACCCTGGACGGGTACGGCGAGACCAGCGTCGCCAACCTGGTCGCCGGCATCGAGGCGCGCCGGGCCATCCCCCTGGACCGCTTCATCTTCGGCCTGGGGATCCGCCACATCGGAGAGACGACCGCCATGGTCATCGCCCGGGGCTACGGCTCGGCCCAGGCCTTCCTGTCCGCCATGGACCGGGTGGCCACCCGGGACCCCGAGGCCATGGAGGAGCTGGACGCCCTCGACCAGGTGGGCGGCGCCGTCATCGAGGCCGCCGCAGCCTATTTCGGCGAGGCGCACAATCGCCGCATCGTCAGCGAGTTGGCAGCGGAACTGACCATCCGCGACGCCGAGGCACCCCGCAGCGACACCGCCGTGGCCGGCAAGACGGTGGTCTTCACCGGCGCCCTGGAGCAGATGACCCGCGACGAGGCCAAGGCCCGGGCCGAGGCCCTGGGCGCCAAGGTGGCGGGCTCGGTGTCGAAGAAGACCGACATCGTCGTCGCCGGTCCGGGCGCCGGGTCGAAGCTGAAGACGGCGGCCGGACTTGGCCTTACCGTGCTGACGGAAGCGGAATGGCTGGCCCTGATCGGCGAGCCCGGCGGGGAGGATGCCGAATGAAGGGACAGAGATCGCGGGAGGGCGTGTTCCAGGTCCTGAACTGGCTGGTGTCGATCGTGCTGGCGGGCTTCCTGATCGGCTTTGGAGGCCTGGTGATCGGCGACCTGCCCAAGGTCTCCAGCCCGGTCACGGTCGAGCAGTTCATGCCGGCCGGCCGGCAGGCCGAGCTGGAGCAGGTCAAGCAGCGGGTCGAGACCGAGCGTGCTGGCCTCCTGCCCCGGCTCGAGGCAGCGGGCGAGAAACGGGACCGGGCGACGGAGACCTACACCTCTGCGCGCGAGGCCTTCGACAACTGGGTGAAGACCCGGACGGCGACGGGTGACGGTGCCCAGGACACCGAACTGCTGTCACGTACCCGCGAGCTGGACCGGCTGAAGTCCCTCCAGGATGTAGCCCGGGCGGAACACGACGCGGCCTCGGACGCTCTCACGGCCCTGGGAACGCAGGAGGCCGCTGCTGACAAGGCCCTGGCCGGGCTGAAGACCGCCGCCGAGCCAGCCTACAAGCAGGCCCGCTTCCTCCAGGACCTCAAGGTCTTCCTTCTGCGCCTGGCCCTGACCCTGCCGCTCCTGGGCATTTCTGCCTGGATGCTCATGCGCCGGCCCCGGGGCGACTACTGGCCGTTCAAGCGCGGCTTCATCCTGTTCTCGGCCTTCGCATTCTTCGTCGAGCTGGTTCCGTATCTACCGGACTATGGCGGGTATGTCCGGTTCGGGGTGGGCATCCTGCTCACCATCGTCATCGGCCATTTCCTGATCCGCTCCGCGCGCGCCTACCTCGCCAAGCGCGAGGCCGACGAGCAGAAGGCCGAGCCAGAGCGGGTGCAGGCCATCAACTACGACGAGGCCCTGAAGAAGATCGGTGCCCGCACCTGTCCCGGCTGCGACCGGGGCTTACCGACGATGGAGGGCACCCAGCTCGACTATTGCGTCCACTGCGGCCTGCATCTCTTCAACCACTGCAGCGCCTGCAAGACCCGCAAGTTCGCCTTCTTCCGCTACTGCATGTCCTGCGGTTCGCTGGCATCCCCCGAGGGCCAGGCCGGCTGAGGGGGCGGGCTAGAGCCGACGGGCGAAGCCTATGGAGATCAGGGTGCGGGGACTGTCAGGTGTCAGTCCGAA
Source organism: Phenylobacterium deserti (assembly GCA_945874825.1). Taxonomy (GTDB): domain Bacteria; phylum Pseudomonadota; class Alphaproteobacteria; order Caulobacterales; family Caulobacteraceae; genus Phenylobacterium; species Phenylobacterium deserti_D. The sequence goes on along the minus strand of CAMCIK010000069.1, from coordinate 6,163 downwards.
GCCTGCGCCGATGTCGAACTGGGCGTTCGGGCCGACCTGCCAGGCCAGGGTTGCGGAGACGGCAGACCGCGTGGTGTCGCCCTCGGGGTCGAGGTCCCGAAACAGGCTGATATCGACCCCCGCAACAACTCCCTCACGGATCTCCCGGGAAGCCCCGGCGGCAACCCCGAAGGCGGCGTGCCGGCCCTGGCCGGAGGCATTGACGGCGAGGTCCGCCTCCGGCGTCAGGGCGACCTGCCATCCCCCGTCGAGGCTCCGGGCGAGGGGAATGCGGAGGCCGGCGCTCCAGTCTCCCGCCGTCGCCCGTCCCCGTCCCGTGGGCAGGGTGACGAAGCCCTGCAGGGCGAAGGCCGCATCCGGTCCGCCGGGGCCATAGAGGGCGCCCAGGGTCAGGTCGCCGGGCTCGCCCCGGTGGGACTGGGTTCCCGCGCCCTCTGCGCTGTCAGGAGACCAGGTCAGGCCTGCCCAGCCGATCTGGGCCTCCAGGCCTGGGGTGAGGCCGAAGCGAAGCATGGGCGCGGCGAGGGTGAACTGATGTTCCCCGCCGCCGGAGGAAGCGCCCTGGGTCCAGGCTGCCAGGCTCGCCTCTACCAGGGTCTGGCCGGGGGCGGTGACGCAGGGCGGCGTGGTCTGGCCGGGGCGTGCCGGGCAGAAGGCATCCTCCGCCCTCGCGGACACGGGGGCCAGCCCGAGCAGGATCGCCGGCAGCAGGTGGCGGACCCGGAGGCGGGTCACGGAGGGTACCCGTCGTCCCGCCCGCCGCATTACTTGCCCTGCTCCGCGATGGGCGCGCAGGCACCCTCCAGCCAGGCGCGGACCGGGGCGTCCAGGTGGGGGCCGATCTCGGCCAGGACCCGGGCGTGGTAGGCGTCGAGCTGGTCGCGCTCTTCGGCCGTGAGCAGGTCGGGCAGGATCAGGGTCCGGTCGATGGGGGCCAGGGTCAGGGCCTCGAAGCCCAGCATGGGCCGGTCGCCGCCCGGAATGGTGCGGGGCGAGGTGACGTACTGCAGGTTCTCGATCCGAATGCCGTAGGCACCCTCCTTGTAGTAGCCGGGCTCGTTGGAAACGATCATGCCGGGCTGCAGGGCCACGGCGTTGGGCGCCTTGGCGATCCGGTGCGGGCCCTCGTGCACGCCGAGGAAGACGCCCACACCGTGGCCGGTGCCGTGGTCGTAGTCCAGGCCCCGCGACCAAAGGGCGGCCCGGGCGAAGGCGTCCACCGCCGAGCCCGTCGTCCCGGCCGGGAACCTCAGGGCCGCCAGGGCCAGGTGGCCCTTGAGCACCAGGGTAAAGCGCTCGCACATCTCGCGGCTGGGCGTCCCGATAGCCATGGTCCGGGTCACGTCGGTCGTACCGTCCGGGTATTGGCCGCCGGAATCCACCAGCAGGAGGGTGCCCGGCACCGTGCGGGCATTGGTCGTCTCGGTGGGGTGATAGTGCGGCAGGGCGGCATTGCCCTGGGCGGCAGCGATGGTGTCGAAGGACAGGTCCGCGAGGCCCTCGACCTCCTCGCGGAAGGCCTCGAGCCGGCTGGCGACCTCGATCTCGTCGGGCAGCAGGGCCTGGGCCTCCGTGGCCACCCAGTGCAGGAAGCGGGTCAGGGCGACGCCGTCCCGGACATGGGCGGCGCGGGAGCCGGCGATCTCCACCGGGTTCTTGCAGGCCCGGGGCAGGGCGCAGGGGTCTTCGCCCCGCAGCACCCGGGCGCCGGCGGCCTCCAGGGCATCGAAGTAGAAGGCCGGGGACTGGGCGGGGTCGACCAGCACGACCTTACCCTTCAGCGCCGCCAGGGCGCCGGGCAGGTCCGCCGGCGTTTCGAGGGACACGCCATTGCCCAGCCAGGCCGGGAGCTCGGGCGTGACCTTGGCCGGCTCCAGGAAGAGCCTGGCCGTGCCGTCCCGGTTCAGAATGGCCTGGGCCAGGGGCAGGGGGGTGCGGCTGACGTCTCCGCCGCGGACGTTGAAGAGCCAGGCGATGGAGGCCGGGGCGGTCAGGACGGCGGCCTCGGCGCCCTTCGCGACCAGGCCCTCGCCCAGGCGGGTCCGCTTTGCGGCAGACTCCTCGCCGGCGAACTCCAGGGCGTGGGGGCGCACGGGCGCAGCGGGCTGGGCCGGCCGATCGGCACCCCAGGCGACGTCCAGGGGGTTCGGGTCCAGGGACTTGAGGGTCGCTCCTGACCGGATTGCAGCGTTCTTCAGGTAGCCCAGGGCGTCGGGGCTGTGCAGGCGCGGATCATAGCCGATCACCTGGCCGGGCCCGGTGTTGGCCTCGATCCAGGCCGGGACCCCGCCGACCACCAGGTCGCAGATCTCGAACAGGGACGCATCCACCTGGGCGCGGACCTGGATGGTGTAGCGTCCATCCACGAATACAGCGGCCCGGTCGGCCATGACGACAGCCGCCCCGGCCGAGCCGGTGAAGCCGGTGGCCCAGGCCAGCCGGTCGTTGGCACCCGGCAGGTATTCGTTCTGGTGCTCGTCCTCGTGGGGCACGAGCAGGCCGTCGAGCCCCTGGGCGGCCATGGCGGCGCGGATGCGGGGCAGGTGGAGGGATCCATAGGAGGGATCGGCGGACTCTTTGAAGCTCTGGCGCATGAGCGCTATTTAGGCCCGACACGCTGGGCGCGCAAAGGCTCTGCAGACAGGAGATTACATGTCCCGCGAGGACGCCTTCGCCTTTGACGAGGTCGAGGCGGTCGATGTGGAGGAACTCAGCGCCTACCTCGTCAACCCGCGCCTCCAGGAGCGGCTTAAGCACTGGTGCGCCGAACTGGATGCAGGCCGGGTGGTCGCCTGAGCGATCAGGGCCGCTCCAGCACCAGGGTCGCCCAGGCGTCGCGGTGGATCCGGCGCAGCAGGCGGAAGCCGCGGGAGCGGTAGGCCGCCAGCACCCGGCGCTCTTGGGTGCGCAGGAGCCCCGACAGGATGGCCACACCGCCGGGCCGCAGGGCACCGCGGATGTCCTGGGCCAGGGCCACCAGGGGCGGGGCCAGGATGTTGGCGAAGACCAGGTCGTAGGGCGCGGCTGAACGCACGCGCTGGTGGCCAAGGCCCGAGGCGTGGACGAACTCGGCCCGGGCCCCGTTCAGCTCGGCGTTCTCCCGGGCGATGCGGACGGAGGGGGCGTCGATGTCCGTGCCGCGGGCTAGCCGTGCTCCGGTCCGGGCGGCGGCGATAGCCAGGACCCCTGTGCCGGCACCGACATCCAGCACCTTGTCGAAACGCCGGGCCTTGATCAGGTCGTTCCAGGCCAGGAGGCAGCCCACCGTCGTGCCGTGGTGGCCCGTGCCGAAGGCCGCGCCGGCCTCGATGCGCAGGGCGACCGCATTGGCCGGGATCCGGCCCTGGTCATGGGCGCCGTAGACGAAGAAGCGACCCGCCCGGACGGGCGGCAGGCCCGACAGGGACATGGCCAGCCAGTCGGCATCGGCCAGGGCCTCGACCGTCGTCACCAGGCCGGGGAAGTCCGCCAGCCGGAGACGCAGGGCGTCGACCTCCTCCGCCGTCGTGGGAAAGGCGTCGATGCGCCAGACGTCGCGGTCCTCGTCCTCCTCCAGGATGGAGTAGGTGGCAGCCTCCAGGCGTGGATCGGCGTCCAGGGCGGTGGCGGCAGCTTCGGCGATGGCGCGGGGGCCGCGGGCGATGATCTGGACGGCGTCGTCACTCATTCGCCTTCCTTAGGGCGCTCTGCCGGCGAAGGCGAGGGGGCAGCGGCCTCGGGCGGGGTCGCGGGCGAGAGGCCTGGAGCCGGGGCGGTCGGATCCTCGGAAGGTATGGCTGGGGTCTCCGGGAGTGGTCCCGCAGTCGCTGGCACCTCCGCCTCCGCAGGTGGGGGGAGGGGCTCGGCAAGGCCCTCCGGTTCCCAGGCCGGGGGCGGGTCCGCGACCGGCGACGGCTGAAGGGAGTCGGTGCCCACCACATAGTCCGGAAGGGTGCCGTTCAGGCCACGGCCGCCCCAACCACCGGTCGGGTCAGCTCCCCCCGACGAGCCTTCGGTTGTTCCGGTGAAGCCCGCCGGCATCTCCGGGATCTGCGGGCGGAAGTCGTCAGGTTGAGGCCGCAGGAGCGCGCCGACGAGAAGGCCCAGCCCCGCAAAGGCGACGGCGCCGGCGATCTCCACCTTCACGGCCGGCGGCTCCCTGCGGGCGTCTGCATCAGGCGGCCCGGCGAACAGCCCGCTCGATCAGGTCGCAGACCTGGGGAACCAGGGCGGCAGGGATGTTGTGACCCATGCCGTCCAGCACGTGCATCTCGGCCCCCGGAACGCAGGCGGCGGTGTCGTGGCCGCCCTCGACCGGCACCAGGGGGTCGTCGGCGCCATGGATGACGACCGTGGGCGCTGTGATGCGACGCAGGGCCTCCCTGCGGTCGCCGCTGCCCAGGATAGCTGCGTACTGGCGCAGGAAGCCCACCGGATAGTAGGCGCGGCGGAAGGAGGCCTCGATCCCGGCGCGCTCGGCGGCCTCGTCGGAGACGCCTGCCGGGCCCGCCATGACCCGAGCCGACTTCAGGCCATGCTCGAGGAAGGCGTCCAGGTCCTGATGCGGATCCGGTCCCCGGTTGACCAGGAAGGCCACGGCCTCGGGCTTGGCCGGAGGCAGTCCCGGATTGCCGGTGGAGGACATGATCGAGGTCAGGGAACGCACCCGGTGCGGGTGCTCGGCGGCCAGCATCTGGACGATCATGCCCCCCATGGAGGCCCCGACCACATGGGCCGAGCCCAAGCCGAGGCCCTCGATCACGCCGGCGGCGTCGGCGGCCATGTCGGACAGGAAGTAGGGCACGTCCGGCCGGCGGCCCTCGCGGACGGCCCTGGCGACGTCGCCGATGCTGGGCGGCGGGGCGTCATCGAAGCGGTGGGACAGGCCCACGTCGCGGTTGTCGAAGCGCACGACCCGATAGCCGCGTCCGGCGAGGTCTCCGACCATGTCCATGGACCAGCGGATCATCTGGGCACCCAGGCCCATCACCAGGACGACAGGCTCGCCGCCCTCGGGTCCGTGGATGTCGTACTCGATCCCGATTCCGTTCGCCGTCAGCCGCGCCATGTCCGTCTCCCTCAGGTTTGCGGCACGATGGCGTGCCGGTTGCCGGGCCGCAAGCGCTCAGGCTTTCTCGATGAAGCTGTCGAGCACCTTCTTCTCGCCCGCCTTGTCGAAGGCGACGGTCAGCTTGGAGCCCTCGGCGACGAGGACCCGGCCATAGCCGAACTTCTGGTGGAAGACCCGGTCGCCCCGGGCATAGGCGCTGGACTGGGGATCGGAGACGGCAAGGAGCTTGCCCTCGCCCTCGATGATCGGCCGGCGGGAGGCCTGCGTGGCCGGGCGGGGCCGGTCCTGGGCGCGCCGCCAGCCGGGGGAGTCGTAGCCGGAGCCGAAGGCCGGGGTCTCGTCCCAGCGGCTCGACGCCGCCTGCATGCCGGGGCCGCCGCTGAAATAGCCGGTCTCGGAGACCGCCTCGACGTGGGCCTCAGGCAGTTCATCGACGAAGCGGCTGGGCAGTTGGCTGGTCCAGCGGCCGTAGACCAGACGGTTGGCGGCGAAGCTGATCCGCGCCGACCTGCGGGCCCGGGTCAGGCCGACATAGGCCAGGCGCCGCTCTTCCTCGAGGCCCTTCTCGCCGGTCTCGTCCAGGCTGCGCTGTGAGGGGAAGACCCCTTCCTCCCAGCCGGGCAGGAAGACGAGGGGGAATTCCAGCCCCTTGGCCGAGTGCAGGGTCATGATCTGGACGGCGTCGGCCTGGGGCCCGCGATCCATGTCCATGACCAGGGAGACGTGCTCCAGATAGGCCTGGAGGGTGTCGAAGGCGTCCATGGACTGGACCAGTTCCTTCAGGTTCTCCAGCCGGGTCTGGGCGGTCGGCGTGCGGTCGGCCCGCAGGGCGTCGGTATAGCCGCTCTCCTCGAGGATGGCCTCGGTCACGCGGGCGTGGTGGGTATCGCGGGACAGGGCCGTCCAGCGGTCGAGGTCGCGCAGGAAGTTCGCCAGGGAGGTGCGGGTGCGGGCCGGCAACTCGTCGGTGACCGCGGCCTCGCGGGCGGCGGCCAGTGCCGAGACGCCCGAGGCCCGGGCGATCTGGAACAGCTTCTGGACCGAGGCCTCGCCGATCCCCCGCCGGGGTGTGTTGATGATGCGCTCGAAGGCCAGGTCGTCGTCCGGCGACTG
>CAMCIK010000068.1 GCA_945874825.1 Phenylobacterium deserti | reverse complement strand
GAAGTTCGCCTTGAAGTTCGGGAAGTCGACCGGGTTGGGATAGTCGCGCAGTTCGGGCTCTTCCTCGGCGTTCAGGTGATAGAGGTTACCGAAGAACTCGTCGAAGCCGTGCATGGTCGGCAGGTGGGTGTCACGGTCGCCCAGATGGTTCTTGCCGAACTGCCCGGTGGCATAGCCTTGGCCCTTCAGGACCCGGGCGATGGTGGGATCCTCTTCGCGCATGCCGAGCGGGGAGCCGGGGAGACCCACCTTGGTCAGGCCCGTCCGGAGGCCGCACTGGCCGGTGATGAAGGAGGCGCGGCCGGCGGTGCAGCTCTGCTCCGCGTAGTAGTCCGTGAAGAGCATTCCCTCTTCGGCGACCCGGTCGATGTTCGGGGTGCGATACCCCATCATCCCCTTGGTGAAGATCGAAAGGTTGGACTGACCGATGTCGTCCCCCCACATGATCAGAATGTTTGGCTTACCCTTGGGCATGGCGTTCCTCTCCGCTCTCAGGAGGCCGCAGTCGACCCCCATCGTGAACCGTTATCCGGTGGACTGACGCTAAAATGAAGGGGTGCTCCAGAATAGCTGTAGCTTTCGACTACCGGCATAACCCTAGGCTTGATCAAACCCTGCGGTTTCCGGGCTCGCCCATGAGCTGGAGGGCGAGCCCCATGACCCTCTGGGCCGCCCCGGAAAGAGGCCGGCTCGCGGCCTGGACGGAATGTGCGCTGTGCACGAAGTCAAACCCGCTGACGGGGATCCGAACCACATCGAAGAAGCGCTGGAGACGTCCCAGCAAGCCCGCAGACACAAGACTGTAGACATCGGCCCGCTCAAGCAGTTCGCCGATCTGGTAGAAATCGGACCCGACAAGCGCGGGCTTCAGCGTCCCGCCGGTGATCGACTCCAGCCAGCGGACGAGGCCAGGATAGACCTTCGGCATGGCAATCCGGTAATCGAGCAGGTCTGGAGGGATGACCTCGGCCTTCGTCGCAAGTGGATGACGCCGGCCGACCAACACCACCGGGCGGGTCCTCAGGACCTCCTTCGTCAGGAAATCTCCGTCCACTCGATGGGGCTCAATGTAGAAGAAGCCAAAATCCAGGCGCCCCGATCTCACCCTTTCCAGAAGCGATTCCGGATCTTCTACGACGATGTCCAATGCGATACCGGGATAAAGCCGGTGGGTCTCGGCAAGAAGGTCTGTTGCGAGCTCGACGGCGATAACGGTTCCCAGGCCGACTGTCACCTGACCCGAGTGTCCACGCGTGGTCTCATCAATGTCGCGCTCGATTGCCGCCAGGTCCAGAAGGACCTGCCGGCCACGCTCGACGAGCAGCTGTCCAGCCAGGGTCAGCTTGACCCCGGTAGTCGACCGCTCAAAGAGGACGACGCCGAGCCGGTCCTCGATCAGCCTGAGGTTCTTGCTGAGGCCGGGCTGGGTCAGGCCGAGGACTTCCGCCGCCTGGCGAATGCTGCCCCTGTCGGCGACAGCCATGACCTGGCGGATGTCCCGCGACCCGAGGGCGGGCACCCGATTGGTCGGATTTGACATCCCCGGTTCATCTCCACGGCGGCCTGAACTGGCACCTTGAACGCACCCTACACTTTGCCGCCAGAGGTTGAACCCCGCTTGTGCGCCGACCAGCAGCAGCCTAGGACGGCCGCACCGTCGCCCTCCTGGCGGAATTGGTAGACGCGCGGGATTTAGGTTCCCGTGTCGAAAGGCGTGCCGGTTCGAGTCCGGCGGAGGGCACCATGACGGCACGGTCGGGTCAGTGCCGGGCGTACAGGTTGGACAGGACCTCTGGCACCAGTCCTGGCAGGTCTTCTGAGACAAGGCCGGGGCCGAACCGCTCCGCGGCTTCGGCATGGATCCACGCCCCGGCGCAGGCGGCGTCGAAGCCTGAGGCACCTTGGGCGAGAAGCCCGCCGATAAGCCCCGCGAGGACATCGCCGGAGCCGGCGGTCGCCAGCCAGGGCGGCGCGTTCAGATTAATGGCCGCCCGGCCATCCGGATGGGCGACCACCGTGTCGGCACCCTTCAGCACCACCACGGCGCCAGCCCTGCGTGCCGCATCTCGGGCCGCTTCGATCCGCGTCGATCCGCTGGCGAGCTTGCCGGGGAACAGGCGTTCGAACTCACCTTCGTGGGGGGTCAGCACGTCGTCGACGTCAAGGACGGCGAAGAGGTCCCCGGGCGCCTGCCGAAAGACCGTGATGGCATCAGCGTCGATGACGAGGGCGGCACCTGTCCTTCCCAGGGCGAAGACCTTTTCCCGGGTTCCGTCCTCAAGCCCCGCGGCGGGCCCGATGATGACCGCGTCCATGTCGGAACAGGCGTCCTCCAGCTCATCGGCCGTATCCACGGCGGCGAGCATGACCGCCTCAAGGTGTGCGGCGTTCACGGCCAGGGCGTCGCGCGGAGATGCCAGGGTGACCACGCCTGCGCCGACGCGCAGTCCGGCCCGGGCGGCCAGGCGCGCCGCGCCGGTCCGCCAGGGCCCGCCGCTGACCACCGCCAGTCGCCCCCGGCTGTGCTTGTGCCCGGAAGCTGAGGGCCAGGGAAAACGCTCCAGCCAGAGGTCCGGGTCATTCTCGAAGAGCTGCGAGGTCAGCTCTCCAAGGCCGATATCCGCCACGACGATCTCGCCGCACAGTTCCCGGCCGGGAAAGAGGACATGGACCGGTTTGCGGACCTGGAAGGTGACGGTGAGGTCAGCCGAGGCCGCGAACCCACCAACGGGCCGCCCGGTATCGCCGGACAGGCCGCTGGGAAGGTCGATGGCGACAGTTTGAACGCCTGCGCATGCCAGGGCCTCCAGCCGACGCGAGACCCCGGCGTCCAGGGGGCGGTTGAGCCCGGCGCCGAACAGGGCGTCAATCAAAAGCCGCTCGCCTCCCCCTTCCCCCCAGGTGGCGATCGTCCCGCTCCAGGCGGCCCGGGCCGCACGCGCTGCGGGCGTGGCTGGCGGCGCCAGCACCTCGACCACGACGGGCCAGCCCTTGCGGGCAAGTTCCGCGGCGGTGACATAGCCATCTCCGCCGTTGTCCCCGGGACCGCACAGGACGCGCACGGGCTGGGGTGGAAACCGGGCTTCCACTGCCCGGGCCACGGCAAGCCCTGCCCTCTGCATCAGACCCTCGACCGTCTCGCCGCGTTTCACGGCGGCCCGGTCTGCACGGGCCAGCGCAGCGACGCTGAGGATGGACCGGGCGGGCATGGCTAGAGGACGCCCGTGGACGCCTCGCGCCCCCGCGAGACCAGGGAAAGCCTGCTGCCGTCCGTTCCAAGGGTGGTTATCGAGGCGTGATCGGGCCGGAAGACCAGGACCCGGTCCTCACCCTCCAGGAGGGACATCACCGCGTTGATCGCCACATAGTGGCTGAAAACCGCCGTCCCGCCCCGGACGAGCAGGGAGTCTGCGGCCCTGCGCCGCCACTGCTCGTAGTCCAGGTCCCCCCGAATCTCGGACCAGCGACCCTGGAAGGCCTCGCGCAGCCAGCCAGGGCGATCTTCGGCCGACAGGGCGGCGGGGGTCGGGATCTCACCGACACCTGGATCAATCTCGATCTCGACCCCGAGGGCCTCTGCGGTCGGAGCGGCCGTTTCCCGGCAGCGGCGCAGGGGCGAACTGACCACCCGGGACGGGCGCTGGTCTTCGGGCAGGGACAGGAGGTGGTCGCGGGCCGCCTCGGCCTGGGCGCGGCCAGCGTCATCGAGGCCGGGGTCGTCGTCAGCCTCTCCCCAGACGGCGGCGGGCTTTCCGTGGCGGATCAGGAAGAGGGTCTGCATGGTCTAGTCCAGTGTGAACAGGTTGCGGCGGTCGTCTTCGGAGCGCGAGACGGTTCCGGTGCGGCCGACGCCCTCCTCCGTCTCGAGGGAAGCCAGGGCGGCAGTCTCGGTTCCGGGAATAATGGCGGCAAACCGCCGGTCCGCCTCGTCCCGGCCCACAACGACGCCCATTCGAAATCCTTCCCGGTCATGGATCACGGTGTAGGTTTCCACCCTTCCCCGCCCGGATGGCCGCTCGTTAACGGTCGGACGCGGCAGGGAGTCAATATGGCCCTGCAGGACCGCGGGGTCCTGACGCTCGAAGGCGCGCGTGGGACGACGTGTCGAATAGACGCCGGTCGACTGCTTGGTGAGGTACCAGCCGTTGGCCGTGCAGAGGCCAAAGGTCTCAGGACGGGCCCGAAGGCGCTGCATCATGACCACGACGCCATGCATGGCATAGTTGTTGCCGGGCCCGCCCGCGTAGGGCAGGCCGCCGGTGACCGTAAAGCCCCGGGGATCCTCCAGGGACAGGCCGAGGGACTCGGCACCCACCTGCACGGCGGACGGAAAGCAGGAGTAGAGGTCGAAGGCTGCGACCTCGGCGACCGAGATCCCGGCCATGTCCAGAGCCTGCTCACCCGTGAGCCGCATGGCCGGACTGGAGTGAAAGTCCTGGCGCTCGATGGGGTTCCAGATGTCGTTGGCGTCAGCGCAGCCATGAAGGAAGACCATCCGGTCCTCACTCACCCCGAGCTGCCGGGCCCTCGCCAGGCTGGTGATCAGGACGCCCGCCGACTGGTCCACGTCCATGATGGCGTTCAGGAACTTCGGGTAGGGAAAGCCGATCATGCGGTTGGCGGGCGTCACCGTGACCAGTTCCTCCGCAGATCGCTCCGTGGGGAACCAGGCCTCGGGATTGCCCGCCGCCACCCGGGTGAAGGGCGCGAACAGTTCGCCGAGACGCCTCTGGTGATCCGGGATCGAGCGGCCGTCCCGGGCGCGGAGCGCGTTTTCGAACAGGGGATAGATGTTGATCGGCCGATCCATCCCATGAACAGCCTCGTAGGCGCTGACCCCCGGACGCCCATCGCCGATCCACTCCGGCGGAGGCAGGTCCTCGGCGTCATCCCAGTCCTCAAAGCCAAGGCCGCGGGTAAGGCGCTTGACCCCCGAACCCATGAACTCGGCGCCGACCACCAGGACCTGCTGGTTGCGCCCCTCGGCGATCCGCTGGGCGGCGACGTTGATGGCGTACTGGGAACTGTTCCCCCCTGTCCGGGTATAGACGCTCCAGTCCGGCGAGGCGCCCAGCCGGCGGGCCAGGGTCGCAGGTGGATTTGTCGAGTGGGGCATGAGGCGCCGCTCGCCCGGGGCATCTACGGCGAAGCTTATGACCGCGAGCCCGTCGATCCCGGAGAGGGCCGAGGGCCCCAGACCGGCATCTAGAGCCGCCCGTTCCGCCGCGAACTTGAGCAGTTGGGTCGAAGATGGCGAGGCTGCGGGATCACCTCGCCAGGTGAACTGCCCGCCGCCGACCAGAACCGGTGTCGTTTCGTCGTTCACCGCGCCCTCCCCTAAGGTTGAAGGCGCGATCCTAGGCGCCGAAGGGCGTCCCTCAAGGGGAATTCGGGCCCGCTTACAAAGTGCACGCAATTCGGGCGCTTCGTGCCTAAGAAATGGGCGCCTATCCAAGAATCCAGCATCGGTCTCCGCTTCGCTTCGTCGCTGCGCTTGAAGCCGGGCTCAGGCTGAGTCACTTCCCAACCCACATGCTGGGCCCACGTCCCGGTGGGAGCCGGCAGATGAAAAAGATCGAAGCAGTCATCAAGCCCTTCAAGCTCGACGAAGTGAAGGAAGCCCTCCAGGAGATGGGCGTCCAGGGCATGACCGTGATTGAAGCCAAGGGTTATGGTCGCCAGAAGGGGCACACCGAACTCTACCGCGGTGCCGAGTACGTCGTGGACTTCCTGCCCAAGATCAAGGTCGAGGTGGTGATCGCTGACGACCAGCTCGAGGCCGCGCTGGAGGCGATCGTCGGTGCAGCCCGGACCGGGCGGATCGGCGACGGAAAGATTTTTGTTTCTGAAGTTCTGGATGTCCTGCGCATCCGCACTGGCGAGACGGGAGAAGCCGCCGTCTAGACGGCGAAGGATTTAGATTTAATCGAGAAGGGGAACATCATGGCTACGGCCAAGGACATTCTGGACCAGATCAAGGAAAAAGACGTCAAGTACGTTGACGTCCGTTTCACCGATATCCGCGGCAAGATGCAGCACGTCACCTTTGACATCGACCTGGTGGACGACGAGTTCCTGACGGACGGCACCATGTTCGACGGATCGTCCATCGCCGGCTGGAAGGCGATCAACGAGAGCGACATGAAGCTGCGTCCGGATCTGGACACCGCGATCATCGACCCCTTCTACCAGCAGACCACCCTCGCCCTGATGTGCGACGTGGTGAACCCCGACAGCGGCCTGCCCTACAACCGGGATCCGCGGTCGATCGCCAAGTCGGCCCTGAACTACCTGAAGTCGGCCGGGATCGGCGACACCGCCTTCTTCGGCCCCGAGGCCGAGTTCTTCATCTTTGACGACGTGCGCTGGTCCACGGCTCCGCACAACACCGGCTACTCCTTCGACTCCACCGAACTTCCGGTGAATTCCGGCCGTGAATACCCCGAGGGCAACATGGGCCACCGCCCTGGCCCCAAGGGCGGCTACTTCCCGGTCAACCCGGTGGACTCCGCCCAGGACCTGCGCGGCGAAATGCTGGCGGTGATGGGCGAGCTTGGCATGAAGCCGGAAAAGCACCACCACGAGGTGGCGCCCGCCCAGCATGAACTCGGCCTGAAGTTCGACACCCTCGTGGTGATGGCCGACCGCATGCAGCTCTACAAGTACGTCATCCACAACGTGGCGGCGGCCTACGGCAAGTCGGCCACCTTCATGGCCAAGCCGATGTTCGCCGACAACGGCTCGGGCATGCACGTCCACCAGTCGATTTGGGGCGCCGGCAAGCCTCTGTTCGCCGGGGACAAGTACGCGGGCCTCTCGCAGATGTGCCTCTGGTACATCGGCGGAATCATCAAGCACGCCAAGGCGATCAACGCCTTCGCGAACTCGACCACCAACTCCTACAAGCGCCTGGTTCCGGGCTACGAGGCCCCGGTGAAGCTGGCCTACTCGGCTCGCAACCGCTCGGCGTCGATCCGCATCCCGCATGTGGACAGCCCGAAGGCCAAGCGCATCGAGGCCCGCTTCCCCGATCCGATGGGCAACCCCTACCTGACCTTCACCGCCCTGCTGATGGCCGGCCTCGACGGCATCATCAACCAGATCGATCCGGGCGGCCCGCAGGACAAGAACCTCTACGACCTTCCCCCGCGCGAGCAGAAGAAGGTGCCGGAGGTCTGTGGCTCCCTGCGCGAGGCCCTTGAGAACCTGGACAAGGACCGCGCCTTCCTGAAGGCCGGCGGCGTCATGGACGACGACTTCATCGACTCCTACATCGAACTGAAGATGGAAGAGGTGATGCGTCTCCAGCTGCATCCGCATCCGGTCGAGTTCGACATGTACTACAAGTGCTGATCGCATCCTTCCCGCGATGAGCGCCCGAAGGCCGCCGGTCACCCGGCGGCCTTCTTGATTCCGGACCTCGTGAGGCGGAGCCCCGCCGAATCGCGGCATTGAACCCAGATGGCTGACCCTCCTCCCCAGGCCTCGCTATTCGATGACCCGCCGTCGGGCGGCACCCCGCAGGAGCCGGCTGCTCCCGGGCCTGCACCTGTCAGGCCCTCCGCTTCCCGCGGTGACTACTCCGCAAAGGATATCGAGGTCCTCGAGGGCCTGGAACCCGTCCGCAAGCGCCCGGGGATGTACATCGGCGGCACAGACGAGCGGGCGCTGCACCATCTCTTCGCCGAGGTCCTCGACAACGCCATGGACGAAGCTGTCGCTGGACATGCCCGCGTCATCGAGGTCCGGCTGGAAGCCGACGGTACCCTGACCGTCCGCGATGACGGACGCGGCATCCCTGTGGACCCCCATCCCCGGCATCCCGGCTTGTCTGCCCTCGAGGTCATCATGACCATCCTGCACTCCGGCGGAAAGTTCTCGGGCAAGGCATACGAAACCTCCGGCGGCCTGCACGGCGTGGGCGTCTCGGTAGTCAACGCCCTGTCGGAGCACCTGGAGGTCACCGCCTTCAAGGACGGTTTCGAGTGGCGGCAGGTCTTCAGCCGGGGAAAGCCCGTGAGCGGTCTGGAGAAGCTGGGCGCGACGCGCAAGCATGGAACCATCATCGCCTTCCGGCCGGACAGCCTGATCTTCGGCGACGGCGTCGGCTTCCGGCCGGCCCGGCTCTACCGAATGTCCCGATCCAAGGCCTATCTCTATGCCGGAGTCGAGATCCGATGGTCCTGCGACCCCTCGCGCATCCAGGACCAGACGCCGGCCGAGGCGGTGCTGCGCTTCCCCAACGGCCTCGCCGACTACCTGGCTGAGCGGGTCCACGACGTGGAGACCGTAACCCCGGAACCCTTCACCGGCCGCTTCGAGCGCAAGGGCGACCCCGGCAAGGTCGAATGGGCAGTAGCCTGGACCAGTGCGGGCTTCGGCGAGGCGGATGGCTTCATGCAGTCCTACTGCAACACTGTGCCCACGCCTGAGGGCGGGACACATGAGGCCGGCTTCCGGGCCGCCTTGACCCGCGGCCTCAAGGCCTACGCCGAGCTGGTGGGTGAGAAGCGCGCAGGCCTTCTCACTGCAGAAGATGTTGTCGCCCAGGCTGGCGGCCTGGTCAGCGTCTTCATCACCAATCCCGAATTCCAGGGCCAGACCAAGGAGCGGTTGTCCTCCGCTGAGGCCCAGAAGCTGGTTGAAACCGCCCTGCGGGACCCCTTCGACCACTGGCTTGCGGCCCAGCCGCGCTCGGCCCGGGCCCTCCTCGACTTCGTGATCCAGCGCGCTGAGGACAGACTGAAGCGCCGCCGGGAAAAAGAAGTCTCACGGGCTTCGGCGACCCGGAAGCTGCGATTACCTGGAAAGCTGGCAGACTGTTCCGCCCAGGCGGCCGACGGCTCGGAGATCTTCATCGTCGAGGGGGACAGCGCCGGTGGGTCGGCCAAGCAGGCCCGGAATCGCCGCACCCAGGCCATCCTGCCCCTCCGCGGCAAGATCCTGAACGTCGCCTCAGCCACGCCGGACAAGCTGGGCCAGAACCGGGAGCTGTCGGACCTCATGCTGGCCCTGGGCGTCCAGGGCGGCTCCCGATTCCGCGAGGAAGACCTTCGGTATGAGCGGGTGGTCATCATGACTGACGCCGACGTGGATGGCGCCCACATCGCCAGCCTGCTGATCACCTTCTTCTACAAGACCATGCCGCAGATCATACGTGCTGGCCGGCTCTACCTGGCCCTGCCGCCCCTCTTCCGCATCAGCCATGGCGGCAAGACGGTCTATGCCCGGGACGATGCGCACCGCGTGGCCCTCCTGGCCGGAGAGTTCAAGGGCAAGAAACCTGAGGTCGGGCGCTTCAAGGGCCTGGGAGAGATGATGCCGGCCCAGCTCCGCGAGACAACGATGGATCCGGCAAGCCGGACACTTGCCCGGGTCACCCTGCCCCGGTCCGAGGAACAGGTCGCGGACCTCGTAGAGGCCTTGATGGGCCGCAAACCTGAACTGAGGTTCCGGTTCATTCAGGAGAACGCCGAGTTCGCCACGGCGGACCTTGACGTCTAGTCGGATTGCGCTTGCGCGTTGACTTGGGTGCCCCAGCCCTTATGTTCCGCCCGCGCGACGAATAACGTTCGCGCTGCTGCGCCGCGCGCGCCCCCGCCCCGCGGGACGGGCCCGTCGCCCTTTAGGCAAAGAATGACCGAATTCTCTGAACTGGGCTTATCGCCCGAAATCCTGCAGGCCGTCTTCAATACCGGCTACACGACTGCCACACCGATCCAGGCCGAAGCCATCCCCGTTGCACTCACGGGGAAGGATGTCCTCGGCATCGCCCAGACGGGCACCGGGAAGACCGCCGCCTTCACCCTGCCGATGATTGAGCGCCTCGCGACTGGCCGCAGCCGCGCCCGCATGCCGCGAGCCCTGGTGATCGCCCCGACCCGGGAACTCGCCGACCAGGTTTCAGCCTCCTTCGAGCGTTACTCCGCAGGTCAGGCCCGGAAGCTGTCCTGGGCACTGCTGATCGGCGGGGTCTCCTTCAATGATCAGGAACTCAAGCTCGATCGCGGCGTTGACGTCCTGATCGCGACCCCCGGTCGGCTGCTGGACCACTTCGAACGGGGCAAGCTGCTCCTGACCGGTGTGCAGATCCTCGTGGTCGACGAAGCGGATCGCATGCTCGACATGGGCTTCATTCCCGACATCGAGCGGATCTTCAAGCTGACACCGCCCAAGAAGCAGATCCTGTTCTTCTCTGCGACCATGCCGCCCGAGATCACGCGGCTGACCAAGCAGTTCCTCAACGATCCGGTCCGCATCGAGGTGGCCAAACCCGCCACCACCGCCGAGACCATCGCCCAGCACATTGTCCGTCTTCCGACCTCGGACCCCAAGGCCAAGCGTACCGCTCTGCGGATGCTGATCGAGAACGAGGGGATCAAGAACGGGATCGTCTTCTGCAACCGGAAGTACGAAGTGGACATCGTCGCCAAGTCCC
>CAMCIK010000067.1 GCA_945874825.1 Phenylobacterium deserti | reverse complement strand
CGTCCGCATCGGCCTCGCCGATCCCATGGGCGCATCCCTTTACAACTGGTACGCCAACGGCGAGCTCCGGTCCGAAGGGGGTTCGATCTCGGAGGGGATCGGACAGGGCCGCATCACCGCCAACCTCGATGGTCTGCAGGTCGACATGCCCTTCCAGATCCCCGACGAGGAAATGCTGGATGTGATTTTCGACCTGGCCACCCATGAGGGCCTGATCATGGGGGGGTCCACTGGCGTCAATGTAGCCGGCGCGATCCGGATGGCCCGCGTCCTTGGGCCTGGGCACACCGTCGTGACCATCCTTTGTGACCAGGGCTCGCGCTACCAGAGCAAGATCTACAACCCGGCCTTCCTGCGCGAACGCGGGCTGCCCGTCCCGCAATGGCTGACATGAACAGCTCTCCCCTCATTACCGCTCAGGCCCTCCACGCCCGTCTCGGCGCGCCTGACCTCAGGGTCGTGGACGCCAGCTGGTTCCTTCCGGCCGAGGGACGGTCTGGCCGGACGGAGTTTGAGGCTGAAAGGCTCCCCGGCGCGGTCTTCTTCGATATCGACGCGATCTCCGATCCGGCGACAGACCTTCCCCACATGCTGCCAACGCCAGAGGTGTTTGCGTCGGCAGCCGGAGCTCTCGGGCTTTCCCGGGAATCTGAAGTGGTCGTCTATGACAGCTTCGGTGTGCGGTCCGCCGCCCGCGCCTGGTGGACGCTCCGGGCCATGGGCTATCCGCGGGTCCGGGTGCTCGACGGTGGCCTCAGGGCCTGGCGGGCCGCTGGCCTGCCGCTCGAGACGGGATCGTACCGGGTGCCCCCGGCCGTGGGGGTCAGTCCGGAGGCTCGGCCGGAATGGGTCCGGAGCCAGTCCGAGGTCACCTCCGCCCTCGAGACCGGTTCGGCTCAGGTTGTCGATGCACGTAGCGCGCCCCGGTTTCGCGGCGAGGCCCCGGAACCGCGGCCCGGTCTGAGGTCCGGACACATGCCTGGGGCCCTCAACCTGCCCTTTGATGGCCTGCTCACGGCTGAGGGCCAGATGAAGTCCCCGGCGGAGATCGCCGCGGCCTTTACGGCCTCTGGCGTGGATCCCGCCCGACCGGTGATTGCCACCTGCGGCTCTGGCGTAACAGCGTCGGTCCTGGCCCTCGGCCTAGAGATCCTGGGCTCACAGGCGGCCGTTTACGACGGCTCCTGGGCGGAATGGGGCGGTGCCTCGGGCGGCGACGTCGTCACGGGCAATGCATGAAACCGGCGAGCCGCCTCATCCATCCGCCCAGGTCGGAGGCCCAACCGACTGCGACAGTGAACCCGCTAATCCAGAAGGGTTCGACCGTCCTCCTCCCTGACGCAAAGGCCCTCTATGATGATGACGCCTTTGTCACCTACGGCCGAAGCGGCCTAGCCTCGCACGAGGCCCTGAAGACCGCGCTCTGCGACCTTGAACGGGCCGAGGCCGTCGAGCTCTATCCCAGCGGTGTCGCCGCTGTCGCCGGTGCCCTGCTCGCCGTGCTTGAGGCTGGCGACGAACTCCTGATGACCGATACGGCCTACAAGCCGACCCGCCGGTTCTGCGACCGCACCCTTACCCGGTTTGGTGTCGCGACCCGTTACTATGACCCCACTCTTTCGCCGGCTGAGGTCGAGGCGCTGATGGGACCGAGGACCCGGCTGATCTTCCTGGAAAGTCCCGGCTCGCTCAGCTTCGAAATGCAGGATGTGCCCGCCCTGGCCGCCATGGCCCACCGCCGCGGGATCCTGAGCCTGATCGACAATACCTGGGGCGCTGGCCATATCCTGAAGCCGCTGGACCTTGGCGTCGATATCTCAATCCAGGCCCTCACCAAGTATGTCGGCGGACATTCCGACAGTTTCATGGGCTCGGCCGCGGCCCGAGATCCGGATATCGCCGCCCGACTGAAGGCTGGCGTGACAGATCTTGGCTGGTCGGTGGCGGCCGAGGACGCCTATGCCATGCTCAGGGGCCTGCGTACGCTCGACGTGCGCCTCCGCCGGCATGAAGCCACAGGGCTCGCGCTCGCAAGCTGGCTGGAGGCCCGGCCCGAGGTGCGGCAGGTCCTGCATCCTGCCCTTCCCGGGGCACCGGGCCACGACCTCTGGAGCCGGGACTATTCCGGTGCCTGCGGTCTTTTCGCCCTTGTCCTGAAGCCCGCACAGGTAGGCGCAGCCGCAACCTTCCTCGACGCCCTCCAGGTTTTTGGGCTGGGCTTCTCCTGGGGGGGCTTCGAAAGCCTGGCGATTGACTGCGACCCACAGCTGAAGGTCCGCCAGTTCCGGCGCGACTATGGCGGTGCCCTTGTCCGCCTTCATGCCGGGCTCGAGGACGTCGAGGACCTCATCGCCGACCTTGAGGCTGGCCTTGAGGCCTGGCGACCCTTGGCGGTCTAGCTCCCTGGTCGGGCCAGCCGGCTCATCAGCAGGGCCGCGCGACGCGTCTGGCGTCGCATGGCCGGAATGTCCATCGTCTCCCCGGGGGCGTGTGCGCCCTGCCCGCCCGCACCGAGACCGACAAGCCCATCGACAATGTCGGAGACGAAGGCGATGTCGCCTGCGCCCCGCTTGAGCGGATCGAGCTCCGTCATTTCCGGATAACCAAGGTCCCGGTTTACGCCGTTGAGCTGAGCGAGCAGCCGCCTTGATCCCTCCGTCGGGGGCATGGCGGGATAGCCTTCGGTAAACTCCAGACTGGCACGGGCGCCGGGCAGGCTGGTCTGGACGATACTCGCCATCTTCGCCTTCAGCCTTTCGGTCTGTGCGTTCGAGAGGGTCCGCAGGTCACCGATGGCAAGGGCCTCGGCAGCGATGACGTTGGACTTGCCAGAGGCCTTGCCCCCTGTCGCGGTGGCATTGAGGTCGGCGTTGGCACCCCCGAGCACAAGACCAACGCTGTAGGTGGCGTTCGGTTCCCGCAAGTCCTCGCGGAAGGTGTCCAGGATCCTTGAGAGTTCGAAGATGGCGCCGTATCCGGCGGTGTCCGAGAAAATTCCTGACGAGTGCCCCGGCTTAGCCTTGACCCTCAGGGTCCAGGTGCTTGACGACCTGCGGGCGATGGACCCCATGTCGGCCCCGTTCTCGGTCGCGAGGCCTTCGAAATCCAGGGCAAGATCAGACCGCCTGGCAGCTTCGATCAGATCCCGCCGCGCGATCGTCGTCGGCTTTCCAATGCGCTCCTCGTCACCGGTCAGAACGACAGTGATGTCAGCGTCCTTGAGGGTCCCGGCGGCCTTCATCGCCTGCAGGGCCCCGAGCATGATGACAATCCCGCCCTTCATGTCGTTGACCCCGGGCCCGGTCACGGTGTTCCCGGAGCGGACATAGCCCTTGAAGGGGCTATCGGGCTCAAACACTGTATCGAGGTGTCCAATCAGCAACATTCGCCGACCCTTGCCCGATCCGGTGTGGGTCGCGATGAGGTGTCCGGCCCGGCCCGCTTCCGCCATGGGGCTCCAGCGCACCTCGAAGCCAAGGGCCCGGAACTCAGGCTCCAGACGCCGGCTGACAGCCTCCACCCCCGCGAAGTTCATGGTGCCCGAGTTGATTGCCACCAGCTGCTCCAGCAGACCCAGCTGGGCATCCTGGGAGGCATCGACGGCGGCGACCATCCGCCGCTCGACCCCGGACAGTCCGGCGGCGGATGCGGGCCCGGTGAAAGCGAGGGCGCAGGCGACCAGGCAGGCGGCGCGTTTCAGCATGACGGGCTCCGTTCGGAAGACAGACGACAGCTTGGCCCGGCGTCCCGGTCCTGCGCAACCCCGGGCTTGATTGGCGCGACGTCATCCGCGCATTGTGCCTCCGTCATTTCCGGGAGAGCGACATGGGTCCCTACAAGCTTCTGATCGACGGCCAGCTGGTGGATGGCGACGCCGTCATGACGGTGATCAATCCGGCCACCGAGGAGGTGCTAGTGGAGTGCCCCCGCGCTTCGAAGGCCCAGCTCGACCGGGCCGTGGCCGCTGCCAAGCGGGCGTTTCCCGCCTGGGCCGCCACCCCAATGGACCAGCGCCGAAAGGCTCTCCTGGCCATGGCAGACGCCATCCAGGGCGATCTGGAGACCCTGTCCCGCACCCTCGTCCAGGAGCAGGGAAAGCCCCTTCAGGACGCCATGGGCGAGATCTTCGGCGCCGCCGCCTTCTTCCGCTATTTTGCCAGCCTCGATCTCCCCGAGAAGGTGATCGAGGACTCCGATGCACGAAAGGTGATCTCCCGCCGCCGCCCCCTGGGCGTGGTGGGTGCCATCGTGCCCTGGAACTTCCCGATCATCCTGATGGCCTTCAAGGTTCCTGCAGCCCTGCTCGCCGGTAACACCGTCATCCTGAAGCCGGCGGCCACCACGCCGCTCACCACCTTGCGGATCGGCGAACTGGTGAAGGACCTTCTGCCCCCGGGCGTCCTGAACGTGATTTCGGACGCCAATGATCTTGGGGGCGCCATCACCGCCCACCCCGATATCCGCAAGGTCTCTTTCACGGGTTCCACCGAGACCGGCAAGAAGGTCATGGCAGGCGCCGCCGATGCCCTGAAGCGGGTCACCCTCGAACTTGGCGGCAATGATGCGGCCATCGTCCTCGACGGCGTGGACCCCAAGGAAGCGGCGCCCAAGATCTTCGGAGCCGCCTTCCAGAACTCCGGACAGGTCTGCATCGCCGTGAAGCGGGCCTATGTCCACGAGAGCATCTACGACGCCATGTGCGACGAACTGGCCAAGCTCGCGGACGCCGCCGTCATGGGCGACGGCCTGCAACAGGGCGTCACGATCGGCCCGCTCCAGAATAAAAGCCAGTTCGAGAAGGTGCTGGGCCTGATCGAGGACGCTAAGACCCAGGGCAAGGTCATCGCCGGTGGCGGTCGCGCCGAGGGCAAGGGTTACTTCATCCGCCCGACCATCGTCCGGGACATCGAGGACGGCACCCGTGTCGTGGATGAAGAGCAGTTCGGTCCCGTCCTGCCCGTCATCAAGATCAAGGACGGCGAGGATGCAGTGCGACGTGCCAATGCGTCTGAGTACGGCCTGGGCGGTTCCATCTGGTCCAAGGACCTCGACAGGGCCCTCGATCTGGCAGGGCGGATGGACACCGGCACCGTGTGGATCAACAAGCACGCCGAGCTGGCACCCAACATCCCGTTTGGCGGTGCCAAGTTCTCGGGCGTGGGCAATGAACTGGGCGAGGAAGGCCTCTCCGAGTTCACCCAGCAGCACGTCATCAATATGGCCAAGGCCTGATCCGCCGGTATGGGCGGACAGCCAGGGAACCAGAAGCACGAAGCGCATTCCAGCCGGCGCCGGGCTCCTAGGCCTGACGGCGTGCTCGGGGCCCCTGGGTGCTTTCGTCCCCGCCGCTGCGCCGAAGTTCGACACTTCCCTGCCCATGAACGAGTTCATGCTTGTGGTTGAGCCCGCCTCCCAGGCCCACTGGCGGGGCTCCGGGATTGAGCTCACCTAGGCGGGCGAAAGGTATCTGTCACCGAAGGAAGATGCGGGATGGGAAGCTTTGGTCACGGCAGCCTCCACCGTGGCGGAAGCCGGCAACGCACTGCAGCTGCCTGGCCGCGCCCGCCCGCCCGAGGCAGACTGGAACCGGATGGCCCAGGACATGACCGTCAGGGCCCTAGGGCCCCGCACGGCGGCGGGCGCGCGTGACAAGCAGGCTGTCTTCGACACCGGCGGGAAGCTCTACGAGACCTGCATCGCCTGCCACGCGAAGTACGTCACGGAGCCCCCGATGGCCGTTCAGCCACTTCCCGACTTCCCGGCGGACGTCCCTGCGCCGAAGTCGCCGCTGGCATCCAGCAGGGTCTGCCGTCTAGCGGGACTCCGAGCTGGCCATGACCGTCATTCCCTTGCCGTGGTTGTCAGGCCGGACTGGCGCCTGGGTGACCAGGAGGGTCGCGCCCGGAGCGATGACCTCGGCCAATGCGGTGCGAAAACCAAGAGGCATGCGAAGCTGGTTCAGGACGCTGGTATCCAGGGGGCGACCATCATCCCCGGCGTGTCCCGGGACCCCGACCAGCACCCAGTGCGGACGTCCGTCGGCCTGGGGCGCGTAGGTCAGCACGTGTGTTTCGAAGTCATCGGTTGGCACCTCGACTCGTGAACGCCCGATCTCGACGCCATATCTGAGGACGAGGATCCGCTGGTCGCTTCGGGAGACGATGACTGTCACAGGCCCCTGAGGGGAGAGCTCCGGGGTCCAGCGAAAGGGTTCAGTCTCCGCCAATGGGACATGGGGTGAGGTCGCTCCGGCTTCACCCTGGGCGGCAATCACGCCCGCAGCCGGAGCCAGCATGGCCCCACCTGCCCGGCCGGCGACGACAACTGTGGCGCCCATGGGGGTCTCACCAAACAGTAGCCGGGCGAACTCGTAGGGAAGGTGAACGCAGCCGTGGCTCTCCGGGTAGCCAGGCAGGCCGCCCGCGTGCAGCGCCACGCCATCTCAGGTCAGCCGCTGCTGGTAGGGCATGGTTGCGTTGTTGTACTTGTTGGAGTGGTGCTTGGCGTCCTTCTGGAGGATGGTGAACACGCCGGTCGGGGTCTCATGTCCCGGCTTTCCACTCGAAACCGTGGAGACGCCGATACGGACCCCGTTCCTGTAGACGGTGGCGAGCTGACGCGAGAGGTCGACATAGACGGTTATCGGCCCCTTTGGCGCGATCTGCGGCGCCCAAACCCACTGGCCCGGCTTGAGCTGATCAGCCTGCCGCGCCAGCTCCACGGGGGACGATGCCCGGGCACCCCGGGGCCAAAGCATCACCTGGATAAGGAAGAAGCAGGACCAAACCCGCCAGGATCGCGATGCCGTGGATGCGCAAGGTAGCCTCCTTAAGCCTGCTTGAGGCACCTTCAGCAGAAGCCGCCGATCAAGGCCAGTACCTTTCGATACAGGCCCACCTCCGGCGCACCTGCGGAGGGTCCACGCCCTGCCCTGGCGCGCCCGGCAGGACTCGAACCTGCAACCGTCCGCTTAGAAGGCGGATGCTCTATCCGGTTGAGCTACGGGCGCTCTGGAAATGGTCGCCGGCTCAATGCGTCCAGGGCTGCTTGCGATCGGCAGAAAAGTTGTCCGCGTAGGCCTTAAGGATCCGGCGGGGTGCCTTGGGCTCGGTCACCTGGAAGGCGAGGCCGTGCTTCTGGGCATAAGCTACGGCCTCATCCCGGGTCTCAAAGGACAGGCGGACCTGGGCGGATGTGTCGTCGGTCAGGGTCCAGCCCATCAGGGGGTCCGAAACCCGCGCGGACGCCGGCGCAAATTCGAGGACCCAGTCCCGGGCCCGGGCCCTACCCGACTGCATGGCGGTCTTCGCAGGACTGAAAATGCGCGCGATCATCCTTGCCCTCTTCCTTCGTTCCTGGACACCGGGCCTTCTGGACCCGCGGCCGGCGCTGGTCGGGGCGGCGTGATTCGAACACGCGACCCTCTGCTCCCAAAGCAGATGCGCTACCAGGCTGCGCTACGCCCCGAAGAGAGCCGGCCGACGACCGCGATAGCCGTCTTCGCGGGAAACCGCAATCACTCGGCGGGCTTGCGCATCAGCTTGAATACGCCGCTGGCCCGGACCACGTCAGTACCGGCGGTGTGGGCGCGCCCCTCGACGAAGGCCACATCCCGGGTCAGGCGGCTTACCCGGCTCTCCCCGAAGACCCATTGCCCCACCCTGGCCATGTGCAGGAAATCGATACTGAGGTGGATGGTCACGCTCGACCGACGGGAGGCTCGCCAGACCCCGGCGGCAAGAAGACCGTCCATGAAGGAGGTCAGCATGCCGCCGTGCACCAGGCCAAGTCCGTTGGCGTGCCTGGGCAGGGCCAGGAAGGCGTGTTCGGTCGCCTCACCCTGGATCTCCCGGTGGAAGTAGGGGCCGTTATGGGTCGAATAGGCTCCGCGGCTGGCGGACAGGACAAATCCCTCAGGCGGGAGGATGGCGGTCTCGTCCGGCGCCCCGGTCATGGCCGACTCCGGAAGATGGGAAAGTCGACCCGGTCGCCGGGTCGCAAGCCAATCTCTGCCGCCCGACCCCCTGCAAGTTCCAGGACGCCCAGGGTCGCACCGCCGGCTGGCAGGGGCGTCTCATCCAGTGGACGGGCATTCCGGGCGATGGACCGAACGACTCCGTCCTTGCGGATGTAGATGATATCCAGCGGGATCAGGGTGTTGCGCATCCAGAAGGCCGCCTCGGGCTGTTCCCGGCCGAAGTCGAACAGCATACCCCGGTCCGGAGCCAGGGAGGTCCGGCACATCAGCCCGAACTCGCGCTCCCGCTCGGAGTCTGCGACCTCGACCTGAAACCGGAATTCCCCACGGGCGGTACGAACCGTAAGTGGGCGGAGGGGCGTCAGCACCGGCTGTCCCTGACAGGTCGACGGAGCGGACCTGGGCGGCAGCGCGGCGGCCGGGATGGCCAATCCCGAGAGGATGGCGACGATCCCGGGAACGAGCCCCAGGACAAGCGGGCGTGGAGACTTGCGGCTCGGCATGCCCTGCCCTTAACGCCGGGCTGGGCCGAGCGCCAGTCAGATCAGCTGGACTTCCGCCACAACCAGGCCCTTGGGGCCATTACCGAAACGTACCATCAGGTCCTCACCCGGCAGCAGGTCCTCGACGCCAGCGCGGCGCAGGATCTCGATGTGGACGAAGATGTCCCCGGGCTCCTGGTCCCGGACAACGAAGCCATAGCCCTTGGTGCGGTTGAACCACTTCACCTTGGCGGGCTCGAAGGGACCTTCTGCAACGGGCACCCGGTCGGCGCCGCCGTTACGAGACTGGAAGCCGTCCCGCCCGCCGCGGTCATATCCATTGCGCCCATTTCCCCGGCCATAGTCATCGCGATCCCGACGGAAACCATAGTCGCTCCGTTCAGGCCCCCGCCCCGGCTCGGGCTGAGCCGTACTCTCGTCGAAGTCGAAGATTTCCGAGACCTGCCAGCCCTTAGGGCGACGAACGACCGAGCAGGACAGGGATGCACCCTCAGGCGCCAGATCCAGCCCCAGTCCCCGGAGGGACGTCACGTGGAGCAGCACATCCTTACGGTCGGTAAGTTCCGGCTGGTCGGGAACGATGAAACCATAGCCCTTGCCGACATCGAACCACTTTACGCGACCACTGATCCTGACGGAGGGTTCCCCAGCGTCTTCAAAGCCGTAACTGGACATAGTCCCCTCAAGCACAACAGGCACCTGTTCCCAAAAGAGAACTCAGGTGGCGAATTCTTTTCTTGTCTGTTACGCAACGTCAATGACCGTTCCGGCAGTCAACCCTCGGCATGCTGACGTTTTCACGCTTTACTCACGCTCCCCGAACGGTCCGCTCAGGCGCGTGGATCTGATTGCGTACTGTGCGCCGCGCGGCTCCAAGGACCGCCGTGCGCGCTGCCCCGCCCATCACCGCTTGGGGCCCGGGGAAGGAAACCCAGAACATGAGGTGCCGAAACCCGATCAGCGATCTGTGTGCGGGACAAATACCGCGGGACCAAAATGCACACTGCGACCCGCCCGTGGGGCGGATCGCAGGTTGCAAGGGGATGAACTCCCCCAAATCGTTTCGGTAGTCCGAAACGGCGGATCAGAACTTGGCCTGAACCCCGAACTCGAACACCCGACCCAGCGGGTTCTGAGTCATGTAGTCGTAGTTGTACTGGCTCTTGTAGAAGGGTGGCTGGTCATCGAAGACGTTCTTGACCGACAGGGTTCCGGTCCACCTTTCCTGGAAGGTCAGGCGATAGGTGAAGTCGCTAACCCACCGGTCATCGCGCGCAACGCGATTCCCAGCAACAACGGCATTCACGTCGTCGGTCCCGGCCCAGTAACGGGTGGTCCAGCGAAGGTTATGGTCACCGACGTTCCAGTTCGCGTATGCATTACCCCGCAGTGCTGGGTATGAATAGAATGCCGAAAGGAGCTCGGACTTACCTGCCCGGTTAAGCGCGGCGTCAAACACGATATTCGTGTCCAGAAGTAAGGCTGCACCCCGCTTGTAGTCGCTGAGAATGCTTGCATCACCCCCAACGGTGAGATCCCCGGAGAAGAAATCCAGCCAGGTGTAGGAGCCGTTGATGTCGATGCCGGTGATCTCGGTATCCGGGCCGTTGATCACGTTGTTTCGGACCGACAGGAAGTTGTTGGGATGGCAGGAAGGCACAGCCTGCCCGCCATAAAGCGTCGAGTTGACGACGTCGGTTCCGAACTGGAAGCGCTGGAAGAGAGCAGATGTCCCGCACTGCCAGGTCGCTGCGTTGGCTGACGGGAACATGGAGCCGTAGATCCGCGCCGCGGTTTCCGTCGTGATCTCCTCCTTAAAGGAGAACTTAAAGAAATCGATCTGACCCTGGAAGGTCCCGGACTCGAACAGGAAACCAACATTGTAGGTCTCAGCGGTCTCGGGTTGGAGATTGGGGTTCCCAAAGGTCTGCACAGGTCGATAGAGCGGGGCGCCCGTAACCGGGTTTGTAAACGGGGCCTGGATAAATCCGACCCGGGGGTCGAGCGCCGCCACGGGCGGCGCCCGGAAAGTGGTGCCGGCGGAACCTCGCAGGGCCATCCAGGGCGTGACCTGCCAACGGATCGATGCCCGCGGATTGGTCGTATCACCG
>CAMCIK010000066.1 GCA_945874825.1 Phenylobacterium deserti | reverse complement strand
GGCCGGAGCGCCCGCTCGGCGGCGGCGAGGCCAGCCTCGAGCTCGGCCAGCTCGTCGTTCACGGCAATCCTCAGGGCCTGGAAGGCGCGGGTCGCCGGGTGAACCCGGGCACCCCTGCGCCCGCCGAGGACGCGCTCGATCAGGTTGGCGAGGTCCGTGGTGCGGGTGAAAGCCTGCTCTGCGCGGCGACGGGCGATGGCAGCGGCGATCCGGCGGGACTGGCGTTCCTCGCCATAGACCCAGAGCAGGCGAGCCAGTTCAGCCGGCTCAGCGGTGTTGACCAGGTCGGCCGCCGTGGGTCCGTCCGCACCCATGCGCATGTCCAGCGGGCCGTCGCGGAGGAAGGAAAAACCGCGATCGGCCTCGTCCAGCTGCATTGAGGATACGCCGAGGTCCAGCGCCACCCCGTCGACCGAGGCCTCGCCCAGCAGGTCCGCCATGGACGAGAAGGGCGCAAGGACCAGCCGGAACCGGGGGCCAAGCCCCTCGGCGAAGCGCGCTGTCGTCGGGTCCCTGTCGAAGCCCGTGACCTGGGCACCGGCGTCCAGGAAGGCGCGACTATAGCCGCCGGCCCCGAAGGTTCCGTCCACCACGTGCCGCCCGGGCGCCGGACCGATGGCGGCGACCACCTCGTCGAGCAGCACGGGCTTGTGGGGAGAGGTCATCCCGCCAGCCCCGACCTTTGGGCCCGCTGGGCACCCCGAAGCTGGGCCAGCCCTTCGCGAGCCAGCTCCCTCTGGGCGGCGCGGTGGGCCTGGAAGGCATCGCGCTCCCAGATCTGGAACCGGTCGCCAAGCCCTACCACCACGACCCAGTCGGTCAGGCCGAAGGCGTCGCACAGGGTCTCGGGAAGGGTAATGCGCCCGGCCGTATCGAAGTTCAGGCGGGCCATGCCGCCGAGCACCGAGGTCTCCAGGGCCGAACGCAGGGGATCGCCGAAGTCCAGCTCCTCGATCACACCCAGGTAGCGGTCGAACAGGATCTGCCCGCCCCCTTCGATGCAGTCGGCCTCGATGGAGGGAAAGCAGACCACCCCGTCGAAGGGACCGGCCACGGCGGCGCGGAACTCCTGCGGCACGACAATGCGCCGCTTGGCGTCCAACTGCTTTTCGAACGTCGAGATGAACATCCCGCAGCGTCCCATCCTGCAGCCCTTCAGGCTGCGCCCATGCCGATCCCGGAATGACGCCGGCCGCGACGGAAGCCGCGGGGGGAGGTGCCTGTCCAGGGTTCAATTGGGCTATCATGGGATCGAATGGGAAACAATGACTCTGACTTCCAATACCAAGTATTTTCAGCCCATTTTCATTCAAATATGGTTAACTTCCACTGGCCCTCCACAGGTCATACAGAGAACTGTGCCTGTGAATGCCCCGGGTTTGGGGCCGCCTGTTGATAAGCGTGGATTTCGGGGGTGATGGAAACCAGACGGCCTGTAAGCCGGGTTCTGTGCCGCCCGCCGAAGCGGGCGCGGCGATCATTCCTCTGGACCGCCCATTGCTGGACGGTTCTCGCGACCTACCCGGACCCCCAGGCCTGCGACAGCCCTGCCGGATCGCTCCGGCGCGAGGTCCCTATTCGGTCTTGCTCCTGGCGGGGCTTGCCATGCCGTCCCCATTGCTGGGTCCGCGGTGCGCTCTTACCGCACCCTTTCACCCTTGCCCCGGCCGCAACCGGGGCGGTCTGCTCTCTGTGGCGCTATCCCTGGGGTCGCCCCCGGCGGGCGTTACCCGCCGCCATGTCGTAGTGGAGCCCGGACTTTCCTCCCCTGCCCCGAAGAGCAGGAGCGACCGCCCGGCCGTCTGGTTCCGTTTGCAGCAGTGGCCCTCTGCGCGACCGGCGTCAATCCGCCAGTCGCGCGAAGACCAGCTGGTCCCAGGCCTGGCCCTTCCAGTATCCCCTCCGGGCCAGGACGCCTTCCTGCTGGAAACCCATCCGCCTGAGCAGGGCGCAGGACCGCTCATTGCCCACAGTGACCATGGCCTCCAGGCGGATCAGGCCCAAGTCCTCAAAGCCACGGGCGATGACGGCTGGCAGGACGGCGCTCATCACCCCCTGCCCCCACTGGTCCCGGGCCAGGTCGTAGGCGATCTCGCCCCAGCGCCCCCGGCTGCGTTCGATCCGGTTGAAGCCCACCGTGCCGATCAGCCGCCCGGAGCCCGGCCTGCGGAGGCCCCAGCGGACGCCGATCTCCTGGGCCGCCTGGGCTTCGGCCCAGTCGATGATGTCCAGGGCCTCGAACTCGGTTGCGAGGGGCTCGATGTCCATGAAGGCGCAGACCTCAGGGTCGGAGAACAGCTGCAGGAGGTCCGGCGCGTCGGCTTCGGACAGGGCCCGCAGCTCAAAGCCCTCGACCCGGGGTGGATCGGCGATCATGCCCCGGACAGGCGCAGCAGGGCGATCAGCCGCGCCCGGGTCAGGCCATCGGCCACCCCGTCGAAGCGGCTCTGCACCCAGTGTCGCTGGAAAGCCGTGACGACGTCCCGGGTGGCGGCGTCGAAGGTTCCGCTGGGCGCACAGGCGTAGCCGAGCCGGGTCAGGCCGGCCTGCAAGGCGAAGACGGCGGCTCCCGCCTCTCCCTCCGCCAGGGGTGCGCCGGGCGCTGGCGGGGGCTCGACCCACAGGCCATGGCCCGCCTCGGCCAGTCGCTTCCAGGGGAACCGCTCGCCCGGGTCCGGCTTGCGGGCTGGCGCGACGTCAGAGTGGCCGACAATGTCGCCGTCGGCGATGGTCCAGCGGCTACGGATGTCGCCCAGAAGGGCGATGACGGCGGCCACCTGCCGTTCCGGGAAGTCTCGATAGCCGAACTCGTGGCCCGGATTGACGATCTCGATCCCGATCGAGCGGCTGTTGATGTCGCCCTGGCCCTTCCAGGAGGCGACACCCGCATGCCAGGCGCGGCGGGCCTCGTCCACCAGCCGGAAGACCCGGCCGTCCTCCTCCACCAGGTAATGGGCGCTGACCCGGCTTCCGGGCGTGGGGTTACGCAGTTGCGCCAGGGCCGCCTCGCCCGTCTCCATGCCCGTATAGTGCAGGACGATCATGTCCGGCAGCGCGGTGCGGGCGTCGAAGTTCGGCGAAGGGGCTTCAATCATGTCCACGGGCAGGTCCATGGGCAAAGGCTAGCCCTGTCCGCGTCCGAAGACGAGGGCCAGGCGCGCCAGCTGGTTGAACCGGAAGGCGGTGACGAGGACGCCGGCCATGGCGAGGGCCGCGCCGACAGCCATGCGCAGGTCCACCACATCTCCGGTGAAGATCATGCCCAGCGCGATGGTGAAGATCGGGGTCATCAGGGTCAGGGGCGAGACCAGGGTCGCCTCATAGCGCTGGATCAGGGTGTAGTAGAGGGTGTGGGCCAGCACCGAGACGACAAGGCCCGAAAACAGCACCGCCGCCCCCAGGGCCCAGGGATTGGCGAGGGTCACCGCCGCCTGGCCCGTTTCGAAGGACAGGGTGTAGCCCAGGGTCGGGATCACGGAGGTCAGGCCGACCCAGGCCTGGAATTGCAAGGGTTTGACGCCCTCGATCCGCTTCATGAGCACCGCGCCGAAGGAGCCGATGACCGCGGAGGCGACCACGAACAGGAGGCCCACAGACACGTGTAGTCCCGCAGGGTTCCACATCACCAGGATCACACCCGCCAGGGTCATGCCGGTGCCCGCCAGCCGGCGGGCGTCCAGGCGCTCCTTCAGGAGGAACCAGGAAAGGATGGCCGTCACCGGCACGCCCAGTTGACTGACGATGGCCACCGCCGAGGGGCTGGCCGTCTTCAGGGCGAAGAAGACCAGGGCGAAGGTGCCGCAGCCCATGCACAGACCCACCAGGATCATCCGCCAGAGGGGTCGGGGGGCATTTCGCAGCCAGGGCCAGACCACCGCCAGGACGACGGCGAAGCGCAGGGCCGCGTAGAACATGGGCGGGGCGCCCAGGTTGGTGATCACGAGCTTGGAGATGATCGAGTTGGCCGCCCAGATCAGGCAGACCAACGTCATCAGGCCAAAGTCGCGCGGGGTCATGGCCGGGCTTTCGCCCGCTTCGGGGCCGAGGGCAATGCCTTTCAGGACCTCTGCCGGCGCTTGTCAGACCGGCACCGAAGGGACAGGCTTGGCAAAACGGAGGCGCATATGATCGGACCCTTACTCGGCCCTGACGTGAAGGACCTGGGCGCGGCCTGGATCGACCCCTCGGTCCGTCTGTACGGGGCGGTGGAAATCCACCCAGGGGCCTCGGTCTGGTGCAATGTGGTGGTGCGCGCCGAAAGCGACCAGGTGGTGATCGGCCCCCGGGCCAACATCCAGGACTTCGTGATGATGCATGTGGGTGCCGGGACCGGGACTTTCGTGGGCGCTGACTGCTCGATCACACATCACGTCACCCTGCATGGCTGCGAGATCGGCGAGGCCTGCCTGATCGGCATTGGCGCCACAATCATGGACGGCTGCCAGATCGGCGCCGGCTCCATCGTGGCGGGGGGCACGTTCCTGAAGGAGGGCACGGTGATCCCACCCGCCTCCATCGTCATGGGATCACCCGGCGCGGTGACCCGCACCCGGGACAACACCCTGGCCAACCGGCTGAACGCCTTCCTCTACCGGCGGAATGCGGAAGCCTACGCGGCCGGAGACTACCGCCTCTGGTCCACCGAAGGCTTCCGCGCCGAGATGGCCGCCGAGCGCGCGCGCCTGGCGGCCGAGGTTCAGGCCGCCGCGCCGAGCGACAGGGTCTCGTAACGCGCCAGGTGATGGTCGGTGGAGCCGAAGAGGCCCTCGATCATGGTAGCGCGCTTGAAGTAGTGGCCGATGGCCATCTCGTCGGTCACGCCCATGCCGCCGTGCAGCTGGACGGCATTCTGGCCCACGAACTTGCAGGCCTTGCCGATCTGCACCTTGGCGGCCGAGGCGGCCTTGGCCCGCTCGGCATCGCCGTCGGACAGGCGGATGGTGGCCATGTAGGTCATGGAGATCGACTGCTCGAGCTGGATGAACATGTCGACCATGCGATGCTGCAGGACCTGGAAGGACGAGATCGGCACGCCGAACTGCTTGCGCTGCTTGGTGTACTCTACCGTGCCCTCCTGCAGGCGGCGCAGGACGCCGCAGGCCTCGGCGCAGGTGGCGGCGATCGCTTCGTCCATCACCTTCTCGACCAGGGGCAGGGCCTCGCCCTCGCCGCCGATCCGGGCCTCGGCGCCCAGGGCGACGTTTTCGAAATAGACTTCCGAGGCGCGGAAGCCGTCGACGGTGGGATAGTCGCGGGTGGTCACACCCTTGGCGGACTTCGGCACGATGAAGACCGAGATCCCGCCGGCGTCGCGCTGGCCGCCGCCCGTCCGGGCGGTGACGACCAGATGGGTGGCGTAGGGCGCGCCCACCACGACGGCCTTATGGCCGTTGAGGACGTAGCCCGCGCCATCCTTGCGGGCGGTCGTCTTCAGGTCGCGGATGTTGTAGCGGCCCTGCGGCTCGGCATAGGCGAAGGCGAAGATGGCCTTGCCGGCGATGATCTGGCCGATCATCTCCTCGGCGCCGGCCGGGGCGCCATGCTTCAGGAAGCCGCCGCCGATGACCACCGTACCGAGATAGGGCTCGACCACGAGGGCCTTACCCAGTTCTTCCATGACCACCATGTTCTCGGTGTAGCCGCCGCCCAGGCCGCCCTGGGCCTCGGGGAAGGCTGCGCCCAGGATACCGAGCTCGTCGGCGAAGGCGCTCCAGACGTCAGGCCGCCAGAAGGGCTCGCGCCCCAGGGCCGCCCGACGCTGGTCGAAGCTGTAGTTGTCGGCAAGGTAGCTCGCGATCGTGTCGCGAAGCATCGACTGTTCTTCGGTGAAGCTGAAATCCATGTGTGTCCCGCCCGGGGGCCGCAGCCCCTCCTGAATGCTCTGAGAATGCCTTAGAGGCCCAACACCATCTTGGAGATGATGTTGCGCTGGATCTCGTTGGAACCGCCATAGATCGAGGTCTTGCGGCCATTGAAGTAGTCGCCGGCGAGGTCCAGGGAGTGCTGGGGGCCGATGCCGGAGTTATGGCCCGCCTCGCCGAGGAAGGGCGCGCCGTAATGACCGGCGGCCTCCAGGGCCAGGTCCTGAAGGCGCTGCTGGATTTCGGTCCCCTTGATCTTGAGGATCGAGCTTTCCGGGCCAGGTCCCTTGCCGCTGGACTCGCCAGCCAGGGTGCGCAGTTCGGTGAACTCCAGGGCGGTCAGGTCGATTTCCAGCTCCGCCACCTTGCGGCGGAAGAAGGCGTCCTGGATCAGGCTGCCGCCGTCGTCCGACATCTCGGTCGAAGCCATCTGGCGCAGGCGTTCCAGGCCCCGCTTGGAGCGGGCCACCCCAGCGATGCCCGAGCGTTCATGGGCCAGCAGGGCCTTGGCGCAGGTCCAGCCCTGGTTTTCATGGAAGACGCGGTTCTCGACCGGGACCTTCACATTATCGAGGAAGACGTCGTTGACCTCGTGACCACCTTCAAGGGTGGTGATGCGGCGCACGGCGATTCCAGGGCTCTTCATGTCGATGAGCAGGAAGGAGATACCCGCCTGCGGCTTGGCGTCGGGATCGGTGCGGACCAGGAAGAAGCCCCAGTCGGCGTGCTGGCCGAGCGTGGTCCAGGTCTTCTGGCCGTTGACGACGTAGTATTCCTTGCCGTCATCGCCCGTGATGCGTTCGGCGCGGGTCTTCAGGCTGGCGAGGTCGGAGCCGGAACCGGGCTCGGAATACCCCTGGCACCACCAGTCGATTCCGTCGCGGATGCCGGGCAGGAAGCGCTGCTTCTGCTCCTCGGTCCCGAAGGTATAGAGGACCGGCGCCAGCATGGAGACGCCAAAGGGCAGGACGCCGAGGGTGTCGGCCCGGGCTTGCTCCTCGGACCAGATGTACTTTTGGGTCGGCGTCCAGCCGGTTCCGCCCAACTCGACCGGCCAGGACGGGGTGGACCAGCCCTTCTTGGCGAGGATCCGGTGCCAGGAGAGATAGTCCTCCTTGCCGAGGGTTTCCCCCCGCTCCTGTTTCTCCCTCAGATCCCTCGGATAGTTTTCTGCAAGGAAGGTCCGAACTTCTTCGCGGAATGCAGTGTCTTCGGGGGGGAAATCCAGGTTCATGATTGAGCTCCGGCCGCAGGCGCGAAAATACGCGTCCTTCCGATGCTCCAAATAGGCGACGCATCGCCGCTTGAAAAGCGCTTCGACGCCCTCGCGTCAGGGGAGTTTCATCCGGAAGGTCAGGACGATGCGCCCTGAGCGAATTCGCCGGTCATCGGGCGCAACCCTTGTGTTGCGGGCAAGCTGGAGGGCGAAGGACCCGACATTGGCACCGGTTGGGTCTTCAGAGAGCAGACGGCAGTCCTTCACGCGCCCGTCCGCGAGTACCTGGCAATCCACCGACGCCCGACCCTGTCCAGGGTCACGGGCGTCAGCGGCGGCGAGCAGGAGGAGGGCAAGGGCCAGCATCCGGGGCTTGTAGCGCAGGCCGGTCCCGACGCAGTATGAAATCCGGAAAGCAGGAGGCGGCAGACAGGCATGAGCGATCAGGACCGCCCCGCGAATTCCGTGCGCACCCCCTGCATCAAGGTCTGCATCGTCGACGGCGAGAGCGGGCTCTGCATGGGCTGTTACCGCCGTCTGAACGAGGTGGCCGGCTGGTCGAAGATGACGCCCGACGCGCGCGATATCGTCATGGCGGAGCTTCCGTCCCGCCGCAGCCTGATCCGGCCCGAGAAGCTGGCCATGTTCTCGTGAGGGAACAGGCTCACTCCATCAACAACTCCGAGCCACCAACACCTCCAGGAATGTACCCGTGATGAACAGGCGAAATCTCATGGCCGCGCTCGCGGCCCTCGTCGCAGCGCCGGCGTCGGCCCAGACGGCGGTCGCCGACGGGATGCGGATCGTGCTGGTGGGCACCTCGGGGCCCCTGCCCGTCCGCGACCGGGCCAAGCCCTGCGTGGCCATACTGGTCGGCGGCGGTCTCTACCTCGTGGATGTCGGCCCGGAGTCCACCAAGAACATGATGTCCTGGCGGCTTCCTTTGGCCTCGGCGCGGGCGGTCCTCCTCAGCCATCTGCACTCCGACCACATCGGCGACCTTGGCGAATTCAACATGCAGAGCTGGGTTCAGGGCCGGGATCGGCCCCTGGCGCTTGTCGGGCCCTCCGGGGTCGACAAAGTCGCGCGAGGGTTCAACCAGGCCTACGAGAACGACCACCTCTTCCGGCGCGCGCACCATGAGCGCGACGGTTTCCGCTTCCCCATCGCCGCCGGCCAGATCGAGCCCCGGGTCATCCGCATCCCGGCGAGCGCCCCCACCGCCCTGGCCTGGCGCGACGGGGACCTGACCGTGACCGCCATCAGGGTGTCGCATGACCCTGTGAGCCCGGCCTTCGGCTACCGGTTCGATTATCGGGGCCGCTCGGTCTCGATCAGCGGCGATACGATGAAATGGCCCGCCTTTGCCGAAGCCTCGAAGGGCGTCGACGTCATGGTGCATGAGGCGCAGGACGAGGCCATGACACGCCAGCTTTCGCAGGCCCTGAAGGGCATGGGGAACGCCCGAACCAGCTCGATGATGGCCGATACCCTGAGCTATCATGCCACCCCTGTTGAGGCCGCAGACATCGCCCGGGCGGCGGGTGCCAAGCGCCTGGTCCTCTACCACCTGACCCAGGCGGGTCTGCCCATCTTTACGCCGGAGGTCTTCACCCGGGGCATGGATGACGGCGGTCCCCTCGACTGGCGGCTGGCGAAGGACGGCATGACCATCGACCTGCCCTCCGGAAGCGACGAGATCCGCTTCGGCCAGCTCTAGGTCAGACGGGTGCCCGGCCGCGTTCACCTCCGGCTAACCATCCCCGACTAGCTTGCGATCCGTTGGAGCCGGATCCGGAAGGTCGCAGGACATGCAGAGGAAGGCCGTCATGGCCCTGACCGCAGCCGTTGCCGCGGTCGCCGCCGGACAGGCGGTTATGGTCCTGGCGCCTGCGGTCCGCGCCTCCTTCGTGCGCCTGCCGGATTCCCGCCCCGCCGCCGCTGCGCCCGCCGCCATCTCCATGGGGCCGGATGGTCATTACTGGGCCCAGGCCCGGGTCAACGGCCAGACCTTGCGCATGCTGGTGGACACCGGCGCCACAGCCGTCTCCCTGACAGCGGCAGACGCCCGACGGGTGGGGATCGATCCCACCGCCCTGACCTATGGCCTGAAGGTGGCGACCGCGTCCGGAGAGGCCCGGGCCGCGCGCATCACCCTGGGCTCGGTGGCCGTCGACGGGGCTGAGGTCCGCAATGTAGACGCCGTGGTCATCGACCGGGATTCCGACGCCTCCCTGCTCGGGATGAGCTATCTCAGCCGGCTGTCAGGCTTCGATGCCAACCGCGAGACCCTGCGCCTGCACCCCTGAGCCCGCCACCTCGGCAAGCGCCCTGTCGATGACCCCCGTGTCCGCCCCGGGCCGCACCGACTCCACCGTCAGGATCCGTCGCCAGGCCCGGGCTCCGCGCCGCCCCTGGAATAGGCCCAGCATGTGCCGGGTCATGGCGGCCAGAGGCACGCCCTCGGCAAGGCGCGCCTCCACATAGGGCAGGTAGGCCTCCACCGCCGCTTCCGGCGTAACGACCCCGCCCTCGCCGAAGATCCGGGCGTCCACCTCTCCCAAAAGGCCCGGGTCGTGATAGGCCGCCCGGCCCAGCATGACCCCGTCGAAGTCGGCCAGAAGGGCCTCCGCTGCGTCCAGGCCGCCAATCCCGCCGTTGAGCACGATCGTCAGGCCAGGCCGCTCCCGCTTGAGCCGTCGGACCAGGTCGTAGTTGAGGGGCGGGATGTCGCGGTTCTCCTTGGGCGACAGGCCCTTCAGGATCGCCTTGCGCGCGTGGACGACGAAGGTGTCGACCCCGGCAGCCGCGCAGGCGTCCACCAGGGCGAAGAGACTGGCCTCCGGGTCCTGGTCATCCACGCCGATCCGGCACTTCACCGTCGCCGGAACCTGCACAGCCTGCCCGATGGCAGCCATGCACTCGGCCACGAGGCCAGGCTCGAGCATGAGGCAGGCCCCGAAGCGCCCGGACTGCACCCGGTCGGAGGGGCAGCCGACGTTCAGGTTGATCTCGCGGTACCCGAAGTCCTCACCAATCCGCGCCGCCGCCGCCAGCTCCGCCGGATCGCTGCCCCCCAGCTGGAGGGCGACGGTATGCTCGGCTGCATCGAAGCCCAGCAGCCGCTGGCGGTCGCCGTGGAGGACGGCCGCGCTGGTGACCATCTCGGAATAGAGGAGGGCGCGCCGGCTCAGCACCCGGTGGAAGGACCGGCAGTGCCGGTCGGTCCAGTCCATCATCGGGGCGACGGAGAAGCGGTGGGAAGGAGTGTCAGTCAAGGATTTGGGCGTTCTGGACCGCGAAACGCCCGCCCTTTAGCCCATTCCGGCATTACACGCACGTGACATCGGGCGGCGGGCTTGGCAGGGTCTTCCCAAGCGATTCCCTGCTTGAAAGGATTTCCATGAACATTTCCGACCTGGTCGACGCTGTCGCGGCGACCGATGCCAAGCTGACCAAGGCCCAGGCCAAGGCTGCCATCGAAGCCACCTTCGCCGCCATCCGCGACGCCGCCGCCAAGGGCGACGAAGTTTCGGTGCCCGGCTTCGGCAAGTTCGCCGTGCAGTCCAAGCCCGCCCGCACGGGCCGCAATCCCTCGACCGGTGCGACCATCGAGATCGCCGCCTCCAAGGCCCTGAAGTTCAAGCCTGCCAAGGCGCTCAAGGACGCCCTGGCCTAAGAAGACGCGTCGCGG
>CAMCIK010000065.1 GCA_945874825.1 Phenylobacterium deserti | reverse complement strand
TCCTGAGGAAGGCCTCACCCTGGAAGCGCGGCATAGCTACCCGGAAGTCGCCCGCATCCAGGCGCGTGAGTTCGCGGACACCGCCCGCGAGGAATCCCCGCCCCACGGGGCTGAAGGCCACGAAGGCGACGCCGAGTTCCAGGCACGCGTCGAGGACCGCGACTTCGGGATTGCGCGTCCAGGGCGAGTATTCAGTCTGAAGGGCAGTAATGGGGTGCACCGCATGGGCGCGACGGAGGGTGCCTGCGGACACCTCGGAAAGGCCAATCGAACGGATCTTACCCTGCGCCACGAGGTCGGACAGGGCCCCAACACTCTCTTCGATCGGTACCCGACGGTCCCAGCGATGCAGGTAATAGAGGTCGATCACGTCGACACCCAGACGCTGAAGGCTCTCCTCGCAGGTCGCCTTCAGGACCTCAGGACGCCCGTTCAACTCCCGCTGCTCGCCCCTGGAGAGGCCGCACTTCGAAGCCAGGACGAAGCGGTCTCGGTGCGGTCCCAGGACCTCCCCGACCAGGCGCTCATTATGCCCGAGCCCGTAGACCGCAGCGGTGTCGAAGAAGGTGCAACCTGCGTCCAGGGCACCCAGAAGGACAGCTTCAGCCTGGGCCCGGGGCGGTGGCGGGCCATAGGCGTGGGACAGGCTCATGCAACCCAGTCCGATCTCCGAGACCTCGAAGGGGCCAAGCTTGCGGGTCTTCATGTGATGCTCCGAGGTCAGGGGGATTCCGAACCCAGCCGCCGGACGAAATCCGGCAGCCAGGGATTACGAGAAGGCTTCATGCGCTCGGCCCGGTAGATGTGGCCGAGGTCCGCAAAGGCCCGGTCGAAGTTCTTGTTCACGATGATGTAGTCGTAGTCGCCCCAGTGGGTGATCTCTTCGCGCCCGCGCTCCAGGCGCTGCTGGATCACGGCCTCGGCGTCCTGAGCCCGGGCATGCAGTCGACGGGCGAGGTCGGCCCAGGACGGCGGCAGGACGAAGACGCTGACACTGTCGTCGGGCAGGACCTTGCGGATCTGGGCCGCGCCCTGCCAGTCGATGTCGAACAGTACGTCGCGCCCCTCGGCCAGTGCCGCCTCCACAGGTGCCCGGGGGGTGCCGTAGCGGTGGTTATGAACGTGGGCCCACTCCAGCAAATGGCCGCCCGCCACCATCTCGTCGAACCGCTCCGGAGACACGAAATAGTACTCACGGCCCTCAGCCTCGCCGGGACGCGGCGCCCGGGTGGTGGCGGAGATCGACAGGACCAGGTCGTCATGGTCCGACACCAGACGGCGGGACAGGGAGGTCTTGCCAGCGCCCGAAGGGCTGGAGATTAACAGCAGGAGGCCCCGCCTCTGAACTTCCCAGGGACGGGCGGATTCCGTTGAAGTCATGGAAGTTCCCCCCATTCCGGTCTCACTCGACATTCTGGACCTGTTCTCGAAATTGATCGATCACCGCCTTGAGGTCGAGACCCACCCGGGTCAGCTCCGGGACTGCAGCTTTCGAACACAACGTATTGGCTTCCCTCATGAATTCCTGTGTCAGGAAATCTAAACGGCGACCGACACCCAGGCCGTCGGCAAGCAGTGCCCTGGCACTCGCCAAATGACCTTCCAGGCGGTCGAGCTCCTCCCGGACGTCAGCCTTGACCGCGAGGGCGGCCGCCTCAAGGAAGGCCCGCTCGGCAATATCCGGGCCCTCCCCGGCGATCTCGGAGAGACGACGCGCAAACCGCGTCCGGATGAATTCCACCTGGGGCC
This sequence comes from Phenylobacterium deserti, assembly GCA_945874825.1. Taxonomy (GTDB): domain Bacteria; phylum Pseudomonadota; class Alphaproteobacteria; order Caulobacterales; family Caulobacteraceae; genus Phenylobacterium; species Phenylobacterium deserti_D. Next base: position 9,089 of record CAMCIK010000065.1, on the reverse strand, counting down.
CGGCAAGGTCCGATGCCCTGCGAACCCGGAACTCCACCGCGTCGAGATGCCCCGTAAGGATGCCCGATAACTGAAGCCCCTCTTCCCGGCGGGCGGAAACCAGGGCGTCGAGGGAAGACACCACCGCCTCGCCCAGCTTCGCCCCGACGTCCTGGAGGGCCAGGGGATCCTCTTCCACCGACTCGTCCTCAAGCACGCCCCGGAGGCTGAGAAGGCCGTCCAGAGAGGGCCTCAGCACCCGCCCCTCGACGATCCAGGGTTCACCGGCATCGAGTAGCCGCCGGGCCAGATCGACATTGACCCGCACAGGGGCACCGGCCTCGATCCGGCGGGCCGTCACCGTGACGGAGACCTGTCCCCTCTGGAAACGGGCCTGGGCCGCCTCCCGGGTAAAACGCTCAAGGGCGTCGAAGCCCGGGGGGCCACGAAACCGCACATCCAGCCCGCGCCCGTTGACGGAGCGCGCCTCAACAACCCAGGACCAGCTGCCAGAGGCACCCTCTGTGCGCCCGAAACCGGTCATCCCACTGATCGTCGCCATCAGCCGCCTCCCGCCCGCGCGCGCTCGACCTCGCGCCAACGCGCGACGTTGGCATTGTGCTCGGCAAGGGTGCGGGCGAAGGCATGCCCTCCGGTGCCATCGGCCACGAAGTAGAGATCCTGCGTCTGAATGGGGTCCAGGACAGCCTCCAGGGAGGCCTTGCCCGGATTCGCAATGGGCGTCGGCGGCAGGCCGGAATAGGCATAGGTGTTCCAGGGGCTCTGGCTCAGGAGTTCCGACGCCCTCAGGCCCCGGCCAAGGGGCTCGCCCCGGCTGATGGCGTAGATCACGGTGGGATCGCTCTGCAGGCGCATACCCATCCGGAGCCGGTTTATGAAGACTCCGGCGACCCGCTTGCGCTCGTCCGTCAGTCCGGTCTCCTTCTCGACGATGGAGGCCAGGATCACCGCCTCACGAGGCGAACTGAGGGGCAGGCCCGGCTGGCGCGCCGCCCAGAGGCGGTCGAGGAGGGCCTGCTGATCGGAACGCATCCGGTCGAGGAGGGACTGGCGAGTGTCGCCACGGTCCGCGCGGTAGGTTTCCGGAAGCAGGACTCCCTCTTCAGGAACCTCGAGGTCCCCGGACAGCCATTCCGTATTCTGTAACTGCCGAACGATCATGGCCGACGTCCGCCCCTCTGGCAGGGTGACGCTGCGGTGGAGGGTTCGTCCGGCCTGGAGGTCTGAAAGGATCGAAAGGACGGACGTCCGGCTGGGGATGTCGTATTCCCCTGCCTTCAGGGACCGCCCTGCACCCGTAGCGCGCGCCAGGACCTGGAAGAGAAGCTCTGACCGGATGACTCCGGAAGATTTCAGTACCCGCGACACTTCGGATACGCTCGACCCCCTCGGCAGGAGAACAAGGGTCGAGACCCCTGAACGGGCCGCAGGCCCGGGACCCAGGTTCAGGTAGGCCGCGAGGAGCAGGCCGACCACCATGAGCCCGGCGCCGGCGAATCCCCGCCAGCGCGCCGGGGGGAGCCTTCGCCTCACGGGACCTTCTTGAGGACGAGAGACGCGTTGGTTCCGCCAAACCCAAAGCTGTTGGACACGGCGATATCAATTTTCATCGGCTTGGCCTTGTGGGGAACGAGGTCCACCACGGTGTCCACTGAGGGATTGTCGAGGTTGAGGGTCGGCGGCGCGACCTGGTCACGGATGGCCAGGCAGGTGAAGGCGGCCTCAATGGCCCCGGCTGCGCCCAGGAGATGGCCAGTCGCTGACTTGGTCGAACTCATGGTGGCGCGGGCGGCGGCGTCTCCAAGGAGACGGGTCACGGCACCCAGCTCGATCTCGTCACCCAGGGGCGTCGAGGTTCCATGGGCGTTGATGTAGTCGATCTCGGAGGGGTCCACACCCGCGTCGCGAACGGCGGCGCGCATGGCGCGGAAGCCACCGTCGCCGTCTTCGGCAGGGGCGGTGATGTGATAGGCGTCGCCCGCCATCCCATAGCCGGCGACCTCAGCGTAGATCTTCGCGCCGCGGGCACGGGCGTGCTCGTATTCCTCCACGACCAGGACGCCAGCGCCCTCGCCCATCACGAAGCCGTCACGGTCCTTGTCGTAGGGCCGGCTGGCCTTCTCAGGCGCATCGTTGAAGCCGGTGGACATAGCCCGGCAGGCAATGAAACCGGCGACGCCGATCGGGCAGATCGAGGCCTCGGCACCGCCGGCGACCATGACGTCAGCATCGCCGTAACGGATCATTCGGGCGGCGTCGCCGATGGCGTGGGCTCCGGTGGCGCAGGCTGTCACCACTGAGTGATTCGGGCCTTTGAAGCCGTGGCGGATCGAGACCTGGCCCGAGGCGAGGTTGATCAGGGCCGAGGGGATGAAGAAGGGACTGACCCGGCGCGGGCCTTTCTCGTGAAGTTCAATGGCGGTTTCGGCAATGGTGGCCAGGCCGCCTATACCCGAGCCGATGATCACGCCCGTGCGCTCGAAATCCTCTTGGGTCTGGGGCTTCCAGCCGGAATCGGCAATCGCTTCGTCGGCCGCGGCAATCGCGTAGAGGATGAAGTCGTCCACCCGGCGCTGGTCCTTGGGCGCAAGGGTCGCATCAGGATCGAAAGCGCCCTCGACATCGGGACCGCCACCACCGCGGCCGTCCACGCGCGGAACCTCGCAGGCGACCTGGCAGGCGTAGCCTTCAGGATCGAAGGTCGTGATCCGTCCTGCGCCTGACTTGCCGGCGAGGATCGCTTTCCAGGTGATCTCTGTTCCCTGCCCCAAGGGGGTCAGAAGGCCGATTCCGGTAATCACGACGCGACGCATGGAGCCCTCCGCAAATGCAAACCGCCGCGTCACAGCGAAGGGACGCGGCGGCCAGATCCTCGACGTCCTGGAGGCATCAGCCGCCCAGACGTTCTCCGATGAACTTCACCGCATCGCCCACCGTCTGAATGTGCTCGGCGGCATCGTCCGGGATCTCGATATCAAATTCTTCTTCAAAGGCCATGACCAGCTCGACGTTGTCGAGGCTGTCTGCGCCCAGGTCGTCGATGAAACTGGCCTTCTCGGTCACCTTCTCGGGATCGGCGTCGAGGTGCTCGATGACGATCTTACGGACGCGTTCAAGGATGTCGGACATACGTTAGGGTCCCTGTTGTTCAGTTGTTCATTCCGCGACCAGCGACGTGATGTCAACCGATCCCGGGTGCAGATTCGAGACCCAGGGCCTCACCGTTCTGGGGTTTGGTAGCATGCCCCCCCCGATCAGGCCAGCGGGTCAGATCATGGCCATGCCGCCATTCACGTGAAGGGTTTGCCCGGTCATATATCCAGCCTCGTCACTGGCGAGATAGACGCAAGCCGCCGCCACATCGCCGCCCGAGCCAAGCCGGCCCGCAGGGATGGCGGTGAGGATCTGGGCCTTCTGGGCCTCGTTCAGGGCGTCGGTCATCGGGCTCTCGATGAAGCCGGGCGCAACACAATTCACGGTCACACCGCGGGTCGCCACCTCCTGGGCCAGCGACTTGGAAAATCCGATCATGCCCGCCTTGGAGGCCGCATAGTTGGCCTGGCCCGGATTGCCCATCACCCCGACCACCGAGGTGATTCCGATGATCCGGCCGAATCGCCGCTTCATCATTCCCCGAAGGGCGGCCCGGGACAGGCGGAAATAGCTCTCAAGGTTCACCTTCAGGACCTGCTCCCAATCGTCATCCTTCATCCGCAAGAGAAGCCCGTCGCGGGTGATGCCGGCGTTCGCCACCAGGATGTCGACCTGTCCGGCAGCAGCCTCGGCCAGGCCGATCAGCCCGTCCACCGCAGCGGAGTCGGACAGGTTGGCAGTGACAATGCTGGTCCGTCCGCCGAGTTCTGTCGCCAGGTCAGCCAGGACGGCCTCGCGGGTTCCGGACAACACGACATGGGCACCAGCGCCGTGAAGGGCCCGGGCGATCTCGGCGCCGATGCCGCCGGTGGCCCCGGTGACAAGGGCGGTCTTGCCGGTCAGGTCAAACATGCAGGATCTCCTCAGAGGCTGGCGGCGAAGGCTTCGAGATCGGCCGGGGCGTTGAGGGCCGTGGCCTCGGCGTCAGGGGCAATGCGCTTGGCCATGCCGGTCAGGACCTTACCGGCGCCGACCTCGGCGAAGCGGGCCACCCCGCCCTCACCCGCCAGCCAGATCAGGCTTTCGCGCCAGCGTACCCGGCCCGTGACCTGCTCAACCAGAAGCCTGCGGATCATCTCCGGGTCGAGGGTGGGACGGGCGGTGACATTCGCCACCACCGGAGCCCGGGGGGCCTGGATGGAAGCGGCGGCGAGGGCGGCGGCCATCTCGTCTGCAGCTGGCTGCATCAGGGGACAGTGGAAGGGCGCAGAGACATTGAGCGGAATGGCGCGGGCCCCGAGTTCCTTGGCCTTCTCGATGGCCAGGTCGACCGCGGCCTTCGCGCCGGAAATCACGACGTTTCCGGCATTGTTGTCATTTGCCACGACACATACGCCGACCGCCGAGCCAGCGGCAGCGGCGGCCTCGGCGAGGGCCAGGTCGCTCTTGGGACCGATGAGGGACGCCATGGCGCCCTCGCCCACCGGGACCGCCCTTTGCATGGCCTGGCCGCGGAGCTTCAGGAGACGCGCCGTGTCGGGGAGGGAAAGTGCACCCGCCGCGCAGAGGGCCGAGTACTCGCCAAGGGAGTGACCGGCCACGAAGGCGGCGCGGTCGATGCCAATTCCGAATTCCCGCTCCAGGGTCCGCATCACTGCAAGACTGACGGCCATGAGGGCGGGCTGAGCATTTTCTGTCAGGGTGAGCTGGTCCTCGGGACCTTCCCGCATCAGGGTGGAGAGCTTCTGGCCCAGGGCCTCGTCGACCTCTTCAAAGACCTCGCGGGCCGAAGCAAAGGCGGCGGCAAGGTCGGCACCCATGCCGACGGCCTGGCTGCCCTGGCCCGGAAACAGAAAGGCAAGACTCATCAGCGACGCTCCTCCCCAATGCTGGCGATGGGCGAGGGTTAGGGGATAAGCTGGCCCCCGGCAAGCCGAGGGGCAGTGGCTCTGGCCAGGACTGCCCCGCGCCGTCATTATGGCTCAGAAAACCATAGCCCTCGGGAGGGAGCCATGCGCGCCGTCATCCGCCGCAACAAGCAGCTCGTCTGCGACGACATCCCGGACCTGACCCCCGGACCCGGCCAGTTACTGGTCCGCACCCTCGCCTGCGGTATCTGTGGGTCGGACCTCCACGCCCTGCACCATATGGAGCACATGATCGAGACCGCGACCCGCGGGAACGGCGATTTCGGGAGCGGCTTCGACCCGACGGCGGACACGGTCTTCGGTCACGAGTTCTGCGCCGAGGTTCTGGATCACGGCCCGGGCTCAAGTCGGGCGATCCGGGCCGGCGCCCGGGTTGTCTCGGTCCCCGTCACCCTGACAGAGACCGGCATGGAGTCCCTGGGCTTTTCAAATCGCCTCCCCGGCGGGTTCGCCGAACGCATGCTGCTGACCGAGGCCATGGTGCTGGAGGTGCCAAATGGCCTCCCCACCGACCAGGCGGCCCTGACTGAGCCCTTTGCGGTCGGCGAGCACGCGGTCGCCAAGGCCCGCCTCGACCGCGATTCGGTCTGCATGGTGGTGGGCTGCGGCCCGGTGGGGCTTGCGGTCATCGCGGCCCTGAAGGCGCGTGGATACGGACCGGTGATCGCCACCGACTATTCCCCCCGCCGCAGGGCGGCGGCGGAACGGCTTGGTGCCGACCTGGTGATCGATCCCTCAATGGAAAGCCCTCACGCCCGGTGGGACAGCTACGGTGTCCCGGTGCAGCGCGCGGCCCAGTCCATGGCGCGGATGATGGGCAAGTCCTTCGGTCGCCCGGTGGTGTTCGAATGTGTCGGTGCCCCGGGCATACTGCAGACCCTGATCGAGGCGGCACCGGCCGGAGGCCAGATCGTCGTGGCCGGGGTGTGCATGGAATCCGACAAGATCGAGCCGGCCATCGCCATCACCAAGGAAATGGAACTGACCTTTGTGTTCGGCTACACGCCGGACGAGTTCGCCCACACCCTGAGGCAGATCTCGGAAGGGATCATCGATGTGTCCAGCGTGGTGACCGGCAAGGTGGGCCTGGAGGGTGTTGCCGACGCTTTCGTCACCCTTGGTGACCCCGAAACGCACGTAAAAATCCTGGTTGAACCTACGAGATAATAACAAGAATGACTGATCCATCTACGCCTGATCCCGACATCGAGGCGGCCCGTATCCGCCGAAACCGGCTGCTGGGGCGACTCCTGCTGGTTGCGCTGGGGCTCCTGCTCCTGGCCCAGATGATCCCCTTCGTCCTGCGCGCCTGATCCCGGAGTTGGCCCGATGAGACTTTCCGCCCCCCGCATCGCCCCCCTGGCTGATACCGAGATGGATGCCGACCAGAGGGAGCTCACCGCGCCCATGGCCGCGACCGGCCGGGTACTCAACATCTTCCGGACCCTGGCCCGGACGCCGAAGGCGGCGCGCGGATTCCTCGGCTGGGGCAACTATATCCTGTCACGCCGGAACGACCTCCCGCCACGGCAGCGCGAGCTTGTGATCCTGAGGGTCGGCTACCTCTGCAAGTCGGGGTACGAATGGACTCAGCATGTCGAGATCGGACTGCGGGACGGCCTCACCGCCCCGGAGATCGCCCGTATCAAGCAGGGTGCGGAGGCCGCAGACTGGTCGGAGGACGACCGCCTCCTGCTTCGGGCCACCGATGAGCTGCACACTGACAAGTTCATCACCGACGCCACCTGGGCGGCGCTTTCGGCCCACTTCACCGAGAAGCAGCGCATGGACCTCGTCTACACGGTCGGCCAATACACCCAGGTCTCAATGATCCTGAACACCTTCGGGGTCCCCCTCGATGCCGGACAGGTCCTGGATCCGGATCTCAAGGGGTTCTGAGGGCGGTCAGCGGGGCGCGCGCCTCTGGGCCAGGGCCGCGCAACTCGCGAAACCGATTGATCCCTCGGGATCATGGAGCCAGCATTCGCCCACCGCAACGCCATCGGTGGCCTGGTGATTGGCCGACTGGAAGCCGATCCATTCCGACGCCGGGAGCCGGTGCAGGTACACCGTGACATCCGTGTTGATGTAGCCAAGGCCCTGGTCAGACGAGGCGTGGGCGAAGGGACTGGCAAAGTCTGCGGCGACGGCCACGCGCTGGAAGGGGGTCAGGGCGACGCCGCCCACAAGCTCGCGAACCTCCCGCATCCAGACCTGCCGGTCGCCCTCGGCACCAAACCCGCCCTTGATCGGCTTCACGGCCCACATGCGCCCCATTGGAGCCGTCGACGGGTCAGGATCGGGGATGGAGTCGGGGTGGGGTGCGTCCCAGTCCCTGGGGCTCCAGGTCCTGCCGGGCGCATTCTCCGTCCGCCGGAGGAACTGGCAGGAGGCCTTCGCTGAACTCTTGCCGCCCGACAACATCTCGGCCTCGGCCATCCGGATACGCCCACCTTCGCGGACCAGTGTGGTCCTGACCTCGATGGGGTCAAAGTTTGGCAGGCGGTACATATCGACGGTCAGGCGGGCAGGAATGAAGTCCTCGGACCCGTAGGCCGTTTCAAGGGCGTGTCCCATCAGGCCGATGACCACCCGACCATGCAAGGACTCCGGGTTCCAAGGTCCCCGTCCGGAAGCCTGGGGAAGGAAGGTTTCACCATCACGCAGGAAGAAGGGCTGTTCGGTCATCGGGCAGTATCCGGCAGGAAATCCAGTAGGTCGGAAAGGGATCAGGAGGCGTATGCGGCGAGGTTTCGACGGATGCGCGCGGCGATGTCCTCGCCGGACGGCGGCGGGTCGAAGGCCTGGCCGGTAATCCGCTGGAAGGCGTCGACATAGACATCGGAGGTCTGCTCGATCATCTCGGCAGGAATAGCCGGGATCGGGTCGACATAGGGATCACAGCGCCCGGACACCCAACTGCGGACGAAGTCCTTGTCGAAGCTATCAGGCCTATGCCCGGCCTCGAAGCGCTGTTCATAGCTGTCGGACATCCAGTAACGGCTTGAGTCCGGGGTGTGAATCTCATCGGCGAGCAGGATCCGCCCGTCCGGGTCGAGGCCAAACTCGTACTTTGTATCTGCCAGGATCAGACCGCGTTCTGCCGCCAGGACCTGGCCGCGCTCAAAGAGGGAGAGGGCGCAGGCAGACACCTCCTCCCACTGGGCAGGGCTGAGGAGCCCCTGTCCCAGGATCTCTGCCGGGCTAAGGGGCTCGTCATGACCACCGTCGAAGGCCTTGGAGGTCGGGGTCAGGATTACATTGGGCAGGCGCTGGTTTGGGCGAAGGCCGTCCGGAAGCCGAACGCCGTACATGTCCCGGGCCCCCTGGCTGTAGAGGGTGAGGACGGAGGTTCCCGTGGTTCCCGCAAGGAAGGCGCGCACGACGATCTCGACAGGCAGGATGTCCAGGCGGCGTCCGACGACGACGTTCGGGTCCGGATACTCCAGGACATGGTTCGGGCAGATGTCGGCGGTCTTCTCGAACCAGTAGCGTGCAGTCTGGGTGAGCACCTGGCCCTTGTAGGGAATGGCCGCAAGGATCCGGTCGAAGGCGGAGAGCCGGTCCGTGGCGATGAGGATCCGCCGGCCATCGGCCAGATCGTAGTTCTCGCGGACCTTACCCCTGTAGTGCCCGGGGAACCCGGGGAGATCGATCTGTTCGAGAATTGGTCGCAATGGCGGGCTGGTCATCCTATATCCGGGTCACCGTGATTTCCGCGCCGGCCGGACCTACCGGTCGACCGCCGTGCAGTAGCCCAACCCTAACCGATTTGGCAGTCGTTTCGACCGCCCAGGAGGAAATTCGATGCTTCGTAACGCCCTGCTTGCCGCCGCCGCCATCGCCATTGCCGCCTCCCCCGCCGCCGCAAAACTGGCTGATGGCGCCAAGGCTCCAGACTTCAGCGCCCCCGCTTACCTGGCCGGCAATCCCTTCACCTACAAGCTGTCCGATAGCCTGAAGAAGGGGCCCGTGGTCCTGTACTTCTTCCCGTCGGCCTACACCTCCGGCTGTAATGTCGAAGCGCACCTGTTCTCTGAGGCTGTGGATGAATTCAAGGCCAACGGG
>CAMCIK010000064.1 GCA_945874825.1 Phenylobacterium deserti | reverse complement strand
GATCCGGCGCGACCGTTCGGGACGCGAGGTCGGGGCGCTGCTGTCGACGGAGGCGGGCCGGCTCTACCTGCTGGCGGAAGCCGCCGCCGGGGACATTGTATGAGGTCCCTCAGGACCCGGAGGGCGCTGATCGCCGTCCTCGCCCTGCTGGCCACCGCCGCTGCGCCGGCGACCAAGTCGAAGCCAGAGTCGGGCGGGGTGGATGCGCGCACGGCAGACTATGCCTTCACCTATCGGTGGCCGGCCCAGGTCGAGGCCCTGCCGGGCCTGCGCGCCCACCTGGCCGCGGACCAGGCCGAGCGGAAGCTGACCCTCGCAGATGAGGCGGCGGGCGCCCGCCAGGCCGCTGCGGCGGATCCCGACCTCCGGTTCGTTCCCTATACGCTCGAGGTGGAATGGCAGGTGGTCGCCGATCTGCCCGGCTGGCTCAGCCTGTCCCAGAGCAACAGCCACTTCGAAGGCGGTGCCCATCCCAATTCGGGTTTCGACTCCGTGGTCTGGGACCGAAAGGCGGGACGGGCCCGGGCGCCCCACGACCTTTTTGTCTCGACGAAGGCCCTGGATGCCGCGCTGCGGGGGCCGTTCTGTGACGCCCTGGACCGGGAGCGGGCCATGCGCCGGGGCGAGCCGGTGAACCGAGCCAGCGGCGACGGCTTCGACGCCTGCATTGCGCCTTCGGAGCAGACCCTGATCCTCGGATCCACGGACCGGAAGCGGTTCACCCGCATCGGCCTGTTGGTCGCGCCCTATGCGGCCGGGCCCTATGCCGAGGGAAGCTACGACATCACCTTGCCGGTCACGCCGGCGGTACTGCAGGCGGTGAAGCCGGAGTTCCGCGCGGCCTTTGGGCCCTGAACGGGTCGGGCCCGAACACAGAGCCAATTGCTCCCCATCAGGGGGAGCTCCGGGCGAAGCCCGGTGAGGGGGTCTGCGGCGTTCAGTCGGTTCAGCCCTTGAGCTGGGCGTAGCCGAGGGCTTCGTTCAGGCGGTCCATGACCTCGATGGCGGCTTCGGGGACCACCGTGCCGGGGGTGAAGATGGCGGCGACGCCGGCCTGCCGCAGGGCGTCGAAGTCCTCTGGCGGGATGACGCCGCCCACCACCACCAGGATGTCCGGGCGGCCCAGGCGGGCCAGCTCGGCCTTGAGCTCGGGCACCAGGGTCAGGTGGCCTGCAGCCAGGGAGCTGGCGCCGACGACGTGGACACCGTTCTGTACTGCCAGCTCGGCGGCCTCGGCCGGGGTCTGGAAGAGGTCGCCGATGTCGACGTCGAAGCCCAGGTCGGTGAAGCCGGAGGCGATGACCTTCTGGCCCCGGTCGTGGCCGTCCTGGCCCATCTTGGCCACGAGGATGCGCGGCTGGCGGCCGTCGACGGCCTTGAACTCGGCGGTGAGGGCGCGGGCGCGGTCGCTGGCCGGGGTGTCCCCGGCGGCCTTGAGGTAGACCCCCTGGACGGCGTCGGCCCTGGCCTTGTGGCGTCCGAAGACCTTCTCCAGGGCCAGGGAGATCTCGCCCACCGTGGCCTTGGCCCGGGCGGCCTCGACGGACAGCTCCAGGAGGTTGGCGCCGCCCCTTGCGCCCTCGGTCAGGGCGTTGAGGGCGGCCTCGGCGCCGGCGGGGTCGCGCTCGGCCTTCAGGCGGGCCAGCTTCTCCAGCTGGCGCTCGCGCACGGCGGTGTTATCGACCTTCAGCACCGGGATGACGTCGGCAGTCTCGGGCCGGTAGCGGTTGACGCCGACCACGCTCTGGCGGCCGGAGTCGATGGCCGCCTGGGTGCGGGCGGAGGCCTCCTCGATGCGCCGCTTGGGCAGGCCGTCCTCGATGGCCCGGGCCATGCCGCCCAGGGCCTCGACCTCGGCAATGTGCGTGAGGGCGCGGGCTGCCAGCTCGGCGGTGAGGCGCTCGACATAGTAGGCGCCGCCCCAGGGGTCGATGACCCGGTTCTGGCCGCTCTCCAGCTGGAGGAAGAGCTGGGTGTTGCGGGCGATGCGGGCCGAGAAGTCCGTGGGCAGGGCCAGGGCCTCGTCCAGCGAGTTGGTGTGCAGGCTCTGGGTCTGGCCCCCAGTAGCGGCCATGGCCTCGATCAGGGTGCGGGGCACGTTGTTGTAGACGTCGGAGGCCGCCAGGCTCCAGCCCGAGGTCTGGGTGTGGGCGCGCAGGGCCAGGGACCGGGCGTCCTTTGGGTCGAACTTGTCCTTCATCAGCTGGGCCCAGAGCAGGCGTCCGGCCCGCTGCTTGGCGATCTCCATGAAGGCGTTCATGCCCGCGTTCCAGAAGAAGGACAGGCGCGGGGCGAACTGGTCGACGGTCATGCCCGCCGCCACGCCGGCCCGGACATAGTCGATGCCGTCGGCCAGGGTGTAGGCCAGCTCCAGGTCCAGCGTCGCCCCGGCTTCCTGGATGTGATAGCCGGAGATCGAGATGGAATTGAACTTCGGCATCTCGCGCGAAGTGTATGAAAAGATGTCGGAAATGATCCGCATCGAAGGCGACGGCGGATAGATGTAGGTGTTCCGGACCAGGAACTCCTTGAGGATGTCGTTCTGGATGGTGCCCGACAGCTGGGCGTGGGCGACGCCCTGCTCCTCGGCGGCGACGATGTAGAGGGCCAGGATCGGCAGGACCGCCCCGTTCATCGTCATGGACACGCTCATCTTGTCCAGCGGGATGCCGTCGAAGAGGGTGCGCATGTCGAGGATGGAATCGATGGCCACGCCGGCCATGCCGACATCGCCCCGGACCCGCGGGTGGTCGGAATCGTAGCCCCGGTGGGTGGCCAGGTCGAAGGCGATGGACAGGCCCATCTGCCCGGCCGCCAGGTTGCGGCGGTAGAAGGCGTTGGAGTCCTCGGCCGTGGAGAAGCCCGCATACTGGCGGATCGTCCAGGGGTTGGTGAGGTACATGGTCGGGTAGGGGCCCCGGACGAAGGGGGCGAGGCCCGGATAGCCGGGATCGGCCAGGCCGGCGACGTCGGCGGGGCCGTAGGCGGGCGCCACGTCAATGCCCTCGGGCGTGCTCCAGGCGGTGCCAGAGGCGGGGGCGGCGTCGGCTGGCGGGGCGTAGTCCAGGGCGGCGAAGTCGGGGAAGGCGCGGCTCATCGGCGGGGCTCCCAGGCCTGGGACAGGCGGACGGGGACGAGGGGCGGGCAGGTGGTGTCCGGCCCCGGCAGGCGCGGATCGGGCGCGGCGGCGGCCTTCACGGCGGGGGCAGGCTCGACCTCGATGGGCGCCTCGGCCTCGGGCGGGAAGGCGGTGACGCCGACAATGCGCGGCTCGCCGGCGGCGGCGCGGGCCTCGGCGGCCTCCTCGACCTGGCGCAGGACCAGGCCGGACTCCAGGGCGGCGATGATGCCCCCGGCGGCCTCGATCGCCTGGAAGCGGGCCCAGGCGGCCCGGGCCATGGCGTCGGTCAGGGCCTCGATGTAGCCCGCCCCGGCGGCCGGGTCGGCGACGCGGCCGATGTGAGCCTCCTCCATCAGGACCAGCTGGGTATTCCGGCTTTGGCGGCGGGCGAAGGCGGTAGGCAGGCCGAGGGGATCGGTGAAGGTCCCCAGCACCACCGAGTCGGCCCCGCCCAGGGCCGCGCCGGCGCAGGCCGCACCCAGGCGCAGCATGTTGGTCCAGGCGTCCTTGGCGGCCAGCATGCGGTGCGAGGAGCGGGCCTCGATCCGCGCGGGGACGGAGACGCCGCAGGCGTCGGTCAGCCGGGCCCAGACGGCGCGGGCGGCCCGCATCTTGGCCAGGGTCACGAAGTAGTCGGCGTCGGCGGAGAGGCCCAGCCAGATGCCGCCCCAGGCTTCGTCCATGGACAGGCCGGCCCGGACGGCGACCCGGGCATAGGCGACGGCGCTGGCCGCCGCAAAGGCGATCTCCGCCGCCTCGCCGCCGCCGGCCTCATGGACGACGCGGCCCGAAGCCAGGAAGAGTCCGGCCTGCGGGTGCCGGGCGGCAAGGCGCGCGGCGACCGTGGCGGCCGAGACGAGGTGGGATTCCACGGGCCCCGGGCTGGCGCCGGCGCAAGCCAGGGCGCTGAGGGGATCCATGTGGAAGAGGAGCTTGGCCGTCGGGGAGCCGCGGGCGACTCCGGCCAGCCAGTCGGCGGCCTGGGGCCCGAGGAAGCCAGCATCCATGGCCACCGGGGCGATCTCCAGGATGATGTCCTTGAGGACCGTCTCCAGTTCGGCCGCCGAGCCGATGGCGACGCCCGACGCGCCCGTCGGGTCGATGCGGACCAGGGCCGATGCGGCCCCGCCCTTCAGGTCGGCCAGGAGGTCGGCATTGGCCCGGGCCGGGTCAGGATAGGCGACGGCGGCCCGCAGGTCCCAGGGGCGCTCGGCGTCGCGGGCGGGAAGCCCGAGAACGGTGCGCGGCCCCTCGCCCGGCAGGTAGAGCGGGGCGATGGGCAGGCCCTCGGCCGTGGCCGAGACCAGGGTGTCGAGGGGATGACCCTTGAGGGTCTTCTCGACCAGGCTGCGCCATTCGGCGGCGGCGGGTGCGTCTGCAAGGGAGGCGAGGGTCATCGCCCCGCTTGATGGGCGCGGGGGGCACGGTCGTCAAGCGGCGGGGTGGTGCGACGTCGGGGAATGCTGTTGACCCCCTCACCGGGCTTCGCCCGGAGCTCCCCCTTGGGGGAGCAATTGGCTCGGTTATTCCTCCCCCCAGGGGGAGGTGGACCGCGCAGCGGGCCGGAGGGGGTCAGCTGAGGGGAAGGAAGGCTTGGATAGTGATATCAATTATTTTAAAGTGATAGCGTTGAAATCAACCTGGGATCAACGCCATCATGCCCGCTGTCACCATCCGCAACCTCCCGGAGGAGGTCCATCGCGCCCTGAAGGTGCGGGCTGCCCAGCACGAGCGCAGTACCGAGGCGGAGATGCGCGCCATTCTTGAGGCCGCCGTGCGCCCTGAAGGCCGCCTGCAACTGGGCACGGCGCTTTCAGAGGCCAGTCGGGAGCTGGGCCTCTCCAACGCCGACATCGAGGCTCTGGAGTCTTCCCTCGAACAGGTCCGCGACCGGCGTCCCGCCGAGCCCATGGGGTTTGAATGAGGGGCCGCCAGGGATGATCCTCCTCGACACCAATGTCGTCTCCGAGGCGATCAAGCCGGACTCCCATCCTTCCCTCCGGGCCTGGCTCGACGCCCAGGTTGCCGAGACCCTGTTCCTGCCCAGCATCACCGTCGCCGAACTCCTGTTCGGTATCGGCGTCCTGCCGGAGGGCCGGCGAAAGACCCTGCTGGCGGCGCGGATCGATGGCCTGCTGGACGCCTTCGCCGGCCGTATCCTGCCCTTCGATACCTTGGCGGCGCAGGCCTATGCCGACCTCGCCGTCCGGGCGCGGGCGGCGGGCAAGGGTTTTCCAACACCTGACGGCTACATCGCCGCGATCGCCGCCGCGCACGGGTTCGCCGTGGCGTCCCGCGACACGAGCGCCTTCCGCGCTGCGGGTCTAAAGGTGATCGATCCGTGGGAAGCGTGAAGCGCCCTTGACCCCCTCAGTCGGCTTTGCCGACAGCTCCCCCTTGGGGGAGCAATTGGGCCAGGCCTACCCTGCCGTCCAGACTTCCATGATCAGGCCGAAGCCGCGCATGTCGCCTGTCGTCGTGGGGGCCATTCGGTTCATGGCGTAGCCGAAGGCTGTGCGGGCATCCATGTCGATGATGGCGAGGGAGCCGCCGTATCCGCCCCAGAAGATGGTGTTGGGGTTGGGCGTGGGCATGGAGGGGCCGGCGAGGCCGAAGCCGAGGCCGAAGCGGGCGGGGATGTGCATGACCAGGTCCTGGCCCTCGACCTGAAGCTCCAGGGCCCGGCGGCAGCCGGCCTCGGAGAGGTAGCGGCGGCCGTCCACCTCACCGCCATTGGCGAGGATGGCGTGGACCCGGGCGATGGCGCGGGCATTGCCGTGGCCGCCGGCGGCGGGGATCTCGGCGCCGCGCCAGGCGCGGGTCTGGGTGACGGCCACCTCGACCCGGGGATTGTTGGACATGTTGGCGGTGAGCTCGGGCAGGTCGTCGCCCTCGGCCATGCCCTGGCCGGGCGGGGGCGGGATGAGCTCGGCCACCCGGTGGTCCTCGCTGGCGGGCAGGCCGATGTGGAAGTCGGCGCCCAGGGGCTCGGCGATCTCGGTGCGGAAGACCGTGCCGAGGCTGGCGCCAGTGATGCGGCGGACCACCTCACCCACCAGATAGCCCTGGGTCATGCCGTGGTAGCCGGGGGCGGTCCCCGGCTCCCAGAAGGGGGCCTGGGCGGCGAGGAGGGTGGTGGCCTTCTCCCAGTCGTAAAGGTCCTCGACGGTGATGGGTTCCTTCCAGCCGGACAGGCCGGACGAATGGCTTATCAGGTGGGCGACGGTGACGCCGGACTTTCCGTTGGCGGCGAACTCCGGCCAGTACCTCGCCACGGGGGCGTGGAAGTCGAGCTGGCCCCGGTCGGCGAGGAGGAGGGCGGTGAGGGCCGTCATGGTCTTGGTCGTCGAATAGACGTTGACCAGGGTGTCCCTCTCCCAGGGGCGGGTCATTCCCGGATCGGCCCAGCCGCCCCAGAGGTCGACGACCATCTCGCCGTTCATCGTGACGGCAAAGGCGGCACCGACGTCAGCCCCGCTGTCCAGGTTGCCGGCGAAGGTCCGCCTCACACTCTCGAACCGGGGATCGCAGGTCCCGTGGACGTCTGTACTCAAGCCGATCTCTCCCTGGCCCCGCAGGGGGGCTTCAGCGCCAAGCGCCGAGGATGGCACCGATCAGGGTGTATTGCAGGGTCTGGTATCCCCCGTTGATCAGGAAAAGGATCAGGGGTTTGCGCTCGAAAAGATAGGTGATCCCGAGTGAGGCGGTGACCCAGCACAGGCCGGCGGTGAACCCGTAGAGGGCACCGGTGGCGAGGTTGATCTCCGGGCCGAGGAAGACGGCGAAGGCGGCGGAGGCGACCAGGGACAGGACGAAGGCTCCGCCGAAGATGACCAGCGGATTGCTGGCCCGGATGGCCTCGTCGCTGAGCCCCGCCGCCTTCTGCCAGGGCCTGGCGAACAGGACGGAGTACCAGAGACCGCCGAGGAGGAAGGCGCTTGCCGCTGCGGCGAGGATTGCGAGCCAGTTCAGTTCCATGGGGCTTCCCTCCCTGAGGGTGATGACGGCCAGGGCCGCCGAAGGTCTTGCCTTCAGCCCGCCAGGGCGGTCCACATGCCCATGACCAGGCCGACGCCCCGGACATCGCCCGTTGTGGTCGATTTCATCCAGGTCATGGCCCAGCCTAACGCCGCCGGGTTCTCCCTGTCGATCACTGTCAGGGAGACTCCGTATTCGCCCCGATAGAGGACGCTGGCCTTGGGGGTGGGCGAGGCAAGGCCGTTGACCCCCTCCGGCCCGGGGCCTCGCCCCGGTCCACCTCCCCCTGATGGGGAGGAACTAGGGTGCGCCAATTGCTCCCCCAAGGGGGAGCTCCCGGCGAGGCCGGGTGAGGGGGTCAACGGCGGCTCAGCTCGTCCCCCTCCGGTCCGGTTCACCTCCCCCAAAGAGAGGGAGGGATCGGGTATTGAGGGGTGCCCCCTTTCCCCCGCTGGCCGGAGAGTTAGTATAGGGGTTGGCCGGTCACCGGCGGCGGGGGTATTGCCAATTCTCCGTCTTATTGTACGATGTAAAATCTAAGGTTTCAGAACAGGAATTCACCCTTGGCCCTGCCCCCCATTCTCTCCCAGCGCCTGCGCCTTCCCGTCATCGCCTCGCCGCTGTTCATTATTTCCGGACCCGACCTCGTCATCGCCCAGTGCAAGGCGGGCGTGGTGGGCTCCTTCCCGTCGCTGAACGCCCGGCCGATCAGCCAGCTGGACGAGTGGCTGGCCCGGATCACCGAGGAACTGGCTGACTGGGACCGCAAGAATCCGGACCGTCTGTCTGCGCCCTTCGCCGTAAACCAGATCGTCCACAAGACGAACAACCGGCTCGATGAGGATGTGGCGCTCTGCAAGAAATACAATGTGCCGCTGGTCATCACCTCGCTGGGGGCCAATGTCGACATGAACACAGAGATCCATTCCTGGGGCGGCGTCATCCTGCATGACGTGATCAACGACAAGTTCGCCCGCAAGGCGATCGAGAAGGGCGCCGACGGCCTGATCCCGGTGGCGGCCGGTGCCGGCGGCCATGCCGGCGGCCTGTCGCCCTTCGCCCTGATGCAGGAGCTGCGCCAGTGGTTCGACGGGCCGATCGCCCTGTCGGGCTCCATCGCCTGCGGCCGCTCCATCCTGGCCGCCCAGGCCATGGGCGCGGACCTGGCCTATATGGGCTCTGCCTTCATCGCGACGAAGGAGGCCAACGCCGTCCAGGGCTACAAGGACATGATCGTCGAGAGCACGGGTGAGGACATCGTCTATTCGAACCTCTTCACCGGCGTGCACGGCAACTATCTGCGGCCCTCCATTGAGCGGGCGGGCCTGGACCCGGAAAACCTGCCCCAGGCGGACCCCTCGAAGATGAACTTCGGTTCGGGCGGCAATACCGAAGCCAAGGCCTGGAAGGACATCTGGGGCTGCGGCCAGGGCATTGGCGTGCTCAACGACATCCCCTCGGTGGCCGACTATGTCGACCGGCTGGCGGCGGAGTACGAGACGGCCAAGGCCGAGCTCGCGGCCAAGACGGCCCTGACCTCGGGACGTCACCTGGCGGCCGTCTGAACGGACGGAGCGGACTGAAATCGGGGGGCGGGGCGCAGGCTCCGCCCCTTTTTTCTGGCGTCAGGCCCGGCCGTTCATCTCGTCGCCCGCGTCGCGGGGCAGGCGCAGGAAGAAGGCCAGGCCGATGAAGGTCACGACGCCGATGACCAGGAAAACCGGCGAGATGACCCCGACGGTCAGGGTTTTCACCCCGTGGGCCTGCATAGAGACGTGCAGGAGGGTGGCGGCCAGGCCGATGCCGATGGACTGCACGAGCTGCTGGGCCATGGAGGCAAGGGTGGAGGCCCGGCTCATCTGGTCGGACTCGATGTCGGCGTAGGCCAGGCCATTGAGGCTGGTGAACTGGAGGGACCGGAAGAAACCGCCGACCAGGAGGATGGCGGTGATGGCCAGGTGCGGCGTCGAGGCCGTGAAGCTCGCGCAGGCCATGAAGCTGAGGCCGACGATGATGGCATTGACGGTCAGAACCTGCCGGAAGCCGTAGCGCCGCAGGATGGGCGGGGCGACGGTCTTCATGACCAGGGCGCCGGCGGCGCTGGCGAAGGTGAGCAGGCCAGCCTGGAGGGCGTTCATGCCCAGGGCGACCTGGAAGAGCAGGGCCAGGAGGAAGGGGTTGGCACCCATGGCCAGCCGCATGAAGCCGCCGCCCACCACCGAGGCCCGAAAGGTGCCGATGCGGAACAGGCTGGTGTCGAGCACGGCGTGGGGATTGCCCCGGGCGTAGCGTGCATAGGCCCAAAGGAGGCCAAGGCCTGAGGCGAAGAGGCCGGCCACGGTCAGGGGCGGAAGGACATCGCGGCCCAGGTTCTCGAAGCCGAAGATCAGGGCGGCGAGGCCAAGCCCGGTGAGGGCGACGCCGGGCCAGTCGATGGGCGCTACCTCCTGCTCGGCGACCTGCGGCACATGGCGCATGACCATGACGAAGCCGAGGGCGGCGATGGGCAGGTTGATGAAGAAGATCCAGCGCCAGTCCGCGAAGGTGACGATGGCGCCGCCGAGGACGGGGCCGATCACCGGGCCGAGGAGGGCGGGCATGGTCAGGACCGACATGGCCCCGACGAGTTGGGACTTCGGCGTGGTGCGCAGGAGGACCAGGCGCCCCACAGGCCCCATCAGGGCGCCCGCTGTGCCCTGGGCGATTCGCGCTGCCACCAGGGTGGGCAGGGACACGGCGAGGCCGCAGGCGGCGGAGGCCACTGCGTAGAGGGCGATGGCGGCGAGGAAGACCCGCCGGGCGCCGAACTTGTCCGCTGCCCAACCGCTGATCGGCAGGCAGACGGCGGCGGCCAGCATGTACATGGTGATGGCGAGGTTGAGGCGCAGGGGCTCGACCTGCAGGGCCCGGGCCATGGTCGGCAGGGCGTTGGTCAGGACCGTGGCATTGAGGGTCTGCATGAGCAGGGCCGAGCCGATGATGGCCGGCGTCACCCAGCCCGCCTTCGGCGTCTGCGCAGGATCTGCGTCGATGGCGGGGGGTGTCGGGGACATGTCGTCCGAAAAGACCTGAAAAACGCAACCAGCGTGCAATCTGTCACGTTCCCCCGTTCGCCCCCCCCTGCCAAGTCATTCCGGACCGCCCTCGCAGGCTTCGAGGTCCCGCAGCGCCCGCCGGGCCGCGGCGGCGAGGCGGGTCAGGCGCCGGGCAGCATCGCTGAACTCGGGGATGGCGACGGCGGCGCGATAGCCCGCCAGGTCCCGTCCGGCGCGCAGGGTGCGGCCCGAGACAGCCTGGGCCTCGGCGGCGAGGGCCTCGAGGCGGCCCCGGGGGCTGCGCCGCCAGGCCCTCTGGTTGGCGAGCCGGCGACGGGCGGCGGCGCGGAGCTCGGCCTCGGAGCGCAGGCGTGGCGGATCGGGGTCGAAGCCCGAGAGACAGACACCGCTGCGCCTGCGGATGTCGGATTGCCAGGCCTCCAGGCGACTGGCTTCGATGCGGCGTTCCATGGCCAGGCAGGCCTTGAGGTCAGGCGGGGGGCATTGGGGGCAGGACATGGCCGAGACTGTAATAAAAATACAGCCAAAGCCAAGTTTTCAGGTCTTCCGTCTGCCGTCAGTCGCCGCTGAGCAGGATCCGTCGGGCCTGCCAGGGCGGCACGATGGCGGTGATGTGGGCGGCCCAGCGCAGCTGGGCGTCGCGCCGGGTGGGGCCCGCCAGGCTCTCGAGGTCGAAACGCCCCGGCGCGCCGCCGCGCAGTAGCCGCTTGACCAGGACCTCGCCGGTATCGAGCTCGACCACCACCACCTGGCCCAGCATGTCGGGGCTGGGCGGGGTGCGCTGGTCCTCGAAGTAGATCAGGGCGCCATCGTCGGCGAGGCCGCGCATGGAGTGACCGGTCACACGCAGGGCCACGGCGCGCTCCGTTCCACCGGGGGGCAGGGGGGCAAACTCCGGCTGGGCCTGGCCGCCGGCGAGGAGGACCTCGCCCCCGGGATCGGCGCCGACCCGGCCAATGACCGGGGC
>CAMCIK010000063.1 GCA_945874825.1 Phenylobacterium deserti | reverse complement strand
AACTTCAAGGCGAACTTCGGTCCCCGCGGAGTCCTGCACTGCAAGGCGGACGGCAAGGGCGGCCAGTCCATCGTGAACACCGGTCCGCTGACCAAGAAGCGTATGGAGACGATCGACGACGAAGTGCTTGAGAAGACCGTCGACTTCATCAAGCGTCACAATGACGCCGGCGTGCCCTTCTTCGTGTGGTTCAACACCACGCACATGCACTTCCGCACCCACGCCAAGCCGGAGAGCCAGGGCCAGTCCGGCCGCTGGCAGTCCGAGTACCATGACGTCATGATCGACCACGACAAGGCGATCGGCGTCCTGCTCAACCTCCTGGACGAACTCGGCATCGCTGACGACACCTTCGTCATGTACTCGACCGACAACGGCCCGCACTGCAACAGCTGGCCTGACGCCGGAACCACCCCCTTCCGCTCAGAGAAGAACACCAACTGGGAAGGTGCCTACCGCGTCCCCGCCATGGTTCGCTGGCCGGGCAAGATCAAGGCGGGCTCGGTTTCCAACGACATCGTCTCCCACCTCGACTGGCTGCCCACCCTGGCCGCCATTGCTGGCGTGACGGACGTCAAGGCAGACCTGCTCAAGGGCACGAAGATCGACGGTCACGACTTCAAGGTCCACCTCGATGGCTACAACCTGCTCGACTACCTCACGGGCAAGGAAGAGAAGTGCCCCCGCATCGGCTTCTTCTACTTCACGGATGATGGCGAGTTGTCGGGCCTCCGCTGGGACAACTGGAAGATCGTTTTCATGGAGCAGCGCTGCCCCGGCACCTGCATGATCTGGTCGGAGCCGCTGGTCACCCTGCGGACCCCGAAGATCTTCAACCTCCGGACCGACCCCTACGAGCATGCAGACATCACCTGCAACAGCTACTGGGACTGGATGTTTGACCACGTCTACCTGCTGGTGCCGGCCCAGAGCCTGGTCGGCCAGTTCCTGTCGTCGTTCCAGGAGTTCCCGCCGCGCCAGAAGGCGGCGAGCTTCAACCTCGATTCTGTGATGGAAAAGATGCACCAGGGAGCGTCGGGCGGCGCCTGACGTTGATTGCCTCCGGATCCGGTAGTCCGGATCCGGAGGCGACTTCCTGAACCTGGAGCTGACAATGCTGACACCCTCCCTGATCAAGTTGTTGGCGGTCTCCAGCGTTTTCCTGTTGGTGGTGTCGATCGGCCTTCAGGCCAGATTCGGCTCCATCTTCAGGGTGTTCTCGGACGCCCAGGATCGCCAGAAGATCCTGAGTGCGCTTGCCGTCATGTTCCTGGCGGTTCCCCTTGTCGCCTATCTGGTGGTGCGGTTGGCGGTTCCCGGTCCCACCGCCGGGGCGGTGATCCTGGCCCTTTCCATCGCGCCCATTGCGCCCATCCTTCCTCGCAAACAATTGAAGTTCGGCGGAGAAACCGATTGGGTCACCGCCTTCCAGGTCACGGGCACCCTCCTGTCCCTGGTCCTGGCCCCGTTCTACCTGGGCCTCCTCTCCAGCGCCTTCGGCGTGCAGATGGACTCGCCCATGTCTGCCATGATGAGGATCCTCGGGCTGACGGTATTCGCCCCGCTTCTGATCGGCATGGGGCTCAGGCAGGTGGTTCCGGAACTGGCGAGCCGCCTTTTCCGACCGCTGGGCCTCGCGGGCACCGCCCTTCTTGCCGCCGTGGCCCTCATGATCCTTGTCGGGATGTGGCCGGCCCTGGTGGCCGCAGCGTCGACCCCGGCGCTTCCTGCCTACCTGGTCGTCGCCATCACCGGCGTGATCCTTGGCCATCTCTTCGTCAAGGGGGACGTCTCGGACAAGGTCCCTGCGGCCCAGGCCGCCGTATCCCGGCACCCTGGCGTCGCCCTGACCCTGGCGGGCGCCGCCCTGGGGGGAACCCAGCCGGAGCTCCTGGCCAACGTTCTGCTGTTCGTGCTCGTCGCTACCGTCGTCCTCGCCGCCTACCAGTTCATGGTGCGGTCCGACGCTGACTAGAGCGCGGCCATTGGCAGGCTGAAGAGAAATGCTAGCGCCGCAAGGCCGAGGCCTCCCGCGATCATGACCAATAGCCGGCGCTGTTCCCAGGACCGGGCGACGGTCGAGATACCCAGCAGGAAAAGAACAAGGGCCAGGATCACGGTAGACGCCACATAGCGATCGCCCGTCGAATTCGCCTTCTCGGCCCGACTGAAGAGGGCGGAGGACTCGTCGCGAAGGGCCGTCGCCTCAAGGCTCTCGGAATGCTCTGCATGGAGCATGGAAACATTGGGATCTTCGCGGACCTGGCCCCTCAGGTCGGCAGGATACTGGCTGCGCCAGACATCGAAGACCTTTCTGAATTCAGGGGCGAAGCGCCTCTCATAGAAGGTCATGAGTTCGCGGTCGTTCTTGGCCGCGGCCGACATCCAGGAGATGTACATCGCGGTGTCCATGCCGGTCTTCTGTCCGGCCCGGAGTTCCAGCCGGGCCGCCTCGGTCACCTTCGCCGAGGCAGAGGCATAGCTGCTGGCCTGGATGCCGCCCCACAGCGAAGACTGGTAAGTGGCCCAGGCCGAAGCGACTCCTGCCGCCGCCAGCATGATCGAGGCGACCGTGTCGAGGCGTCGGGTGCGAGGGGAGGGCGCTGTGTCTTCAGGCATCTCAGGCCTTGTGTTCAGCCTTGGAATTGAAGTGGGTGATGTCCCTGGCAAGGAACCAGTTGAGCCCGGTCCGGATGGCGGCGATGGCGCCCAGCATCCCGATGTCCTCCCAGGTGGGGGCGATGGCCGTCCGGATGATGTCCGCCGCCAGTGCGAACTCCAGGGCCAGCATGATCCACGCCGCGAAGCCCAGCCAGATTTCCCGGCGTCCGCTCAGCGCGCCATGTCGCAGAAAGACGAGCTTGATCGTCCGGAGCAGGGCTTCCCCGGCTCCCCAGGCGACGATCAGGACGACTGCAGCCTCAGCCAGAAGGCCGATCGTCTGGGCGGTTTCGCGAAACAGATGCTCAAGCATGGAAAACTCCTGAAGAGATCAATGAAGTTGAGGTTTTCGGAGATCATGTAAAGGTATGATCGCGAGTTCTAGGGGTATGCTACCGTCCAATATTCCGGATCTGCCCGGCTGGCTCCAACCTGTTGTCATCCGAAAGGGGAATCGATGAGCCAGACGGAAATGAGCGCCGGCGACCGCATGGCGGCGATGCGCACCGCCCTTGCCTTCCAGCGGACGCGACTGGCGGCCGATCGGACCCTGATGAGCGTCCAGAGGACCTCCCTGTCCCTTATCGGGTTTGGCTTCACGATCTTCTCCTTCTTCCGCTCCCTAGCAGACAAGAAGCTGTTGAACGATGCCATTCCCGCGGAGGCGCCCGCCCGGTTCGGGCTGACCCTGGTGGCCCTGGGTGTCTGCCTCCTGGCCCTCGGGATCGCCTCGCACGTGAGCTATATGCTCCAGCTGCGTCGGCAGAGGGTTGAAGAGGGTATGGCCGAGGTTCTGCCGCCCGAGCCCAGGCTTCCGGTCTCCCTCGCCCTGGTGGCGGCCTTTACCCTGCTGCTCTTTGGACTGTTCGTGATCCTCAGCCTCATGGCAAGGGTCGGGCCTTTTGGCGCCTAGGGGCGGATGACGCAGCGAAAGCCGAGGTGGCTCATCGAACTGTCGACCGCCTGGGCGTGCCGGGCGGCAGGCCGGTAGCGGCGGCAGTAGACGGGCGCGCACATGTGCGAGCCACCCTTCAGCACCTTCCGGGGAATGCGGATGCGGGGGAGGGCGGGATCGAAGCTCGCGCCCTCAGCCCCGCCCAGGGGGTTCTCAGACACGCAGCAGGGGCTCTTGGCGGCGGCTCCGGGATTGGCGACGTACCAGTCGGCCGTCCACTCCCAGACGTTTCCGATCATGTCCACGAGACCAAGATCGTTCGCCGGAAAGCTCCCTACGGGGGACGTCCAGCGGAATCCGTCCTCGCAGGTGTTAGCGTGGGGAAAGGCGCCCTGGAAGGTGTTCGCCATGTGCTTTCCGCCGGGGATGAAATCGTCTCCCCAGACGAACTCGGTCTCGGCGGGGCGTCCGCCCCAGGCCGCTAACTCCCACTCGGCTTCAGTGGGAAGGGACTTGCCGGCCCAGGCCGCATAGGCGGAGACGTCGTCCCAGGAGACATGGACCACCGGATGCTCTGCCAGGCCCTTGAGGTCGCTCTTCGGCCCCCGTGGCCGGCGCCAGGACGCGCCGAAAGTCCACTCCCACCACTGTGAGACGTCCTCCAGGGGAACCGGTCCCGCCGGGGGTGTGAACACCAGGGAGGCTGCCTTGAGCATCCGGGGGTCCGCGCCGGGATAATCCTCGGCCCGGGGTGGAATTTCGGCTGTGGTGACGTAGCCGGTCGCCCGGACAAAGGCCTCGAACTGGCGGTTGGTCACCGGGCTCGGGTCCATCCAGAACCCGTCCACCCGGACCCGGCGCGCAGGCTTTTCTTCCGGATAGTGGCGGTCGGAGCCCATGGTGAACGCGTCGCCGGGCACCCAGATCATTCCCGCCCGCAGGTCGCCTGGGGCTTCCGGCGCGGGGGAATTCGGCATCAGTAGACCCACTGGATCCGGGTCAGCACCGTGTCGGTGGTTCCAGACTTGCCCATGCGATCCAGCTCCGTGCGTCCCAGGTCGAGGCCGAACTTCCAGCGGGTGGTCGCCCACCAGTTCACCCCAAGGTCGATACGGGTGAAACGTCCACCCTGGACAGGCCCGTCGTCAAGGTCAACGTCAGAATACCGAATAATCAGTTCAGGGGCGCCCCAGCGCGAGGTCGGAATGACGCGCCGGGCATAACCGACTTTGCGGTCGTAGGGCCGGGCCTCACCCGTCAGCACCCATGAGCCGGTCAGGTACCAACCGCTGAATCTTGGATCACCCTTGGCCGGCGATTCGACGTCGGCCCTCGCATATTCGCCCAGCAGGGACAGCCCCCCCCAGCTCACCAGGCCTTCGAGTCC
This sequence comes from Phenylobacterium deserti, assembly GCA_945874825.1. Taxonomy (GTDB): domain Bacteria; phylum Pseudomonadota; class Alphaproteobacteria; order Caulobacterales; family Caulobacteraceae; genus Phenylobacterium; species Phenylobacterium deserti_D. The sequence continues at coordinate 6,834 of CAMCIK010000063.1, read as the reverse complement.
GTAATGGTTGGCACCGTCTGAGGGGAAGTCGCCCGTGTCCACATAGTTGGAAGAGACATTGGAGCCGGGGCGGCCCTTGTACCGGGTCTTGCCATCGGCTGCCGCGTAACGCCAGGAGGCGCCCAGGTGCAGGTAGTGCCCGTTCGCCACGTCATCCCAGGCCAGGCCCGAGACCCTGCCGAAATAGTCGGTCCCCCGCTGCGTGCTGGTCCCGATATCCCAGGTATCGTTGGCGAAACCGTAGGAGACGTTCACCCGCTTGGCGGGGCCAAGGACATGGGTGATGCGAGCTCCCGTGTTCCTCGAGACGAAGAACGGGCTCAGCACGCGCTCGCTGTGCGGCAGGTTGGCCGTGTCGCCCACCCTCTCATAAGAGAAGGTTTCCTTGATCTTGCCGACTGCCACCCGGGTGGAATCGCCGATCGGGAGGGTGACCGCCATGTCGGTCAACTGCCAGTTGTCCTCCGGGTCGGAGTCAAAGCCTTTGTACTCGCCGCCGAGCTGGTAGTTGACGCGATAGGTGCCGCCGAACGAGCCCAGGACCTGGAAGCGGAAGCTCCGCCACTCGGCGGAATCCTCCTGCTTTCCGACCTGGGCCACGCTGTCGTCATCCTGGGAGAAGGCGGTAAAGTCGCCAAGGATGGTGGCGCTGGGCCGCAGTGTGAATCCAGCCGATGGCCAGGCCCGGGGAGCGCCTCGGGCCGGCGACAGGTCCGGGACAATATAGTCTATCGGTGCAGCCGCGGCGGGCGGGGCGGCCACCGCTGTCGCCGTCGTGATTGGCTCGGATGAGCTCTCTGTCGCCTGGGCGAAGGCGGCTCCACCCCCGGTCAGGGAGACGGCCAGGGCGGCTGCGGTCCCCAACCACTTCGCTGCGCTATCTTGGTTCTTGATCGACTGCCGCATAACTTCCACCCCGCTGGTCGTTGGCGTTCTTCCGCGTCGACAACAGCCGGAGCCTTGGACTCGGGTTTATCCTTGGGAGAAGGCGATAGCACCGGGACCCTGTTTAATCTGCCGGATAGCCGACAGTTCGGCCAGCGGGTAGGTCCACCGGGGTTGTCGCCCGATAACCTGCGCGGCACCCGAAGGCCTTGCTTTGCTCTTGGCCCGCGCCCGGTCGCGTGACATAAGGTCGCCCCCTCGCCGCTGGCTTTCGGCGGCGCCGTTTTTCCCGAAGAAGGCGGACCGGGACCGCGAAAATCGCGGTGCCCTCCGATGGCTTGAATGTCTATGCAGATCGTTGAGAAGTCGGTTGAAGGTCTGAGCCGTGTTTACGGCGTGACCGTTCCTGCGGCCGTTTTGGCCGAGAAGGTCGAGGTGCGGATCGCCGAGATCACGCCCACCCTCAACCTCAAGGGCTTCCGCCCGGGGAAGGTGCCGACCGGGCATGTCCGGCGGATGTTCGGCAAGTCTCTGATGAGCGAGATCGTCGAGCAGACCATCAACGAGACCACCCAGAAGGTGCTCTCCGACAACAACCTGCGGCCAGCGGGAGAGCCGGATCTGCGTCCTGAAGGCGACATCCAGGACGTGTTCGAAGGCCGGTCAGACCTGGCCTACGAGATCGCCCTGGAGGTGATCCCGGAGTTCGAACCTGCAGACTTCTCCGAAATTTCCCTGAAGCGCCCCATCTATGAGCCGACAGAGGAAGAGGTCGACGCGGCCGTTGCCGAGCTGGCGGAGTCCAGCAAGACCTACGAGCCGCGAAAGGGAAAGACGGTCAAGTCCAAGGACGGCGACCAGCTCCTGATTGACTTCGTCGGCCGGGTGGACGGCGAGGCCTTCGAAGGCGGCGGGGCGGAAGACGCTACCCTGACCCTCGGCTCCGGCCAGTTCATTCCGGGTTTCGAGGAGCAGCTTGTCGGCGCCAAGCCCGGCGACGAGGTCCTGGTCAAGGTGACCTTCCCGGCCGAGTACCAGGCCGCCCAGCTTGCCGGAAAGGACGCCGAGTTCACCGTCCAGGTGAAGGAAGTCCGGGCTCCGAAGGCGAGCAAGGTGGATGACGCGCTGGCCGAGCGCCTGGGCATCGAGAACCTTGAGAAGCTCAAGGAACTGCTTCGCTCCAACCTGCAGTCGCAGTTTGCAGGCGCCACCCGCTTCAAACTGAAGCGCGCCCTGCTCGATATCCTCGACGAGAGGCACGACTTCCTGCTCCCGCCCCGCATGGTCGAGGCCGAGTTCTCCCAGATCTGGGAACAGGTGCAGCAGGACAAGACCTCTGGCGGCCTGCCGCCCGAGGATGCGGACAAGTCGGATGCGCAGCTTGAGGTCGAGTACCGCAAGATCGCCGAGCGCCGTGTGCGCCTTGGCCTTGTGCTCGCCGAGGTCGGACGGATCAATAACGTCCAGGTGACCGAGCAGGAACTCGCCGAGGCCATGCGGGCTGAAGCCATGCGCTATGGCCCCCAGGCCCAGCAGATCTTCGATTTCCTCCGCCAGAATCCATCGGCCCAATCCCAGATCCGGGCTCCGATCTTCGAGGAGAAGGTGGTCGACCTGATCGTGTCCAGGGCCAAGGTCGAGGACGAGAAGGTTTCCAAGGAAGATCTTCTCAGGGAAGATGACATGCCGGCGGCCTACAAGGGCTAGGGCACGGTCATTTCGGGTCGCGGCCTTGCCACGGCCCTGTCGAAACGCGATATCGAGGGCGAGCGTCTCCGCTGAGGGGGCGCCGCTTCAGCCTCAAGGTGCACGCCAATGCCGGATATGGTGACGACTGCCCTCAACCTCGTTCCCATGGTGGTCGAGCAGACCAGCCGGGGCGAGCGCGCTTTCGACATCTTTTCCCGGCTCCTGAAGGAGCGGGTGATCTTCGTCTCAGGCCCGGTCGAGGACGGCATGTCCGCCCTGGTCTGTGCCCAGCTTCTCTATCTTGAGGCCGAGAACCCCAAGAAGGAGATCCAGATGTACATCAACTCCCCGGGTGGGGTGGTGTCGTCAGGCCTCGCGATCTACGACACCATGCAGTACATCCGCAGCCCCGTGGCGACCCTGTGCATGGGCTATGCCGCCTCCATGGGCTCCTTCCTCCTTGCCGCCGGTGCGCCGGGCCGCCGGATCAGCCTGCCGAACGCCCGCATCATGGTTCACCAGCCGTCGGGCGGCTATTCGGGCAAGGCGTCTGACATCGAGCGGCATGCCGAGGACATCCTCAAGATCAAGCGGCGGCTCAACGAACTCTACGCCAAGCATACTGGCCGGACCTACCAGGAAGTCGAGGAGATGCTGGATGCAGACACCTTCATGACCCCTGAGGAGGCCCGCGACTGGGGTCTCGTGGACGAGGTCCAGGAAAACCGCGGCGACGACTGACGCCGCTCCAGGCCGGGATCAGGGGCGTTCTCCGAACTCGCGGAAGCCCGCGTGGACGGCTATCGCCAACATGTCCCGGTCCCCGGCCGTGTCGCCATAGGCCGCAGCCAGGCGCACATCCTCACCGAAGGTCTCCCTGAGGCGGCGTACCTTTTCCGGGCCTCGGCAGTTTGCGCCGTCCAGGTCGCCGGTCAGGCGTCCGTCGGCGTCGACGGCCAGACGCGTGCCCAGAAGGTGGTCGGCACCCAGCCCTCGGGCGAAGGGCGCGACGAGGGACTCCGGAGAAGCCGTGACGATGACCAGGGTCGCCCCCCGCGAGCGCCAATAGCGCCAGGAGTTCAGCGCATCCGGCCGCAGGAGGCTACGGGACCGGGCCTCCGCGTAAGCGCGGGCACGCGCTTCCAGGTCGTGCAGGGGCGTGCCGGCAAGAAACTGCCTGGCGACAGCACCCTTCAGTCGCCCCCGATCCCGGTTCGCCAGGTACCGGACGGCAGCTGGGGTGAGCGCCACAAGGCCGCGCAGCCAGGGCAGGGCTCCTGCGTTCCAGGACAGAAAGTCTGTGAAGCTGTCCCGCACCGTCAGTGTGCCGTCGAAGTCGAAGGCCACAACTCCGACCGGTCGCAAGGGATCATCAGCCAGAAACTCATCTGGTTCCATCGCAGTCTGGAGCAGGCTTTCTGGGGGGGCGGGCACGGTCCGGCCGGGTTCCTCTGGAATTCATCCCAAGGGGCCGAACTGCGAGGATTCGCCCCATGACGACAATGCCACAGGTTTGCGATATAGGCTGCGCCTGCGGACCTCGGACTTGTCGTCGGGGCCGGCATGGGGGACTGTCAGGACTTCGGCAACCCGTCACCGGTAAGCTGAATCGGGTCTTAACGGCTTATCCGGGGTTCGACGGTGCGTCGTCAGGTCGCTCGTCGAAGGAGTGAGAAACGCATGACCAAGGCCGCCGGCGGGGATTCGAAGAGCACCCTCTATTGCTCATTCTGCGGTAAGAGCCAGCATGAGGTCCGCAAGCTGATTGCGGGCCCGACCGTGTTCATCTGCGATGAATGCGTCGAGCTCTGCATGGATATCATCCGCGAAGAGCACAAGATTTCCTTCGTGAAATCAAAGGATGGGGTGCCGACTCCCAAGGAGATCCGCGAAGTCCTCGACGATTATGTGATCGGCCAGGAGCACGCCAAGAAGGTGCTCTCGGTTGCGGTCCACAACCACTACAAGCGCCTCAACCACGCGTCGAAGAACAACGATGTCGAGCTTGGCAAGGCCAACATCCTGCTCATCGGTCCGACCGGTACGGGAAAGACCCTGCTGGCCCAGACCCTGGCCAGAATCATCGACGTGCCCTTCACCGTCGCCGATGCGACGACCCTGACCGAGGCCGGTTATGTCGGGGAGGATGTCGAGAACATCATCCTCAAGCTGCTCCAGGCGGCGGACTACAATGTCGAGAGGGCCCAGCGCGGCATCGTCTACATCGACGAGGTCGACAAGATCAGCCGCAAGTCGGACAACCCCTCCATCACCCGGGACGTTTCGGGCGAGGGCGTCCAGCAGGCCCTCCTGAAGATCATGGAAGGCACGGTCGCTTCCGTCCCGCCCCAGGGGGGGCGCAAGCATCCCCAGCAGGAATTCCTGCAGGTGGACACGACCAACATCCTGTTCATCTGTGGCGGGGCCTTTGCGGGTCTCGACAAGATCATCTCGGCGCGCGGGCAGGGCACTTCGATCGGCTTCGGTGCCCGTGTTTCTGATCCCGATGATCGCCGGACCGGCGAAATCTTCCGTCAGGTCGAGCCTGACGATCTTCTGAAGTTCGGTCTGATCCCGGAATTCATTGGGCGTCTGCCGGTCCTGGCCACCCTCGATGACCTGGACGAGAAGACTCTGGTCAAGATTCTGACCGAGCCCAAGAACGCCTTCGTGAAGCAGTACCAGCGCCTGTTCGACATGGAGAACGTTGGCCTGACCTTCACCGATGACGCCCTGTCGTCGGTGGCCCGCAAGGCGATCTCCCGCAAGACCGGCGCTCGGGGCCTGCGCTCCATCCTCGAAAGCATACTGCTCGACACCATGTACGAGCTTCCCACCTGGGAAGGTGTCGAGGAGGTCGTGGTCAACGCCGAGGTGGTCGAGGGCCGATCCCAGCCTCTGGTGATCTACGCCGAGCGCCGCGACAAGGGCGGCGCGGCCTGATCACTTGGGAGGGGTAAGCGGCTTCACCCGCGCCATCCAGTCCAGCCCCTTAAGCCAGTAGGTCTCGGTCGAGATCAGGAAGCCGTCCCGCTTCCGCGCCGAAATCCACCCGTTCAGGAAGTTGAGCATGCTGGTGTCGCCCTTGCGTAGGGCGAAGGCGTCGGCTGTGCGTCCCAGGGGCTCGCCTGAGGCGATCACATAGCGCTGGGGCGCAGAAGACGCCACTGTCAGGGTCGGGACCGGTTCCTTGAAGGCGAGGGCGTTCACGGCACCGTCATCCAGGGCGCGCTGTGCCCCCGCCAGGTCGAAGAATTCGCGAAAGGTGGCCTGGGGCAGGGCGAGCCGGGCGAGGTCGGCGGCCAGGGTTCCTGTGACGATCCCGATCGCGGTCTCCGGAACATTCAGCTGGCCTGCCTGGATCGGGGCCTTGGAGCTGGCGACGATGCGGATTTCGGATTCAGCGTAAGGGTTGGTCATCCATGCCTTGAGGAGCTTGTCCGGGGCAACGGCCAGGGCCGCGGCCGCAAGATCACACTCGCCGGCATTCAGCCGGTCCAGGACATCGCTCATCGGAACGACCTTGAGCTCCAGCACCAGGCCCGCGTCGCTCGCCAGGCGCGAGACGATATCGATCTCATGGCCGATCCGTTCGCCGCTGGCGGCGCGGAAGACAAAGGGCGGCGCATCTGCGGTGCACACCCTCAGGGTCCCCCGGCCAAGGGCGTCCTCCAGCGCTCCCGCCGTCGCCGGCGTCACGGCCAATGCCGAAGCCAAAATCAGGCCTGAGAGATTCGCCTTCATGTCACCCTCCTCGGATCCTGCAGTCAGCTTGCATTCAGCTTGCCGCCAGCACAACCACCTGACTAGATTGCCCAAGGCCGAGCAAGGAGACTCCCATGCGTCCGATCCTGGTCCTCGCCGCTGCGGCCACCACGGTGGTTGGGGTGGCTCCACCGGTTCCCGCCCGGGCGGACTCCTATGTCAACTGTTCGTCCCAGAACTACCAGCGGAACTGGTGTCCGGTGTACTCGGGCGGTCGCGCCTATCTCGATCGCCAGTACTCCGACGGACGGGGTCCCTGCATTGAAGGCTCGACCTGGGGGCAGGACCGCCGCGGCATCTGGGTCGATCGTGGGTGCCGCGCCCGGTTTCGGGTCCAGGACCGTTACGGCCAGTATCCGGATTATGGCTATCCCGACCAAGGTTACCCCAACAACAGCCACAAGAAGGACGACACCGGTGCCCTCATTGGCGGCCTGCTGATCGGCGGGCTACTGGTCGGGGCCATGGCCGCAGCCGCGAATGAGAGCAATGCCT
>CAMCIK010000062.1 GCA_945874825.1 Phenylobacterium deserti | reverse complement strand
GGCGCAGGGCCTCGACAGCGTCGCCACCGTCAGCCTGTTTGCCGTGGCGTTCATGGTTGCTTGGACCCAGGGCCCGGATCCGCTCCCGGTAGCTGACGGGAGTCCAGAATCCCGCCGTCTCGACCAGGTCGATCAGGTAGGGATCAATGGCCACGGTGGGCTGGGCACGGGCGGAGGTCTCGGCGGTCGCTGCCGTGTCCTCGGCCGCGAAGACGTCGGCGTCGGCCAGACGCTCGACCCAGGCACCAGCCTTCCAGAACACGACCTCGCCGTCGGAAAGCCGGTTTGCCGTCAGGGCCTTCATGCCCGCTCCTCCTGGCGCAAGAAGTCTGTCGGTGCCAGGGCGGTGGCCTCGGCCATGGCCTCTCCGACGATCAGGAGGGCCGGTCCGGACCCAGCGGCGGCGGCCTCCCCAAGGGCGCTCAGGGTGGTGACGCACCGAACCTCGTCAGGTCTGCTGGCGCGGAAGACCACCATCGCCGGGGTCCCGGGCGCGCGCCCGGCGGCGATCAGCCGATCTGCGATCCGCCCTGCGGTGCTGGCACCCATATAGATCACCACCGTGTGGTTGGATCGCGCAAGGGCCTGCCAGTCGAGGTCGGGCTCGCTATCCCCGGCGGCGTGTCCGGTCACGAATGTGACGGCCTGGGCAGACCTGCGGTGGGTCAGCGGCGCGCCTGCCGAAGCCGAGGCGGCGAGCGCCGCGGTGATCCCTGGAACGACCTCGCAGGGAACGCCTGCAGCGCGGCAGGCTTCCAGCTCTTCTCCACCCCGCCCAAAGATAAAGGGGTCGCCGCCCTTCAGCCGGACCACGTTCAGTCCCTCGCGCGCCAGCCCGACCAGCAGCCGGTTGATCTCTTCCTGGGCGTAGGTGTGGCGAGATTTTTGCTTCGCGACGGAAATGCGCCGGGCCGAATCTGGAGCCAGGGCCAGGATGGCCTCGGGAACCAGTCCGTCATGGACCACGACATCCGCCTGGGACAGCACCCGGACAGCGCGGACTGTCATGAGATCAGGGTCCCCGGGACCGGCCCCGGCCAGCCAGACGCTGCCGGTGACCCGTGGCGCCGCGTCCCGCCGTCCGGCGCCGCCCCCCACGACCACAAGGCCGCGGCGGCGCGACAACTTCCCAGGATCGGCCATGCCGGCGATCGCCTCCGACTAGAGGGCCAGGGCCCAAAACACGGTATCCCGGATCCTGCTGTTCGCAGGCCGGACCACCGAAGGCTTGCAAACTGACTGCACAGGGCTCAATTCGCAAGTCGAGGACTTCTGCCTCAGCGTTCAGGAAATCTCGTGCAGCGTTCCCCCGACCGACGCCGGCTCCCGCCCCTCAACGCCCTGCGTGCCTTCGAGGCGGCTGCGCGCCACCTCAACTTCTCCCGGGCGGCGGATGAGCTCTCGGTGACGCCGGGCGCCGTGTCGCAACAGATCCAGAACCTTGAGGACTATGTAGGCGCGCCCCTCTTCCGCAGGACGCCCAAGGGGCTCCTCCTGACGGACGCAGCCCAGACCGCCCTGCCCGCCCTCCGGGAGGCCTTCGACAGGCTTGTCGAGGCCGCCTCCCTGCTGACCGCCGCGGCGGATGGTCGGCGGCTCACTCTCACCGCCGCGCCTTCCTTCGCCGCCAAGTGGTTGGTGCCGCGACTGGGAAGTTTCGAGGCGGCCAATCCCCAGGTCGACGTCTGGTTGTCTGCAGGCCTGGACCTGGTGGACCTCACGGCCGGAGAGGTGGACATCGCCCTGCGCTACGGTGCCGGCCGCTATGCCGGCATGGAGGTACGACGGCTGATCGGGGAGACCGTGATCCCCGTCCTCAGTCCCGAGCTCCATGCGACGACCCCCCTGGACCGGCCTGAGGACCTTTGGCGACACATCCTCCTTCATGACGGCTCGCCCGAGCCCGACGATTCCTGTCCAGACTGGACCATGTGGCTTGCCGCGCGTGGCGTTCGCGAGGTGGACGGCACGCGGGGGCCACGCTTCAACCAGTCCAGCCTGGTGATTGAGGCGGCTGTCAACGGCCGGGGCGTTGCCCTGGCCAAGCGGACCCTGGCGCAGGATGACCTCGATGCTGGCCGGCTGGTGGCGCCCCTCCAGATCGCGACCGCAGTGGATTTCGCCTATTATCTGGTACACCCCAAGGCCAAGGGCCGGCTGCCCCAGGTCAAGGCCTTCATCAACTGGATCACGGCCGAGGCCGAGGCTCACGAAGCCGTCTTGCGGACACTCGACAACGGGGCCGGGATCTAGGCTGCGAGCCAGGCCTCGACCTCGGCAAGCACGATCGCCAACTCCCCGAGGATGGGCTCGACACCCTCGAACTCGCCCATCTCCCAGTCCTCGCAAAGGTCGCCGAGGATCTGCGCGCCGATGGCGCGGCCCGATCCCTTGAGGGTGTGGATCACCTCAGCAGCCGACGCGGGGTTCGCCGCCTGGAGCCGTCCGGACCAACCCGCGGCCTCGGCGAGGAAGATCTCCAGGACCTCACGCATGAGTCCTTCATCCCCCGCGGCCAGCCGCTCGAGGAATCCGAAATCGACGCGTCCCCCAGTCCCTGGCGACACCATCTTCACCCTCCAAATCCCTCGCCCTTGCGTTCGACGCGGTTTGCAGTATTTTCCGCGCCCTCGCCCCGGGGCCGCAAGGCACCGTAAGGCTTGGGTGCATAGCTCAGTTGGTAGAGCAGCTGACTCTTAATCAGCGGGTCGTAGGTTCGAATCCTACTGCACCCACCATCTTCCCGCCAAAGCGCTGGCGCCGGAAGAGTGGATTTCCCCGAACAGACCGATGGGTACCGGAGTAAGTAAAGGTGCCGGGCTTCCCCGACTGCCAGAATATCTGGGGCCTCAGCGAGCGAAGCTCGGCTTGACCCCCCGCCCCCCCCTGATACGACGCCAGAGCATCATTGCGCCGCCATCCTGGGAGATCCCAATGTCCGACACGCCCCAGCGCCCGGAGACCCTTGTCCTCCATGCCGGCTGGCGGGCTGACCCGACCACAGGATCAGTGGCGGTCCCGATCCACCAGACCACGTCTTACCAGTTCCGAGACACCGGTCATGCCGCCTCCCTTTTCGCCCTCCAGGAATTGGGCAATATCTACACGCGGATCATGAATCCCACGACGGATGTGCTGGAGCAGCGCATCACGGCCCTGGAGGGCGGCGTCGGCGCCCTTGCGGTGGCTTCAGGCCAGGCGGCCTCGGCCTTCGCCATCCAGAACCTCGCCCGGGCGGGCGACAATGTGGTGTCCTCCACCGCCCTCTACGGCGGGACCTGGAACCTCTTCGCCAACACCTTGAAGGACCAGGGCATCGAGGTCCGTTTCGTGGATCCTGCAGACCCGGATAACTTCCGCCGGGCCACCGACGACCGGACCCGCGCCTACTACGCCGAGACCCTGCCCAATCCCAAGCTCGAGGTCTTCCCCATTGCCGAGGTCGCCGCGATCGGGCGTGAGTTCGGCATTCCCCTGATCATGGACAACACCGCAGCGCCCCTTCTGGTGCGGCCCTTCGATCACGGCGCGGCCATCGTCGTCTATTCGGCCACCAAGTACCTGGGCGGGCATGGCACCTCCATCGGCGGCCTGATCGTGGACTCCGGGAAGTTCGACTGGGAGAGCCGGCCCGAGCGCCAGCCCCTGCTGAATACCCCCGACGCCTCCTACCATGGCGCCGTCTGGACCCAGGCCGTGAAGCCCCTCGGCCCCATCGCCTACATCCTGCGGGCCCGGGTCATCCTCCTGCGCGACCTGGGCGCAGCCCTGTCGCCCTTCAACGCCTTCCAGATCCTCCAGGGCGTCGAAACCCTGGCCTTGCGGATGGAGCGCCACTGCGCCAACGCCACGGCCGTGGCGGCCTGGCTGAAGGGGCGCAAGGGAGTCTCGCGGGTGATCCACCCGTCACAGCAGACCGGAGAGGCCCGGGCTAGGGCCGATCGCGTCATGAAGGGCGGCTATGGTGGCTTGGTCGGGTTTGAGCTGGAGGGCGGCCTCGAGACCGGCCGGCGCTTCATCGACAGCCTGAAGCTGCTCTATCACGTCGCCAACATCGGCGATGCCCGGAGCCTGGCGATCCACCCAGCCTCTACGACCCACTCCCAGCTGTCCGCCGAGGAGCAGGCGGCCACGGGCGTCTCGGCGGGCTATGTGCGCCTGTCGATCGGCATCGAGCACGTCGACGACATCATCGCAGACCTCGACCAGGCCATTACGACGGCCCTGGCCTGACCGACGGCTTCCTCAGGCGGCGAGCATCAGCCTCGCGGCCTGGACCAGGTAGGCGACGCCGATCCCGGTGACGATCCATCGTGTCCAGCGACGGAAGCCCGCATCGCTCATCCGGTCCAGCAGTCGCGCGCCAACGGCCGTGCCGGCGAAAGAGAGGGGCAGGGCGAGGGCCAGGAGCCAGACCGGGGGCATCCCCTGCCCGCCCAACTGGAAGAGTCCAACCCCATAGACCACCGTCTTAGCGAGGTGGGCGAGGACCTGTGTCGCCGCCTTGGTCGCAACCACGGCGTGGCGCGACATGTCTGTCCGGACAAAAAAGATGTCCAGCAGGGGCCCGGCGACGCCCGCCGTCAGGTTGAGGCCCGTGACGGAGAGGCCGGCCAGTACCGCGTGGGCCGGGTGGGCGGCGTCCAGTCGCAGGCGATCCCCGGGCAACCAGGTGAGGAAGGGCGTCAGCCCCAGGCACAGGAAAAGCAAGGGCGTGGACGGCGAGAACGCCAGGACAAGGACCAGGAGCGAAGCTGCTGCCGCGCCGAGGCCATACCAGCCGACCACGGCCCACCGGATGTGGCTGCGCTGGATCAGGGCCCGCCAGCCATTGGCCGCCAGTTGCAGAACGCCGTGGGTCACGAAGGCGGCCTGGACGGGCAGGATGAGGGCTAGCACCCCCATCAGGACCAGTCCCCCGGCCATTCCGAAAACGCCGGACAGTAGGGCGGTGGCGAAGGCCGCCGCCAGCAGGGCAAGGGTCGCGGATAGGCTCACGGCTTCATCCCCGTGGGGCTGGAGAGCGCGTCACCGAACTCGATCAGTACCTCGTCGGCGGCGACGGAGGCCCCGGAAGCCACCAGGACGGCCTTGACCACCCCGTCCCGCTCCGCCCGGATGATATTCTGCATCTTCATAGCCTCGATGATCGCCACCTGCTCGCCCGACCGGACGGACTGGCCGGCCTCGACGTCCAGGGAGACCACAAGGCCGGGCATGGGCGAGATCACCAGCTTGGACGTGTCCGCCGCCTTCTTGGGCGGCAGCATGTCATGGAGCTGCGCCGAGCGCGGCGAGAGCACCAGGATCCGGCGGGTCGCAGCGCGATGACGGATGACGTAGCCTTCCGCCGCCGGCTGGACCGCGCAGGCGAAGGCCCGGCCATCGACGACGCCCCGGAATACCGGCAGGCCGGGCCGCCAGTCGACCTGGCTGAGGCTGATGGCCCGGCCCTCGTCCAGGATATCGACCTTCAGGCCATGGTCGGTGGTCGTGACGAGAACAGGCCGATGCTCCCCAGCGCCGATCACCACCCAGTCGTCCCGCAGGCGGCCACCCGCTGCGCGCCCGGCGATGGCCCGGTGCATGGCGCAGGCCACGGCGGTCATGAGGTCCTTCTGGAAGGCGTCAGGCGCAGTTCCCTGGAAGCCCTCCGGGAACTCGTCCTTGATGTAGGAAGTCGAAAGCTCCCCGGAGCGGAAACGTTCCTGGTCCATTACGGCGGCCAGGAAGGGGATGTTCTGTCCCAGGCCTTCGATGTGGAAATTCTCCAGCGCCCGCCCCATGGCGTCGATAGCGGCGATCCGGTCCGGCCCCCAGGTCGACAGCTTGGAGATCATGGGGTCGTAGTACATCGAGATCTCGTCGCCCTCTCGGACGCCAGCGTCATTGCGGACGATGGCGCCGCCCTGGACCTCGCCCTCCACGGGAGGGCTATAGCGGACGAGGCGACCAATGGACGGCAGGAACCCTCGATAGGGATCTTCCGCGTAGATCCGGCTCTCCATAGCCCAGCCCCTTATGGACAGGTCATCCTGGCGGAAGGCCAGTTTCTCGCCCCAGGCTGAACGGATCATCTGTTCTACCAGGTCCACCCCGGTTATGAGCTCGGTCACGGGATGCTCCACCTGGAGGCGGGTGTTCATCTCCAGGAAGTAGAAGCTGCGGTCCTGACCGGCGACGAACTCCACTGTGCCGGCGCTGTCATAGTTGACCGCCTTGGCCAGGGCGACGGCCTGGGCCCCCATGGCCGCCCGGGTCTCCGCGTCCAGTAGAGGCGACGGGGCCTCTTCGATCACCTTCTGGTTCCGACGCTGGATGGAACACTCGCGCTCGAAGAGATGGATGACGTTGCCGTGCTTGTCGCCCAGGACCTGGATCTCGATATGCCGCGGGCTCTCGATGAACTTCTCGATGAAGATCCGGTCGTCACCGAAGCTGGCCTTGGCCTCGGCGCGGACGGCGGGAAAGCCCTCCTCGACGTCCTGGCGGTTCCAGGCGACGCGAATGCCCTTGCCGCCGCCGCCGGCGGAGGCCTTGATCATCACCGGATAGCTGATGTCCTCGGCGATGCGGATAGCGTGGGCGGTGTCCTCGATCTCGCCGACATGGCCGGGTACGACCGAGACATTGGCTCTGGCGGCGAACTTCTTGGACTCGATCTTGTCGCCCATAGCCTGGATGGCTTGGGGATTGGGCCCGATGAAGACGATCCCTTCGTCGGCAAGACGCTGGGCGAAGCCCGCGTTCTCGGACAGGAATCCGAAGCCAGGATGAACCGCCCCGGCGCCCGTCGCCCGGCAGGCCTCGACGATCTTGTCGGCCACCAGGTAGCTGGCCGAGGCCGGGGCCGGACCGATGAATACGCTCTCGTCCGCCATCTCCACGGCCATGGAGTCCGCATCAGCCTCGGAATAGACCACCACGGTGGAGATCCCCAGCCGCTGACAGGTCCTGATGATCCGCACGGCAATCTCGCCGCGGTTGGCAATGAGGATTTTCCTGAACATCAAGCGCCCCTTGAACAGTGCCAGCGGACCCGCGCATCGGGTGCTTCCACCCGGGACGCCAAGCCACTAGATTGCCGGCATGAACACGCCCGCAACCCCTCCGTCTCGTTTTGACCTCACGCCACCCGACGTAGCGGAACGCAAGCGCCTTGAGTCCAGCCTCACGAGAGAAGAGGCCGAGGTCCTGCTTCGACACGGTACCGAGGCACCGTTCTGCGGAGGCCTTCTAAACAACAAGGCCGACGGGGTCTATTGCTGCCGGCTCTGCGCCCTGCCCCTGTTCCAGGCCGGGACCAAGTTCGAGAGTGGCACAGGCTGGCCCAGCTTCTGGGAACCTATCCATCCCGCGCATGTCATTGAGGTGCGCGACACCAGCTACGGGATGCTCCGGATCGAGACCCGCTGCGCCCGCTGCGACAGCCACCAGGGACATGTCTTCCCGGATGGGCCACCGCCGACCCGCCTCAGGTACTGCATCAATTCGGTGTCACTCGAGTTCACGCCGGCCGACGCTTCGCTTCGGGATCCCCTGGGTAGGGGCGAGGACATGGAAACCCTGGCGGACTGATCCGTCAGAGGGGAATGTTGTCGTGCTTCTTCCAGGGATTGGTCAGGACCTTGCCCCTAAGGTTGCGTAGGGACCGGGCGATGCGCATGCGCGTCGAGTGCGGCGAGATGACGTCATCAATGTAGCCGCGGGAAGCTGCCACGAAGGGATTGGCGAAGCGGGCCTTGTACTCGGCCTCCCGGGCGGCGATGGCGTCAGGGTCGCCAATCTCGGAACGGAAGATGATTTCCACCGCGCCCTTGGACCCCATCACCGCAATCTCGGCGGACGGCCAGGCGTAGTTGACGTCCCCCCGGATGTGCTTGGAGCTCATCACGTCGTAGGCCCCACCATAGGCCTTGCGAGTGATTAGCGTGACCTTGGGCACGGTGGCCTCGGCATAGGCGAAGAGCAGCTTGGCCCCATGGCGGATCAGGCCACCCTGCTCCTGCTTGGTGCCGGGCATGAAACCGGGCACGTCAACCAGGGTGACCAGGGGGATGTCAAAAGCGTCGCAGAAGCGCACGAAACGCGCTGCCTTGCGTGAAGAATCGATATCGAGCACGCCCGCCAGCACCTGGGGCTGGTTGGCCACTAGGCCCACGGTCGCGCCCTCGATCCGGGCGAACCCGCAGATAATGTTCTTGGCGTAGTCTTTTGATATCTCAAAGAAATCCGCCTCATCCACGACCTTCAGGATCAGCTCCTTCATGTCATAGGGCTTGTTGGGATTGGCCGGGATAAGGGTGTCCAGGGAGGGCTCGATCCGTTCGGGGCTGTCCTGGCACTCCCGGGTCGGTGGCTTCTCCCGGTTGGACAGGGGCAGGAAGTCCACCAGGCGGCGAACCTGGGTCAGCGCCTCAAGATCGTTCTCGAAGGCCCCGTCTGCCACCCCGGACTTCAGGGCATGGACACGATAGCCGCCGAGTTCCTCGTGAGTGACCTCCTCATGGGTCACCGTGCGGACGACGTCCGGACCGGTGACGTACATGTAGCTGGTGTCCTTCACCATGAAGATGAAGTCGGTGATAGCCGGCGAATAGACGTCTCCACCGGCGCAAGGACCCATGATGACGCTGATCTGCGGGATCACCCCCGAAGCCAGGGTGTTCTGCAGGAAGATGTCAGCGTATCCCGCCAGGCCGTCGACACCCTCCTGGATGCGGGCACCGCCAGCGTCGAAGAGGCCAATGATGGGCGCGCCGACCTTCAGGGCCTGTTCCTGGACCTTGACGATCTTGCGGGCGTGGGCATTGGACAGCGAGCCACCGAACACCGTGAAGTCCTTGGAGAAGACAAAGACCACCCGGCCATTGATGGTGCCCCAGCCGGTGACAACCCCGTCGCCGGCGACCCTCTGCTCGGCCATGCCGAAGTCGACGGCACGGTGTTCGACGAACATGTCGAACTCCTCGAAGGAGCCCTCGTCGAGGAGCAGGTCCAGGCGCTCCCGCGCCGTCAGCTTGCCCTTGGCGTGCTGGGCGTCAATGCGGCGACCGCCGCCGCCGGCCCGCGCTTCCGAGCGCCGACGCTCGAGTTCCTCAAGGATTTCCTTCACCGCAGAACCCCGTGACGCAATGACGACAGAGGCAAAGCCCTAGTCGCAGCCGAGCCGGGGCGCAAGGTCAAGCCGGGGAGACCGGAGGGCTGCCAAGACCCCGGAACCAGGCCTCCAGCATGCGGGCTTCGGCCTGTAGCCGGGCCGTGCGCTCGGCGGCCTCCTCGTCGATCCCCCACTGCTCCTCCTGCCAGGCCTCGTCGAGCCGGGAGAGGGCATAGGCCTCCTCCCCCCCGAACCAGCCTCGCCACAGACCCAGGGTCAGGACTGCAGAGCCGAACAGGGGTGCGCCGAAGGCCAGTCCCGATAGGGTGAAGTCATCCGCAGACAGGGCCTGTCGCCTGACTGCGTCCAGGGCGTGGCCGGGCTGGTCCCTGTGCAGGATCCCCCCGGACGACACAAGGGCGATACCTAACTCGGCTCGGGCGCGCGCAAGAACCGGCCCCCAGGCGGCCGCCTGCCGGTCGCACAGAGCCGCGGGACTCTCGGCCGGATAGCAGAGCAGGTCGTTGCCTGCATACTGAACGATCTGGTCAGCGACGGTCTCACGGGCGGCGGGTATGGCCTCAAGCGCCGTAAAGACCAGGCGGGTTGCATGCATTGCGGCAAGATCCACATTCCGGGTCTGCGCCTCCCATTCCGCAGCGGCGAGATCAGCCAGGGCGCGGGTGGGCGTCCTCAGGGCGGCACCCCGAGAGGATCGGGGCGGACGACCATCCAGCAGCACCTGCCAACCATCCGCAGCCTCCGCCACTGCCACGGTCTCGTAGAAGCGGCGGGGCTTTTCGCCCGGCTCGATGAAGCCTTTCTGCGCCATGTGCAGGTCTCCAAGGTCATGGGCTGAATGGCCCTGCGCACCGGCGCGCGCAAGACCCGCAGGGATTAGTTCCCCCGCCGTGCGCCCCGGCCCGGTCGCCGGAAGGGCTCGGGGTCCGCCTCGGAGGCGTCAAACCCGAAGCGGGTGAAGCCGGCCTTCATCTCGGGACTGATCGGCGCCTCGACGACCAGGAGCCCGCCGGACGGATGAGGCAGGCTGAGCCGGCGAGCGAGCAGCTGAAGGCCCAGCCCCCCGGAGAGGGCGACGGACTCCGGCGTGTTGTATTTGGGATCGCCAAGGATGGGATGCCCCATGGCCAGCATATGGACCCGCAGCTGGTGGGTCCGGCCCGTATGGGGCCTCAGCGCCATCCAGGACACACGGTCCCCGGCCCTCGAGATCAGGGTGAACTCCGTCTCGGCGGGCTCGGCCCGGGGGTCCTTGGGCTCGGCAGGCACGACCAGTTCCCGGTCGCCTACGCCCTTCTTCACCAGGGGAAGGCTGAGTATGCCGTCCTGCGGTCTCGGATGGCCGAGGACCAGGGCCCAGTAGGTCTTCTCTGCCCGGCGCCGAGCAAAGGAGCCGGCGAGGCGGGCAGCGGCGGCGGGGGTCTTGCCAGCCAGGAGGACGCCGGAAGTGTCCCGGTCCAGGCGATGCACCAGTCGGGGCCGGGCGAGCCCCTCCCCCCAGGCGGACAGGAACCGGTCGACGTGATTGCGGGTCTTGGTTCCACCCTGGACGGCGAGGCCTGCGGGCTTGTTGAGGGCCAGGACCTCATCGTCCTCGTGCAGGACCAGGCTGCGGGCGTAGGCGGCATCCCGGGAGGGCAGTGCCGGCCGGGGCGCATCGGCGGCGGGTGCGTCCGGGAGCGGGGGCACGCGGACCTCGTCCCCGGCTTCGAGGCGGGTCTCGGGCCTTACCCGGGCGCCACCGACCCGGATCTGGCCCGAACGGGTCAGTTTCTGGATCTGGACTTGCGTCAGATGCGGCCAACGCCGGCGGAACCAGCGGTCCAGCCGGACACCGCCCTCCCCCGGATCCACGGTCAGGGTGCGGACCTCCCTCATGCGAGGAACCTGCGCATGCCCACCAGGCCCAGGAAGACAGCGCCGGTGGCCAACACCACGGAGAGGCCTGAATAAAGGGCAGCCGAACCCCAGGCTCGCCGTTCCACCATCATCAGGGTCTCCAGGGAGAAGGCGGAGAAGGTCGTGAATCCGCCGAGAAGGCCTGCACCGAGGAACAGGCGCACACGTTCGCCATCCGCGCCGCCTCGCAGGGACAGCCACCCTGCGAGCAGCCCCATCGCCAAGCCGCCGGCGATGTTTGCGGTGAAGGTCGGCCAGGGCCAGGCACCGAGGGGGGCCCTGCCGAAGGCCATGGACAGGAGGTAGCGCAGGACGGCGCCCGCCCCGCCTCCCGCCGCGACAAGCAGCAGGTTGCCCGTCATGGATTCCGCTCCGCGGACGCAACCCGACCTGTCTCAGGAACCTGGAGACCCAGCCCTGAGAGGAGCCCGGCGAAATCTTCGGGAAGGGGCGCGCGAAGGGTCATGTGTCCGCCCTCCGGGTGCGGAAAGGTCAGGGTCGCGGCGTGAAGCATCAGCCTCGGCGCAGGCAGACCGCCCAACACCAGTGCGCCTCCATACCACGCATCGCCGGCGATCGGGCGCTGGATCGACGCCAGGTGGATCCGGATCTGGTGCATGCGGCCGGTCATCGGCGAAACCTCAAGCAGGGCCGCCCCCTCCGTGGTCGCAAGGGTCCGGTACCGGGTCTCCGCAGTCTCTGCATCGACATGGTCCGCGGCACAGACCTGCATGCGGGCCTCGCGGCCGGTATCCACGCGCCG
>CAMCIK010000061.1 GCA_945874825.1 Phenylobacterium deserti | reverse complement strand
AATTGCTCCCCATCAGGGGGAGCTCCCGGCGAAGCCGGGTGAGGGGGTCAGCGGCGGCTCAGGTGTCGCCCCGGCCCACCTCCTCCAAAGCGCCGGAGGAACTGGAGTTTGCTCCGGCCTAGTCGGCCGCCGCCGCCCGGGCGGCCAGTTCCAGGCTGCGCAGGACGCTGAGCCTGAGCCCCTCGGTGTCGACGCCCTCGGTGCTCTTCTTGCCCTCCATGTAGCGGGCGTAGACGCCGTGGACGATGCAGGCGCTCTTCCAGCGGTTGAAGGCGACGTAGTAGTTCAGGCCCGACAGGTCGGCTCCGGTGGCGGCGGCGTAGCGTTCGGCCAGCTCTGTACGGTTGGGAAAGCCCGGCTGGGCGTGAGGCGCGGTCTCGGCCGGGGGCTCGGGATCGGAGGGGTCCGGCCAGGGGTTGAGGGCATAGGCCAGGTCCGCCAGGGGATCGCCCAGGGTGGCGATTTCCCAGTCGATCACCGCCAGCAGGCCGCCGCCCCGCCCGACCAGGATGTTGTGGATGCCGAAGTCCCCATGGACGACCCGGGCCGGGACCTGGCCGGGCACGCGGGCGCGCAGGAAGGCCTCGACCTCGTGGGCGCGGGGGTCATCGAACCCGGCGGGGCCGACGGAGGCCGACCAGGACCGACCCCAGGCGTTGATCTGGCGCTCGACATAGCCCTCGGGCTTGCCCAGGTCGCCCAGGCCCACGGCGGCGGGGTCCAGGGCGTGGAGCTGGGCGAGGGCGTCGATAAAGGCGAAGGCGAGGTCGCGGCGCTTGGCCTCCGGCGCCCAGTCCTTGACGTCCTCCACCGTGTAGAGGGGATGCCCGTCCAGGAAGTCCATGACGTAGAAATGGGCCCCGGTGACCGACGGGTCCTCGCAGTAGGCGAGGGGGCGGGGCGTCGGGACGGGGGTGTCCTTCAGGCCCGACAGGACCCGGAATTCACGGCCCATGTCGTGGGCCTTGGGAAGCAGTTCACCGAGGGGCGGGCGGCGGATCACGGCCTGCCGGCCGTGGGAATCGGTCAGCCGCCAGGTCAGGTTGGAGTGGCCGCCGGGCAGGCGCACCCACTCAAACGGGCCGGACAGCTCCGGACAGTTCGCCGCCAGCCAGGCCTCGACGACTGGGCGGTCATATCCGGGAATGGCGTCTGCTGGAGGGGCGGCTTCGGTCATGGTCTCAGGCCTCGTTGGAGGATACCTCGCCGGTGGCGGCGAGGCGGTAGCTCGCGGCGGAGCGGGGCTTGTTCACATAGGGCGGTTGACGGACGGCGTAGAGGCGCTCCTTAGCGATGCGGGTGATGCAGACCCGGTCGCCCTGGTTGCCTCCCAGGACGTGATAGCATCGGGAATCCTCGCCGATGTACAGGCCCACGTGACCGCCGCCCTGGCGCATGAAGACCAGGACGTCACCCAGTTCCGGCTGGCCACCCTCGATCCCGAACCGCGCCCAGCTGAGGGCCCAGAGGGGGGCCGGCGGAACCTCCCGTCCGGCGACCCGGGCGACATGGGCCATGAAGAGGCCGCACCAGGGTATGGAATCCGCCCGATAGTCGCTGGCGAGGCCGGTCTCCAGGGCCCACTGGAGGATCTGCGGGGTGTTCGCAGCGCCGGCAGTCTCGCGGACCCCGAACTCCGCCAGGGCAGCGGAGATCATCCGCGGCAGGGGCGTCATGCGGCTCAGCCAGGCGTAGGTCTTGGGGAGGGTCATTTGGGGGGGCTCTCAGGCGTGGATGACCCCCGGGAGTGTCGGCGCGATCGGCCGGATTGCAAATTTTCGATGTGATCCAGAATGCGTATAAGGAATATTATCGGAAATAAAGGTTGAGAGTTCACGGTGCCTGTATTGAGAATCAACGGACGCTGCTTGTGCGTCCCCCGACCATCATGGAGCCCAACATGCCCATCGAACCTAACCTTGGCCCCCTCGGCCCCCTCGCGGACCGGTTTGAACAGGCTTCACAGGCCTATGTGGCGGCGTTCGGACTTCGCCGGGATCCAGACTGGTACATTCTGAAGCTGCAGGAAGAGGTCGGCGAGCTGACCCAGGCCTGGTCGCGGCTTTCGGGGCGCGGACGGTCGGGCGGACGCAGTGAGGCCGAGATGAAGGCCCAGCTGGCGGATGAGGTGGCCGACGTGCTGGGTCATGTCCTCCTGCTGGCCCGCAACTGGGAGGTGGACCTTGCGCCGGCGGTCCTTCGCAAATGGCGGTTTGAACTGGAGGCGGAGGAAAACCAAGCCTGACCCTGGGTCAGGCTTGACCTTGGCGCGTTCGGCTCCAAAGTCCTGAATTCGAACGGGAAACGGATTGGAGACCCCAGATGGCCCCCTTGCCCAAGGCCTGCATCATCGGCGCCGGCTGCTCCGGCTTCACCACCGCCAAGCGGCTCAAGGACCTGGGCGTTCCCTACGATTGCTTCGAGATGTCCGACAACATCGGCGGCAACTGGTACTACAACAACCCGAACGGCCACTCGGCCTGCTACCAGAGCCTGCACATCGATACGTCCAAGTGGCGCCTGGCCTTCGAGGACTATCCGGTGCCCGCCGGCTGGCCGGACTTTCCGCACCACAGCCAGCTGCTGCAGTACTTCCACGACTATGTCGACCATTTCGGCCTGCGCGAGACCATCACCTTCAACACCGCCGTGACCCGTGCCGTGCGCGACGCAGATGGCCTCTGGAACGTCACGCTTTCAACAGGTGAAACAAGGCATTACGACATACTCTTTGTCTGCAATGGCCACCACTGGAGTCCGCGGACGCCGGAGTATCCGGGGCATTTCGACGGGGTGTCCCTGCACTCCCATGCCTACCGCACGCCCTTCGATCCGGTCGACGTGCGCGGCAAGACCGTGGTGGTGGTGGGCATGGGCAATTCGGCCATGGACATCGCCTCGGAGCTGTCCCAGCGGCCCCTGGCGGGCCGGCTGATCGTCTCGGCCCGTCGCGGCGTCTGGGTGCTGCCCAAGTACATGAACGGCCGTCCGGCGGACAAGGCGGCCATGCCCCCCTGGATGCCCCGCAAGCTGGGTCTGTCCCTGGCCCGCAAGGGGATCAAGAAGGCCCTCGGCGCCATGGAGGACTATGGCCTTCCCAAGCCCGACCATGAGCCCCTGGAGGCCCACCCTTCCGTCAGCGGCGAGTTCCTGACGCGGGCGGGCTGTGGCGACATCACCTTCCGGCCGGGCATCAAGGCGCTGGAAGGCCGGCAGGTGCGCTTTACCGACGACAGCGTCGAGGACGTGGACGTCATCATCTACGCCACCGGCTACGACATGAAGTTCCCCTTCTTCGAGGACCCGGCCTTCGTGCCGGATTCCGACCATCGCCTGCCGCTGTTCAAGCGGATGATGAAGCCCGGCGTGCCCAACCTCTTCTACATGGGTCTGGCCCAGCCCCTGCCGACCCTGGTCAACTTCGCCGAGCAGCAGACCAAGTTCGTCGCCGCCTACCTGACGGGCAAGTACCTGCCCCCCTCGCCCGCCGACATGGTGCGGATCATCGCCGAGGACGAGGCCCTGCACATGGGCCAGTACTATGCCTCCAAGCGGCATACGATCCAGGTGGACTTCGGCGTCTATTGCCATGATCTCATGAAGGAAATCGAGCGCGGCTCAAAGCGCGCCACGGCGGCGGGCAACCGCCTTCCGGTACCAGCAAGGGCTGAGCTTCAGGACGCCTGAGACGGCTCCAGCCGGCCTTCGGCGAGGTCGATGAGGGTCCGGGTCATGACCTCGGGCTCCAGGGCGGTGACGCGCTGCTCCAGGGCCTCGGGCGTATCCCCCGCCTCCACCGGCACCGGCCAGCGGCCGAGGACCCGCCCGTGGTCGTACTCGCCGTCGACGAGGTGGATGGTGACTTCGCTTTGCGGCGCGCCGGCGGCGATGACCGCCTCGTGCACCCGCCGGCCGTACATCCCCTCCCCGCCGAAGGCCGGCAGGGGGCCCGGGTGGATGTTGAGGATGCGGTCGGGAAACTGGGCCAGGACGGCCGGGCCGATGCGCCGCAGATAGCCGGACAGGACCACCCAGTCGGCGCCCGAGGCGACGAGGGCCTCGGCCAGTTCGCGGTCGGCGGTGTCTGGATCGGTGCCGGTGGTGATGACCCGGTGGGAGATCCCCCGCTCGCGGGCGAAGTCCAGGGCCGGCGCCTTGGGGGAATTGCTGACCAGGAGGACGATGTCTGCGGCCAGTCGCCCTGCCCCCGCCGCCTCCACTGCCGCTCGAAAGGCTGAGCCGTTGCGGGAGGCGAGGAAGGCCAGCTTCAGGCGCGGGGTCACGCCCCCTCCCCCAGATGGTGCTCGAAGCGCAGGCCGTCGAAAGCGGCCTCGACGCCGGGCGGCAGGCGGGCGCTGAGGGCGGCGAAGTCGAGGTCGATGTGCATGTTGGTGAGGATCGTCCGCCGGGGCTTGAGGCGCGCCGCCCACTCCAGGGCCAGGTCCACATGGGCGTGGGTCGGGTGCGGACGCCAGCGCAGGGCGTCGACGATCCAGGTGTCCAGGCCGGCCAGGGCCTCGAAAGCGTCCTCCGGCAGGCCGACCACGTCGCTGGAATAGGCCACGTCACCGAACCGGTAGCCCACGGAGCGCAGGCCGCCGTGGTCCTGGTCGAAGGTGACGACGGGGATGGCGCCGGAAGGCCCGTCCACTGCCCAGTTCTGGCCATGGGGCGGGATCAGCACCGGGTCAGCGATGCCGGGATAGCCCCCTTCCCCCTCGAAGATATAGCCGAAGCGGCGGCCCATGGAGGTGAAGGTGGCCCCGTCCATGTGGCAGGGGATGCGTGCCCTCTGGCGGATGAAGAAGGCGCGGATGTCGTCGATGCCGTGGGTCTGGTCGGCGTGGTCATGGGTCAGGAGCAGGGCGTCGAGCCGCCGGGCGCCAGCTTGGGCTGTCTGCCAGCGCAGGTCGGGCGAGGCGTCCACCAGGACGGTGGTGGCCTGGACGGGATCGGAGGCGACCCTTCGCACCAGCATGGAGCAACGGGTGCGGAAGTTGCGGGGGTCGGCCGGATCACACTCGCCCCAGTCGCCGTCAGCCCTCGGCACGCCGCCGGAGGAACCGCAGCCCAGGATGGTGAATTCCAGGGTCCCGCTCATGGCCTGGGTATCCTGTCGAAGAGGGCGAAGAAGGCGTCCTCGCAGCGCGCCTCGGCCTCTTCCGGGCTCCAGCCGCGCACCGTGGCCAGGCCGGCCAGGACGGCGGGCAGGAAGGCTGGCGCATTGCGGCGTCCCCTGTGCGGGATCGGGGCGAGGTATGGACAGTCGGTCTCGACGATGATGCGGTCGGCGGGCATGTCGCGGATCACCGCCCGGACGTCCTCGGCGGCCTTGAAGGTGGCGATGCCGGAGACCGAGAACCAGGCGCCCAGGGCCGCCGCCCGGCGAGCAAGCTCCGCCCCGGAGGTGTAGCAGTGCAGCAGCATACGGAAGGGCGCCCTCGCGTAGGCCTCCTCCAGCATCTGGGTCATCAGATCATCGGCCTCGCGGGTGTGGACCACCAGGGGCAGGCCGCTTTCCTGCGCCGCCGCGATATGGGCGGCGAAGACCCGGGCCTGGATATCCCGGGGCGAGAGGTCGTAGTGGAAGTCGAGGCCGGTCTCGCCGATCCCCACCACCTTGGGGTCTTCAGCGAGGTCAAGGAGTGTGCGGGGCGACAGGTCCGGGACGTCCTTGGCCTCGTGCGGGTGGACGCCCACCGTGCACCAGATGTCGGGTGCCTCGGCAATGGCGCGGTTCGCCGGGAAGGTCGTGAGGCGGTCCGAGATGTTGACCATCAGGGCGATGCCGGCGGCCCGGGCCCGGTCGATCACCTCCTGCCGGTCCGCGTCGAACTGGGGGGCGTGCAGGTTGACGTGGCTATCGATCAGCATGGCGCTCAGGTCAGGGTCAGGTCAGGTACGGGCGGCGGCGCGCAGGTCGGCCAGGGCCGTGAACAGGGCGTCCCCGCGGTCGAGGTTGAGGGCCTCCACCTCCCGGGGCAGGCGGTCGAGGACGGACCAGGCCTCGGCCAGGGCGTCCAGCCCACCAATGCCTTCGGCGGCGCGGCGGGTGACGAGGTCGTGCAGCCGGGCTGTCAGCCGCTCGGTGAGCAGGGCGAAGCGCCGGGCGCCCTCCCCGCCCCGGAACTGGTCGCTGAGATGCAGGGCCAGGGTGCGGTCGAGGTCGGGCAGGCCCTGGATCAGGGTCCTGGCGGCGTCGTCCATCTCGATCGCCCCTTCGGCATACAGGCTCCAGGCCCGGCCCGGCGCGCCGCCGGACATGCGGGCCAGGCGCAGGGCGGTCTCGGCATCCGCGCCCGTCCGTCCGGTGATGAAGGCCGCCACCTGGGCCTCCGGGGTCGGGGCCAGCTTGAGGGTCCGGCAGCGGGAGCGGATGGTCCGCAACAGGCGCCCGGGGGCGTGGCAGACCAGCAGCAGGACGCCCCGGGCCGGCGGCTCCTCCAGGGTTTTCAAAAGGGCGTTGGCGGCGTTGCGGTTCAGGTCGTCAGCGGCGTCGACAATCGCCACCCGGTAGGGCGAGGCGGCGGGCGACATGGAGAAGAAGGTGTTCAGCCGCCGGATCTCATCCACGACGATCTCGCGGCGGACCTTGCCCTCGGAGTCGGTCCGGTCCAGCAGCATGAAGTCGGGGTGGGCGCCCTGGGACACCAGTCGCGAGACCGGGTCCTCCGGTGCAGCGCCCAGCCGTCCCCGGTCCGGGTCCGGCGCGGCGCCCAGGAGGTGCCGGGCGATGCGGAAGGCCAGGGTCGCCTTGCCCAGGCCCTCCGGACCCGAGATCAGCCAGGCGTGATGCAGGCGTCCCCGCGCCTGGGCGGACTCGAACTCAGCCTCGGCGGCGTCCTGTCCGATGAGGTCGAAGACGTCCCAAGGGTGCGGCGGCGCCTCGCTCATGCCCCGCGCTCTCCCAGGTCCAGGCCAAGCCCCAGGACCGGGCCGGCGGCGGCGAGGACCCGGGCCTCGACGGCCTCGGGATCGCCGCTGGCGTCGACAATCCGGCAACGGTCCGGCTCGGCGGCGGCGATGGCGAGGAAGCCGGCGCGTAGGCGGCAGTGGAAGTCCAGGCCCTTGGACTCAAAGCGCGCCTCGGCGTCCGGGCGGCCCAGGGCGCGGGCGAGACCCAGCTCCGGATCGAGGTCGAAGACCAGGGTCAGGGCCGGGCGGACATCTTCGAGGATAAAGTGCTCCAGGGCCGCGATGAGGCCCGGATCGGTGCCCCCGGCCGCCCCCTGATAGGCCCGGGTGGAGTCAGCGTAGCGGTCGCAAAGTACCACGGCACCCCTTTGCAGCGCGGGCTGCAGGGTGCGCTCGATATGGTCCCGGCGGGAGGCGTACATCAGCAGGGTCTCGGTGACCGGGCTCCAGCGGTCAGCCGACCCGTTCAGCACCAGGTTGCGGATGGCCTCGGCGCCCGGCGAGCCTCCGGGTTCCCGGGTCACCACCACCTCCCGGCCGATGGCTTCGAGGCGCGCGGCCAGGCGTCGGACCTGGGTGGACTTACCCACGCCTTCCCCGCCCTCGAACGTGATGAAGAGACCGCCGCTCATCAGGCCTGAATGACCCCTCAGGCGCGTCGCGTCCAGCCCCCAGGATGGAGGTCAGGCCCCCTCGCCCCGCTCATAACGCCAGAGGGCGTCGCGGTCCCCGGAGAACCGCCGGGCCGCCACGTAGAAGGCAGGGACGGCCAGAAGGGAGGCGGCGGTCATGACCAGCATCATGTCCGTGATCGGCCGGTCGCGGCCCGCTGCGGCGAAGGCGTCGATCATGAAGCCGCCGACCGTGGTCGAGACCCCCAGGCCGACGACGTTCACCCCCATGATGAAAAGGGCCACCGCCGTCGCCCGCACCTTGGCCGGCGCCAGCTCCTGGATGGTCGAGTAGGCCCCGCCATACATGGCCGCCAGCTGGAAGATGCCCGAGCCGATGCCGAGCCAGAAGATCAGGCCATCATGGTCGGTCAGCCGGTAGAGGAACTGCAGGGGGGCCATGGCGATCAGGATCACAACGATCAGCATGGAGCGGCCCTGGCCGGTCTTCTTCAGCCACCAGTCGCCCAGGGCACCACCGATGATGTTTCCGGCCACGCCAACGGTGGCGTACATCAGGGCGACCTTGAGGAAGAGCGGCCCGGTCTCGAGCTTCAGCTCCTCCTTCCACCAGATGGTGTCGAACTGGGCCGCTCCCACGGCCAGGTGCACGCCGATGCCACCGAGGATGGTCAGGAGCAGGGCCGGAGACCGCTTCAGGGCGGCCCGGAGTTCAGGCAAGAGGCCCAGCATGCCCTTCACCGCCTTCAGCGCCCCCTCCCCGGCGTGCGGTGACGGCGGACGGGTCTCGCGGAAGGTGGCCAGCCATAGGGCCAGGATGATGCCCAGGCCCCCAATCAGCAGGAAGCAGTTACGCCAGCCGATGACCGGCCCGAGGGACGCTGCCACGAGGTAGGCCAGCCCCGAGCCCAGGGGTACGCCGGCATAGTAAAAGCCCGAGGCAAAGCCCAACTGGCGGGACGGGAACCGGTCGGCAATCATCGACAGGGCGGTGGGCGTGAGGGTCGACTCCCCGACCCCGATCAGGACGCGCGGCACGGCCAGGGAGGCGAATCCCTTGGCCAGGCCTGAGGCGGCGGTCAGCAGGCTCCAGAGCCCCACGCCGAAGGCCGCGAAGCGCGGCCGGTGCACGGCGTCTGCGACCAGGCCCATGAAGGGGCTGAGGATCCCGTAAAGTAGGGTGAACATGATGCCGGTGAGCAGGCCGAACTGGCCGTTCGACAGGCCCAGGTCCGCCTTGATCTCCGGTCCGAAGGTCGGCAGCAGCTGCCGGTCCAGGATGTTCAGGACGTTCAGCACCATCATGAAGACCAGGAAGCCGAAGGCGCCCTTGGTCGCCGTTTCCACGCCATTGCCGGCCGCGCCACCGGTCTCTGCGCCAGGTCCCATGGACTTCCTCCCAGAAGGTCGCTCTTTGGGCCCAGCTTCCGGCATCCGGATGGAATGTCCAGAGAAGAAAGCGCCCTGGATAGCGCCAGTTCTAGGCGGTGCCGAAGGCCAGGAGGCGCTCAAAAAACCAGAGACTGGCGAGGCTTCCAATGGCGTAGGCCGGAAGCTTGTGCACCAGCCAGGAGTCCGGGACCTTGACGACCCTGCGCAACACCGCGGCAGCGGCAAGCAAGGCCGCGACGAAGGCCAGCTGACCCAGTTCGACCCCCACATTGAAGGCCAGGAGGGCCAGGGGAATGCTGTTCTGCGGGAGCCCGACCTCGGCCAGGGCGCCGGCGAAACCCAGTCCATGCAACAGGCCGAAGCTGAAGGCGATAAGCCAGGGCCTGCGGGTGGCGAGGCTCTCGTAGCCCGGATCCCTCATCCTCAGGATTTCCAGGCAGACGAAGACAATGGACAGGGCGATGGTCGCCTCGACCGGGGGCCCCGGCACATTGAGAACCCCGAGGGTCGCCAGGGCCAGGGTGATCGAATGCGCCAGGGTGAAGGTGGTGATCGCCACAAACAGGCGCTTCCCCGATCCAATGAGAATGACGAGGGAGGCGACGAAGAGCAGGTGATCAATCCCGCCGAGTATGTGCTCGAAACCCAGGCGGGTGTAGCTGACCAGGACCTCCCAGGGACCCGGGCTCGAGGACACCCTGAATACCGGATCGGATGGGCTCAGCCGCTCAAGCTGTTCGGTTCCGTCGGGGCGCTCGAGACGAACGAGGATATCCGTGCGGGCGGTCGCGAACCCCTCGAATTCAATCGCCTTGCCGACCAGGCCCCCGGGGGACTCAATCGACCACCGATCTACTGAGGCCCCTCCGATATAGGCCGAACGGCGCTCACCGACCGCCCTGGTGTCCGCGGGAAAGACGGGCTGAAGCTTGAGGCGGGTATCCCTGTCGAGGGCCGGAACCTTCCAAAGGACGTCAAACCGGGTCGCGTCCCTCTGGACCAGCTGGAGGTAGGCGGGGCGGAACTCGTCTGCAGCGGCCGGTCCCGCCCACAGCAAGGTGATCAACAGGAGCGCAAGCCGGATCATCCCGCCGGCGTCTCCACAACGATCCGATACTGTTTCCTGAGCTGGGCGAACCGCTCCGCCCGGGTGCGTTCGCGGCGTGCGTTCTCCCACTCGCGCTGGACCTCGGAGCGCACATCCTGCAGCCGCGGCGTGGGCTTCAGGATTCTGCGGTCCAGACGGACGAAGTGCGCTCCGTAGCCGGACGCCACCGGCCCCTGCCAACTGCCGACGGGGATGGCCAGGAGGCTCTCCGCGAACGGTCCCCCGAAGGCCCTGGCGACCAGGTCGAGGGGCATGTCATCAACCCGCAGGGGAAGCTGCGTTGCCTGTCCGATCGACAGGGGATCCGCCCCCGCCTCAAGCCGCTTGCGCAGCAGGGCCAGCCGCTCCGCCGACATCGTACCGGGGCCCTCCGCGGGGATGATGATCTGGGCGAAGGTCACATCGGGAGGCTGGCGGAACCGCTCCGGTTGGGCCCTGAGATAGGCCTCCAGGTCCGCATCTGAAGGCCCGACCGAATCCTCCTCCTCGGCGATCAGTTCGTACTTCTGTCGCACGCGTCTTTCGATGACGAGGTCGTTGCGGTCGAGCCCCATCGTAAGGCCTTCCCTGTAGAAGACCTCATCCCGGATCCGGCTCTCGATGAGGGCTGCAAGCTCGTTCTTAGTGACCGGACGTCCCGCCAGGGTCGCCTGTTGCCGGGTCATCTCGGCGATCACCGCCTTCGTAATGACGATACTGTCTCCGCCGGGGCGCGAGGGCCCCACCAGGGCGTAGATCCCGAACAACAGGGCCCCGACCCCCAGGAAATGAACCAGGGGATCGCGAAGAAGGCGACGAAACACGCCGGACACCGGGGCTCCGTTGAGGGATCAGGCGGGTGAATACCAGATGGGCGAGGTGAAGCCGCGTTCCTGGTGCACGCGCGTCACGTACTCCGGCATCTGGTATCCGAATTTGACCTCATCATGGGCGGTCCAGCGGGGTGTCGGGATTTCGAGCACCCGGACGTAGTAGACGGCCTTCTGCTTGGCGTCGAACTCCGGATCCTTCCAGAAGGTGGAGAGCTCCGGGGCCCCGATCGTGTTCGTATACTTCGCGGTCTTCAGGTCGACCGTATTCCCGACTACCGGGATCTTGCCATTGGGACCTGGTTTGCGGCCACCTGACCAAGCCACATCGAAGACCTTTTCCTGGGCCACCCCGGCGGCGTCCACCCAGCCCTTGATGACCTGCACCCGGTCAAGGTTGGCCCCGGCAGGGTCCTTCATGGCCGCGATCAGGAAGGTCGGCGACTTCCCCTGGGGCGGAGCCTTGAGGTCCGCGCCCATGGGCACGCCCTTGGCGTATCCTGCCTTCACCAGACGTGCACCGACGTCGGCCGCGTTGAAATCGTAGCCGCCGAAGAAGCGGATGGTGAGGCGGGTGCCCGTCGTCGCGAAGGTTTCCCGACGCTGCATGGCGTCCCAGATCGCCTCGCGCGTATTGGCGATCGCCCAGACGCCCGTTGCGCCGGCGGCGGCCTGTTCCCAACCCCTGTACCCGGTCGCGCCCGCTCTGCCGACAATGACCGGCTCCCAGCGTCCCTTGCGAGGCTCAACCGACTTGAGCTTTCCCCAGAAGTTGTCCTCCTCGAAGGTCGACAGGCCCGTGTGGGTATCGGTTCCGCCATTCGCCCCATACTTGAAGGGATTGGCGCCCAGGTTTCCTTCCAGGCGCAGGCCGCTCTTGAGGGCTTCGCGCCAGTACTCGGTGCGGACCGAGTCCGGCGTCTTCGGCACACCGTTCAGATTCCCACGATCCCAGCGATCCCAGTCCGCAAACTCGTCCGTGGGGCTCATCAAGGGGTGGCTCTCGCTCTGCCCCTTCATCTGGGTCACCTCGTACAGGCGCTCCCACTTCTGGCGACCTGCGGCGTACTCCGGTGTCATGGGAGTCCCGTCGAAGCGGGTCTCCTCGAACATGCGGCCGTTGGACAGATTGCCATTGTGCGGGATGGCGAGCATCCGTCCCCCCGTCTTGGCCTCATAGGCGGCCATGTAGGCCCAGAGTT
>CAMCIK010000060.1 GCA_945874825.1 Phenylobacterium deserti | reverse complement strand
CGGCGGGGGACCCTTCGAGCGGCCCGATCCGCGGATCGAGGCCGTGGCGACCCTGGACGCCCCCATCCTCTATGTGCGGACCGTCGAGGCGGGTGAATGGCTTGGCTATGGGTCAGGCCTCAGGCTGGATCATCGCATCCGGATCGCGGTCGTGGCGGCCGGCTATGCCGACGGGTTGCTACGCCGGGGCGGAGGCCGCGCCTCGGCCTGGTTCGCCGGTGCCCGTCGGCCGGTCCACATCGTCAACATGGACCTCATGGCCATCGAGATCGGCGACACCCCCGCCCGGCCCGGCGACCGGGTCGAACTCATGGGCGCCAACCTGCCGATCGACGACCTCGCCACGGCGACAGATACCGTCGCCCACGAGTGCCTGGTACGACTCAGCGCCCGCGCCCGGCGCCGGTATGTCCGATCCTGACGCAAGCGGGGCTAGACTGACCCTGGCGGGCGAATCAGGAGACCTCCATGGCCAGAGACGGCGCGACCTATGTCTGCCAGTCCTGCGGCGCAGCCCAGAGCCGCTGGAGCGGACAGTGCCCGGCCTGTGGGACCTGGAACACCCTGGTCGAGGAGAGCGGCCTCAAGCCACCCGGAGCGCTTTCGCCCAGCCGCGCCACCCGGATGCGGGGGCTCGACTTCCAAGGACTGGCCGGCGAGATTCAGGCCCTTCCCCGGATACAGACCGGCATCGAGGAGTTTGACCGGGTCTGCGGCGGGGGCGTGGCCAGGGGTTCGGCCCTGCTCGTGGGCGGGGACCCCGGTGTCGGAAAGTCCACCCTGCTCATGCAGGCTGTCTCAGCGGCGGCCATGCGCGGCGCCGCCTGCGCCTATGTCTCCGGGGAAGAGTCCGTGGACCAGATCCGCAGCCGGGCCCAGCGCATGGGCCTGGGCGCAGCCCCCGTCCAGCTTGCTGCGGAGACCAGCCTAAGAAACGTCCTCGACGGCCTCAAGCGTTCCAAGTTCGACCTTGTGGTGATCGACTCCATCCAGACCCTCTGGAGCGACGCCCATGACGCAGCACCGGGATCCGTCACACAGGTGCGAGCTGCCGCTGCAGAGCTCGTCCGCCTGGCCAAGCGCGAGGGCGTTGCGATCATCCTCGTCGGCCATGTGACGAAGGAAGGCGCCATTGCAGGCCCCAGGGTGATCGAACACCTGGTGGACGCAGTGCTGACCTTCGAGGGCGAGCGCGGCTATCCCTTCCGGGTCTTGCGGGGGGTCAAGAACCGCTTTGGCGCAACGGATGAAATTGGCGTCTTCGAAATGGGCGATGCTGGCCTACGCGAGGTCGCCAATCCCTCCGCCCTCTTCCTCGACACCTCCGGCGAGCGCGCAGCTGGGGCCGCGGTCTTTGCCGGGATTGAGGGATCGCGTCCGGTACTGGTCGAATTCCAGGCCCTGGTAGCGCCCTCAGCTTTTGGAACGCCTCGCCGTGCGGTGGTGGGTTGGGACTCTGGCCGGCTCGCCATGGTCCTTGCCGTCCTCGAGGCCCGGTGTGCTCTCTCACTCGGAGCGAGGGACGTCTATCTGAACGTGGCCGGTGGCCTGCGGATCAGCGAACCGGCGGCGGATCTCGCGGCTGCGGCGGCCCTGGCTTCCTCGGCCCTCGATGTCGCCCTTCCCCAGGACTGCGTGGTTTTCGGCGAGATCAGCCTCTCCGGCGAGATTCGCCCAGTCAGCCGGACGGAGGCGAGGGTCCGCGAGGCGGCCAAGCTTGGCTTCCGCCAGGTCCTGGCACCCCGGGACGCCGATCCCGGCGCTCTGAAGCTTGCCGGGGTCTCGCGCCTTGCCGAGGCCATTGCAAGGATCGGCGACGGAGGCTGGAGTACCCTGCCATGATGCCCTTTGACCTCATCATCCTGGGGATACTGCTTCTCTCCGGAATCCTGGGGTTCGCCCAGGGGGCGGTGAAGGAGCTGGTCTCCCTGGTCTCGCTTGTCGCCGCCCTGGTCCTGGCCATGCTCGGGCTGAGATTTGTCACGCCGCTGATCGAGGCCCGCATGGACCCGGACTGGGCCGCCGCGCCCATCGCCTTCCTGCTGGTCTTCGCCCTCGCCTATCTGGGCCTTCGCCTCCTGGGCTCTGGCCTGACGGGAGGCATCCGCCAGGCACGGCTATTGAGCGCCCTGGACCGGGCCCTGGGCTTCGGATTTGGCCTCGTCAGGGCCGCACTCTTTCTGGGCGTATGCAACCTCGCCTTCACCGCGGCGACGGCCCCAGGCTATGCACCCGCCTGGCTGCAGGGTTCGCTTTTCTACCCCCTCACCGAGCGCTCCGCCGCGATGATCCGTGCGTTGGCGCCCCAGGGTGCCAACCTTGCCGGGCGCATTGCCCCCGCGGTCGAGAAGGCTCTTGGTGAGGGGCAGAAGGGTGACAGGCTGGACGACGGGGGATATGTAACAAGCGCCCCTTCTGGTCGCGATAAGGCAGCGGAGACGCCCCGGTGAACACCCCCGCCGATCGATGGTCGACACGTGATCCTGACGACGACACCCCGAGGCTAGAATGCGGTGTGTTCGGCGTGTTTGACGTCGAGGACGCCTCCGCCATCACCGCCCTGGGGCTCCACGCCCTCCAGCACCGGGGACAGGAAGCCTGTGGCATCGCCAGCTTCGACGGCAATGGTTTCCACACCGAGCGGCACATGGGCTATGTAGGCGACGCCTTCGCGGGCGGGGATCTGACGACCCGGCTGCCAGGTGCCTTTGCCATCGGCCACACCCGATATTCAACGGCGGGCAGCAGCGTTATCCGCAACGTCCAGCCCATGTTCGCCGACCTCGACACGGGCGGCCTCGCCCTTGCCCACAACGGCAACCTGACCAATTTCCTGACCCTGCGCCAGCAACTGGTGGCGGAGGGCCGGATCTTCCAGTCCACCTCGGACTCGGAGGTCATCCTGCACCTCATCGCGCGGTCCCGCCGACCCCGCCTTGTGGACAGGTTCATCGACGCCCTGCGCGAGATCGAGGGCGGATATGCCCTTGTGGCCATCACCAACAAGAAGCTGATCGGCGTGCGCGACCCGCTCGGCATCCGCCCCCT
This sequence comes from Phenylobacterium deserti, assembly GCA_945874825.1. Classification (GTDB taxonomy): domain Bacteria; phylum Pseudomonadota; class Alphaproteobacteria; order Caulobacterales; family Caulobacteraceae; genus Phenylobacterium; species Phenylobacterium deserti_D. The sequence goes on along the minus strand of CAMCIK010000060.1, from coordinate 9,047 downwards.
GGTCCTGGGCGACCTGGATGGCCATCCCGTCCTGGCGTCGGAAACCTGTGCCCTGGACATGATCGGTGCCCGCTTTGTCCGGGACATCGAGCACGGCGAAATGGTGATCATCGACCACGAGGGCATCCACAGCCTGCGGCCCTTCCCCGCCGCCCGTGCCCGCCCGTGCATCTTCGAGTACGTCTACTTCGCCAGGCCGGACAGCGTGGTGAATGGCAAGTCCATCTATGAGGTCCGCAAGCGCATGGGCCGCCGCCTGGCCCAGGAGATGCCCGCTGATGTCGACGTGGTCGTTCCCGTCCCCGACTCCGGGGTCCCGGCAGCGCTCGGTTTCGCCCAGGAGGCCGGCCTGCCCTTCGAGATGGGGATCATCCGGAATCACTATGTGGGTCGGACCTTCATCCAGCCCACCCAGGGTGCGCGCGAAACTGGCGTGCGAATGAAGCTCTCTCCGAACCGCGCCGTCCTGGCCGGCAAGAAGATCATGCTGATCGACGACTCCATCGTCCGCGGCACCAATTCCATGCGGGTGGTCCGGATGGTGCGCGAGGCCGGGGCCGCAGAGGTTCACCTCCGTTCCGCCTCCCCGCCGATCCAGTGGCCGGACTTCTACGGCATCGACATGCCCGACCGGGACAAGCTGCTGGCCGCCCACAACAGCGTCGAGGACATCGCCCGGATTCTGAACGTGGATTCGATGGGCTTCCTGTCCGTGGAGGGTCTCTACTGGGCCATGGAGGCTGGCCCGAGGGACCCGGCAAACCCCCAGTTCACCGATCACTATTTCACGGGAGACTATCCGACCCGGCTCCTTGATCGGGAAATCGCCGAAGGGCGCAATGCGGTCACGGATCGGCAGCTGTCCTTCCTGGTTGACGCGTGAGCCCTGCGCCTGTCGGCCGCTGGCTGACGAGGCTGAAGCCCGACGGCTACATCCTGCTGATCCTGGGCATGGTGGGCCTTGCGACCCTTCTTCCGGCGAAGGGTGAGGTCCGCCCTTTCCTCGGGGTCGCAGTCTCGCTGGGCATCGGCCTGGTCTTCTTCCTGCATGGGGCCCGCCTGTCCCGCGACGCGGTGATCGCCGGCGCAACCCAGTGGCGACTTCACGCCCTGGTCCTGACCGCGACCTTCCTCCTCTTCCCGGCCCTCTGCCTTCTGGCCCAGGGCCTACCCGTCTGGATCCTGCCAGCCAGTCTAGGACCTGGCCTCCTGTTCCTGGGGTGCCTGCCCTCGACCATCCAGTCGTCCATCGGCTTTACAGCCATTGCTCGGGGAAATGTGGCCGCGACCGTGGCTGCGGCGACGGCTTCCAACCTGCTGGGCATAATCGTCACGCCGGTACTCGCTGGCCTGCTGTTACACAGGACGGGCGCAGGGGTCTCCCTGGACGGGCTCCAGACCATACTGCTCCAGCTCCTGGCGCCCTTCCTGGCGGGGCACCTCCTGCGCCCCTGGATTGGCGATTTTGTATCCCGCCGCGCCCGCGTCCTTTCACGGCTGGACCGGGGCTCGATCCTTCTGGTGGTCTACGCCGCCTTTTCAGACGCCGTGGCCGGCGGGATCTGGTCCCGGCTGGGCGTCCTGGACCTCGCCAGGCTGACCCTGGTCTGCTGCGTCCTGCTCGCCATCGTCCTCTTCGCTACCCTGGCCGCCGCCCGTGCGGCGCGCCTGCCCACGCCTGACGAGATCACCCTGGTCTTCTGTGGGTCAAAGAAGAGCCTGGCGAGCGGCGTTCCCATGGCGGGTGCCCTGTTTCCCGGCGACGGGCTGGGCCTGGTCCTCCTGCCGATCATGATCTTCCACCAGATCCAGCTCATGGCTGCCGCTGTGATCGCGCAGAGATACGCGGAACGACCGGGGTCTGAGGGTGACGCACCGGCTGCGACGGGCTAAGGGGGCGGCATGACCGCCGACACGCCCCTCGCAGACAAGATCGCCCTGGTGACCGGTGCCTCCAGGGGTATAGGACGCGCCTCAGCCTTGGCCTTGGCCGGGGCCGGAGCCCACGTCGTGGCCACGGCCAGGACCCAGGGCGCGCTGGAATCCCTGGACGACGGGATCTTCGCACTGACCGGGCATCACGCCACGCTCGTGCCTCTGGACCTTGCCGAACCCGCCGGTCTCGATGCCCTGGGTCTGGCCCTGTACCAAAGGTTCGGGCGGTTGGATGTCCTCGTGCATGCGGGTGCCGTCCTTGGAGCCATCACGCCGGTCAGCCATGTCGAGCCCGGGCTCTGGGACCGGGTCATGACCGTGAACGCCACCGCCTCTTGGCGCCTGATCCGGTCGATGGAGCCCCTTCTGAAAGCCTCGGACGCCGGTCGGGCCCTGTTCGTCACCTCCAGCCGGGCGGCTTCCCCACGGGCCTTCTGGGGGCCCTACAGTGCCTCCAAGGCTGCCATGGAGGCGATTGTCAGGGCCTGGGCGGATGAACTGGAACATACCAGCGTCCGCGCAGCGATCATCGATCCAGGAGCCATGCGCACACGCATGCGGGCCGAGGCCTATCCCGGCGAGGACCCTGCGGACCTGCCGGACCCCTCCGAGATCGGTCCGATGATGATCGAGCTGGCGCTCTCGGACCCAGGCCTGCCGACGACTGTCAGGACTTTCCAGGCTTGGAAGGCCGGCCGCGTGGCGCTGACCCCTTCGACCTGACTGCACGTCCAGACGCGGGACGCCCCTTCACCTTCCCCGGGCTCGCGCCGGCGCGCGACGCTGGCTTGGATCCGGCGGCTGGCCGGGAGCGGCCTGATACCTTGGTCACCTTGGCAGGTTTAGCGGACTTGGCGCTCTTGGCGGTCTTGGCGGTCTGGGCCGCCGCCTTGGACCGGGCCGCACCGGAAGCCTTCCGCGGCCCAGCCCGCGCACGCACGCCTCCCGCAGGGCCTGCCGCCTTGGGTGACGGACCATCGACGAAAGGATTGCGGCTGGATCTGACGCTCACGCGGATTGGCACCCCGGGCAGGTCGAAGCTTTCCCGGAGGGCGTGCACCAGATAGCGCCGATAGTGATCGGGGAGCTGCTCGGCCCGGGTGGCGAACAGAACGAAGGTCGGTGGACGCGCCTTGGTCTGGGCCATGTACTTTGGCCGGATCCGCCGTCCGTTCACGGCGGGAGGCGGGTGCCTCTGGATGGCCATCGCCAGCCAGTCGTTCAGGTCGCGGGTCTTGACCCGGGTGGACCAGTTCTCGTGGACCTTGAATACGGCGGGCATGAGGCGGTCGACGTTCCGGCCCGTCTCTGCGGACAGGGCTACGAGTGGCGCGCCACGGACCTGGGGCAATTGACGGTCAAGGGACTCACGGATCTCGGCGAGACGGCTCTGGGGCTCATCGATGAGGTCCCATTTGGCCAGCACGAAGACCAGGGCTCGACCTTCCCGCTCGACAAGGTCAGCGATCTGCAGGTCCTGGATTTCGAAGGGGTGGGTGGCGTCGACGACCAGGATGACCACCTCGGCGAAGGTAATAGCCCGGATGGTGTCCGCAGTGGACAGCTTTTCCAGTCCCTCCTGGACCCTCGCCTTCCGGCGGAGTCCCGCCGTGTCGACCAGCCGGATCGCGCGTCCACCCAAGGACCAGTCCACAGGGATAGCGTCTCGGGTGATCCCCGCCTCGGGTCCGGTCAGGAGCCGGTCCTCACCGATGAGCCGGTTCACCAGGGTGGACTTACCCGCATTGGGGCGCCCAACGATGGCAATGCGGAGAGAGCGATCATCGGCAGGCTCAGTCCCGGCGTCCTCTTCGTCCCCAGCCTCACGTTCAGCGGCCACAGCGGCCTCGAAGTCTGCCTCGTCGGTATCTTCCAGCTCTTCGGGATCGTCCACAAAGGCCCTGAGCGCGGCGTAGAGGTCGGCAAGTCCCTCACCATGCTCAGCCGACAGGGGAATCGGTTCCCCAAGACCCAGCCGGAAGGCCTCATTGGTCCCCTCGTCGCCCTGACGCCCCTCGGCTTTGTTGGCGACCAGGATGACGGGCCGGTCATGCCGGCGCAGGACATCGGCGAAGATCTGGTCGAGCTGGGTGACGCCCACACGGGAGTCGATGACGAACAGGGCTACGTCGCATTCCCGAATGGCTGCCTCGGTCTGGGCGCGCATCCGAGCCTCAAGGCTTTCGTCGGTGACGTCCTCGAAGCCAGCGGTGTCGATCAACTCGAGCTCAAGGTCACCAATCCGACCGGTCCCGAAGCGACGGTCGCGGGTCACGCCGGGGCGGTCGTCCACGATGGCGAGGCGCTTACCCGCAAGACGGTTGAACAAGGTCGATTTGCCGACATTGGGCCGGCCGACAATGGCGAGTCTGAGGGTCATTGGCGGTACCTAACGGACCGCAATGAGCCGGGCCTCATCGGTCACGAAATAGAGGGAGTCGCCCATGGCGATGGGGCCGACGGTCACCGCTTCGCCCAGCTTTACCGACTTCTCCACCTCGCCAGAGCGGGCGTTGACAGCAACGAGCTCACCCGTGTTTGAGGCCAGGACGATCCGACCCGAGGCGAGGATTGGCGAGGACCAGATTGGCCGTGTGCCGGCCTTCGTGGCCTTCGAGGACTGTCGACCCAGGTTCCCGAAGACGCTCGTCTTCTCACGTCCAACACCCAGGTCGGTGACCCAGTAGGCCAGACCCGTTTCCCGAGCGAGGCAATAGAGCTTGCCCGCCATGTCCACCACGTAGACGACGTCGCCCGTAACCCAGGGCGTGGTGATCCCGGTGATCGGCAGTGACCAACGGGGCTGGCCGGTTCTCAGATCCGTCGAGGACATAACCCCGGAATGGCTGACCGCCACCACGTCGCCCTGGTAGATGACGGGCCGTCCCGCGATATCCCGGATTTCCGAGAGGGCGTTGGTCCGGCTCGCTCGCGACAGGGAGTCGCTCCACAGGTCATTCCCGTTGGCGGCGCGGAGGGCGATCAACTCACCCGATCCGAAAGCGGCGACCACGGTGTCGCCAGAGACCGCCGGGCTTGAGGCGGCGAGGATGCGGGCGGATTCCGAGAGGGCCTGGTAGGTCCACCCATCCTTGCCGGTCGCGAAGTCGAAGGTCAGGAGGGTGTTATCGATGGCGACGGTAAAGATCCGGCCGCCGGAGATCGTCGGGGCGGAGTGAATCGGCTGCTCGACCGCTGTGCGCCACAGAACCTGGCCAGTGTCGGCGTTCAACTGGGCGACGAAGCGGTAACCTGAGGTCACCACCAACTTGCCCTCGGCGATGGCAAGCCCGCCGCCAAAGGCCACCGTGTCCCGGCGGGCATTGCCGCGCAGATCGACTTTCCAGACCTGGGCGCCCGTGCGCGCGTCGAGGGCGCTGACGGCGGCATGACCGTCCATCACGTAGATCTTGCCGTTGACGGCCACGGGCGGGGCCATGACATGGGCATTGCGACCCCGGCTGGACCCGAAGCCCTTCTTCCAGGCGACGGTCAAGGCCTGGCCAGCGTCGGCATGCATCGGAGCCTGCTCGGGCGTGCCCCCCGGAAGGGCCCACTGGTCCAGCGTGACCGGATCCGGGAGATAGAAGCTCGAGCCCTTGAGCCCCGCCTCCGGAGTCACCTCCTGGTCAAAGCCTACAAGCGGAATCCGGTTCTCCGCCTGGGCGGTTTCCGTTGGCCCCGTATCCCCGAAGTTCAGCAGGTTCCGGGTCTGGGCGCAGCCAGAAAGCAACAGTGCCGACGCGAGAACGGCGAGGATCACGGAGCGGGAGCGGATCATTGGGCGGGCGCCTGCAGGGGAAGCCCTGGAGTCCCAGCCGGGAGGGGACGCGGTGGCGGCAAGGCCGCAGCGGCCTTGACGAGATCTGCTGTGGCCTTCGCAGAGCCGCTGTCGATCAGGGCCATGGCTGCAGTGGCCCGGCTGCGGGCACCTTCGGCGGCGTCAGGGGCCAGGGAGACGACCACGAAGTCCGAACGCGCACCGGCGGTGTCTCCAGCCAGGAGCTTTGAAAAGGCGGCGGCCTCGCGGGCCTGCATCCGGAAAGGACGTCCTGCCTTGAGGAGCGGCTCCAACCGGGCGTCGATCTCGGCCCGGGGCGTTGTATCGAGGAGGGCGTAGACGGACTTGAGGCGGGCTGCATCGCCGATCAGCGGATCCGGCGCCGCCTTCGCCGCCTGGTCAAAAAGGGCGACGGCACCCGTCACGTCACGCTCACCAAGGCGGAGAGCTCCAAGATGCTGCAGGGCCAGGGACTTGTAGGCCGGACTTGCGCTCTTCGAGACAGTCTCCCAGGAGGCCTTCGCATCGGCGGGCCGACCGGCCTCGAGGGCCTCAAGCCCCTTGGCGTAGATCTCTGAGGCCTTAGTCGACTGGCTCTGGGTCCAGGCCTTGTAGCCTTGCCAACCCCCGACACCCGCCAGCACCAGGACGACGAGACCGATGAACACCGGGAGCGCCTTCAGCGCCAGGGCGCGATAGCGGTCGGAGCGAATCTGCCCCTCGACCTCTTCGAAAACGTCGACCACTCTGGAGACTCCGCATTGAGGTGCCGCGACCCGGCGCGGCGGAAACTATAGCGCCGGCTGGTTCGCCGCAATGTCCCGAGGGTGAAGCGGACGCATGGCGGAACCATGGCGCCTGGGAATCCTGGCAGCGACGGCGACTGGCAGGGTCTGCCGAGCACGATGGCGGCGATGAAGCCGAAGCTGATTCGGCTCCCTGGCTATGGCGGTCCTTGACGGACACGATATGCCTAGGAGCCTCCGGAGGCCGATCCGGATGCAATCCGGGGAGCCACGCTTTCGTGATCACCCCGGACGCTATCGGGCTTCAGTCCCGCAGGCTTGCCGGAACGATGCCGCCATTCTGCTCAAGCGCAACCCAGACAGCCTTGATCAGGGCGATGTTCTGTTCGGCACTGCCGTGGGCACCTGCATTCACACCCAGTTCGCCGGCAAGCTCCTTGCGGGCGTCCAGGCTGGAGTCGATGTCGAGCATCTTCAGCAGGTCGACGATTGAGGTCCGCCAGTTCCCGCCACCGCCCTTCGAGGCCGCAATCGCGGTCAGCACGGCTTCCACGTCGACAGGGGCCACAGGCGGGGGCGGCGGCGCGGGGGCAGCAGCAGCCGGCGCAGCCGGCGCAGCCGGGGCGGCTGCAACGGGCTTGGGTTTAGGCGGAAAGATCTTGCCCATGATGGAACTGAAGATGCCCATGGCGGTCTCCTGAGAGGGTGTGTGCCCGGTCCCAGCGACCGGTGCGCTGAAGTTCATGCCGACTTCCACGCATTTCACAATGCGCTTGATTGGTTCTGCCCATAAAGGTTATTTTATAACATAATTGAAACCCAGGTGCCGGACACCCGAATGACCAAGCTCGACTCCCATGTGCTTTCCGCCAGCGTCCTCAGCCTGGTCCTTGCCGGAACCGCCGCCCATGCGGCAGAAACCGGGAACCGGAAGCCCACAGAGGTCGAACAGGTCGTGGTCACGGCCGCGCCTTACCCGGTATCGCTCGACACCATCACGACCAGCGTCACCATTCTCTCGGCAGAGACCTTGAGCCTTGTGCCACCTGCGGGCCTAGGAGATCTCCTGGCCGGCCTCCCTGGCCTGAGATCCACTGCCTATGGGCCCGGGGCCAGCCGGCCTGTGATCCGCGGCCTGGCCGGTCCCCGGGTGCTCCTGCTGCAGAATGGCGTTGGCATGGTGGACGCAAGTTCCCTGTCCCCCGACCATGCGGTGCCGAGCGAAGCGGGCCAGGCCAGCCGCATCGAGGTGCTGAGAGGCCCATCTACCCTTGCCTACGGCGGGTCAGGTATCGGCGGCGTGGTCAACGTGATGGATGACCGGGTGCCTTCCCGGCGGCCTGCCGACCGGATCGAGGGACGAGGCGCCCTGGCCTGGTCCAGCGTCGACAATGGACGTTCCGCTTCCCTCGCTGCGAACATCGGAGTCGGTGCTCTTGTCCTGGCGGTGGACGGCGCAACCCGCCGGTCCGGGGACTATTCCACGCCGGGAAACCCGGTCTCCAATCGCCTCGCAGCGGCGACGGGCCTGGAGCCGGCTCCGGAAACCAAGCAGCGGAATGTCTCGGTCGAGGCCGATTCCTGGGGCGTCGGCGGCTCCATCGTCGGCGACTCCGGAGGATTCCTGGGCCTGTCGGTGAAGCGCACCGACACAGGCTACGGGGTGCCCTTTGCCCAGGTCGTCAGCGATCCGCCTCCAGAGACCCTTCGGCTGCACATGAAGCAGACCCGATGGGACCTTCGCGGCGAGTCCCCGTTCGCCGAGGGCTGGCTGGAAAGGATCAGGCTCTCCGTCGGTCATGCCGACTATGAACATGCGGAGATCGAGGTCGACGAGGGTGCAGTGGGAACCCGATTCCTGTCCAACGGAACTGAGGGCCGCCTTGAGTTCGTCATGCGCGGTTCGGCGGACCGCCAGGGCGCCTTCGGGATCCAGGGGCTGACCCGCAACTTCGAGGCCATCGGCGACGAGGCTTTCATCCCGGGCGTGGAGATCAACGAACTCGGCACCTTCACCCTGCAACGCTTCGAGTTTGGCCAAGGCGGCGTCGACGCCGGACTGCGGCTCGACACCCGCGAGCTGAGGGCGGAGCTGGAGGGCCGGGAGACCAGCCCTCCGGGCGCCGAGTCCGGGCTGGACTGGGCGACGACCCGTGACACCCGGTCCTTTTCAAATGTCTCTGCGTCAGCCGGCCTATTCTGGAAGCCCTCGGATCCAGTCTTCCTGGCGGCGACCTTCTCCCTGAGCGGCCGCGCGCCCACTGAGTTCGAGCTGTTTGCCGACGGCCCGCATGGCGGGACCTCGACCTGGGAACTCGGGGATCCGACCCTGGAGTCGGAAACCGCACTGTCCCTTGAGTTTACCCTGCGGTGGACGGGCCCGGATACCCGGATCGAGGCCCATGCCTGGGCCGCCCGGTACGATGGCTTCATCGAGGAGCGGCCGACGGGCGAGACCTGGGAGGACCTGCCAGTTTTCCTCTACCAGCAGTCCGACGCCGACTTCACCGGTCTCGAGCTTGAAGCGGAACAGACCCTCCTTCGTCGCGACGCCGGCCTCATCATCGGCCGGGTCTCAGCCGATA
>CAMCIK010000059.1 GCA_945874825.1 Phenylobacterium deserti | reverse complement strand
CAGGGCGCCGGGGATCCGGTTGATGAGGTTCATGTCCATGGTCTTCCTCCCGCTGGGCGCAGCGCCCCTCTGACTTTGGAGCGTGTTGTCCCGTCCGGCGTGCGGAGCGTCAAGCGCGGCGTCGCCTCGGGGCCAGAAGAGGGTTAGACTGGCCCTCCCTCCGGAGGTTGATCATGTCCCTGTTCCGTCCCGCTCTCGCCGCCGCCTTCGCCGCCGCCGCCCTGACCGCCGCCTGCGCACCGCCCCTGCCCAAGGGTGTGGACCCGCTTGTGCTGCAAAATGCCGTCGAGGTTGCGATTGGCGATCCCAACACCTGCGTCCTGGTTGGCCAGGCCGGGACCGGTCGGGTGGTCTGGACCTACGGGAATCCGGGGGTCTGCGAAAAGGTCTGGCCCGCCTGCAACGGGACAGACGCCCGGACCGTCGGTGCCCTGCTGAAGGCGGCAGGCCGGGAAGGTGCCGTGATCCAGGCCTCCTGCCCCTCCAACCCGGACCGCAGCCGCTCCGTCGCCTGGGCGGCGGGGCCTGTTCCCGGCCAGCCCGACCTGGTCTTCACGGCGGTGATGGAGGGCGCCAGTGCACCGCCCGGCGTGGTGGTCAGCGACAAGCTGCGCGGCGCCTTTAAGCGGGCTGGCCGGACCCCTGCCACCTGACAAGATCTCTAATTCCTCCCCATCAGGGGGGGGGTGGCGCGCGCAAGCGCGACGGAGGGGGTCAGCTGAGTGGCCGTCCCGCGGCCCCGCCTCAGTTCCCGCTGAACTTCGGCGGGCGCTTCTCGAAGAAGGCCGCCGCGCCCTCGCGGAAGTCGGCGCTGCGGCTGGTCAGGAGATACTGGTCCCGGTCCATGAAGGTGGCGGCGTGGTGGTTGGCCTTGTCGAGGGCGTCCACCGCCTCCTTGGTCATGCGCACGGGCAGGGGCGGCAGGGCGGCGACCTTGCCCGCCCAGACCCGGGCCGCCTCGAGGGCGCCGCCCGTGGGGGCCACTTCCTCGCAAAAGCCCCAGGTCAGGCAATCGGCGGCGTGCACCGCCTCGCCGAACATGACGAACTGCTTGGCCCGGGCCGGTCCCAGCAGGGCGTGGATGCGCGGGATCGAGCGCCAGCTCATGTTGATCCCTAGGGGAATTTCCGGAAGCCGGAGATAGGCGCCCTCGCCCAAAATGCGGAAGTCGCAGGCCGCCACCAGGGCGCAGCCCCCGCCGATGCAGTAGCCTTCGATGGCGGCGATGGTCACCGCCTCCACCTGCTCCCAGGCCTCGCACATGTCCGGGCCGGCCATCACCGCCTCCCGGGTCTCCATGAGGGTCGGCCGTCGCCGCTCGCCCTGGGCGGCCAGGTCCGCGCCAGCGCTGAAACAGCGGTCCGATCCGGTCAGGATGACGGTGGAGATGTCGGTCCGCCGGCGGATGGCCCGGGCAAACTCGGTCAGCTCGACCATAAGGCCGGTGTTCAGGGCGTTGCGGGCCTCGGGGCGGTTCAGGCGCACCACCACGGTGGGGCCCTCCGCCTCGACCTTCAGGAACTGCCAGTCGTGGGTGAGGGCATCGTCCATGCTACTTCACCAGATCGAAGACGCCGTTCACCGTAATGCTGACGTTCAGCTCGCCCGGCGAGACGGGGGTGGGGGCGGAGTCGGCCATGGGCGCGGCCATGGCGTAGGCCTTCATCATGGGACGGGGCTGGGGCACGAAGCCGCCTTCGGACAGGGCGGTCAGGCGCACACCCGAATATCCGGTGGCCCGGGCATAGAGGTCGGCCTTGGCCTTCAGGGCCTTCACGGCCGCTTCCCGCGCCGCGTTCTGGGCGGTGAGGGGATCGGACAGGCCGAAGTTCACCTGGCCGGCCGTGTTCGCTCCGGCACCCACCGTGGCGTCCAGTACCGGCCCCAGGCGGGACAGGTCGCGCACCGTGGCAGTCACCTGGTTGGCGGCCTGGTAGCCCCTCAGCGCGGGGGGCTTGTTGTTGGCATAGTCGTACTGGGGCGAGACCGACAGGCCGCTGGTCTGTATGTCCCGCTCGGCCAGGCCCGCCTTCTTCAGCGCTGCCATCACCTTCGTCATGCGCTCGGCGTTGAGCTTCAGGGCTTCGCCGGCGGTGGGCGCCTCGGTGATCACCCCCAGGGAGAGGGTCGCCATGTCCGGCGCCAGCCGGCTGACGCCTTCAGCCGAGAGCGTCAGGGTGGCGGGGTCCTCGGCGGCCCGGGCGGGGCGCGCCGCCAGGAGGGGCAGGGCCAGGGTGAGGGCGAGGACGGCGGCGGTTGCGGTCTTCATGGGTCGGCGCTCCTTGTTCGGCATTCAGCCTAGGACGCCCCCATCCCCGCGCCAACCCTCTGCGCCCCCGCCTGAACCGAGGCTGAACATCCCGGCGCCTTCCGACACGCCAGCCGCCATGCTAACCCGGCGCGGGGGCCTGTAGCTCAATGGTTAGAGCCGACCGCTCATAACGGTCTGGTTGCAGGTTCGAGTCCTGCCGGGCCCACCAGCCTTCACTCGCTTCGCGAGCTACGGCTCGGCAAGCCAGCCCAGGGGGGTGGGGGCGAAGCGAGGGGAGGCTGCCGCGACGAAGCCCGGAGGGCGGAGGCGGGCTGGCGCAGGCTTCATCGGAGGCTCAGGAATGACCTACGTTTACATCCTTCGAAGCCTGCAAACGCCCGAGCGCTTTTATGTCGGCGTGACCGGAGATCTGCGGTCACGGCTCACGCGTCACAACGCTGGAGAAGTCTCACATAGGTCGAAGGTCGTGCCGTGGGAGATAAAGACCTACCTCGCCTTCTCCGACAAAGAACAGGCCCTCGCCTTCGAGAAATACTTGAAATCGGCTTCCGGCCGCGCCTTCGCGACAGAGCGACTGTAACGCCTCAACCTGATAGCCAAATGGGCGGCGCCCTGGGACACTTGTCGATGTTCGGATCGATCCTGCGTTCCCAGCCTGGCGTGCGTCCTTCCTCGATGGCCTGGTCTTGCTGCGCGAGCAGCACCAGGAAGTGACCCAGGGAAGAGCCGGCGGCCCAGCGCGGCCGCTCGAACAGGTCCTCGTGATCAAAGAAGTAGACCGCCGGGCTCGCCGCGCCGGAGGATAAGTCCAGTCCGTAGAGGCTCCCGGCTCCATCCGAGAAGATCGGGACCGCCTGAGCCGGCATAAGGGCCCGCAGCATACCCTCCCGTCGCCGCTCAGGGCGTTCATTCCACTTCGGAAGGATGGCCCTGAAGTCGCCTACAGCCTCTACGCCCTCGCGGTAGAAGGCTTCGAGGTCGGCAGGCATCCGGTCGCCCAGGAGTGCCCGGACGTAGGCCACGAGGCCGTCCGGACTCCCCCCCGGCCGCCGGCGAAGCGCACCCTGGGCATCCAGTGTGCAACAGGCCTCCTGAACCGTGAAACCCATGCTGTTTTCTACTTTCGGGGGAGGGGTGGGGGTCTAGAGACACCGACCCTCAACACGTAGGGCTCTATTAGCTTATCCAACCTCATGGCCTGCGCCACTATTTCCGCTTGGGTGGGAATGCGTCCGGCCAGAGCACGGACAAAATCCGCCTCAGATCGGCTAGCGATCAAGTGAGCCTCCCGCATTAGGGGGATCAGATTAGCAAGCCGATTGGGATCGGCGTTTGGAAACAGATGCGCGAACCGGAGTGCAACACGGTGATGTACCTCGCCATCGATTTTGCTTGCTGGAGTCCCATTCGCCTGGGCGATCCGTTTCCTAGCTGCCGCGCGAACGACGTTTCTTTCGATTTCTGTAAGTGGAGACGGGACCGAAGCCGCTTCTTGACTCAGTTGATTGGTCGCTAATCGCTTGAGTTGAGATGCTGCCAGCCTTCCAGTCAGCAGGCTTACACCTTCCGCCAAGAGTGGAACCGCGATCGGAGCAAGTGCAGGAATGGCCATCCAGCTGTTGCGGCGGGACTCAGCGCGTACAACGTCCTTGAAGGCTGCCTGCTCGCGCCTCAGCTCCACCAACTCAGGGTCTTGAAATGGCGACTGGTGGGCAGTCCGTGACGGTGCGCCGGGACCTGGGGTCCTTGGAAGGGTGATCGGTTGAAGTGGGCGTTGATGAGAGAGGATTTCAGCAGGGCTCCGCCAGGACGCTGCAACGTCCCGCCGCCGCTGCTCCATCCAGTCTTCAATTCCCTTCGGGTGGGCGACATTTTGTAACTCTTGCAGACCGGCCATGCGTGATCATTCCCCGAAAGACAAATGCGCGTTGCACGGCCCAATGAGGGCTCCAACGCGAGATTGAGATGGGTTTCTTTCTACCAAATGATCAGCTCGAATCGAAACAAAACAAGAACTAATCAGGCCGCTGCTTGGCGAGATGTCGTGCGCTTCTGACATCATGAGTGGTCAGAGTGACCTGCGGACTCGTTAAGATGCTCGATCAGGGTAACCTCAAGCCCAAGAACCTGACCCCAGCCTTCACCCCCCATCCCGCAAACTCAACCCTATCTCGCTCGTCTGAGTCCAGCCCGGGGCTTCGTAGAGGGGGCGGCCCATGGGGGTGGCGTGGAGGATCATGTGGTCGAGGCCGCGCCGGCGGGCCTCTTCCATGGCCAGGTCCATGAGGGCGCGGGCGAGGCCCCGGCCCCGTTGCTCCGGTTCGACGAAGACGTTCAGGATGTAGCCGCGGGCGGACTGGGTCGGGTGCGAGGGGTAGGGCGGCCAGTCGATGACCATCATGCTCGGCCCTTCCCCCCATTGCCTCCGCCCTCCAAACCCCCTTCTATGCCGCCCGCCCCGTCCGCTGCGGACGGCCATGCACAAGGGGAAACACCGATGTTCTCGCACATCATGATCGGCACCAATAACCTGGAGACGGCCAAGACCTTCTACGACGCCGTGCTCGGCACGCTGGGCGTGCCGCCGGCCCGGGTGGATGGGCACCGGATCTTCTACATCACGCCCACGGGCATTTTCTCGGTGAGCCAGCCGATCAACGGCGAGCCGGCCACGGCCGGCAATGGCGGCACCATTGGCTTTGCCTGCACCACGCCGGCCCAGGCCGACGCCTGGCACGCGGCGGGCGTCGCCTCGGGCGGCACCACCTGCGAGGACCCGCCCGGCGTGCGCGAAGGCGGCCAGGGCAAGCTCTACCTGGCCTACCTGCGCGATCCGGACGGCAACAAGCTGTGCGCCCTGCACCGGATGTGATCCGGGCCTGAAAGGGCCAGGAGCGGAAACGGGCGGCGTCCTTCGCGGGGCGCCGCCTTTTTCTTTGGGGTCGTCAGCCCTGCGGCGGGAAGCGCTCCAGCAGGGCCGCGGCCCGGATCGGGCGGGGCAGGAGGCCGCCGGCGCAGTTGGGGCAGGTGCCGCCCAGTTCGCCCCCGGCGCAGGCCTCGCAGAAGGTGCACTCGAAGGAGCAGATGAAGGCGCCGGTCCGGTCGGCGGGCAGGGCGGCGGCGCAGCGCTCGCAGGCGGGTTTCATCTTCAGCATTGAGACCTCCAAACGGGCGAAGTCCGGCCTGGGGCCGCAGTGGAGACAGGCTAGCCTTTTGCAAGGCGCGCCGTCCAACGGCACGGTATCGCCGCCGGGGGCCGGGTGATGCTAGAAGGACCCCATGGCCGAAGCCTTCAACTCCACAGAACTGCCCCGGGACAAGGCCGCGCGCTACGCCGCCCTGGCGGAGGAGATCGCCTCGGTGCTCGAGGGCGAGCCCGACCGGACCGCGCGGATGGCGGTGGTGGCGGGCATGCTGGCCCAGTCTTTCCCCCACTTCTTCTGGACCGGCTTCTACCGGGTGGATCCGACCCGGCCGGGCGAGCTGGTCCTGGGCCCCTATCAGGGCACCCTCGGCTGCCTGCGCATTCCCTTTGGCAAGGGGGTCTGTGGGGCTGCGGCCGAGCGTCGCGAGACGGTGGTGGTGGAGGACGTCCACGCCTTTCCTGGCCACATCGCCTGCGACTCCCGGTCGGCCAGCGAGATCGTTTGCCCGGTCTTCGACGCCGCCGGCGGGCTGATCGCGGTGCTGGACGTCGACGCCGAGGTCCCCGCCGCCTTTGATGCGATCGACGCCGAGGCCCTCAATCGCATCCTTGCCCAGGCCTTCTCGGCCTGAAGCCCAGCCTGAATCCTGGCCTGAACCCAAGTTCGGGCTTCGGAACGGCTTGGCTTCCCCCGCGTCCGGGGCCTATGTTCCCACCCGAATGCACCCTGGGATCGCCCGGGGGCGAGCGTGGGAGCGAAGACATGGGCGAAGCCTATATCGTTGCGGCGGGTCGTACCGCCGGCGGCCGCAAGGGCGGCAAGCTGAAGGACTGGCATCCGACGGACCTCGCGGCCGTCGTGCTGAACGACCTGGTCGACCGGACCTCCATCGACCCGGCGGCGGTCGAAGACGTGATCATGGGCTGCGTGATGCAGGTGGGCGAGCAGTCCACCAACGTCGCGCGCAACGCCGTGCTGGCCTCCAGGCTGCCTGAGAGCGTGCCCGGCACCAGCGTCGACCGCCAGTGCGGCTCCTCGCAGCAGGCCCTGCAGTTCGCCGCCCAGGCGGTCATGTCCGGCACCATGGACGTGGTCATCGCCGCCGGCGTCGAGAGCATGAGCCGCGTGCCCATGGGCCTGTCGGTCTCCCTCCCGGCCCAGAACGGCTTTGGCTTGCCGAAGAGCCCCTGGCAGGAAGAGCGCTATCCCGGCATCCAGTTCTCCCAGTTCATGGGCGCGGAAATGGTCGCCGAGAAGTACAACCTGACCAAGGACCAGTTGGACGAGTACAGCTATCGCAGCCACCAGCGGGCGATCGCCGCCAGCCAGTCGGGCGCCTTCAAGGACGAGATCATCGGCGTCGAGATTACGGACGCCGACGGCAACAAGACTATCCACACGGTGGACGAGGGCATCCGCTTTGAGGCCAGCCTCGACGGCATCAAGGGCGTGAAGCTGCTGCGCGAAGGCGGCCGGATCACGGCGGCCTCCTCCAGCCAGATCTGCGATGGCGCCTCGGGCGTCATGGTGGTGTCCGAGCAGGCCCTGAAAGAGCACAACCTGACCCCCCTGGCCCGTATCCACCACCTGTCAGTGATGGGCCACGACCCGGTGATCATGCTGGAAGCCCCGCTTCCGGCCACCGAGCGCGCCCTGAAGAAGGCTGGCATGAAGGTCGAGGACATCGACGTCTTCGAAGTCAATGAAGCCTTCGCCTCCGTCCCTGTCGCCTACCTGCAGCGCCTCGGGGTCGACCCCGACAAGCTGAATATCAATGGCGGCGCCATCGCCCTGGGCCACCCCCTCGGCGCCTCGGGCACCAAGCTGATGGCCACCCTGGTCAATGCCCTCAAGGGCAGGGGCGGTCGCTATGGCCTTCAGACCATGTGCGAAGGCGGTGGCCTGGCCAACGTGACCATCATCGAGCGTCTGTAGGACGCCGGTGACCGGACGCAGGATCGTCGTCACCGGGGCCTTCGGGGTCCTGGGCGCCGCGGTGGCGAAGGCCGCCGCGGCCCACGGCGACCGCATCGCCCTCCTGGACTTCGCGCCCGAGCCCCCGGACGGCCTTGTGGCCGACTGCGGGCCGGGCGCCTTCGTCCTGTCCGGGGTCGACCTGACCGATCCGGCGTCTGCCCACCTGGCGGTCAACACTGCCGCCTCTGCCCTCGGCGGGATCGACGCCCTGCTCAATATCGCCGGGGGCTTTTCCTGGCAGACCCTGGCGGACGGTGACGCCGAAACCTGGGAGCGGCTCTACCGCCTGAACGTGGCCACGGCGGCCAACGCCTGCCGCTCGGCCCTGCCGCACCTGCGTGGGTCGCAGGCGGGACGGATCGTCAATGTCGGGGCCAACGCAGCCCTGCGCTCCGGCGCCGGCATGGGCGCCTACGCCGCCTCCAAGGCCGGCGTGCACCGCCTCACGGAGAGCCTGGCCGAGGAGCTGAAGGGGGACGGGATCACCGTCAACGCGGTCCTGCCCTCCATCCTCGACACCCCCGCCAACCGGGCCGACATGCCCATGGCCGACCCCGCCCTCTGGGTCTCGCCGGCGGAACTGTCGGCAGTGATCCTGTTCCTCGCCTCGGAGGCCGCCTCGGCGGTCACGGGCGCCCTGGTCCCGGTGACCGGCCGGGTCTGAATACCGCTGGCTTGATTTTTCTGGCCCTTTGGGGCGCAGCGCGGCAGACTCGCGCGCCCGGAGGTTCCAGTCTTCATGCTTGCGTCCGTCCTTGCAGCGGTTTCGGGGCTCGCCCTCGCTGAGCCGGCGCCTCTCCCCGTAGCCCCCACTGCAGCAGTCCCCGCGGCCGCCGCCCCCGCCGCCGCTCCGGTCGACGCTGTGGCCGCCCCCGCCCCCGCGCAGGGGGTGATGTCCTATCCGCCCTCCTATTTCACAGACGTTGGTCCGTCGACCGCGCTGGAAATGGTGCAGCGCCTGCCAGGCTTTACCTTCGACAGGGGCGCAGCGGTCCGGGGCCTCTCCGGGTCGGGCGGCAATGTGCTGATCGATGGCGAGCCGCCGGTCTCGAAGAATGATACCCTAGAGGAGGTCCTGCGCCGGATTCCGGTGTCCTCCATCGTGCGCATCGATGTCATCCGGGGCGGTGCCCCGGGCGTCGACATGCAGGGCCGCACCGTGATTGCCAACGTCATCCGCAAGTCGTCGTCGGGCGGCAAGGGCGCGGCGACCTGGACCACCTGGCCCCTCGCGGACGGACGGGTCCTCAACGGCCTGCGGGGCGAGGGCGAATGGCGCTGGGGCAAGCGGCTCCTGGAGGCCTCCTTCGTGCTGGGCAAGGGCCCCAACGACCAGGCGGGCGACGGCGACCGGCTCCGCCTCGACGCCGCTGGCCAGCCCCTGATCCGCTCGAACATCGATTGGGACGCCCAGGGCGAACGCCGGTGGTTGATGGGTGCCTATGAGACGCCGCTGGCGGGGGGCCGCCTGCGCCTGAACGGTGCCATCATGGGCAATGACTCCTCCGGCGAGTACTACGACCACATCGTCTATCCGGGGGTCTGGCGGGAATACCAGTATTCGACGGACGCAAGGCTCCAGGGTGAACTCGGGGCCCGATTCAACCGCCGCATGGGCGCCAACCAGATCGATCTCGTGGCCTTCCAGCAGTGGAACAACACGGACAGCTATGTCCGGTTCGAAAGCCCGGGCCTGAACCGGCTCTTCACCAACACCAAGGATGTGTCTGAGACCGTAGGGCGGTTCAATTTCCGGCGTACCGCATCCCCCGCCCTCAACCTGGAGGCGGGTATCGAGGGGGCGCTGAATACCCTCGACTCGGCCACCAGCCTCAGGATCAACGGCGCTCCCCTGGCCCTGCCTGCCGCCAATGTGCAGGTGGAGGAAAAGCGCGGTGAGATCTTCGGCGTCGCCGCCTGGCGGGCGTCTCCAACCCTCGCCTTCGAGTTCGGCCTCAGGCAGGAATTCTCGACCGTGACCTCCTCTGGCGACGTGGTCCTCGAGAAGTCCCTGGCCTTCACCAAGCCCCGGGCCACGGTCACCTGGTCGGCCATGACGGACCTCCAGGTTCGCGGCCGGGTCGAGCGCGAGGTCACCCAGCTCAACTTCGACGACTTCGTGGCCAATAACAGCGTGGCGCAGACCGGGGCGGTGATTGCCGGCAATCCCGACCTCTCGCCCATGCAGGCCTGGGTGGGAGAACTGGCCGTGGAGCGGCGCTTCCTAAAGCGTGGGTCCGCGATCGTCACCGTGAGACGTTACGAGCTGAAGGACGTCATCGACCGGGCACCCGTCTATTTCGGGAACCTTGTGGCGGATGCGCCTGCCAACATCGGTGATGGCTGGCGGAACGAGATCCAGTTCAGTCTCAGCTCCCCCCTCGACGGTCTTGGCCTTCCCCTCTCCATGCTCAAGGCCCAGATCACCCTCCGGGAGACCGAGGTCACGGATCCCACCACGGGAACGCCCCGGCAGATCTCGGCCATCGTGATCTTCGGCCCGCCTCCCGCCATCCAGGCGGTGCGGGAATCCGAATGGGAGCTGCGCTACACTCAGGACCTGCCCAAGCTTCGCTCGACCTGGGGGTTCGACATCATTGGACCCTATATCGACCGCTACTTCCGGGCGTCCGAGATCGAGACCCAGAAGGTCGAGACCTGGATGATCGTCTATGGCGAATGGAAGTGGCGTCCCGACCTGTCCTTCCGGGTCGAGGTCCAGGCACCTCTCGCCCGGGACGTGGCCCGGGTGCGGGATGTCTGGTCAGGGCCCCGCAACACGGCACCCTTCAACTACCAGGACTACCGGAACCTGCAGTACGACGGCGGCATCCAGTTCCGGCTGAGGAAGACCTTCGGCTGAAGGCGGGCTTCAGGGACGCTTCGGCGCGACCCTCCAGATGGCCTTACCCGAGTCATCGGCGACCAGCAGGGCCCCGGCCTGGTCCACGACGACGCCGACCGGACGGCCGCGTGCCTTGCCATCCTCCGTGAGGAAGCCGTCCAGGAAGACCTGGGGCGGACCCGAGGGCCTTCCGTCCCGGAAGGGAATGAAGACGACGCGGTAGCCGTTGTAGGGCTTGCGGTTCCAGGACCCGTGCTGCCCGATAAAGACGCCGCCACGATAGGCCTCCGGGAAGGCCGAGGCCTTGTAGAAGGCCAGGCCCAGGGACGCGGTGTGGGAACCCAGGGCGTAGTCCGGCTTCAGGGCCTTGGCCACCAGGTCCGGCTTCTGCGGCTGGACCCTCTCGTCCACGATCGCCCCGAAATAGCTGTAGGGCCAACCGTAGAAGCCTCCGTCGCGGACGCTCGTCATGTAGTCGGGCACCAGGTCCGGACCCAGCTCATCCCGCTCGTTGACCGCGGTCCAAAGGGCTCCGGTGACCGGCTCGAAGTCGAGGCCGTTGGGATTGCGAAGGCCTGAGGCGAACACACGTCCTGTTCGCGCCGCGGGATCGATCGCCCAGATGGCGGCGCGGCCTTCTTCCTCGGCCATGCCATTCTCGCCGATGTTCGAGTTCGAGCCGACCGTGGCGTAGAGGGTCTTTCCATCCGGGCTGGCGAAGACGTTCTTGGTCCAGTGGTGATTGCGACCAGCGGGGAGGTCAAAAATCCGCTCGGGCTGCCCGGTCGCCTTCGTGTCGCCGGTCCGGTAGGGAAGGCGGACGATACCGTCATCCTGCGCCACGTAGAGGCTCTCGCCGACCAGGGTCATGCCGAAGGGCCGACGGATGTTCTCGGCGAAGGGGGTCTGGAGTTCGGCCACCCCGTCGCCGTCTGCGTCCCGGAGCAGGGTGATGCGGTTTGGGCTGGTGCGCTGGATGGCACCGGCCTGACCCATCAGCAGGTTGGCCGCCCGGTCGCGGAAGCTGGGCTTGCCCTTCTTCTCCGAAGAGGATTCGGCCACCAGGACATCGCCATTGGGCAGGACCAGGAGCCAGCGCGGGTGGGCGAGGGCACCGGCGAACCGGGTCACCACAAAGCCCTCCGGCGCACGTGGCGTCTCAGAGCCCGACCAGCCCACAGGCTTCGCGATCGCGATCTGCGGGATAAGGGTGCTCGACGGCGCAGGCAGCTTCGGCTCCGGACCAAACCCGGACAGCGCGTCCGGCGATCCGCCGCCCGAACAGGCCGCGAGAAGGAGGGTCGCGCCGAGGGCGCAGCGCCTGAGGGTACGGGTCATCATGTCGAGGTCTCCTGAGGGGCCTATCATCGCCCGGCCGAGGGGGATCGCCAAGGGCCCGTTGACGCAGATGGGGAAGCGGCACAGCCTCTCGCCGTGTGGACGGCTCCATGAGGGGGTCGACGCAAAAGGGAGGGATAAATGCCGATCGAACTCAGGCTTCTCGTCTATTCGACAGTTCTGCTTCTGGTTCTTGTCGTCATCCAGGCCGTGGCGGGTGCCCGCTCCAAGGGCCTTCAGGTCATGGCGGATGCCCGGGACGGGCTCAGTCCGCCGGAAGGTTTCCACGCCCGGGCGCTGCGTGTCGTGGACAACCATCGCGAGGGGCTGACGATCTTCGCGCCCCTGATCTTGGTGGCGGCGGCCACGGGAGCCTTGGGGGCGACGACGGCCCTTGGCGCCCAGTTGTTCTTCTATTCGCGGGTGGCCCATGCGGTGGTCTACCTGCTGGGCCTTCCCAAGATCCGCCCCCTGTTGTGGGCGGTCGGGTTGGTCGGGACCCTCATGGTCCTCGGCGCGGTTCTCGGGGTGGCCTGAGGCCGCGCTTCCCCATCCGGGACGGGAGCGGACCGGCGGTCTCCGCCGGTACGCGAC
>CAMCIK010000058.1 GCA_945874825.1 Phenylobacterium deserti | reverse complement strand
TGCTGAAGACGACGGCTTCGCTGAAGCCCGCCGACGTCGAGAAGAAGTGGATCATGATCGATGCCGAGGACGCCGTCGTTGGCCGCCTCGCTTCCTTCATTGCCATGCGTCTCCGCGGCAAACATCGCCCTGACTACACCCCGCACGTCGACTGCGGTGACTTCGTGGTCGTGATCAATGCCGACAAGGTCCGGCTGACGGGGCGCAAGCTCCAGCAGAAGACCTATTACTGGCACACCGGCCATCCGGGCGGCATCAAGGAGCGGACCGCGGACAAGATCCTCGGCGGTCGCTTCCCCGAGCGTGTGCTCCAGAAGGCCGTCGAACGCATGCTGCCCAAGGAGAGCCCGCTGGCCCGCCGCCAGCTCACGCATCTGCGGGTCTATGCCGGGGCCGAACATCCCCACGTTGCCCAGAACCCGGAGACCCTAGTCTTCGGCGACATGAATGCCAAGAACGTGCGGAGCAAGTAAGACAATGACCGACGCTCCCGCGCCTACGGGCTTTGATGCCCTGCAAAACCTCTCCACCCAGGCCGCTCCCCAGGCGGTCGTGTATGAGCGCAAGCTCGACGCCCAGGGACGGGCCTACGCGACCGGCAAGCGCAAGAACGCGGTCGCCCGCGTCTGGATAAAGCCGGGCAAGGGCCAGATCACCATCAACGGTCGCGACCAGCAGGTGTATTTTGCCCGCCCGGTGCTGCGGATGATGATCGCGCAGCCCATGGATGTCTCCAACCGCTCTGGACAGTTCGACGTGGTCGTCTCGGTGGCCGGCTCGGGCCTGTCCGGGCAGGCTGGCGCGATCCGCCACGGCATCTCCAAGGCCCTGACCTATTTCGAGCCTGAGCTGCGTTCGGTCCTGAAGCCCCACGGCTTCCTGACCCGCGACAGCCGTGTGGTCGAGCGCAAGAAGTACGGCAAGGCCAAGGCCCGCCGCAGCTTCCAGTTCTCGAAGCGCTAAACAACGGCTCCTATCGGGATGCTGGGGCGCTTCGGGCTTACCGGAGCGCCCCTTTTCGTGTCGTGACCCCAGGACAGGCCGCATGACCCCCAAGGTTTTCATTGATGGCGAGGCAGGAACAACGGGCCTCCAGATCCGCGAGCGGTTGGAGCCTCGATCCGACCTGGCCCTCCTTTCGATTGATCCGGCGCGCCGCAAGGACCCCGAGGCCCGCCGCAAACTGCTGAACGCCGCGGACCTGGTCGTACTCTGCCTGCCAGACGATGCGTCCCGGGAAGCGGTGTCCATGATCTCCTCTCCCGACGTTAGGGTGATCGACGCCTCCACGGCCTTCCGCACCGCGCAAGGCTGGACCTATGGCTTCGCCGAGATGACCCGCGCTCAGCGCGCGGCGATCCAGGCTTCCCGCCGGGTCAGCAATCCCGGTTGCTATCCAACAGGCTTCATCGGGCTGGTCCGGCCCCTGGTGGAGGCCGGCCTCCTGCCTGCGGAGTTCCCCGTCACGGTTAATGCGATCTCGGGATATTCCGGGGGCGGCAAAGGGCTGATTGGCGAGTTCGAGGGACCGCCGGCGGCGGGAACTTCAGACGTCTTTCGCGCCTATGGCCTTTCCCTGGCCCACAAGCATCTTCCCGAAATGCAGATCCATGGGGGACTTGAGCACTCGCCTGTCTTCGCCCCGGCGGTTGGGCGCTATGCCCAGGGCATGCTGGTGGAGGTTCCCTTGTCCCTATGGGCCCTGCCGTACCGGCCTTCGCCGGAGGACCTTCGACAGGCCCTCGAGACGGCCTATGCCGGCGAGCGCTTCGTCCGGGTCGGGTCTGCTGAGGCCTGTGCAGACCTGCAGAAGACTCGCTCGGGTGCGGCAGGCTACGTCCGGGACCTCGACCCGGAGTCGCTCAACGGCACCAACCTCCTGAACCTCTTCGTCTTTGGATCCCCTGACGGGACCCAGGCCCGGTTGGTGGCGATTCTGGACAATCTGGGCAAGGGTGCATCCGGCGCCTGCGTCCAGAACCTCAACCTCATGCTGGGGCTAGAAGAACATGCCGGTCTCTAGAGGCCTTTCCACCCGCCGCGGGCTTCTCCTTGGCGTTGCGGCGGCGACGCTGACGGCGAGGTCAGCTGCCGCGGCACAGGACGCCTATGCAGGGTCGTCCTTCCGCAAGCTGACCGCCGCCAACTGGCGGAGCCGGCTTCCGCCTGACGCCTTCGCCGTCTTGCGGCAGGCGGATACTGAGAGGCCCGGTTCCAGCCCCCTCCTCAATGAGAAGCGCAATGGAACCTATCATTGCCTGGGATGCGACCTGCCTCTGTTCCGCTCTGCCTGGAAATATGAGAGCGGGACAGGCTGGCCGAGCTTCTACACCGCAATCCCCGGATCTCTTGGGCTGAAGACCGACTGGAAGATTGGCCTGCCCCGCACCGAGTACCACTGTGCCCAGTGCCTGGGACACCACGGGCACCGGTTCGATGACGGGCCCCGTCCTACCGGACTTCGATACTGCAGCAATGGGGTCGCTCTGCGGTTCCGTCCGGCATGAGGGGGCTCCTGGCCCTCCTGGGCCTGGTGTTCCTCGTGGGTTGCGCCGCCCCGAAGGCGGAACTGGATGCAGACCGGATGGGCCGGCTCTTCATCGACGCCGTCCAGCGCGGTGACTGGCCAGCCATCGACCAGGGTATCGCGCCCCAGCTTATGGCCTCGCCGACCCACGCAGCAAGGATTGAGGCGGTCCGCAAGACCCTTCCCACCGATCCCCCCTGGTCCATCCGCCTGCTGGCCTCGAGGCAGGTCGGTGGCAACGGGGCTCCTGGCCAAGAACGCGCAGAACTTCAATACCTTTACCAGTTCGCGGAACGTCGGGCGGTGATCGACCTGACCCTGGTTCCGGTCGGGTGGAAGAAGGTAATCCCCGCAACGGCCCAGACACCCCGGAAAGAATCGGCCCTCCTGCCCACGAAGCCGGAGCAACCGGCCTCTGGTGGGCCTGGCGGATACGAACTGGTGAGGGTCTACAAGGCCCTGGCCATGTCCTACACCGAGGTGACCAAGGCAGACGAGGCGGCCCAGGCCTTCTGGGCGCCAGGCCGGACATCAGGCCAGTGGCTGTTCCTGGGGCTGGCGGCGGCGACTCCGGTCTTCATGCTCTGGACAGTGGTGAGGGTCCTGCGGGCACCGCTCCTTAGCGGCCGCCTGTTCTGGGTCCTGGCCTGCTTCGCCGGCATGGGGACCCTTTGGATGGACTGGACCTCCGGGATCACAGGCTTCCAGCCCTACAGCCTGCGCCTCATGGGGTTCGGTCTCGAGAAGGGGCCGTCACCCCTCTCCCCGTGGATGGTCAGCCTGACGCTCCCCATCGGGGCCTTGGCCGCCAGCCTGCGCCTTGCCCTGCAACGCCTCAGGACTTGACCTTGACGTAACTCCCGGGGGCGTCCTCGAGAGCGGGCAAAGGGCCTGCGGAAGGATCCCGGGCAGGGACCTGCCCCCGCGAGCGCGACTTCAGCCATTCGGCCCAGTGGGGCCACCAGGAGCCGGGGGTCTCTACCGCGCCGGCCTGCCAGGCCTCAAGGCTCTCGGGCAGGGTGTCATGGGTCCAGTGCTGGTACTTCTTCGCCACCGGCGCGTTGATCACGCCGGCGATATGCCCGGAACCCGCCAGGGTGAAGGTGGTTGGCCCGCCGAAAAGCCGCGCGCCCCGGTAGACCGAACGTGCCGGAGCGATGTGATCCTCCTTCGAGGACTGGACATAGACCGGCGTCTTGACCTGTCCCAGGTCGAGTTTCACGCCGTCCAGCTCCAGTTCCCCCCGGGCCAGGGCGTTGTCCCCGTAGAAACGGCGCAGGTAGTAGAGGTGCAGGGTCCTCGGCATCCGCGTCTGGTCCGAGTTCCAGAACAGCAGGTCGAAGGGCTTGGGCTCCTTGCCCAGCAGGTAGTTGCTGACGAAGAAGGACCAGATCAGGTCGTTTGAGCGGAGCATGTTGAAGGTGTCGGCCATGGCCTGGCCAGCCAGGACGCCGCCGCCGGCCTCCATCAGCTTCTCGAGGTCAGACAACCATTCCTCACTGGTGAACAGGAGGAGGTCCCCGGCTTCGGAGAAGTCCTGCTGGGCAGCGAAGAAGGTCGCGGAGGCGATCCGGCTGTCCCCCTTGGCGGCCATATGCGCCAGGGTGGCCGAGAGCAGGGTCCCGCCGATGCAGTAGCCAACGGTATTCACCCGGTCGACGCCAGCCTGCTTCATGGCGGCGGCCGTACCCTCGTAGATACCCAGCTGCATGTAGTCCTCGATGGTCCGGTCGGCGAGGCGTCCGTCGGGATTGACCCAGGAGGCGACGAAGACCGTGAACCCCTGGGCGGTCAGCCAGCGGATCATGGAATTCTCGGGCCTAAGGTCGAGGATGTAGAATTTGTTGATCCACGGCGGGAAGATGACGAGCGGGATCTCGTGGACCGTTTCGGTCGTCGGAGTGAACTGGATCAGCTGGATGATCTCGTTCTGGAAGATCACCTTGCCGGGTGCCGTGGCCACGTTCACGCCGATCTCGAACTGCTCATAGTCGGTCTGGCTGATGGCCAGCTGGCCGCCGCCCCGGGCGAGGTCGGCGGCGAAGTTCTCCATCCCCCGGACGAGGCTCTGGCCCTGGCTCGACAAGGCTTCCCGCAGGGCCTCAGGATTCGAGGCGAGGAAGTTTGAGGGCGACAGAGCGTCCGTCAGCATCCGGGTGAAGAATTCTACCCGGCGCCGGGTCATCGGGTCAACGTGACCGGCGCGGGCGACGAGACCGTTCATCCAGTCGGAAGTGATCAGGTAGGACTGCTTGATCACGTCGAAGACAGGGTTGTCGGTCCAGTCGGGCGCATTGAACCGCTTGTCGCCCTTCACAGGGATCGCAACGGGCTCGGCGACCTCGCCCATGGCGCGGCGGGCGGCGAAGTGCCAGAGGTCGGCATATCGCTTCCAGAGGTCGCCCTGGGCCTGCAGCACGGCGTCGGGCTGCCCGGCAAGGCTGGACATCACCTTGGCCATCGAGGGCCCAACATGGAAGGGATCGGTCTCGATCCCCGGTGCCTTATCCGCCTGGCGGAGGGCGGACTCAGAGATGGCGCCTTGGGCGGTCATGGCCGCCCTTGCCAGATTTCGGGACAGCGACTCGATCGCCTCAAGCCCGGCGGGGCCTGCCGCCGTGGTGAATGCAGCGGCAAACTCGGTGGCCGGTCCCAGTCTAGGCGGAGGCTCCGGGGCTGCAGCGGGCTGTTCGGGAGTAGCGGGCTTCGACGTGGCGGCGGGCTTGCGCTTTGCCGCGCTCCGGCGCGGGGGCGCGCTGCCCTTCGAAACCTTTGTGTCTTTGCCGGCCATCTTCCTGCCTCCATCTCCCCACTGGGGGGTTCCTGGGCTTTCTAACGGAACAATCATGCCATAATACCGGGGTAATCATGAACTCCTTCCCGGCGCACCTTTCGATTCCCGTCCGCGGCCTCCTGGGGACGCCCCTGGCGCTGGCCTTGCTGGCGAGCGGTTGTGCATCCCGGCCGGCTGCAGGCCCGCCGCCAACAGCGGCCACGACGGAGGCCCGGGCGCTTGCCGCGGCGGCGAAAACCTATCCCCAGTTTTCCGACATCCCCGTCCTGCCCGTAGATGAGCGCCCGCTGGCGGCCTGGGGTCGGGCTGCTGGCGAGGTGCTGGCTGAGGGCGCGGCTCTCGAGAGGGACGGCGCAGAGAACACCTGGACCCTCCAACAGACCGAGGCCTTTGCGGCTCAGACGTCCGAGGCGAGTGGGCCCGCCGCACCAACCGTGTCTGCGACAGCTGCAGCCGACGCCTTCGCACGCGATGTGCGCAAGCGAGCTACACCGCCCCCGCCGCCCCTTCGATAGGGCCAGCGGGGGCCAGGACTTCAAACCGCTTGGCGGCCTTCGGAGCGAAGGTTATGCCAGGCCCGGAAAGGCTCCCAATTCGCCGTCCTGAGTGCGGCCAGAGCAAACATGACACCCGAGTTTCACCGCATCCGCCGCCTCCCGCCCTACGTCTTCGAGGAGGTGAACCGCATCAAGGCCCGCCTACGCGCCGAGGGCGTGGACATCATCGACTTCGGCATGGGCAATCCCGACATGCCGACGCCCAAGCATATCGTCGACAAGCTGGTCGAAACCGCCCGGGATCCGAAGGCCGGCCGTTACTCCGCCTCGAAAGGCATCATCGGGCTTCGCCGGGCCATGGCTGGCTATTACGAGCGCCGCTTCGGGGTGCAGCTCGACCCGGACTCCGAGGTGATCGCCACCCTGGGCTCCAAGGAAGGCTTTGCAAACCTCGCCCAGGCCCTGACGGCCCCCGGCGATGTGATCATTTGCCCCAATCCCGCCTATCCCATCCACGCCTACGGCTTTATCATGGCCGGGGGCGTCATCCGCCACGTCCCCGCCCTGTCGCCTGAGGAATACCTCGCCGGCATCAGCCGGGCGGTGAAGCATTCGGCGCCGCCGCCCTCCGTGCTGATCCTGTCCTACCCGTCCAACCCGACCGCGCAGTGGGTCGACCTCGACTTCTACAGGGAGGCCGTGGCCCTGGCCCGCCGCCATGACATGTTGGTGCTGTCGGACATCGCCTATTCGGAAATCTACTTCGATGACAATCCACCGCCGTCGGTGCTCCAGGTCCCTGGCGCCAAGGAGATAGCGGTCGAGGTGAACTCCCTGTCCAAGACCTACGCCATGGCCGGCTGGCGAGTCGGGATGGTGGTGGGCAACGCCCGGATCTGCGCCGCCCTCGCCAGGGTGAAGTCCTATCTTGACTACGGCGCCTACACCCCCATCCAGGTGGCCGCCGCTGCCGCCCTCAACGGACCGCAGGACTGCGTTGACGAGATCCGCGCCATCTACAAGGGCCGGCGCGACACCCTGGTGCAGTCTATGAAGCGGGCAGGCTGGGAAATCCCCGCCCCGCCAGCCTCCATGTTCGCCTGGGCGCCCCTGCCGGAGGCCTACCGTTCGGCCGGTTCCATGCTGTTTTCCAAGCTCCTCATCGAGGAGGCTGGCGTCGCCGTAGCACCGGGCGTTGCCTTCGGAGAAAACGGCGAGGGGTTCGTGCGCATCGGCCTTGTCGAGAACGAGAACCGCATCCGCCAGGCCGCTCGCAATGTGCGGCGTTTCCTTGCGAACGCCGAGGATATCCTCGGCCGGGCCCACAACTCAGGATCGAACCCGTGACCAAACCTCAGGACGGACGGACCTTACGTGTCGGCGTCGCGGGCCTCGGGACCGTCGGCGGCGGCCTTCTGGACTTCCTCGCCTCACGTCCAGACTTTGCCCCGGCCGGAGGAAGGGTTGTGGTCACCGGTGTCTCTGCGCGGTCCCGGTCACGCCCGCGGGCCGTGGACATCTCCCATCTGGCCTGGTTCGACGACCCCGTGGCCCTGGCCCAGTCTCCGGACACGGACGTCTTCGTGGAGCTCATCGGCGGCTCAGACGGTCCGGCCAAGGCTGCCGTCGAAGCGGCCCTGGGGGCCGGCAAGGCGGTCGTAACCGCGAACAAGGCGCTCATCGCCGAACACGGAGCGGCGCTGGCGGCCCTGGCTGAGGCCAAGGGCGTTGCCCTGCTGTTCGAGGCGGCGGTCATGGGCGGCGTTCCCGCGGTCAAGACCGTCCGCGAAGCCCTGGTGGGAGAGGAGATCCGCAGCCTGTCGGGCATCCTCAACGGCACGTGTAACTACATCCTCACCGAGATGGAAACCACCGGGTCCGCCTTTTCCGACGTCCTCGCGGACGCCCAGAGGCTGGGATATGCCGAAGCAGACCCGACCATGGACGTCGGTGGTTTCGACGCCGCCCACAAGATCACCATACTGGCGGCCCTGGCCTTCGGCGGATCGCCCAACTTCGCGGCGGCCGAGGTGGAGGGGATCACTGGCGTTGATCTCCTGGACATCCGGCTTGCAGGGGACCTTGGCTACCGCATCAAGCTGATCGCCTCTGCCGAGCGGGCAGGGGAGGGTGCCCGGGTCCAGGTGCGGCCCTTCCTGGTGCGCAAGACCCATCCCATCGCCCAGGCAGACGGTGCCCTCAACGCCCTGTTCATCGAGGGTGAACGCATCGGGCGCATCTTCCTGCAAGGGCCCGGTGCCGGGGCCGGTCCAACGGCGGCGGCGGTCGCGGCCGACATCGCTGATGTCATGGCCGGTGGCCGGAGGCCCGTCTTCCAGGCACCCGCCGCAGGCCTGCGGCCCTGTGCGCCCTCTGCGGGGGTGGCGGCAGTGGGCCGGGGCTATATCCGGGTCATGGTGCGGGATGAGCCCGGCGTCCTGGCGTCGGTTTCCGAGGAGCTGGCCGACGCCGGCGTCTCCATTGAGAGCTTCCTGCAGAAGCCCCCCGGGGAAGCGCCCGGCGTTCCGATTGTCATGACGACCCACGCCGTGGCTGAGGCTGTACTTGCCGCTGCGGTTGACCGGATCGGCCGGCTGCCCGCTGTTCTTGAGCCGCCCCGTCTGCTGCACATCGCAAGCATCTGAGAATCGAAGAAAAATACGGCGCGTTCGCCGTCCGGAGACCCATTATGATCACTGAGCAGCTGGACAGCAGCCTTGTCCTGGACGCGGTCCGCGTCACGGAGATCGCCGCCATCGCCGCCTCCACCCTGGCCGGGCGCGGGGATGAGAAGGCCGCCGACCAGGCGGCTGTGGACGCCATGCGAACGGCCCTGAACGCCCTGGCCATCGACGGCGAGATCGTCATCGGCGAGGGGGAGCGGGACGAGGCGCCCATGCTCTACATCGGCGAGAAGGTGGGTCGGGGCGGGGTTGCCATCGACATCGCCCTTGACCCGCTGGAAGGCACGACCCTGACGGCCAAGGCCATGGCCAATGCCCTGGCGGTGATGGCCTGGGCGCCCAAGGGGACCCTGCTGAACGCGCCGGACACCTATATGGACAAGATCGCCTGCGGGCCGGGTTATCCCGCCGGTGTGATTGACCTCGACCGGTCGCCTGCGGACAATGTGCGGGCCCTCGCCGCGGCCAAGGGAGTGCCCGCCGAGGAGATTACGGTCTGCGTCCTTGACCGGCCGCGTCACGCCGAGATCATCGCCTCTATCCGCTCGGTCGGAGCCCGGGTGAGCCTGATCACGGATGGAGACGTCGCAGGGGTCATGCACACGGCTGACCCGGCAACGGGCATCGACCTCTATGTCGGCCAGGGTGGGGCCCCGGAGGGGGTCCTGGCCTGCGCAGCGCTGAAGTGCGTCGGCGGCCAGTTCCAGGGCCGGCTGGTCTTTCGGAATGCCGACGAGAAGGAACGGGCCCGGCGCGTGGGCATCACCGACTTCGAAAAGAAGTACGACCTGCATGAAATGGTCCGGGCAGACGCCATCTTCGCCGCCACAGGCGTGACCAAGGGCGCCCTGCTGGACGGTGTCCGCCGGGAGGGCGGGCAGATCGTGACCCACAGCCTGGTGATGGTCTCCTCCACCCAGACGGTCCGAGAAGTCCGCCTCCGGCGTCCGGCCTGACATCGATGACCCTGGCGGAAGGTCCCTTTCTCGGGGTCGGCCGCTCGGTCAGCGGACGGGCCTGGGCGGCGCGCGCTGCGGCTCCGGAACTCGTGCGCCGACACCAGAACGCCCTGGGCCTCAGCGAGCCCCTGGCGCGCGCCCTGGCGTCCCGCGGCGTCGGCCCTGACGACGGCGAGGTCTTCCTCAACCCCACGCTGAAGGCGCTCTTTCCCGACCCTTCCTCCTTCCGCGACATGGACAGGGCGGCGCAGATCCTGGTCGACGCCCTGGAGCGCGGGCGTTCCATGGTCGTCTTCGCCGACTATGACGTCGATGGTGCTGCCAGCGCCGCCCAGGTGGTGCGCTGGATGCGCGCCATGGGCCGGGAGGTCCCGATCTACATCCCCGACCGGGTCAAGGAGGGTTATGGCCCCAATCCGGTCGTCTTCCGGGCCCTGAAGGACCAGGGTGCCGAGATCGTCATCACCCTCGACTGCGGGGCCGCAGCCCAGGACGCCCTGGCCACCGCCCGGGAGATTGGCCTCGATGTGGTGGTCATCGACCATCATCTCATGCGCCCCGGCGAAATTCCCCCCGCCGCCGCCCTCGTGAACCCGAACCGGCCAGACGACAATTCGGGACAGGGGATGCTGGCCGCCGCCGGCGTGGCCTTCGTGCTGCTCGCAGCCCTGAACCGGGAGGCGCGCCGGCGTGGCCTGTTCGCCACCCGGCCCGAGCCGGACCTGCGCCAGTGGCTTGACCTCGCCGCCCTGGGCGCGGTGTGCGACGTGACCGCCCTGACCGGGTTCAATCGTGCGATCACCGCCCAGGGGCTCAAGGTGATGTCCCGCTGGGCCAATCCCGGACTGAAGGCCCTGGCGGATGTCGGCAAGGTCAGCGGGACGGCGACAACATTCCACGCGGGTTTCATCCTGGGCCCCCGGATCAACGCCGGCGGCCGGATCGGACGATCGGACCTGGGTGCCCGGCTCCTGTCTACCGATGATCCCGACGAGGCGGCCGCCCTGGCAGCCCAGCTGGATGAGCTCAACGGCCAGCGTAAGGCGGTGGAACAGGCGGTGATCGACGAGGCCGTCGCTCGGATCGAGGCCGACCCGCAGATCGCGGAGGCTCCGGTCCTTGTGGTCGCGGCTCCGGGCTGGGCTCCGGGGGTCATCGGAATCGTCGCCGGCCGCCTGCGCGAGCGCTTCCGCAGGCCAGCCATCGTGATCGGCATCGATCTGGCAGCGGGTGTCGGCAAGGGCTCCGGACGTTCCCAGCCGGGCGTGAACCTGGGTACCGCCGTTCAGGCTGCCTTCGATGAGGGACTCCTCCTGTCGGGAGGCGGACACGCCATGGCGGCGGGACTCTCGATCCGGCCGGAGCGCATCGCCGAGTTCAGCCGCTTCCTCGCCATGCGCCTGGGCGAGGACCAGGCCCGGGCGGCCGAGGCGGATGTCCTGGAGATCGACGCCCTCATCACTCCCAAAGGTGCCGACCGCTCGCTGCTGGAAGCCTTTGCCCGCCTGGCACCCTTTGGCCCCGGCAATCCCGAACCGGTCTTTGCGGCGGCCTCCGTTCGCGTTGAACGCCCCATGGTCATGCGAGGCGGCCATGTGCGAGCCACGCTCACGGACTCCGCGGGGGGACGCCTGAAGGCGGTGGCTTGGCGGGCGGAGGAGACCCCGCTGGGCCAGCTTCTCCAGGGGGGCGGCGTCCTCCACCTGGCGGGCCGGTTGCGCCCAGATGACTGGCAGGGCCGCGCCTCTGTCGAGCTTGAGATCGAGGATGCTGCCGATCCGCGCCGTTCCGATGCAGGCTGAGCCAGCCAGGGTGCAAAACCCGACCCCCGCGTCTTGCACGCCCCGGGGAAGGCGGATATAGACGCCGCTCTCGCGTCCGTGGTCCCTTCGTCTATCGGTTAGGACGCCAGGTTTTCAACCTGGAGAGAGGGGTTCGACTCCCCTAGGGACTGCCACGCGGAGTTGTATTTCCTTACCTTTCTGGGGTCTCCGGGTCGGGGACCCTTTATCGGCACACCTCGGGGCTGCGCGCCGACGGAGAGCCTGGGTTGGGTCGTTGGCCGGGCAGGGCTTTGTACAGGTCGGTACCCAAGGCTGACGCCGGACGGCGTAATCCCGGACGCAACCCAGTCATTCGCAGTGGACCCGATGTTCGACCGACAGGTCAGGCGGCTCCTGGCCCGGTCTTTCGTGACTTGCATGTCCTGCGATTTGTGCACAGTCTGTTCCCAATTAGCTGGCCTAAGCCACTAAAAGGAGGAAACGAAAACAATGTCCCGGCGCATGCACCTCTATGCCAGCTCGGCTCTGGCGATCACCCTTGGCCTCGGTATGGCAACCCAGGCAACCGCGCAAAGCGCGGCCAGGGTATCTGACAATCAGGTCGACGAAGTGGTGATTACCGGTTCGCTGATCCGGGGCACACCCGAAGACGCCGCCTTGCCGGTGGACGTCATCACCAACGAGGCGCTGCAGGAGCAGGGCAGTCCGTCCCTCGTCGATCTGGTGCGGACCATTCCGTCTGTCTCGGGCGGCAATATCGGCGAATCCAACCGCTTCCTCGGGGGCGCTGCGGCCGGCGTCGCGACGATCAACCTCCGGGGCCTCGGGCTGACCCGGACGCTCTCGCTCATGAACGGCGAGCGCCTGTCGACCATCACAGCTGCGGGCGGACAGGAGTTCGTCAACATCAACGTGGTCCCGACCATCGCCATAGGCCAGG
Source organism: Phenylobacterium deserti (assembly GCA_945874825.1). Taxonomy (GTDB): domain Bacteria; phylum Pseudomonadota; class Alphaproteobacteria; order Caulobacterales; family Caulobacteraceae; genus Phenylobacterium; species Phenylobacterium deserti_D. The sequence goes on along the minus strand of CAMCIK010000058.1, from coordinate 489 downwards.
TCGAAGTGCTGCGTGACGGTGCCGCGGCCACCTACGGATCAGACGCTGTGGCCGGGGTTGTGAACTTCATCACCCGCAGGGACCTGGACGGTTTCGAGGTCAACGGAAAATATGCCCTGATCGATGGTTCGGATGGAGACTACGAAGCCTCCGTGGCCTGGGGACGGAAGCTCGACAACGGCAACGTCTTGCTGGCGGCGTCCTACCGGCACCGCAGCGAACTGAATGGCGTTGATCTGCCCTGGACGCTGCCGAACGCTGTGTTCCCTGACACCCTCAACATCAGTGGTATCTCTGGAGCCAGCAATCCCGGCGGATACAACGCCATCCTCGGGACCCCGGTCATCGGTCCCAATGGCGGGTTCGTGCAGGATCCGACCCGCCCCGGCATTCCGCTGGGAGCGACCCTTTCGTCGACCTTCTCTGATGCGGGCTGTAACCAGCTGGGCGGGCTCTCCTTCGTACCGAATGGCCAGTGCTTCTATCCGT
>CAMCIK010000057.1 GCA_945874825.1 Phenylobacterium deserti | reverse complement strand
GGCCGTCTGGTGGCGTGACGTCACGATCGAGGCCAACCAGGGCGACCATACCCCGGTCGTCAGCATCGGCCTGCGCTACGGAATGATCATGTTCATCGCCTCCGAGGTGATGTTCTTCGTGGCCTGGTTCTGGATCTTCTTCGAAATGGCCCTGTTCAATGAGTTCCGGACGCAGTCAGGTCTCGAGGAAGTCCGCGCCGCCTGGGCCACCTGGCCGCCGAAGGGTGTCGAGACTGTCTCGGCCTGGAACCTGCCCCTCCTCAACACCCTGATCCTCCTGCTTTCCGGCACCACCGTGACCTGGGCCCACCACGCCCTTCAGACGGGGGACCGCCGCGCCGCCAAGATTGGTCTGCTCCTGACCATCATCCTCGGTGCCATCTTCACTGCCGTGCAGGTCTACGAGTACAAGCACATCCTCGACCACAACTACTTCTTCGGGGGTGAGGGTGCGGAGAACTCCGGCCTCTACGGCTCGGCCTTCTTCATGGCGACGGGCTTCCACGGGTTCCACGTACTGATCGGGACGATCTTCCTGATCGTCTGCCTGGCGCGCCTGATGGGTAGCGGCTTCACGACCAAGCAGCACTTCGGCTTTGAGGCGGCGGCCTGGTACTGGCACTTCGTCGATGTGGTCTGGCTGTTCCTCTTCGCCTTCATCTACGTCGTCTTCGGCGCGTCTGCCGGACACTGACCTCACATGGCCGGCGTCAACCCCCTCCTGGCGGGGATTACCGGCCACTGTCCCCGCTGCGGTCAGGGGCCCCTCTTCAAGGGCTTCCTCACCGTTGCAGAGACCTGTTCCGCTTGTGGCCTGGACCTGGCCCGGGCGGATTCCGGCGATGGCCCGGCTGTCTTCGTGATCCTGATCGGCGGGTTCATCGTCGCCTTCACCGCTCTGTTCACCGAGATCGCCTTTCGCCCGCCCATCTGGGTGCTCCTTGCGGTCTTCCTTCCTCTGACGGTGATCGTCTGCGGTGGCCTCCTGCGACCTGTGAAGGGCGTCCTCCTGGCCGCACAGTTCGCGAACCGGGCGGCGGAAGCCCGACATGACGACTGAGCCCGCCCCCCGCCCTCGCTTCCCGGTTGGCCTGACGATTGCGACCCTCATCGGCCTTGCGATCCTGATCGCCCTTGGGAACTGGCAGCTGCAGCGTCGGGCCTGGAAAGAGTCGCTCCTGGACCGAATCGCCCGGCTGGAGGCCGCCGCCCCGGTCGACGCCGCCGAAGCCTTTTCCAAAGCCCGGACCCCCGCCGACCTCGACATGGTCCGGGTGCGCCTTGCCTGCCCGGGGCTTTCCGGGGCTGCCTTCGTGGAGCTCTATGGCCTTCTGGATGGTCACTCAGGCCGGCGGCTGGTCTCGGCCTGTCCCCTGGCCGCTGGAGGCTCCGCCACCCTACTCGTCGATCGCGGCTTCATCGACGAAGCCGAGACGGCGCGGCCAGAGGTCCGGACGGTGACGCCTCGCGGGGCCCCGGAAATGGTGACGGGTATCCTGAGGGTCCCAGACCGGCCAGGTGCCTTCACGCCCGAGGCCGACCTCCAGAAGCGACTCTGGTTCTCGAGGGATGTGGTCGCCATGGCGGCGACACTCGGAGCCACCCGGCCGGCCCCGGTCATGCTGATGGCCGAGTCCCGCACCAATCCTGACTTCCCGGCCCTGGAGCCGTCGCCGCTTCCGACCGTCATCTCGAACCGCCATATGGAATACGCCCTGACCTGGTTCGGCCTTGCCGGTGCCCTGGCCGGCGTTTATGCCGCCCGCCTCTGGAAGCACTTCAGAAGCTGATGCGTTACATCTCCACCCGAGGCGCCTCGCCCCCCGTCGGCTTTGTCGACGCCGTCCTCGCCGGCCTGGCCCCGGACGGGGGCCTCTATGTTCCTGAGTCCTGGCCGCAGTTCTCCGCCGGGGAGATTGCCGGCATGGCGGGACGCCCCTACGCAGAGGTGGCTGCAGCCGTGCTGGGGCGGTTCGCGGGAGACGAGATCCCCGAGGCGGATCTCCTGGCGATGTGCCGCCAGGCCTATGCCGCCTTCGACCATCCAGCGGTGGTCCCCCTGGTCCAGCTGGCCCCCGACGTCTTCCTTGCCGAGCTCTTCCATGGCCCGAGCCTGGCCTTCAAGGACGTGGCCATGCAGCTACTGGCCCGCCTCTCGGACTTTGTGCTCGAGCGGGCAGGGAGGACCCAGACCATTCTCTGCGCCACCTCGGGCGACACCGGTGGCGCGGCGGTTGAAGCCTTCCGTGGCCGGTCCAACACCCGCATCGTCGCCATGTTCCCGGATGGCCGCATCTCTGAGGTCCAGCGCCGGTTCATGACCACGGCGACCGAGGACAATGTCCGATGCCTGGCCGTCGCGGGCGACTTCGACACCTGCCAGGCCATCCTCAAGACAGCGCTGGGCGACCCGGTCCTGCAGCAGGCCGTGGGCCTGTCTGCCGTCAATTCGATCAACTTCGCCCGCATTGTCGCCCAGTCGGTCTACTACTTCACCACCGCTCTCGCCCTCGGGGCGCCGCATCGGCCGGTCTCCTTCGCCGTGCCCTCAGGCAATTTCGGCGACGGCTTCGCCGGATATGTGGCCTACCGGATGGGCCTGCCGATCGGCAGGATCCTGATCGCCACTAACGCCAACGATATCCTCGCCCGGACATTCCGGACCGGTCTCTATGCCCGGGGGACGGTGGCCGAGACCCAGTCTCCCGCCATGGACATCCAGTCGGCCTCGAACTTTGAGCGGCTGTTCTTCGAGTCGGTCGACCGGGACGGACCCGCCACCGCGGAAGCCTTCCGGGGATTTGCCGAGGGCCGGTCCATTTCGGTCCCCTCGCAGGCTTTCGAGGCCATGACCCGCCTGTTCGCGGGCGAGACTACCGATGAGGCCGCCACTTCCGAGGCGATGCGCCTGGCCCTTTCCGAGACCGGCGAGATCGTGGATCCGCACACCGCCGTCGCCCTGTCGGCCCTTCGCCGGTCCCCGGGGACAGGACCTACGGTCGTTCTCGCCACTGCCCATCCCGCCAAGTTCCCGGAAGCCGTCCTTGCTGCCACGGGGCGTGCGCCTTTGGCCCCGGAGAGGGCGCAGGCCCTGGCGGGACGGCCCGAGCGTTATGAATCGATCGCCGCAGACGCCACCCTCGTAAGCGCCTATGTTCGGGCCTTTGCAGGGGCCTGACCTGGCGCGCACTCACACCCTCGGCAACGGCGTCCGTCTCGTCTGCGATCCCGTTCCCGGGCTCCAGACCGTCGCCATGGTCGTGGCTGCTGGCCGGGGTGCCCGGTGGGAATCCCGCCGGCAGTCAGGGTGGTCCCACCTCCTGGAGCATATGGTCTTCAAGGGCGCTGGCGGCCGTTCCGCTCGGCAGATCGCCGAGGCGGTAGAGGCGGACGGCGGCCAGATGAATGCCGAGACCGGCTTCGAGCGCACGGTCTTCCACGTCCGGACCCTGCCCCAGGGCCTGGAGGGCGCCAGCGCCCTCCTGTCCGATATCCTCCTGCGTCCGACCCTGAATCCCTCCGACTTCGCGCGGGAGCGGCGGGTGGTGATGCAGGAGATCGCCGAGGCCGAGGACGCACCCGATGACCTCGTCTTCGAGATGGCCCAGTCGGCGGCCTTTGCCGACCAGCCTCTCGGACGCTGCATTCTGGGCGACGGGCCGAGCCTGCGCCGGGCCTCGCCGGCGGCGCTCTCCGACTGGCGCGCCTGCCTCTACGCCCCCGACCGCCTGGTGATCTCGGTCTCTGGTGCCGTGGACGAGGACGCCTTCCTCCGCCTTGCAGAGCGCGACTTCGGCAGCGCGGAACCCGCCGCCATGCCGTCGCCGCCACCGGAGCCCGCCCGGTTCACCGGCGGCGCGCGGACCGGTGACCGGGATCTCGAGCAGGCCAACCTCGTCTTCCTCACCCCGGGCCTGGCGGTCGGCGATCCCGACGCCTGGGCGGCCCAGGTCTTCGCCGAGTGCCTGGGCGGCGGAATGGCCTCAAGGCTGTTCCAGGAGGCGCGGGAGGCGCGCGGCCTTGCCTATGCGGTCGACGCCTGGGGTGAGTACTGGTCGGATTGCGGAATGATCGGGGTCTTCGCCGGGTGCGAGGCCGGCAGAGCGTCCCGGGTCGCGTCCCTGGTGGCGGACCAGATGATCGATCTGGCGAATGCCCCTCGAGAGGCGGAGTTGGCCCGGGCCCGCGCCCAGCTCAAGGCGGGCCTCTTCATGGCCGCCGAGTCGCTCCTGTCCCGCGCCGAGCAGGCCGCGATCCAGGTGCTGACCTTTGGCCGGCCACTGACCCTGTCGGAAATCGGCGAGCGGATCGACGCCTGTGACGCGGCAGCGGTGCGGCGCGCGGGCAGCCGGATTCTCGCCTCCGGACAGGCCGCCGCCGCCGTCCTCGGGCCACGCGCCGCGCATCCGGCGGCTGAGGTCTTCCGCGAACGCCTCGCCCGCGCTGCGCCGTCTGGCGCCCGGATGACTTGACGGAGCGGGAAAACCCCGGAGTTTGCCAACATGGCGCTTCTGGATTGGATCACGCCGGGCGATGGCCTGCGGCTACAGGGCGAGGGGATCGAGATTCGTCCTCCGCGACCCTCCGACTTTGCGGAGTGGCGCGATCTGCGCGAGTCGTCACGCAGCTTCCTTCAGCCCTGGGAGCCCACCTGGCCCGAGGACGATCTCACCCGCGCCGCCTGGCGCCGGCGGCTGGCGTCCTATGCCCGCGACATCGACCTTGGCCAGGCATATCCCTTTCTGGTGTTCCGGAAGGACGACGGGGCCCTGACGGGTGGCATCACCCTGTCCAACATCCGACGGGGCGTCGCCCAGATGGGTACGGTCGGGTACTGGTGCGGCGCGCCCTATACCCGCCAGGGCCTGACCCTGGCAGCGGTTCGGACCCTCTCGAGCTTTGCCTTCCGGTCCCTGGCTCTGCATCGACTTGAGGCCGCCTGCATTCCACAGAACGCTCCGTCGCGCCGGCTGCTCGGCCTGGCGGGCTTCAAGGAGGAAGGCCACGCTCAGGCTTATCTGAAAATTAACGGCGAATGGCGTGATCATGTGCTGTTCGGGCTCGTCGGGCCGCCGAATCGCGTTGCGGCCCGGGAAGGGTCCCTTGGAGCCTGACCGGAAAGCCGGATGTCGAACGACCGTTGGATTTGGGACGCGACGGCGACGCTCGAGGCGCTGGGAGCGGCCTCTGTGGCGCTTTGGCTCTGGGAGCCGGATCGTGATCGGATCAGCTTCACCGGGGCCGCCCGCCCCCTGGGACTCGGGCCGCTGGTTCCTGAGGGATCGGGTGCCGCACTCAAGGCCCTGACCCAACCCCAGGACAGGCCCATCGCCGCTGAACTCCTCCGGGTGCAGCCGCCGGGGACGGCTGTCGAGCTGCGACTGCGCATGCTGGGTGGCGAACAGGGCCTCTGGCGCGGAGTCTGGTTGGAGGATGGGGTGCGGGCCGCGGGAATCGTCGCGGCTGAGACCCGAATCTCGGTCTCTGGACTGGACGGCCTGACGGGACTTCTCGACCGGCGCACCTTTGTCAGTCTGGCTCAGGAAAGACTCGGGGAGTCCGCGGACCAGGTGCTTGTGGTCGCAGACCTGGACCGCTTCCGACGCCTCAACGAGGCCCTCGGTCATGAACGCGCCGATCTTGTTCTCGCCGCCCTGGGCGGCAGGCTTGCGGCGGCTTTTCCTTCCGAAGCCCTGACCGCGCGCGTGGGGGAGGATGAATTCGCCGTCCTGACCCCGAGAGGTCGACCCGGGCCGGAAGAGGTCCTGCGGCAAGCCCTGGAGCAACCCCTGCGGATTTCGGGCCTCGATATCCATCCGACTCTGTCCCTGGGGGCTGTTGAAGTCCCTTCGGGCGAGGGCGCAGACGCCGCCGAACTCCTGAGGCGGGCGGAACTGGCCGTCGAGACCGCAAAGGCGGAGGGAAGGGGGTCGGCCGTTTCCTACGGCCGGACCCTGGAGACCGACGGCCTGTCTCGACTGGCCCTGGAGGGTGACCTTCGGGGGGCCATCGGTCGAGGCGAGCTACGCCCCCACTACCAGCCGATCGTCAACCTCACCACAGGCGCCCTGTCAGGCTTCGAGGCGCTTGTGCGATGGAACCACCCGCGCCGCGGCTTGCTCGCGCCGGACGCCTTCCTTGATCTCTGCGACGAGATGGGACTGATCAGCGAACTTGGGGCCTACATGCAGTGCGACGCCGCTGTTCAGCTTGCCCGCTGGCGGCATGATCACTGGGCGGCCGGCGAGCTTACCGTTTCGGTCAACCTGTCGACGGCAGAGGTGTACCGGCCCGGCCTTGTCAATGACATCATCCGAATCCGCAAGGAGACCGGGCTTCCACCCGGCGCCCTGAAGCTGGAAGTCACCGAGAATGACGTGATGCGGGATCCCGACCAGGCCGCGATCATTCTCACCGCACTGAAGGAGGCCGGCGCAGGCCTTGCCCTGGATGACTTCGGCACCGGCTTCTCGTCCCTGAGCTACCTGGCGCGGCTGCCTTTCGACACCCTGAAGATCGACAGGTACTTCGTTCGCACCATGGCCACCAATGAAGGCTCGGCCAAGATCGTGTCCTCCGTGATCAAGCTGGGCCGTGACCTGTCGCTCGAAGTCGTCGCCGAAGGTGTTGAAAGCGCCCAGATCGCCCGCCGGCTCCGTGCCCTGGGATGCAATTACGGTCAGGGCTACGGCTACGCCCCCGCCCTCTCTCCGCAGGAGGCCGAGGTCTACCTGAACGAATGCTATGTCGACGGTGCCGCCCCGGTGAAGCCCAGGGGCTGAGGCCTCAGGCCTCGCCGGCTTCCGCAGTGAGGAAGGACGGGTCAACCCCCAGCCGGCCGAGGGCCGCGGCCCAGAGATCCTCCTCGCGGACACCGAAGACCAGGGCTTCGTCCGCAGGGCAGGTCAGCCAGATGTTTCGCCGGATCTCGCCCTCCAGCTGTCCCGCCCCCCAGCCGGCGTAGCCGAGGGCCAGGCGCGCGCGCCGGGGGCTTCCATCATTCCGGGAGATGGCCTCCAGCGCCTCCCGGGTAGGGGTGCAGGCAAACCCCGGCCCCGCCTCCATCGTCGCCCCATCGCCGGAACGGTAGTCTGGGGTGTGAAGGACAAATCCCCGCTCGGGCTGCACAGGCCCGCCCAGCAGGACAGCCTCTTCGCGGCGGCTCTCCGGGCAGGCGATCGACAGCTTTTCCAGTACCGCGCCGAGGGCCAGGCCAGCGACCTTCCGGTTCAGGACCAGACCCATGGCGTGTTCGGCGTCGTGGGCGCAGACGAGAACCACAGCGCGTTCAAAGCGCGGATCGCCAATCGCCGGAAGGGCGATCAGTACCTGTCCGGAAAGGTATTCCGCTGCATGCATCCGCAGATTTTCCGACGACCTTGGGGCGGTTTCAAGTCGCTGGATCAAACTTCTCCATTGCAGGCCCGCGCCAAGGGCTTATCTCTGCCCTTCCCCCCAGAACAGAGCCCGGAGACAGGCCCATGACCCTCAAGGTCGGAGACACGCTTCCCGCCGCCAACCTCATCGCCGGAACCGCCGAGGGGCCCAAGCCCACCACGGTCGACGAGATCTTCAAGGGCCGAAAGGTGGCCTTCTTCGCCGTCCCCGGGGCCTTCACCCCCACCTGCTCCGCCCGGCACCTGCCCGGCTACAAGGACCTGGCCTCTGACCTCAAGGCCAAGGGCGTCGACGCCATTGTCTGCCTGTCCGTCAACGACGCCTTCGTCATGAAGGCCTGGGGCGAGAGCCAGGATGTCCTGGGCGCGATCGAGATGATCGCCGACCCGGCCGGCGACTTCACCAAGGCCGTGGACCTGACCATGGACGGATCCAAGTTCGGCCTCGGCCTCCGCTCCCAGCGCTATTCCATGTACGTGGTGGATGGCGTGGTGAAGCAGCTCAATGTAGAGGCTGGCGGTGAGTTCAAGGTCTCCGCCGCCGACTATCTCCTGGCCCAGCTCTGAGCCGGGCGTCGGGCCCCGCCCGCCAGGGCGGGGCTTGACCTGACCGGCTGGGCGGACCCAGGCCGCCATCCGTAAACTCCGGGCCTACTATCCGCATCGAGGTTGCCGGGATGGAGACTCCACCCGCCACTTGAATCCACTCCCGTTTGCCGCCAGATCAGCCGGCGTCATTGCTGACCAGGACAGGCCCGGCATGTTCGAGACCCTCAGGCGCGACTTACGCTTCTATACTGGCCTCGCCCGCACCCTGGGCCGGGTCCGCGGAATTGCGCCCGACAGTCCGAGGCGGATCTGCGATGACCTGGAGGCTTCGGTCCGGAAATGGCCGGACCGCGAGGCCATCCGCTTCGAGGGTCGCAGCCTCAGCTATCGGGAGATGGATGGCCTGGCCAACCGCTTCGCCCGATGGGCCCTGGAGTCCGGGCTCCGACCGGGAGACCGCGTCGCCCTCTTCCTTCCCAACCGGATGGAGTACCTTCCGGCCTGGTACGGCCTGTCCAAGGTCGGGGTGGTCTCGGCCCTGATCAATAACCAGCTGACCGGCCAGGCCCTGGCTCACTGCCTGAACCTCGCCAACGCGCAGGAGGTCATCGTCGACCCGGAAACCTCGCCGGCCCTGCAAGCGGTTCTGGGTAACCTCGAGAAAGGCCCACGCCTGTGGAGCCTCGAGGCGCCGCTTCCCGGCGAAGGCGACCTTATGGCCCTCCTTTCGGGACTCTCGGATGCGCCTCCGCCTGCTTCCGCCCGCGAGGGGCTCACCGCACATGACACGGCGCTGTTGATCTATACCTCCGGCACGACCGGACTGCCCAAGGCGGCCCGGGTGACCCACGTGCGCGTCCAACTCTACATGCGGGGCTTCGCAGGCGCGACCGGGGCCCGTCCTGATGACCGGATCTACGTCGCCCTGCCGATGTACCACGCCACTGGCGGTCTCTGCGGCATGGGGGCTGCCCTCCTCAATGGCGCCTGCGTGGTCCTGCGAAGGCGCTTTTCGGCCACGCAGTTCTGGTCGGACATCCGCCAGGAGGACTGCACCCTGTTCGCCTATATCGGTGAGCTCTGCCGCTATCTCGCCAACCAGCCGCCGCACCCCGATGAGCGGGCGCACAGGCTGCGCCTGGCCTTCGGTAACGGCTTGCGGCCGGATGTCTGGGAAGACGTCATCGGCCGCTTTGGTGTGCCCCGGGTCCTGGAGTTCTACGGCTCCACCGAGGGGAATGTGTCCATGTTCAACTTCGACGGCAGGCTCGGCGCCATCGGCCGGATCCCCCGGGTTATCAAGCAGAGGTTCAACGCCCGGATCGTTCGGTTCGACTACGAGGTCGAAGCGCCTCTGCGCGGGGCCGGGGGTTTCTGCACCGAAGCGGCGTCCGGCGAGGCCGGGGAATGCCTGGGACGCATAGACTCCGCCGATCCCCGGGCCGAGTTCAGCGGCTACCTTGATAAGGCAGCCTCCGAGAAGAAGGTGCTGCGGGACGTTTTCGTTCCCGGTGACGCCTGGTTCCGCACGGGCGACCTTCTGCGCCAGGACGCAGACGGCTATGTCTACTTCGTGGACCGGGTCGGAGACACCTTCCGCTGGAAGGGGGAGAATGTCTCTACAGCCGAGGTCGCCCTTCGCCTCCAGGCGATTCCGGGCGTGGTGGAAGCCAATGTCTATGGCGTGACCGTTCCCCGCGCCGACGGGCGGGCCGGCATGGCAGCCCTGGTCACGGGCGAAGGCTTCGACCTTGGGATCTTGGCGACGCGCATCGCCGTCGACTTGCCGGAGTACGCCCGCCCGGTCTTCCTGAGACTCCAGCCCGAGATGGAGGTCACTGGCACCTTCAAGCAGCGGAAGGTCGAACTTGTGGCCGAGGGGTTTGATCCGGCGAAGGTCGACCAGCCCCTGTTCCACCGCGTCGCTGACGGCAGCTACCGCCCCCTCGACGCTGCTGCCTATGAGGAAATCTCCAAAGGTCACATACGCATTTGAATTAGGTAAAAGTACTTTACATAGCAAAGTGATTTGCTAGTGTGGCTCCAACAGATGCAAGGAGCCTTCCATGACGGACGCCCAGACCAAGATCGCTGACGATCTCGCCTACCTGAAAACCCTGGCGGAAGAGGGGCGTGCCGCCCCGGTCCTCGCAGGCCCCTACATGGCCCTTGGCGGCGGCGTGTTCGGGATCACCAGCCTTGTCGCCTACGCGATCCAGACCCGGATCCTGCCCCTGCCGGTCTCGGCCCTCGGCGGGATCTGGCTGGCCAGCAGTCTTGTCTTCGCCCTCGGCCTGCCCCTCCTCAACCGCAGGACCCGCACCCGTCCCGGCGGTGCCAGCAGCCTCAATGAGACCATCGGCACGGTCTGGAGTCAGGCCGGGATCGCTATCTCGGTCCTCTTCGTCGCCCTGGCGGTGGCGGGCTACCGGACTGCAGACTGGGGGGTCTTCAATCTCTTCCCGTCCATCATCCTGGCGCTCTATGGGCTCTGCTGGATGGCGGCCGCCCATATCGGCCGGACGGGGTGGCTGCGCTGGATCGGGGTCGGCAGCTTCATTGCGTCGGTCGCCATGGCGGCGGTTGCGGGTGGGCCCGGGCTCTGGCTCGCCTATGCCATCGCCCTGTTCGCCGTTGGCCTTGCGCCCGGTCTTGTCCTGATGCGCCAGGAAGGTCGGCCGTGACCCCGGAGTTCGACATCGAGCGCATCGACGAGGTGATCCATGGCCGTGTCCGGCTGGGGATCATGGCCTACCTCGCGGGTGCTGGAGCGGCGGACTTCGGGGAACTGAAGACCCGGCTGTCCGCCACAGACGGGAACCTCTCTGTCCACCTGCGCAAGCTGGAGGAGGCGGGCTATGTGGAGATCCTCAAGGCCTTTGCCGGTCGCCGTCCCCTGACCACGGTCGCGATCACGGACTCCGGTCGCACCGCCTTCGCCGCCTATCTGGAGGCTCTGAGGAGTCTCCTCCCGCCGAACTGACCTGTGCTCCCGCCCCCGGGGTCCCCAGAGCGGCGGGAGTCGACTATACCGGCGACATGTCCGCGGACGCCGAACCCCCTGACCAGGTCGAAGGCCGGCCCCTTTCCGGGGCCGACCTGATCCGTGACCAGGTCCGGCGCCTGCCCGATGCGCCGGGGGTCTACCGGATGATCGGGGAGGGGGACGAGGTCCTCTATGTCGGCAAGGCCCGCTCCTTGAAGAAGCGGGTCCTGCAATACGCCCAGGGCCGGTTCCACACCCAACGCATCGCCCTGATGGTCGACCTGACCCGGGCCATGGAGTTCGTGACCACCCGGACCGAGACCGACGCCCTCCTGCTCGAGATCAACCTGATCAAGCAGATGAAGCCGCGCTTCAACGTGCTGCTGAGGGACGACAAGAGCTTTCCAGAAATTGTCATCCGGCGGGAACACCCTGCCGCCCAGCTGCGCAAGCACCGCGGTGCCCACACCCTGAAGGGCGACTATTTTGGGCCCTTCGCATCGGCGAACGCGGTGAACCGCACCCTGAACACCCTGCAGAAGGCCTTCCTCCTGCGCTCCTGCACGGATAGCGTCTACGAGAGCCGGACCCGGCCCTGCATGCTGCATCAGATCCGCCGTTGCGCCGCCCCCTGCACAGGGGTCGTCAGCCTTGAGGACTATGCCGCCCTGGTCGACCAGGCCGAGGACTTCCTGCGCGGCCGGAGCCGGGCGGTGATGAGCCGGCTTTCGGAGGCGATGCAGGTGGCCTCTGACGACATGGAGTTCGAGCAGGCGGCCCGCCTGCGGGATCGCATCCGCGCCCTTGCCGCAGTCAGCCAGGAGACCTTGGTCAATCCTGAGAGCCTCGAGGAAGCGGACGTCTTCGCCCTGCACAGCGATGGCGGCCAGGCCTGCGTCCAGGTCTTCTTCTTCCGGGCGGGGCAGAACTGGGGCAACCGCGCCTATTTCCCGCGGATCGACCGCACCGATCCGGACCCGACCATACTGGCGGCCTTCATCGGCCAGTTCTACGACGACCGGACGATCCCGAAACTCATCCTGGTGAGCTGCGAGCCGGACGACCGGGATCTCCTGGCTGAAGCCTTCAGCCTGAAGTCCGGGCGCAAGATCGAGATCCGCCGGCCGGAGCGGGGGGAGAAGCGCGCCCTTGTCGATGAGGCCGTGACCAACGCCCGGGAGGCCTTGGGCCGAAGGCTGGCGGAGGGGTCTGCCCAGTCCAGGCTTCTGGCCGGGGTCGCCGAGGCCTTTGGCCTGGATGCGCCGCCCCAGCGCATCGAGATTTACGACAATAGCCACATCATGGGGACCAACGCGGTCGGCGGCATGGTCGTGGCAGGGCCAGAGGGCTTCCAGAAGGCCCAGTACCGGAAGTTCAACATCCGCAGCGCGGACCTGACCCCTGGCGACGACTACGACATGATGCGCGAGGTCTTCCGGCGACGCTTCGGCCGGCTGGTTCGGGAGGGCGGTTCCGGCGAAACCACGGTGCGGCCAGACCTGGTGTTGATCGACGGCGGCGGCGGCCAGTTGGGTGCGGCCCTGGAGATCCTGACCGAGCTGGGGGTCGACGACATTCCTGTGATCGGCGTGGCCAAGGGGCCGGACCGGGAAGCTGGCCTCGAGCGCTTCTTCCTGCCTGGCCAGCCGCCCTTCATGCTGGAGCCCAAGAGCCCCGTCCTCTACTTCCTGCAGAGGCTCCGCGACGAGGCCCACCGCTACGCTATCGGAAGTCACCGGGCGCGCCGGGCGGCGGACATGCGCCGTAATCCCCTCGACGAGATCGATGGGATCGGTCCCGCCCGAAAACGGGCCCTTCTGCATGCCTTCGGGTCCGCCGCCGGCGTGGCCCGGGCCTCCACTGACGACCTCGAGAAGGTGGAGGGCGTCAGCCGCGCCCTCGCCGAACGCATATTCGCCGCCTTCCATAAGGAGCGCTGATGAAGGCCCTGCCCAATATCCTGTCCGTAGGCCGAATTCTCCTG
>CAMCIK010000056.1 GCA_945874825.1 Phenylobacterium deserti | reverse complement strand
GGCCGCGGCGGCGGGCGGGGTGACCACCTTCGTCGTCCAGCCCGACACCGACCCCGTGATCGACGAAGCCTCGGTCGTGGACTTCATCCGCCGCCGGGCGCGGGACTCCAGCCTGGTCAACGTCCTGCCCGCCGGGGCGGCGACCCAGGGCTGCCGGGGCGAGCGGATGGCCGAGATCGGTCTCATGGCCGAGGCTGGCTGCGTCTACATCACCGACGCCGACCGACCGATCATGAACTCCAAGGTCATGCGCCGGATCCTGGACTACGCCCGCGGCTTCGGCATGCTGGTTGCCCACCGGCCCGCAGATCCCTGGCTGAGCGAAGGGGCCGCTGCGACGTCGGGGGAGTTCGCCGGCCGGATGGGCCTGCCCAGCGCTCCGCCCGAGGCCGAGAAGATCATGCTCGAGCGTGACTTGGCGCTTGTCGAGATGACCGGTGCCCGCCTGCTTTCCGACCAGGTCACCACTGCCTGCGCCCTGGAGTCCCTTGAACGCGGCAAGAGGCGCGGCCTGCCGGTCTTCGCCTCGACCTCGATCAACCACCTGACCTTCAACGAAATCGACATCGGCGACTATCGTACCTTCCTGAAGTTCGATCCTCCCGTCCGCGGCGAGGACGACCGTCAGGCGGTGATCGAGGCCCTGGCGACCGGGTTGATCGACGTGGTGGTTTCAGCCCACGCTCCTGCGCCGCCTGAGGACAAGCGCCTGCCCTACGCCGAGGCCACACCGGGCGCGGTCGGCCTCCAGACCCTCCTGCCAGCCCTGCTGGCCTTCCACCATGAAGGCCGGATACCCCTGATCGACCTGATCGCGGCGGTCACCGTCAGGCCCGCCGACCTCCTGGGGCTGAAGTCCGGCCGCCTCGCCAACGGCGCGCCGGCGGACCTCGTACTCTGCGACCTCGATGCCCCCCTCGTCGTCGACCCGGACAGGCTCAGGTCAAGGTCCAAGAACACCCCTTTCGACGGGCGAAGGCTCCAGGGGGTCGTACGGCGGACCTTCGTCGCCGGGCGGACGGTCTTCGAAGACTGACGACCGGTTGGCGAAAAGAACATTTGACGAACATCGGTCCCTGTGCTGCTTTGCGCGGCATGGGTGACGCGGGGGTGGCGGCCACTTAGGCGGCCACTTAGAGTGTCGGCGCACGAAGGAGAGCGTCGCCCATGCCCAACCAAGTTCTTGTCATCGCCATCGTCACGATCGGAGGCTACCTGCTGGGCTCCACGCCCTTTGGCGTGATCAGCATGCGGCTGGCCGGAGCGGGCGACCCCCGTAACCTGGGGTCAGGCAATATCGGGGCCACGAACGTCCTGAGGTCCGGTCGCAAGGACCTCGCCCTCCTGACCCTTCTCGGGGATGGTGGAAAGGGTGCGGTGGCTGTGCTGGTGGCGGTAATGCTGACCCGCGGCGCACCCGACGCCGTCCGTCACATGATGGTAGCCCTGGCCGCCGGCTCGGCCTTCCTGGGGCACCTCTTCCCCGTCTTCCTGAGGTTCAAGGGCGGCAAGGGGGTCTCGACCTTCTTCGGCACCCTGCTCGCTGCAGCCTTTCCTGTCGGCCTTGCCGCGGGGGCGACCTGGCTGGCCATGGCCTTCCTCTTCCGGATTTCCTCCCTCGCTGCCCTGACGGCGGCGGCCCTGGCCCCGGTCTTTGCCCTCCTCGTCTTCCACTCCCCGCATGCGCTGGTGACCCTGACCCTCTTCATGGGTGCCCTGATCTTCGTGCGCCACCAGGAGAACATCCGGCGTCTCCTGAAGGGCCAGGAGCCGCGTATCGGCGGCGGGAGCAAGCCAGCCGACCCGTCTGCAGAATCCCCGCCAGGGGCGCCATGATCGAGGGCTCCCCCGCATTCAGACGGGACTGGCTGCGGCTGGCGCGCACGGAGAGCGTGGGCCCGGTCACCTTCCGCGAACTGATCCGGCGGTTCGGAGCCCCTTCCCTGGCCCTTGAGGCCCTGCCAGACCTCGCCCGGAGGGCCGGCCGCGCCACCTCGATCACCCCCATGCCGGCCTCTCAGGCCGAAGACGAGATCGCCGCCGGAGAAGGGCTGGGCGCCCGCCTCTTCATCTCAGGCGCGCCGGACTTCCCGCCCCTCCTCGCCGCCGTCGACCCGCCCCCACCCGTGATCTGGGTGCTTGGAGACCCGGATCCTCTCGCACAGACCTGCGTCGCCGTCGTCGGCGCCCGTGCCGCCTCGGCCCTCGGTCAGCGATTCGCCCAGACCCTGGCCTCGGACCTGGGCACCGCGGGGCTGACTGTGGTCTCGGGCCTGGCGCGAGGCATAGACGGGGCGGCGCACGCCGGGGCCCGGGCCACTGGCACCGCGGCGGTCCTCGCCGGCGGCGTCGACGACGTCTACCCGGCCCAGCATGCGGATCTCTATGCCGGCATCCTGCAGGACGGCGGATGCGTCGTCTCGGAATCGGCACCGGGCCGCACGGCGACCGCCGGCGACTTCCCCCGACGCAACCGGATCATCGCCGGACTTTCGCGGGCCGTGGTGGTCGTCGAGGCGGAACTCCGTTCCGGATCGCTCATCACGGCGCGGCTGGCGGCGGAGATGGGCCGTGAGGTCCTGGCCGTCCCGGGCTCGCCGCTGGATCCCCGCTCCCGGGGCGGCAATGACCTCATCCGGCAGGGTGCGGCGATCTGCGAGGGTGCAGACGATGTCCTGCGCGCCCTCGGTGGCTTCTCCGGGATGGCCGAGCCGGAGCTGGACTTCGAGACAGGACCCGACCAGACGGCAGGGTCCGCACATTCAGAAACCCGTATGGAGGCGATTCGGAACCGGGTCTTCGATCTCATGTCGCCCTCCCCCGCAACCCGAGACGAGGTGGTCCGCCTGTCGGGCCTGACGGCCGCAGATGTCAACGCCGCCCTCGCCGAACTCGAACTTTCCGGACGGGTTGTCTTCACCTCCGGTGGCGGGGTCGCCCTGGCCTAGGGCGAGGTGCCAAAACCACCCCAAGTTGACATCCGCCCCCTCGGCGTCCAACCCTCGCGACCCTTCACCGGGCCAGCCGGCCCCAAGGACGCGCATGCACCTCGTCATCGTCGAGAGCCCGGCCAAGGCCAAAACCATCAACAAGTACCTGGGGCCGGATTACAAGGTCCTAGCCAGCTACGGCCATGTCCGCGACCTGCCGCCCCGGGATGGATCGGTCCGTCCGGACGAGGACTTCGCCATGTCCTGGGAGGTCGACGCCAAGGCCTCGAAGCGGCTGTCGGAGATCGCCGAGGCGGCCAAGGCCTCGGACCGCATCATCCTGGCCACCGACCCTGACCGGGAAGGCGAGGCCATCTCCTGGCATGTGCTGGATGTTCTGCATCAGAAGCGGGTTGTGAAGGACAAGCCGGTGGAACGGGTGGTGTTCAACGCCATCACCCGTTCGGCCGTGACCGAGGCCATGAAGGCACCCCGCCAGATCGACATGGAGTTGGTCAAGGCCTACCTGGCCCGGCGCGCCCTCGACTATCTGGTGGGCTTCAACCTGTCGCCGGTCCTCTGGAGGAAACTGCCAGGAGCCCGCTCCGCAGGTCGAGTGCAGTCCGTCGCCCTCCGCCTGGTCGTCGACCGGGAAATCGAGATCGAGCGCTTCATCACCCGGGAGTACTGGACCGTCGAAGCCGACATGACCTCGGCGGGAGCACCCTTCACGGCCCGGCTGGCAATCCATGAAGGCCGCAAGCTGACAAAGTTCGACCTTGGCGACGAGGCCGCAGCCGCGGCGGCACGCCAGGCGGTGATCTCCGGCGCCTTCACCATCTCGGCGGTCGAGAAGAAGCCGGCCCGGCGCTCGCCGGCGCCGCCCTTCACGACCTCGACCCTGCAGCAGGAGGCCGCCCGGAAGCTCGGCTTCTCGGCCCAGCGCACCATGCAGGCGGCCCAGAAGCTCTATGAAGGTATCGACATCGGCGGCGAGACCGTGGGTCTGATCACCTACATGCGGACCGACGGCGTGCAGTCTGCGCCCGAGGCCCTGCAGGAGGCCCGCCAGGTGATCTCAGGCCTCTTCGGTGCCGACTACTTGCCGGAGTCCGCCCGCCAATACAGGACCAAGGCCCGGAATGCCCAGGAGGCCCACGAGGCGATCCGTCCGACCAGCCTGGCCCGCAACCCTGGATCGCTCAGGCTCGAGGGCGACCTTGGCCGGCTCTACGAGTTGATCTGGAAGCGCATGCTGGCCTCCCAGATGGAATCTGCCCGGATCGAACGGACGACCGTCGACTTGTCGACAGCGGATGGCCGCACCGGGCTGAGGGCCACAGGGCAGGTCATCCTGTTTGACGGCTACCTGAAGGTCTACGAGGAAGGCCGGGATGATCCCGAGGACGAGGATGGCGGACGCCTGCCGCCGCTCCGGGAGGCCGCCGTTGCCGAGGTCCGGGAAACGCGCGCCGACCAGCACTTCACTGAGCCGCCGCCTCGCTATTCCGAGGCGAGCCTGGTGCGGAAGATGGAAGAGCTCAGCATCGGCCGCCCGTCGACCTATGCCTCGATCCTCTCGGTCCTGCGGGATCGCAGCTATGTCCGGATGGAGAAGAACCGCTTCATCCCGGAGGACAAGGGCCGCCTAGTCACCGTCTTCCTCGAGTCTTTCTTCAACCGCTATGTCGAGTACGACTTCACAGCGGCGCTGGAGGAAAAGCTGGACCAGGTGTCCGCAGGGGACCTGGACTGGAAGGCCCTTCTGCGGGAGTTCTGGGGCGATTTCCAAGGTGCCACCCAGGAGGTCCTGCAAAGGTCCACCCGCGATGTCATCGAGGCCCTCAACACCACCCTGGGGCCCTTCCTGTTCCCCTCCCCCGGTGGCCGCGCCTGCCCCAAGTGCGGAACGGGCGAGCTTTCCCTGAAGCCAAGCCGCTTCGAGCCCTTCATCGGCTGCTCAAACTATCCCGAATGCAGGTTCACGCGGAAGTTCGGCCCCCCCTCCGAGGAGGGCGATACGCCAGCGGGAGATCGTGAACTGGGGACGGATCCCGAGACCGGCCAGACGGTCTTCCTGAAGTCAGGGCGGTTTGGTCCCTTTGTCCAGCTGGGCGAGGAGGAAAAGCCGAAGCGCGCTTCCCTGCCCAAGGGCTGGTCGCCCGAGGCCATGGACCTGGAGAAGGGCCTGAGGCTCCTTCGCCTGCCCCGGGAGGTGGGCAACCATCCCGAAGATGGCGGCGTGATCCTGGCCGGCATCGGCCGCTACGGCCCCTTCGTGCAACACGCCGGGGTCTATGCCAACCTCCAGGGGGTGGACGAGGTCTTCGAAGTCGGGGTCAACCGGGCGGTGACCCTCCTTGCGGAGAAGAAGGCAGGCGGACGGGGCGGTCGCGGGGTCGCCGCAGCCCTGCGCGAGCTGGGACCCCACCCCGTAGATGGCGCTCCGGTGAGGATCCTCGCCGGTCGATACGGGCCCTATGTCAAGCATGGCGCCGTCAACGCCAATATCCCAGGGGGCGAGGACCCCGAGACCCTGACCCTTGAGACGGCGACGGCGCTTCTTGCCGCACGCGCTGCCAAGGCACCCACCAAGGGCGGAAAGGCCAAGTCATCCCGGGCGACAGCTTCCGCCAAGCCGAAGGCGGCACCCAAGGCCAAGCCGGCCGCAAAGCCGAAAACGCCGGCGAAGATCGTCAGGAAGTCATCGCCGAAAGCCTGAGAACCGGTCTAGGCTGGAGTCATGGCCAGACCCCGCCCGCCCAAACGCCCACCCAAACGTCCGCACGGCCCTGCCCGATCCGGCCCCCGCCCACCCCAGGGCCTGCCGGACCGGGCGACCCTGCTGGCCTTCATCCGTGAGTCGGGAGAAGCCGACCGGTCCGACATTGCTCGGGCCTTCGGGCTGAAGGGCGCAGACCGGATCGCGCTCAGGGACATGCTGAGGGACCTCCAGGACAGTGGCGATCTCGGGCGCCGAGGTCGCAGGAGTCTCGCCCTTCCCGGCGAACTCCCGCCGGTCGGCGTGGTCGAGGTCATCGAGCGGGACACCGACGGCGAACTGATGGTCCGGCTGATCAAGGGGGAGGACACCCCTCCAGTCCGGCTGGCGCCAGACCCGAACGAGGCCACAGCCGGCGCACCGGGCCTTGGCGATCGCTTGCTCGTCCGTTTCGAGCGCAACGAGGCCGGCGAGACAGAAGCGCGGATGATCAAGCGGCTGGGTGCCGCCGTCCACCGGGTGCTGGGCGTGGTCCGGAAGTCCGCACGCCAGGTCCGGGTGGACCCGGTGGACCGGCGATCCCGGGACCAGGTCCTCATCGAGGGGACCCTCCCGGACAACCTGCGCGACGGCGACCTCGTCCTGGCCCGGCTGGTCCCGGGCGGCCGTCAGTTTGGGCTGCATAGGGGCGAGATCCTCGAGCGTGTCGGCCGTGAGGACGATCCCCGTGCCGCCTCCCTCATCGCCATCCACGCCCATGGGATTCCAACCGGCTTCCCGGAGGCGGCGGAGATCGAGGCTGAGGCTGCCCGGGAGCCCGTCCTGGTGGGCCGGGAGGACCTGCGCGCCCTGCCTCTGATCACCATCGATCCCCCGGACGCCCGGGACCACGATGATGCCGTCTTCGCGGAACCGGACGCGGATCCGGCCAACGCGGGCGGATGGATCGTCTGGGTGGCCATCGCCGATGTCGCCGCCTACGTCCGGCCCGGATCGGCCCTGGACCGCACGGCGCGGGAAAAGGGCAACAGCGTCTATTTCCCCGACCGGGTCGAGCCCATGTTGCCCGAGCGCCTGTCGGCGGGACTGTGCAGTCTTCGGGCCGGCGAGAATCGGGCCTGTATTGCCGTGCGGATGGTCTTCGACGCCTCAGGGCGGAAGACGGGGCACAGATTCGTGCGGGGACTGATGCGATCCGCCGCCAAGCTGTCCTACGAGCAGGCCCAGGCCGCCATAGAGGGGAGCCCCGACGATGTGACTGGCCCCCTGCTGGAGCCCGTGCTGAAACCCCTCTACGCCGCCTACGACCGGCTCCTGGCTGCGCGACGGGCCCGCTCTCCGTTGGCCATCGAAAGCCCCGAGCGCCGGATCGTGATGGACGCCGAGGGCCGGATCACTGCGATCCGCCGCCGCGCAGTCCTTCCAGCGCACCAGCTGATCGAAGAGATGATGATCCAGGCGAACGTCAGTGCGGCCCAGACCCTCGAGGCCCGCCGGACGCCCCTGATCTATCGGGTACATGACACGCCCAGCCAGGAGAAAGTCCACGCCCTGGCGGACTTCCTGGCCACCCTGGGCCTGCCCTGGTCCAAGGGCGAGGCTCCCCGCACCGACCGCCTCAACCGCCTCCTGGAAGAGACCCGCGAAAGCGCCAACGCTGCCATCATCAACGAGGTGGTGCTGCGCAGCCAGATGCAGGCCATCTACGACACGGACAATATCGGGCACTTCGGGCTGAACCTGGACCGCTACGCCCACTTCACCTCGCCGATCCGGCGCTATGCCGACCTGATCGTCCACCGGGGCCTGATCCGCGCCCTTGGCCTGGGTGAAGATGGACTGACGGACCGCGACATCGCCCAGCTCAAGGGCACGGCCGAGATGATCACCGCCGCAGAGCGTCGCGCCATGGCGGCCGAGCGCGACGCCATCGACAGGTATGTGGCGGCCTTCCTCTCAGACCGGGTCGGGGCAACCTTCACCGGCCGGATCAGTGGGGTCACACGGTTTGGCCTCTTCATCCGTCTGGATGAAACCGGAGCAGATGGCCTCATACCGATTTCCCGGCTGGGCGGAGAATTCTTCATCCACGACGAGACCGCCCACGCCCTGGTCGGGGAGCGCTCCGGTGCCCACTGGCCCCTGGGCCTTCCGGTGGAGGTCCGCCTGGTCGAGGCGACCCCAGTGACCGGTGGCCTCCTCTTCGACATGCTCAGCGATCCGGTTCAGGGGGCACCCCCTCCCCCCCGGCCCCGGGGCGCGGGACCGTCGCGCGGACCGCGCAAGCCCGGCGCCGCAGACGCCCGACGGCGGGGCGGCCCTCCCCCTGGAGTGAGAAAGGGCAAGCGTAGGTGACGGCGAACCGGCTTCCTTGAGCCCTGATCGGCCTGAACGACGTCCTTGCGGCGGTGGGCTGATACCGCGGAGGCGGAAGTCGCCCTTGCCCCGGCCAACGCAGGGCCTAAACTCGCCCCATGACAGACACTCTTCAGCCGAACCGAGCCCTTGAACGCACCCCCATGCGCCCAGAGGGTGCCCGGGCCGTGCGACCGCGGAACGCCGCGACCCTCTTCATCATCCGCCGGGACGGGGCCAGGCCCCGGGTCCTGATGGGCAAGCGACATGGTGGTCACAACTTCATGCCGAACCTCTGGGTCTTCCCGGGGGGACGTATCGACAGGGCAGACTTCCGCGCGCCGGCCGCGACCGACCTTAGGCCCGAGGTGGCTGGCAAGTTCGAGGCCTACATGCCCCTGTCCAAAGGCCGCGCCCTTGGAAAGGCGGCGATCCGCGAGACCTGGGAGGAGGCCGGCCTCCTGCTCGGGCGTCCGGCGGAACCCCGGCCCGCAGCGGGACCCTGGAGGGACTTCCTGGCCCAGGGCGTCCAGCCGGACCTTGAGGCCCTGTCCATCATCTACCGGGCGGTCACCCCGCCGACGATCGGCAAACGTTTCGACACCTGGTTTCTCATGGCCGACGCCGAACGGCTGATCAGTCTGGAGCGTCAGCCGGACTGCGGCGAGCTCGAGGAAATTGCCTGGTTCGAACTCGAGGAGGCGCTGGAACTGCCTCTCCCGGCCGTAACCCGCGCCGTGATTCAGGAAACCCGCGAGCGCCTGGACAACCCGAACCGGCCCATTCCCTACATGCGCTTCCGGATGGGACCCGCCCGGCTCCGCGAACTCTGAGGGGCGAAAGACCTGCCGGCAATTGACTTTGCTGGCGGGATTCGTATTTTCCGCCGCTCTTTAGGAACCCAGCCGGTGCGTCCGGCCCCGCGAGGACCGACCATGGCGAAGCCCGCCTCCATCAAGATCAAGCTGAACTCGACGGCCGACACCGGGTTCTACTACGTGACCAAGAAGAACGCCCGGACCATGACCGAGAAGCTGGTCCTGAAGAAGTACGACCCCGTCGCGCGTAAGCACGTCGAATTCCGCGAAGGCAAGATCAAGTAGGGCTTAGGCCTGACTGGATTTCATGCGCCCGGCGAAAGCCGGGCGTTTTCGTTTCGGCACTGCGCTTCAGGCGCGAGGCGTTCGCACAACGACTTGGTTCCGGCCCGCCGCCTTGGCCTCATAGAGGGCCTCGTCGGCCCGCCGCAGGAGCGACTCCGGGCGGTCCTCGGCCCCCTCGCTCGCCGAAACCCCGAGCGATACGGTCACCGGCACCTCGCGATCGCCCACGAAGAAGGCCTCGCCGGCCATGGCGATGCGGATCCGCTCGGCAATGCGGGCCGCGTCGCTCAGGCGTGTCGCTGGCATAACCACGGCGAATTCCTCGCCGCCATAGCGACAGGGAAGGTCCACCGCCCGGACGCTTGAGGCCAGGCGCACGGCAACCTCCCGAAGGACCTCGTCGCCATGGGTGTGGCCAAGGGTATCATTGACCCGCTTGAAGTGGTCGATGTCGAGCATGAGGACGGAGGTCGGGGGGCCGCCAGCGGCACTGCGCTCGAGAAGCGCGTCGAGCTGGCCCATCATGTACCGGCGATTGTTGAGGCCGGTCAGCTGGTCGGTGACGGCCAATTCCATGGACTGTGCGACAGTGTCCCGCAGATGGTCCGCATAACGCTTGCGCCGGATCAGGGTCCGGGCCCGGACGCGTAGCTCAAGGGGATCGACCGGCAGGGAGATGAGGTCATTGACGCCGAGGTCCAGGGCCTTCAGCAGACGGGGCCTATCCTCGAAGTCGGCGACGGCAAGGATGGGCACCTGCCGGGAGTGGGCTCCGGCGCGCAGGCCAGCCACCAGTCTCAATCCGTCAAACGCCCCGCTTGAGACATTGATCACGGCGAGATCAATCGGCCCCCGCGCCGACATGAGCGCCTGCTCCGGATCGGTCTCGACCACAGGCCTGTGTTCCGAAGCGAGGTCCTCGGCCAGTGCAGCGGCGAACGCAGGATCGCCATCGGCGACAAGGACCCGCCCGCCACCGGCACCGAGTCGGTTGGCCGGCATGGGCGCCATGCCCATGCGCCGGCCGGTTTCCTCCCGCTCCTGGAGTTCATCGACCATGACCTTCAGGCGTGTCAGGCTCCGCAGGCGCGCCAACAGCATGACATCGTCGATGGGCTTGGACAGGAACTCGTCTGCACCGGCCTCAAGGCCCGCAATTCGGAGATTCTGACTGTCGTGGGCGGTAATCAGGACAACAGGGATGTGTCGAAGCTCGACATCCGCCTTGAGCGCGCGACAGACATCGAGCCCGTCCATGCCCGGCATGACGACGTCCAGCAGTATGATGTCGGGATGATTGGTTGCGGCCAGGGCCAGGGCCTCAGGACCATCAGCGGCGGTGGCGACCTGATAGTACTCGGACGTCAGCTTGGCCTCTAGGACGCGCCGCCCACCCTCGGAATCGTCAACCAGGAGGATCCGCGCCGTCATGGCCTAGTCCAGCAGCCTGCGAATGGTGTCGAGAAAGCCTGTAACCGAGATGGGCTTGGATATGTAGGCCTCGCAGCCGCCCTGGCGGATCCGCTCCTCGTCGCCCTTCATGGCGAATGCGGTGACCGCAACCACGGGAATACCCGCCAGATCCTCATCTTCCTTGAGCCACTTGGTGACTTCAAGCCCCGAGATCTCGGGAAGCTGGATATCCATCAGGATCAGGTCGGGACGCTGTTCCCGGGCGATCGAAAGCGCCTCCAGACCCTCGCGGGTCTGAAGGGTCTCGTACCCCTGAGCATCAAGCAGATCATGAAAAAGCTTCATGTTCAGCTCGTTATCCTCGACGATGAGGACCTTCTTGGCCATCAATCCACCGATTTAAACCCGGCTCCCGGAGGGCTCCGGAAGATCTTTGAAGGCCTTCCATCTCACGCATATCCTTAAGCGCGCGTTAGCCGAGCACCAGTTCATGACCTTCACTTCGCCAGACCACCCGACGCCCGAACTTTCCGCCCTTGGCCTGGCTGGAGACAGACCCCTGCTGATCGTCGACGTGGACGAAGTCCTGGGTCTCTTCATGGAGGGCTTCGCCCGTTACCTCGGCGGTCAGGGCCTGGAGATGCGTTTCGATCGCTTCGCCCTCTTCCAGAACATCTATCGCCCAGGCGAAGACAAGCACATCGACCTCGAGACCGGCCAGGGGCATTTTCAGGCCTTCTTCCGGGATGCCGTCGCTGACATGCCCGTCGCCGACGGCGGTCCAGAGGCCTTGGCCCGGCTTTCGCGCCGGGCGGATATCGTGATCCTGACCAATGCCCCCGGGCAGGCCCTGGATGGGCGCGCCCGATGGCTCAAGCGTCACGGTATGGACTATCCCCTGCTGATCAACACTGGCCTCAAGGGACCGATAGCGGCGGCCCTGGCAGCCCAGGCTGCTGGCCCGGCCGTCTTCATCGACGACATGATCCCTAACCTGGACTCCGTGGCGGAACACGCGCCGGAAGTGGCCCGGTTCCAGACCGTCGCCGACCACCGCCTGCGCTCCATGGCCCCGAGCCGGCCGGATCTTCATCCCCGGATTGATGGCTGGGACGGGCTGGAAGCCGCGATCACGGGCGTCCTGGACGCTGCCGTCCGGTGATCGCCTTCGGAATTGATCTCGGCGGCACCAAGATCGAAGCGGCGGCCCTGCACCCCGACGGGACCTTCGCCGCCCGGGTACGGCGGCAAACGCCCGCGGACTACCCCTCGGCGCTGGAGGCCATCGCCGGCGTCCTGGAGGAAGCCGAGCAAGAGGCCGGCACCCGAGCAGCAAGGCTCGGGGTGGGCGGCCCGGGCTCTGTGAACCCCCACACCGGACGCGTTCGCAATGCCAACTCGACCTGGCTGAACGGCCGCGTCTTTCCCGACGACCTCGCCCGCCGCCTCGGACGCCCCGTCCGATACGCCAATGACGCTGACTGTCTGGCAGTCTCAGAGGCGCGGGACGGCGCAGCGGCCGGCCGCGACCCCGTCTTCGCGGTCATTCTCGGGACCGGGGTCGGCGGCGGGATCGTCGTGGATGGCCGACTGGTGTCCGGAGCCAACGGGATTGCGGGGGAATGGGGGCATAGCCCCCTGCCCGCCCCGACCTCTGAGGAATCGCCGGGTCCCGATTGCTGGTGCGGCCGGCAGGGCTGCCTGGAGACCTGGCTCTCGGGTCCCGCCCTGGCCAGGCAGGATGGACGCGGCCTGACCGCCGAGGCCATTGCCGCCCGGGCATCAGGGGCCGACCGCCACGCCCAGGGCAGCCTCTCACGCCATGCCGAACGCCTCGCCCGGGGCCTCGCGTCGGTCGTAAACCTGCTCGATCCCGGGGCCATTGTCCTGGGCGGAGGCCTTGGGGGTATGCCTGGGCTGGCGGAAGGACTTGCGGAACGCATCCAGCCTCATGTCTTCAGCGATGACTGGCGGTGCGAGATCCTGCGGCCCCGCTTCGGCGACTCCTCGGGGGTGCGCGGCGCGGCCTGGCTCTGGGGCCGGTGAAGGCGCTCTGCCGCGACTGCCTGTCCCCAGGCCAGTCCGTGGCGCGCTGCGCGGCCTGTGGTTCGCCCAGGATGCTCCGACACCCTGAACTTGGAGACCTGTCGATCGCACATATCGACTGCGATGCCTTCTACGCCTCGGTGGAAAAGCGCGACCGGCCGGACCTCCGCGACCAGCCGGTGATCGTAGGTGGCGGGCGGCGGGGGGTCGTGACGACCTGCTGCTACATCGCCCGGACCTTCGGCGTCCGTTCCGCCATGCCCATGTTCAAGGCCCTCGCCGCCTGCCCCCAGGCTGTGGTCCTGCCCCCCGATTTCCCAAGGTACCGGGCGGAAAGCCGCCGACTTATGGATATGATGCGCGACCTGACGCCCCTTGTTCAGCCACTGTCACTGGATGAGGCCTGGCTTGATCTGTCCGGTACCGAACGGCTGCATGGCGCTCAGCCGGCCCTGACCCTGGCGCGGCTCCAGTCGCGGATCGAGGCTGAAACCGGACTGACCGTCTCTGTAGGCCTGGCCCCCAACAAGTTCCTCGCCAAGATCGCCTCGGACCTAGACAAGCCGCGGGGTTTTTCGGTGATTGGCGGCGTCGAGGCCGAGACCTTCCTGGCAGAAAGACCGGTTCGGCTCCTG
>CAMCIK010000055.1 GCA_945874825.1 Phenylobacterium deserti | reverse complement strand
AAGAACCAGAATGTCGTTAACGGGGTCATAACGAAGGTCCGAACGGGACACGCCGGAACAGCCCAGGGCCGCATGGGAGATCTCGGCCAGGCGACGGGCCCGGTCGGTGACTTCCGGGGAAATCCGGGCCGGGAGCACGTGGGTAGAGCCCCCTTCGCCATACTTGGCCTCGTAGTCGTAGAAGCCCTCGGAAGTCACGATCTCGGTCACCATCATTGCCCGCCCGTCCATGACCCCGATAGCGAGTTCGAGCCCCGGGATGTAGGGCTCGACGAGGACCTCTTCGCCCAGGGCCCAGTCGGCGGCTGCGATCGCCTGCGGCGGGGTGTTGGCGCCCGCCTGGACGATGAACACCCCGACCGACGAACCCTCTGCGTTTGGCTTGATGACATAGGGTGGGGGCATGACATGGCCGGCGGCGGCCAGTCGACGGTCGTAGAGTCCGCCTCCTGGCACGGTCACGCCGGCTGCCGAAAGGACCGCCTTGGCGCGGGTCTTGTCCATGGCCAGGGCCGAGGCCAGGACTCCGGAATGGGTGTAGGGCAGGCCGAGGGTCTCCAGGACGCCCTGGACGCAGCCGTCCTCACCCCAGACGCCATGCAGGGCGTTGAAGCAGGCATCCGGGGCGAGACGGACCAGCACCTCAGCCAGGTCGCGACCCGCATCGACCCGGGACACCCGGGCACCCAGGCGCTCGAGGGCGTCGGCGCATGCGGCACCGGAGACCAGGCTCACCTCGCGCTCCGAGGACAGGCCGCCGAGAAGGACCGCGACGTGACGACCGGCCAGCGGGCGGGAATCAGGCTCTGGCATGGGCGAACTCCAGGAGAGGGACGGGCGGGGGCGTCGCGCGGACGGCGGTGCCTGTCAAGGCGCGGACGCCGGACGGCCGATCCGGCGGATCTCCCACTCCAGGCGGACCCCTGTCCTGGTCTCGACGTCGGCGCGCACCGCCTCTCCGAGGCCCTCCAGGTCCGCTGCCGTCGCCTCGCCGCTGTTGATCAGGAAATTGGCATGCTGGGGCGAGAACATGGCACCCCCAAAGGGCCGACCCCGCCATCCGGCCTCGTCCACCAGCTTCCAGGCCGAATAGCCCTCGGGGTTCTTGAAGGTCGATCCGCCAGTCTTCTCGCGGATAGGCTGGCTGGCCTCGCGGCGACGGGTGATCTCATCCATCCGGGCGGTGATCGCCGCCGGATCGTCGGGTTGTCCCTCGAACAGGCCGGCCGTGAAAACAAGGTCACCCGCTGCCGCCCGGGCGCTGCGCCGGTAGCTGAACTCCATCTCCGCCACTGGGAGGGTGACGATCCGCCCGTCGCGGGCCACCGCCCGGGCCTCGACCAGGACGTCCGCCGTTTCGGCGCCATAGCAGCCGGCGTTCATCACCAAAGCCCCGCCGACGGAGCCGGGCACGCCCCGGTAGAACTCCAGGCCCGCCAGCCCCGCCGCCGCCGCTTCCCGGGCGAGATGGGCGTCGAGGGCCGCCGCGCCAGCCGACAGCCGCCGGTCTCCCACGCGCTCGATCCGCGAGAAGGCCCGGCCGGCCAGGCGGATGACAACGCCCTCAACGCCCCCGTCGCGCACCAGGGTGTTGGAGCCGACGCCCAGGGGCGTGACCGGCGTGGCCGGGTCGAGCGCAGCCAGGAAGCCGGAAAGATCCGCTTCGTCGGCAGGCAGGAACAGGACGTCGGCCGGTCCGCCGACCCTCAACCAGGTGAATGGGGCAAGGGGCTCGTCCCTGAGCAATCGCCCGCGTACGTCCGGCAGCCGGTCCCGCCAGCTCACGGGGCCAGGGCCTCGAGCTGGCCAGGCAGGGCGTAGGCCCAGGCTGTGATGTCTCCCGCGCCCAGGCAGATCACGAGATCGCCGGGCGAGGTCTCGGCACCGACCAGGGCCGCGAGGGCGTCAGGTCCGGAAAGCGCCAGGACCCTGCGGTGCCCATGCCGCCTGAGGCCCTCGACCAGAGAGTCGCGGCTGGACCCTTCCAGGGGCGCCTCGCCCGCTGCGTAGACATCCGCGACGATGACCGTGTCGGCGTCGTTGAAACAGGAGCAAAAGTCCTGGAACAGGTCTTTCAGGCGGGAGTACCTGTGGGGCTGGACCACGGCCACGACCCGCCCCCCGGTGACCGCCCGGGCCGCCTGCAGGACGGCGGCGATCTCGACCGGGTGATGGCCGTAGTCATCGACGATGCGGACACCCCGGGCGACGCCGGTTGTGGTGAACCTCCGGCGCACGCCGCCGAACCCCGCAAGTCCGCTGCGGATGTCGTCTTCGCCGACACCCAGTTCGTGGGCGACCGCGATGGCCGCGAGGGCGTTCAGCACGTTGTGGTGTCCTGCCATAGGCAGGTGCAAGCCGGGCCATTCCAGGGCGGGTCCCTCATGGGGCCGGATGACGACGTCGAACCGGCAGCCGTCCGGCCCCATCTCGATGTTCACGGCCCGGACCTCGGCCTGGGGGTTCACGCCATAGGTCACCAGGTGCCGGTTCTCGACCTGGGCGGCCATGGCCTGGACCTCCGGATGGTCCGTGCAGACGGCTGCGAAACCAAAGAAAGGAACGCTCTCGACGAATTCCCGGAAGGCCCGCCGAACAGCGTCGAAGGAGCCGTAGTGGTCAAGGTGCTCGGGGTCGATGTTGGTAACGACGGCGCAGGTGGCCCTCAGCCGCAGGAAGGTGCCGTCAGACTCGTCGGCCTCCACGACCATCCAATCCCCCTGCCCTACCTTGGCGTTGGCGCCATAGGCATTGATGATCCCCCCGTTGATCACGGTGGGATCCAGGCCACCGGCATCCAGCAGGGCAGCGATCATGGAGGTGGTGGTGGTCTTGCCGTGGGTCCCGCCGACGGCCACCGAGAACTGCAGGCGCATGAGCTCGGCCAGCATCTCGGCGCGGCGGACCAGGGGCAGGCGGCGGCGGCGGGCCTCGACCAGCTCGGGATTATCGGGCCGGATCGCCGTCGAATAGACTACGGCGGAGGCAGCTCCCAGATTGCCAGCCTGCTGGCCGATGAAAATGCGGGCCCCCAGCTTTTCGAGGCGCTCGGTATTGGCGCTGGCGCGGGCGTCAGAGCCCTGCACCGTATAGCCGACCCGCAGCATGATCTCGGCGATGCCGCTCATCCCGATCCCGCCGATCCCGACGAAGTGGACGGGCCCGATGTCGAAGGGCGTTGGCCTTCTGCGGTTCATCCGCGGCGACCCTCTGCAGCGACGGCCTCGACCAGGTCGGCCAGGCGTTCGGCGGCGTCGGGCCGCGAGAGGCTGCGGGCACCCTCAGCCATCCGGACCAGCCTGTCGGGCTGAGACAGAAGCTTTACGAGGGCCCTGGACATGGTCTCCACGGTCAGCTCGGCCTCGCGGGCGACCACGGCACCGCCGGCATCCGCCATGACCTGCGCGTTCTGGCCCTGGTCGTCGTCAAGGGCGGCCGCCAGCGGCACGAGGATGGCCGGGCGGCCGGCAATCGCGAACTCGCAGACTGAGCCGGCACCAGACCTGCCGATCACCAGGTGCGCCACCTTCAGGCGGCCGGCCATGTCGCGGAAGAAGGGGGCGATCTCGGCCTTGACGTTGGCGTCGGCATAGACCTGCCGGGCAAGGTCGAGGCTTTCCTTGCGGGTCTGCTGCTGGACCTCAAGCCGGTCACGCAGGACCTCCGGCAGGGCGGCGATGGCGGCAGGCATCAATTCGGACAGAAGTCGGGCACCCTGGCTGCCGCCGGTAATGAGGAGGCGGATCGGACCGGTCTCGGAAGGCGGTTCGTAGGGAACCCCGGCGATGGCGCGGATTTCCGCCCGCACCGGATTGCCCACGACAACGGCGCGCTCGGCGACGCCGGGGGGGGCCTTCTGTAGGATCGGAAAGGCGCAGGCGACGGCGCGGACCCGACCGGCCAGCCGCCGGTTTGCCCTGCCCATCACCGCATTCTGCTCATGCAGGACGGTGGGCCGGTTCTGGGTGAGGGCGGCGAGCAGGCCCGGCGCCGACGGATAGCCGCCGAAGCCGATCACAACGTCCGGACGAATCTCGCGATAGGCCGCACGGGCCTGCATGACGCCGGCGAAGATCGCAAACCCCGCCCGGATCATGCCGAAGAGGTCGCCTGGCCGGAAGGTGCGGGCTGACAGGCCGATCCGTCGCTCGGCCGGGAAGGACTCCGCCAGGGCGGCAACGCGCTCGTCGCTGGCCAGGACGATCCGCCAGCCCCGGGCGATCAGGGCCTCCGCGAGGGCCTGGGCCGGGAACAGGTGTCCGCCTGTTCCCCCGGCGGCGACAACGGCGATCTTCTGCATGGGCGGGGTTTAAGGGACTCCCAGTAGGTTGGGTAGGGGCGAAGGCGGCTCAGCCCTGGGCGTAGGCGCCCGGGCGGCGGCGGGTCAGGGCGAGGGCAAGGCCCAGTGTCAGGCAGATCGCCAACATCGAGGACCCTCCGTAGGAGATGAAGGGAAGGGTCATGCCCTTGGTGGGGATCAGGTTTAGGTTGACGGCCACATTGATCAGGACCTGCTCACCCACCAGGACGAAGAGGCCCGCGGCCGCGACCTGCTGGAAGGGATCGGAGAGCTTAAGGGCCCGATGGAGCCCGCGGATCACCAGGAAGGCGAAGAGGCCGATCAGGATCAGGGAGAAGATGAGTCCGTATTCCTCGGCCGCGACCGAGTAGATGAAGTCTGTGTGCAGGTCCGGCACGTGACGCTTCATGACCCCCTCGCCCGGACCCCGGCCGAATAAGCCTCCAGCAGCGATGGCCTCGGCCGCGCGGTCCACCTGGTGAGTATCGGCGGCTTCCGGGTTGATGAACCGGTCCACGCGACTGGCCACGTGCGGAAAGAGGAAATAGGTCGACATCAGACCGCCGGCGGTGAAGACGCCCAGCCCCATCACCCAGGAGATGGGCACTCCCGCCATCCAGAAGGCGGCCCCGAAGGCCACCGAGATCAGGATGGTCTGCCCCACGTCCGGCTGAATCAGCAGCAGGGCCACGGAAATCCCATAGAGGGCGAAGGCGATGGTCACCCCCGGCACGCCCTGTCCCTTCTGCGCCTCGGCGAACATCCAGGCGACCAGGACAATCAGGGCGGGCTTCATGAACTCGGAGGGCTGCAGGGAGAAACCGCCGAGGTCGAGCCATCGCGTCGCGCCCTTGGCGCTGTGCCCGATGAAGGGCAGGGCCGCCATGATGACGATGGCCGCCAGGTAGACGAAGAAGGCCGCCCTGCGGACCCCCCGATCATCGAGGAGGGAGGTACCGATCAGAATGGCCGCGCCGGCGGCAGCGAAGACGCACTGCCTGAGCGCGAAATGGAAGGGGTCGCCGATGTTCATCCGTGCCGCAGCGGCGGGACTGGCGGCGAAGGACATGGTGACGCCAAGGACCATCAGGATGGCCACCGCACCCAGCAGCCAGCGATCCATCGTCCACCACCACACACCGATGCGGGTGCGGTCGGATCGGGCGAAGGCCTGATGGGCGGGATTCGGGCTCATGTCTCGGCCTCGCCAGCGGCCACCGCCCCGGCCAGTTCGCACACGGCTTCGCGGAAGGCTTGGCCCCGGGCCTCGAAGTCCGCGAACTGGTCGAAGGAAGCGCAGGCCGGCGACAGGAGCACAATACCGCCCTCACCGGATGCCTGGGCGTCGGCGAAGGCCTGGGCCACCGCTGCGCCGAGGTGGGTACAGGCGATGTTGGGGACCTTTCCCTCGAGGGTCTGGGCAAAATCCCCTGCCGCCTCGCCGATCAGATAGGCCCGCGCCACCCGCGGGAAGAGGTCGGAGAGGGACTCGATCCCGCCGTCCTTGGCCCGCCCACCGGCGATCCAGTAGACCCGGCCATAGCTGGAAAGGGCCTGGCGGGCCGCATTGCTGTTGGTGGCCTTGGAATCATTGACGAAGCGCACGCCCCGGATGTGCCCGACGGTCTCCATCCGGTGTGCCAGTCCTGGAAAGCTGAGCAGGCCATCGGCAATGTCGGCGGGCGAGACGCCCAGGCCACGGACCGCGGCGTAGGCCGCCGCCGCGTTTTGCCAGTTGTGGCGGCCGGGAAGCGAGCGCGCGCGGTTGAGGTCGGCGACCTGCACCGCCCTGTCCCCGGTAGCGTCATACAACTGACCCTGCAGGGCGTAGACGCCCCGGCCGATAGCCTTGGAGGCCGAGACCGGCATGATGGTCCGGCGGTTCGCCGACTTGGCCTCGGTGCAGATCCTCTGCCCCCAGGGATCATCGACCCCGATGACAGAGGTATCCCCGGGGCCCTGGTTCAGGAGGATCCGTCGCTTGGCGGCCACGTAGCCCTCCATGCCCCCATGTCGGTCCAGGTGGTCCGGCGAGATGTTCAGAAGGACGGAGACGTCCGGCTTCAGGCTGGAGGTGAGGTCAAGCTGGTAGGAGGAGAGCTCCAGCACATAGACCGCGCCGCCGTGCATGTCGGGCAGGTCCAGGACCCCCACTCCGATATTGCCGCCGACCCGGGTATCCCGGCCCGCCTGGGCGCAGACATGGCCGATCAGGGCGGTGGTGGTCGACTTCCCGTTGGTGCCGGTGATGGCGACGATGTGCGGGCGCTTGTGCGCGGGCGCCAGGTTCACGGCACGGGCGAAGAGCTCGATGTCGCCAATGATCTCAACCCCGGCCTTTCGGGCCATCTGGACAGTCCAGTGGGGCTCGGGATGGGTCAGGGGCACGCCAGGCGAGAGCATAAGGGCGTCGAACTGGGACCACTCGGCGACCGAGAGATCGACAATCTGGAACCCTTCCGCCTGCGCCGCGGCCAGGCCCTGGGCGCGCTCGTCCCAAACCGCGACCTCTGCGCCTCCGGCCTGGAGGGCACGCGCCGCGGCCAGTCCGGTCCGGGCAAGCCCGAAGACCGCGACGGTCTTGCCTTCGAAGCCGCGAACCGGGATCAAGCGCCCTCCCCTACCTCAGCTTCAGCGTCGCGAGGCCAAGGATGGCCAACATGACGGAGATGATCCAGAAGCGGATGACGATGGTCGATTCTGACCATCCCAGCTTCTCGAAGTGATGGTGGATCGGCGCCATCAGGAAGATGCGTTTTCCGGTCCGCTTGAAGTAGGCCACCTGGATCATCACCGAGAGGGTCTCGGCCACGAACAGGCCGCCAATCAGGGCCAGGACAACCTCGTGCTTGGTGGCAACGGCGGTGGCGCCGAGGGCCCCGCCCAGGGCGAGGGAACCGGTATCGCCCATGAAGATCCGGGCCGGCGGGGCATTGTACCAGAGGAAGCCCAGGCCCGCGCCAATGACCGCCCCGCAGAAGACCGCGACCTCGCCGACACCGGGAACGAGGTGAAGCTGCAGGTAGGAGGCGAAGACCGCGTTACCGACCAGGTAGGCGATGAGTCCGAAGGCCGCCGCCGCGATCATGACCGGGACCGTCGCCAGGCCGTCCAGGCCATCGGTAAAGTTCACCGCATTGGCGGCACCGACGATCACGAAGGCCCCGAAGGCCAGGTAGAACCATCCGAGGTTGATCAGGAAATCCTTCAGGACCGGGATCGCCACACTCGTATAGAGCCCGGATTCCCCGGCCGAACTCCGCCCCCAGAGCACCATCATCAGGACAGCCGTTCCCGCCAGCAGGGCCTCGACAACGAGGCGGAGGCGGCCTGAGACGCCGGCCGAGCTCTGCCGGGTGACCTTGGCGTAGTCATCGAGGAAGCCCAGGACGCCGAAACCGGCGGTCACCAGAAGGACGGCCCAGACATAGACATTGCTGAGGTCGCACCAGAGGAGGGCGCCCGTGAACAGGCCGGCGAGAATCATCACCCCACCCATGGTGGGGGTGCCGGACTTCTCGAGGATGTGGCGCTCGATACCATCGGCCCGGATGGGCTGGCCCTTGCCCTGCCGGGCCTGCATCCAGCGGATGAACCGCGATCCCATGAGCACGACCACGAGCTGGGCCGTGAACAGTGCCATACCCGTCCGGAAGGTCAGGTATTTCATGAGGTTGAGCAGAGGGTAATGCCCACCCTCCGCGACCGCCAGCTCGTATAGCCAGTACAGCATCAGCCTGCCCCCCCGGCCGAGCGATCCAGGGCCCGAAGCGCACCCGCGACCAGGCCCGCCCGCGACCCATTCGATCCCTTGACCATCACCAGATCGCCTTGCCCGACAGTTGCGGAGATCATGGGCGCCAGTTCTGACGCTTCCACCGCGTAACCCCCGCGCCGAGTCGAAGGAAGGGCGTCCCAGAGGGATTTCATCAGGGGCCCGGCGCAGAAGACCAGATCAATGCCCGCGTCGGCGATAGGCCGTGCAAGGTCGGCATGGAACCGGGTGGCCTCGTCGCCAAGCTCAAGCATGTCGGTGAGGGCGAGGATCCGCCGGCCCGGGGCCCTGCGGACGCCCAGCGAGCCGATGGTCGCGGCCATGGAGATGGGATTGGCGTTGTAGCTCTCGTCAATCAGGGTGAAGTCGCCCATGTGGCTGCGGACAAGGCTTTCGGCGCCACGTCCGGGCAGGGCCTGGAAGTCTGAGAGGGCGGCAAGGCCGTCCTGCTGCGAGACGTCCATCGCCTCGAGCAGCAGCAGCACGGCCATGGCGTTCAGGCCCCAGTGGGCGCCGGTCTGCGACAGGGTCAGGTCCACGGGGCGCCCGTCGACTTCACCCCGGATAACGCCGCGCCCAGCCTCGACCCCGAAGTCGGTGAGACGGGCGTCGGCTCCTTCCGCCCGGCCGAAGCTACGCACGACAAGGCCCCGCGCCCGGGCCCGGGCGGAAAGGCAGCTGACCCAGCGGTTATCGGCGTTCAACACCGCCACGGCCCCCTGGGCAGTGCCGTCAAAGATCTCGGCCTTCGCCCGGGCGACCCCGGTCTCGCCATCGGGAAAGTTTTCCACATGGACGGGACCGACGGTGGTGATGGCGACCACATGCGGTCGGACCATTCCGGACAGGGGTGTGATCTCGTCGGCGTGGTTCATGCCGATCTCGAAGACCGCGCGCTCGGTGTCGGCAGGCATCCGGGCCAGGGTCAGGGGAACCCCGATGTGGTTGTTGTAGCTCTTGACCGAGGCATGGGCGCGTCCAGCCCCGGCCAGTCCCGCCGCCACCGCCTGGGTGACGCTGGTCTTTCCCACCGAACCGGTGATGGCCGCGCGCCGGGCCTGGGCAGCCCGCTCGCGGGCGGCAATGCCCAGGGCCTGGAGCGCAAGGAAGGTGTCAGGGACCAGGACGTGGGGCGCGTCGACCGGGCGTGAGGCCAGGACCCCCGCCGCCCCGGACGCCATGGCCTGCGCAACAAATTCATGCCCGTCACGGGCTCCATCCAGGGCGATGAAGAGGTCGCCGGGCTCGAGGCTACGGGTGTCGATCGAGACGCCGTGCGCCTGGAAGGCCCGGGAAGCGCGGCCGCCGGTCGCCTTTGCCAGGTTGGCGGCGGTCCAGAGCGAGCGTCGGGTCATCAGGCGGTCTCTAGGGCTGAAAGGGTTTCTGCGACGTCATCGAACGGAAGCGTGACGCCGGCGACGACCTGCCCCTGCTCATGTCCCTTGCCGGCCACAACCAGTACGTCCCCCACGGACAGGCCCGCGACGGCAGCCCGGATCGCCTCGCGGCGGTCGCCGATCTCCTTCAGGTCAGGATGGCCGGCCCGAACCTCGGCGCGGATGGCCGCCGGATCCTCGCTGCGGGGATTGTCATCGGTGACGATGGCAAGGTCAGCCAGACGGCCGGCGACCTCGCCCATCAGGGGACGCTTGGTGCGGTCCCGGTCGCCACCGGCCCCGAAGACCACCACCAGACGTCCCGAGGCGTGTGGGCGCAGGGCCTGGAGCACGGTCTCAAGCCCGTCAGGGGTGTGGGCATAGTCCACATAAGCCTCGGCGCCGGAGGCAGAGGTCCCCACCTTCTGGAGACGGCCCGGGGCGCCGGTCAGGCCCTCAAGGGCCCCGAACACGGCTTCAGGCGCTTCACCGACGGCAAGGCTAAGGCCGGCGGCGGCCAGGGCGTTCAGGGCCTGGAAGGCGCCGGCCAGGGGCAGGTCCACCCGCCAGGTGCGGCCGGCGTGCTCGATGTCGAGGACCTGCCCGCCGGGCCGCGCCTGGCGGCTGGCCAGCCTGAGGTCCCGTCCCTCGACGCCGAAGGTGATCAGGTCAGCCCCTGCCAGGACGGCGGCGGCGGCGAAGGCCGGGAAGGCCGGGGAGTCGGCATTGAGGACCGCAGGGGCACCCCGGGGCAGAAGCGTGTCGAACAGCCTCAGCTTGGCCGCCCGATAGCTGGCCATGTCGCCATGATAGTCGAGGTGGTCCTGGGTCAGGTTGAGGAAGGCGGCGGCGGCGAGGCGAACCCCGTCCAGGCGGCGCTGGTCGATCCCGTGGGAGGAGGCCTCAAGGGCGAGGTCGTCTACGCCCCTTCCTGCCATCTCCGCCATCAGGGCGGCGACATCGCCGGCGTCCGGGGTGGTCAGGCCGGCAGGCGTCAGGACCACGTCCTCCTGGCCCGGAGCCGAGATGCGAACGCCAAGGGTGCCCATGCTGGCGGCGGGGCGACCGCCGGCGGCAGCGATCTGGCGCCGGAAGCCGGCCACCGAGGTCTTGCCGTTGGTCCCGGTCACAGCGACCACGCTGGCGGGCTGGCGGCCGTGGAAGGCGGCGGCGGCAAGGGCGTAGGCCCGGCGGGGATCCTCGCTGACAATCACCGGGACGCCGAGGCCCGGCAGGTCCCGACCGCAGAGCACCGAAGCGGCACCGGCAGCAACGGCCTGGGGCACGAAGTCCGCGCCATCCCTGGCGACGCCGGGAAGGGCCGCGAACAGGACACCCGGGCCGACCCTGCGGCTATCGGACGTCACGCCGGTGATCTCCGGATCCTCCGGCAGGTCCCGATGAAGGATCTGGGACAGTCGCATGACGGTCAGCGCTCGCCGCTTGCGGCGGCCCCGACGACGGGGGCAGGCGCAACGGCCAGCTGCTCGAAGCGACGCTGGACACCGAGGAAGGGCGCGATGCGGTCTATGACCTTGCCCGCTACCGGTGCCGCAGTGAGGCCGCCGGTCCGCCCGCCGGACTCCGCATCCGCGATCGGCTCGTCGATGATCACCAGGACCATGTAGCGGTCATCGGTCAGGGCCCCATCGGTGGGGAAGACGGAGGCGAAGGAGGCCAGAACCTTGTCCTTGACATAGCGGCCGCCGATGACCTTTTCCGCCGAACCGGTCTTGCCGCCGACCCGAAGACCCGCCGCGTTCGCCCGACGTCCGGAGCCTTCCTGGACATTGCTGCGCATCAGTTCGAGCATCTGGCGGGAGGTCTCCTCGGTGACCACCCGACGACCCTCTGGCCGGGCGCCCGCGCGCATGGGCTGCAGGGTCAGGGGCACATAGCGTCCGCCGTTCATGATCGCGCCTATGCCTGCAGCCAGGGCGGCGGGACTCACCGAGATGGCGTGGCCGAAGGAGGCCGAGGCGATGGTGTTGGGGTTCCACTGCCTCGGCACGATCGGCCGGGCGCTCTCCGCAAGTTCGATGGGCGCTGCGCGGAATAGACCGAAGGCCTCGAAATAGCGGGTCATCGAGGGCCCGCCGACCTGGAGGGCGATCTGGCTGGCACCGATGTTCGACGACTTCAGGAAAACGTCCCTGGCGGTCATGTCGTGGTCTACAGCGTGCAGGTCGCGGATCACGCGGGATCCCAGCTTCACGCCCTGGGTCGTGCTGAGGACGGTGTTCTGCGTGATCCGTTGGGTATCAAGGCCAATGGCCAGGGTGAAGACCTTGAAGGTCGAGCCCATCTCGTAGACCGAGGCCACCGCCCGGTTGCGAAGCTGGTCCGGAGAGGACGTTCCCGCATGGTTCGGATCGAAGTTCGGCCAGGAGGACATGGCCAGGACCTCGCCGGTCTGGACATTGGTGATCAGGCCAACGGCACCCTTGGCCTGCAGGCGCGTCGCCGCAGCGTTCAGCTCCTCGTCGAGGGCCGCCTGGACGCGGACGTCGATGGACAGGGAGGTTGTCTGCTGGTCGCCGGCTCCCGCACGGACCCGGCTGTTGAAGGCTCCTTCGGCGCCAGCCAGGCCCTCGCCGCCGGTGTCTGAGAAGCCGATCAGGTGGGCCGCGGAATCCCCTAGGGGATAGACCCGACGGGGCTCGCGCTCAAAGGACAGGCCAGGAAGGCCGAGGTCATGGATGCGGTCCCGGTCTCGGGGTGAGAGCGGCCCGGCGAGGAAGGTCCGGCGCGACCCGTTCAAAGCCTTGTCGATGCGCGCGACCGGCAGGCCCGGCAGGGTGGCGATCAGGCCCCGACGGACCTCCGCCTTGTCCCAGACGTCGTGTGGATCGAGGTAGAGGGTGAAAAAGGGCAGGTCAGCCGCGAGCAGTGACCCGCGCCGGTCCACCAGGGGTGCCCGCCCCGGGCCTGCACCGCCGGCGGTCAGGCTGGTGCCGTCGGGACCCTGGATCAGGGCACGACGGGTGGCTCCAACGGCCAGGGAGGCGAACCCCACAACGAGGAGCGCCAGGACCACCAGGATCCGGATTCGGGTGTCATCCTCGGCTCGACCGGAGGCGCGGGTCTTCTCAAAGGCCCGCTCCAGACTCCAGAGCCTGTCCTTGATCCAGCGCCAGCCCGGCGTCGCGAGTCCCGTATGGATTAGGCTCATGGCTTGGGTTCCGGGGCCGGGGCGGGGGTGAGGGCGGGGGCAGCGGCAGGCTCGTCCTCAGCCACGGAGGAAGTCTCGGTCTCCGCCGGAAGGGGCTGCACAGCCACGGCTGCGGCGGCAGCGGGGACAGTAGACAGGGGAGACTGAAGGGCCTCAGCGAGCCTCTCCGGGGGAATCTCATGTCCAGAGGCGGCTGGGGCGAGACCGCCGTAGGCGCGGGCCATGGCGGCAAGCCGCTCGGGGCGCTCCAGGTGGGCGACCTCAGCCTCGAGCAGGACGATCCGGTCACGCTCCTGGGCGATCTTCCGCTCTACCGTGGCGATCTGGCCCCGCTCGCGCCCCGCGAGGGTCTTGGCGAGGTAGACACCGAGGATGAGGCCGACCAGGACCAGGAAGAGAAGGACGTCGATGGCCCGGAAGCCCAGGAGGCGGCGATCCAGGAAACTCATGCCGCGACCCTCCAGACGGGGGCCGGCGTGCGCTCAGCGGCTCGCAGGCGCGCCGAGCGCGCACGCGGATTGGCCGCGGCCTCCGCATTGCCGGGCGCCGTCGATCGGACTGACAGCAGGGCAAAGCTGGGGTCGGCGCCCCGCGGCGCTTCGGGAGCATGCCGCGAGGTACCCGGCGTACGGCCAGAGCGCGGGCCCAGGAACCCCTTCACGATCCGGTCCTCGAGGGAATGGAAGGTGACCACGGCCAGGCGTCCGCCGGGCCGGAGTGCCCGCTCGGCGGCGACAAGGCCGGCCTCGAG
>CAMCIK010000054.1 GCA_945874825.1 Phenylobacterium deserti | reverse complement strand
CTCAACGGTCATCGCTGCGCCCTTTCGAAAACACGACGGTACTCGACAAGCCTTGGCATACTGTCATCGGCAACCTGAAAGCGTTGCCCATCCCGGCATGCCGAAGGCGGGCGTCTTCAGGTGGAGGGGGAACCTGATCCCCTAACCTCGATAACCCTAGGTCAATGAACGTCGTCTCGCACTAAGCGCGTGCAGCGGAGGCCGTTGACCCCCTCACCGGGCTTTGCCCGGAGCTCCCCCTTGGGGGAGCAATTAGAGGGGTAATTCCTCCCCCAAGGGGGAGGTGGACCGCGCAGCGGGCCGGAGGGGGTCAACGGGCTCGCCGCCTTCCCCCTGAAGCCATCGCGCCCGGCCTACCTCTGGTTGCGGTAGTCGACGTCGTCCCAGGTCAGGTCGGCGAACTCCTTCCGGCGTGGCCCCATGTAGCCGAACAGGAAGGCCGCCACCTTGCGCATCTGGATCTCCTCCGAGCCCTCGGTGATCCGGTAGCGGCGGTGGTGCCGGTAGATGTGCTCGAAGGGCTTGTGGCGCGAATAGCCGATCCCGCCATGCACCTGCATGGCCCGGTCGGCGGCCTCGCAGACCAGGCGGTTGCCCCAGTAGTTGCACATGGAGACCTTGTCCGAGAGTTCGCGCTCCACGGCCTTGTGCTCCATCTGGTCCATCTGCCAGGCGGTCTTGCGGATCAGGAGGCGCAGCATCTCGGCCTGGGTCGCCAGTTCGACCAGGGGCCACTGGATGGCCTGGTTGTCCGACAGGGGCTTGCCAAAGGGCTTGCGCATCCGGGCGTACTTGACGCTCTCCTCGATGCAGTAGACCGCCGCGCCAAGGGACGAGGCCGCCTGCCGGATCCGGTTCTGGTGCACAAAGCTCTGACCCAGGCCCAGGCCGCGGTCGACCACGCCCCAGTAGCTGTCCTCGGGGATCCAGACGTCGGTGAAGCTGACCCGCGGGTGGTCGGTGGGCATGTTGAAGGTCCAGAGGTACTCCTCGACCTTCACGCCGGGGGCATCGGCCGGCACGATGAAGCAGGTTATGCCGGTGGCGTCGCCGTCATTGCCGCTGGTCCGGGCGAAGACCATGCAGTGGGTGGCCACGTGCATGCCCGTGGACCACATCTTCTCGCCATTGATCAGCCAGCCGGCCTTGCCGTCCTTTTCCTGGGGGACGGCGCGGGTCTCCATGTGGGTGGCGTCCGAGCCGTGAAGGGGCTCGGTCAGGCCGAAGATGGTGCGCATCTTCCCGTTCAGCAGGAGGTCGGCGTATGCCTCGTACTGGGCGTTGGTGGCGAACTCCTTGAACATCAGGATGAAGGGGTTGTTCCCGACGATCGAGTGCTCGTTCTGGAGGTCGTTGTGCAGGCCCAGGCCCTTGGCGGCCAGGTGCTCGCGGATCACGGCCATGGCCAGGTTGGTCCCGCCCTTGCCGCCCATCTCGGTGGGCCAGGCGAAGCGCAGGTGCCCGGCTTCATCGGCGAGCTTGCGGGCCTGGCCCAGTAGGTCCTCCCACTCATGGCGCGGAAGGCCGCCACGGTCCCAGTCGGTCCGCGCCCATTCCCGGCGATGGTCAAAGAACCGGATATTGTCGTCCTTGCGCTCGAGCGGCTTGATCACGCGCTCGATGAATTCGTCGAGTTCCCCAAGGTAAGCAACGAGTTCGGGGGGCAGGTTGAAGTCCATGACGTTTCCCTTCGGTCAGCCGGTCTTGCGCCGTGTCGATTGATGTTGGCGATTTACAAGCCCATCCTTGGGCGGGCAGATCGTCAAGTCCGCAACTCTCCTGAGGCGCCCCTACGTCATGGAAGTCGATATTCCCTCAGCCCTCGCCGCCCTGGCGCCGAAACTCGGCGGAACCGGGGTCGAGAAGGCCCAGCGCCTCACGGGCGGGGCCAGCATGGAGACCTGGGCCTTCAACCTGATTGGCGCAGGTGAGCCGCGTCCCCTGATCCTTCGCCGCAGGGCAGTGCCGCTGGACCCGGAGACCTCCCGGTCCGCGTCCATGGCGGCGGAGGCGGCGCTCATCGAGGCTGCAGGGCATGCCGGCGCCCCGGTCGCGCCCCTGGTGCGCCTTTGCGAGCCGGAGGATGGAGTGGGCGAGGGACACATCACCGGCTTCGTGGCCGGGGAGACCCTCGGGCGCAAGATCGTCGCCGACCCGAGATTCGACGGGGTGCGCCCGCACCTCGCCCGCCAGTGCGGCCAGATCCTCGCCCGGATCCACACCATTCCCACCGGCGCAGCAACCCTGACGACCGCCGATGCCCAGGGCGAGCTGGACCGCTATGAGGCCATCTACCGCGCGTCCGGCGCGGAGCGGCCGATCCTGGAACTGGCCCTTCAACACCTGCGCCGGAACCTGCCCCCGCCCATGCCGAACGTCGCGCTGCACGGAGACTTCCGGAACGGGAACATGATGTTCGACCCCGATCACGGAGTGGCTGCCGTCCTCGACTGGGAGCTCGCCCACGTGGGCGACCCGGCCGAGGACCTGGGCTGGCTGTGCGTCAATTCCTGGCGGTTCGGCCGGTCCGACAGGCCAGTGGGCGGCTTCGGCGACTATCAGGACCTGCTGGAGGGCTACATCGAGGCAGGCGGTGCGGAGATCCCCCTGTCCCGGGTCCTCTTCTGGCAGGCCCTGGGGTCCCTCAAGTGGGGGATCATGTGCCTGATGATGTATTCCAGCTATGCGACGGGCGCGACAAACTCGGTCGAGCGACCGATGATCGGCCGTCGGGTCTCCGAGACCGAGATCGACCTTGTGAACCTTCTGGAGGCGGGCCTGTGATCGAGCATCCCCGGGCGGACGAACTCATCGAGGCGGTGGCGGGCTGGGTGGAGTCGATCCGTCCCCAGCTCAATCCCCGGGACGCCTTCCTGTCCCGGGTGGCGGTCAACGCCCTCAACGCCGTGAAGCGCGAGCTGATCCAGGGGCCCGCAGCCGAGGCCGCCGCCCGGTCGCGCCTGTCCGCCCTTCTGGGGATGGAGGCGGACCTTGGGACCCTGAACGCCGAGCTCTGCGAACGCCTGCGCCGGGGCGAGATGAATGTGGCCACCCCGGGGCTGCTCACTGCCCTCAAGGCAGGGATCGAGGACCAGATCGCCATCGACCAACCGACCTATGTTTCGGTGGGGCGCCGCTGAGGCGGTTGCCCGCGCCCCGCCGGCGCCCTTAGGTAACAGACAACAAGACGACGGAGGAAACCCATGAGCGACACCCAGGAGCGGACCGACGAGGTCCTCTATGAGGTCTCCGAGGGCATTGCGACCCTCACCCTGAACCGGCCCGAGCGGCTGAACACCATCTCGGGGCCCATGCTGAACCAGCTGACCGCCCTGCTGGTCCAGGCCAACGAGGACCCTGAGGTCCGGGTGGTCGTGTTGACCGGGACAGGCAAGGCCTTCTGCGCTGGGCTAGACCTGGTCGGTGCCACCACCGGGACGGGCATAGGCTCTGATCCCTCCAGCCAGGACGTCTCGGTCAACCTGGACCTGCGCAACACCCCGCCGACCGTCCTCTTCGCCATGGACAAGCCGACCATCTGCGCCCTGAACGGCTCTGCGGCAGGCTACGGCATGGACACCGCCATGGGCTGCGACATCCGCATCATGGCCCGCAGCGCCAAGATGGCGGCGGCCTTCGTGAAGCGGGGCGTTGTGCCGGAGTCCGGTGGCACCTGGATCCTGCCGCGCCTCCTGGGCTGGGCCAAGGCCGCCGAACTGATCTTTACCGGCAGAACCCTCTCTGCCGAGGAGTCCCTCGAGCTGGGCCTGACCAACGTCGTGGTCCCGGACGAGGAGATCTATACCGCCGCCCGGGCCATGGCCCTCGAGATCGCCAGCAACGCGCCCCTGGCGGTTCAGTCGGCCAAGCGCCTGATGCGCATGGGCCTGAACGAGACCTTCAATGACCACGTGCACCACGTCTACCTGCAGTTCCTGCAGCTGATCCGCACCCGCGACTTCCGCGAAGGCATGGTCTCCTTCCTCGAGAAGCGCCCGGCCGACTTCACCGGCCGGTAGGGCTCAGCGGCGTCGGTTCTTGCCCAGTTCGTCCGGGCAGCCCCGGGCGAGCAGGTCGGGAACCGGCCCCTCGACCCGGAAGAGGGGATAGCGGTCGACCCGGCTGGTTGGGAGGCCTCGGACGAGTTCTCCGGCGGGGGTCACCGTCCGGAAGCAGGCCTGCAGGTCGGCCAGGGACAGGCGACGGCTCTTGTCCAGGACCAGGCCCGGGCGCTCGACGGGCGCCGGGGCGGCGTCCGGCCAGCGCTCTCGCTCGATCAGGTGAACCAGGGGCGCCTGGATCCGCCCGGTGGCCGACAACTGGGACAGGGCGCCGTAGTGGGCGACGCCGACCCACTCTGCGCCGGCCTTGACCCGGGCCGCCTCCACCTGTCCGGCGAATTCCGGCCAGCCGCGGATGGGCAGCAGAGGGTCTGTCCGTCGATTGAGGGGCGGTCCCTGCAGCCCCACCCAGGCCAGGG
This sequence comes from Phenylobacterium deserti, assembly GCA_945874825.1. GTDB lineage: Bacteria > Pseudomonadota > Alphaproteobacteria > Caulobacterales > Caulobacteraceae > Phenylobacterium > Phenylobacterium deserti_D. Next base: position 9,140 of record CAMCIK010000054.1, on the reverse strand, counting down.
TTCCGGCCATGGCGACGGCACCGAAGACAAGCCCCGTGGCCAGGGTGCGAGGCCGCCATCCCCTCGGTCGGGCCTCGACCGCAGCGGCGGCGGCCAGGGCGAAGGCGGCGAAGATCGTCGCCGGCCAGTGCGCCTGCACGCGGTCGTGCAGGGCGTGAAGGGCCAGGTAGAGGCCGAAGGGCAGGGCGGCCAGCAGGGGCAGGGAAAGGTCCATCCCGCCTGCCTGTCCGCGGCGCCGGATAGCGGCCCAGATTCCGGCACCGGCCAGAACCGCGATGAACGGATTGAGCAGGGCGAACTGTGTCGAGAGGAGCTCGCCAAGGTATTCTGGCCGGAACTGAGAGGGCTCGACCCGTCCGAACTGCTTCTCGAAGGTCAGCCAGTGGTTCGTTGCATTCCAGGCCAGGTTGGTGGCGAAGACTGCGCCGGCCACGGCCACAGCTGTCCAGGGCCAGGGCGTCAGCAGGCGCCTGCGTCCCTCCGGGGAACTGACCAGCCACAGGAAGATGCCCGGTGCCAGGAAGAGGGCCGAGTATTTGGAGATACAGGCCAGGCCCGCCATCAATCCGGCCAGCAGCCAAAGGCGCGGGCTTCCCCCCGCCCCGATCCGGCCCAGCACCGACAGGGTCGCCGCCCAGAACAGTATGGCCGGGGCGTCCGGCGTGGCCAGAATGCCCCCGGCACCAATGGTCAGCATGGCGTTGTAGGCCAGGGCTGCAACCAGGGCGATGCGGGCGCTGGCACCCAGGCGCCGGGCCAGGTCCGCCGTCAGCAAGGTCGTCGCTGCGGCGCCCAGGACGGGCAGGAGGCGCACGCCCAACGGGGTGTCGCCGGCCAGGGTCGTCCCCAGCCGGATCCACCAGGCGATCATCGGCGGGTGGTCGTAATAGCCGAGGTGAAGGTGCTGGGACCAGAGGCGGTAGTAGGCCTCGTCCTCGGTCAGGGGGATTGTCGCCGCGGCCCACAGCCGCAAGACCGTGAGCCCCAGGACCAGCAGCCAAAGGCCGCGGCTGGCATCCAGCCTCACCAGACCGCCCGCGAGGTGGTCACATAGTTCCAGGCGGCGGCGACGACAGCACCGGCCAGGCCCGCGACCCACCAGGCGGGTCCGCGCTCGAAGACCACCGTGGCGACGGCCACGTTGGCCGCCAGGGGCACACTGCAGAGCACACAGAACTTGATGTAGCCGGCGACGAGCTTCACGCCCTTCAGTCGGCGATCCCGATAGGTGACAGCATTGTTGATCAGGTAGTTGGAGGTCATGGCGCCCAGGGCGGCCAGGGTCTGGGCCCAGGAAAAGCCCAGGGGCAGAAGGCTGCGGAGGATGAGCAGGTGCACAACCACACCACTGGCACCGACCATGGCGAACATCAGGAAGCGGGGTGAGATGACGTCCCGGCTGAGCTTTGCGACCAGGAGCCCCAGGTACTGGACCACCACGCCGTTATCGAGTTTGGAGTCCCCGGCCTCCCGGGCCCGGAAGGTGTAGGGCAGCTCGACGATCTTCAGCGGCGTCTTCTGCGAGGCCACGATGTCGAACAGGACCTTGAAGCCCGAGGTCGAAAGTCGGGGTGCGACGGCCTCCACTGCCGAGCGCCGGACCATGAAGAAGCCGCTCATCGGGTCGGTCAGGTCGGCCTTGAGCACCTGGCGTCCAAGCCAGTTGGCAAGGCGGCTGCCGGCCTCGCGCCGTGCGCCAAGCGCGGACGCATCGGCGCCGGCGTCGCCGCAGTATCGACTGCCGACGGCCAGGTCTGCGCCGCCGTCGCGTAGCGCCCGGAGCATGTCCGGCAGAAGGCTCTCATCGTGCTGGAGGTCGCCGTCCATGACCGCCACGAAAGGCGCGGCGCTGGCCATGACTCCCTCGATTACTGCGCCGGCGAGGCCCCGGCGTCCGACCCGGTGCAGGCACTGGACCCGGGTATCCACCGCGGCGACGGCCTTGACCTCGGCGGCCGTCCCGTCGGGCGAGTTGTCATCGACAAAGATGACCTGCCAGCGGATGTCACCCAGGGCGGCCTCGACGAGGCTGATGAGCCTGCGCACATTGGCCCGCTCATTGAACGTCGGGACAACGACGGTCAGTTCAAGGCCCCCGGTGGAGGGTGAGCCGTCTGGCGCGGTCGGGTCGGAATCAGGCAATCGACACCCCATGTCTGGGCGTGGTTTACAGCCGGTGACCGGGCAAGGCCAGCCACGGGGCCTGTATCCGATGGCGCAGTAGAGGACAGAGGCAATGGAACTGAAGCGGATGGCGCTTGCCGCAGCCCTCCCGGCCCTCGTCCTGGTGGCCCCCCCGGCCTGGGCGGACAGCGTGGGCCGGCCGCGTCCGGGCTATTGGGAACTGACCAACGTCTTCAACGTGGTGATCACCCAGAAGAAGGTCGAGCGACGCTGCCTGGTGGCTTCCGAGATCAACAAGTTCATGACCTCGCCGTCCAACCGGCATTACGCCTGCACCTATCCCTCCCGGAAAGTCGGGGAGGGCAAGATCCTCCTGAAGGGTAGCTGCACCACCAAGGAAGGCCAGGTCGCGGATGTCACGGCGAATGGCGGTTACTCGCCGGAGACCTTCCGGCTGAAGCTCTCCCTTTCGACGAAGATCGCGGGGATTCCCCTGTCTGGGACCGCCACAACCACAGCCCGGCGAATGGGGGATGTCTGCCCGGACGACGCCGCCCGGTCCGATGAGGCCCAGAAGGTCCTGAAGGGTGGGAACACGCCACCGCAGAGCTGAATTTGATCAGGTTGGCCCTGTCCGGCGACCTTCCCAGGGGATAGTCTCGAAACATGTCCGAAGTTGAATCCCGCCTTGCCGCCGCCGGCGTCACCCTTCCGGTCCCTGTCGCGCCCGTCGCAAACTATGTGCCCTTCGTCCGGAGCGGTTCCCTGGTCCACATCTCGGGCCAGGTTTCCCTCGACGCCTCAGGCGGGATCAAGGGCGTGGTTGGTGCCGACGTCGACCTGGATGCCGCGCAGGGCGCTGCCCGGCTCTGCGGGATCAACCTGATCGCCCAGATGAAGGCCGCCTGCGACGGCGACCTCGACCGGGTGGTCCGGGTGGTCAAGCTGGGGGGCTTCGTCCAGGCCGGACCGGACTTCTTCGACATCCCCAAGGTCGTGAACGGCGCTTCAGACCTTATGGTCCTGGCCTTCGGCGATACGGGTCGCCACGCGCGTTCGGCGGTGGGGGTCTATCGGCTGCCGTTGAACTTCGCGGTCGAGGTCGACGCGGTGGTGGAGCTCAGATGAAGACGCTGTTCGGAGAGGCCTGGGACCTCCTGTTCCATCCCGCCATCGCCCATCGCGGGCTCTGGAGCCCGGAGGGCGCGCCGGAGAATTCCCTTGCCGCCTTCCACGCCGCCTGCCAGGCGGGCTATGGCATTGAGCTTGATGTCCATCTCACGGCGGATGGCGAGGCGGTCGTCTTCCATGACAACACCCTCAGGCGGATGACCGGACGAGAGGGTCGCGTTCGCGACCATACCGCAGCGGATCTGGGGCAGATGACCCTGGGGGGCACGGACGAGACCATACCGACCCTGCTGGAGGCCATGGCCGTCATCGGTCACCGGGCCATGGTGCACGTGGAGCTCAAGACCCCGTTTGGTGAGGTCGGCCCGCTTGAGCAAAGGGTCCACGAGATTCTCATCGATCATGCCGGGCCTACCTGCGTGATCGGCTTCAATCCCTATAGCCATGCCTGGTTTGCGGACCGGTTCCCAGGGGTTCTGCGGGGCCTGGACAGCTATCGCTGGAACGACGAGTCAACCCACATCTCGCCCGAGCAGCGCAAGGCCTTCGCACGTCTGGAACACGTCTCCACCGCCCGGCCGCACTTCCTGGCCATGAGCCTGGACACCGTCGCCCGGCCCGAGGTGGCGGCGCATCGAAAGGCGGGAATGCCCATCGTCGCCTGGACGGCACGCACCCCCGAACAGGCAGAGGCGGCGCGGCCCCATTGCGACAACATCATCTTCGAGGGTTTCCAGGCGTGACCCTGAAGCCCGCGGTGCGCATCAGCCGCCGCATCGCCGAGATTGGCAGGGCGGACTGGGACGCCTGTGCCGTGCGTGAGGACCAACCTTTCAACCCCTTCATCTGCTTCGATTTTCTCGACTGTGTTGAAGAGGCTGGGTGCGCCGTGGAGTCCCAGGGTTGGGGGCCGCAGCACCTGGCCGTCGAGGACGAAGCTGGGCGGGTGGCTGCCGTCATGCCCCTCTACCTCAAGGGCCACAGCCAGGGGGAATACATCTTCGATCAGGCCTGGGCCGACGCCTACGAGCGGGCCGGCGGCCGGTACTATCCCAAGCTCCTGTCCGCAGCCCCCTTCACGCCGGCTACAGGACCGCGCCTGCTGGTTCGTCCGGACGTGGATCCCGACCTTGGCCGGAAAGCGCTCCTGGGCGGTGCCCTGACCGTCTGCGAGCGGTACGGCGCTTCCGGCCTGCATGTGAACTTTCCAAACCGCGACGAGTGGACCTGGCTGGGCGAGGCGGGCATGGCCCTGCGCGAGGGCCAGCAGTACCACTGGCTCAACCGCGGCTATGCGACCTTCGATGACTTCCTCGCCGACCTGTCCTCAGGCCGGCGCAAGACCATCCGGCGGGAGCGGCGCGACGCGATCCAGGGGCTGGAGATCCTCTGCCTGACGGGCGGGGACCTGACCGAGGAGCACTGGGACGCCTTCCACCGCTTCTATGTGGACACGGGATCGCGGAAGTGGGGTCGGCCCTATCTCAACCGCCTCTTCTTTTCTCTCCTGAGTGAGCGGATGGCCGACCGGGTACTGCTGATCATGGCCCGGCGAGAGGGCCGGTGGATCGCCGGCGCCCTGAACCTCATCGGCGGTGACTGCCTCTTCGGCCGCAACTGGGGCTGCGTCGAGGACGTACCCTTCCTGCATTTTGAGCTCTGCTATTACCAGGCCATCGAGTGGGCGATCGGCCGAGGCCTGGCCCGGGTCGAGGCTGGTGCCCAGGGGCAGCACAAGATCGCCAGGGGCTACCTGCCGGCGCCGGTGCACTCGGCCCACTTCATCGCCGACCCCGCCCTGCGCGGGCCCGTGGAGGACTATCTGCGACGGGAGATGCAGGCCGTGGAAGAAGAGATGGAGTGGCTCTCCGAGGCCTATTCCCCCTTCCGCCAGTCGGGAGACGCCTGACCCCGCCCGTGCTATCCAGCGGCCGTCAGACAGGGGAGACCGACATGAGCCTCGAGGGTGCCTACGATCCGGCCAACATCTTCGCGAAGATTCTGCGGGGCGACGCGCCCTGCGCCCGGGTATTCGAGGATGAGCACGCCTTCGCCTTCATGGACGTCTTCCCCCAAAGCCGGGGCCACACCCTGGTAATCCCCAAGCATTCCGACGCCCGCAACCTGCTGGAGGAAGATCCCGCCCGGCTGGTGCCCCTGATCCTGGCGGTCCAGCGCGTGGCCCGGGCCGTGCGCGCGGCCCTCTCCCCGGATGGCCTGGTCGTGACCCAGTTCAATGGCGCGCCCGCGGGGCAGACCGTCTACCACCTGCATTTCCACATCATCCCCAGGTGGGAGGCCACGCCCCTCGGCCGTCATGCGGCCGGTGGCATGGCGAACCCGGACGAGCTCGCCGAGCTCGCCCGTCTCATCGCCGCCAAGATCAGCTGACCGGCGCTCGCTGGCGGATCAGTCCGCCAGTTCCGGCGCCGGTGAGCGACCCTTGCGGGGCGCCTCGATGACCGGCGCGCCGGGCTCGCGCTTCTCGCCCTCGATATCGAACCCCAGCTTGCCGTCGCGCAGGACCACCTTGACGTGTCCGCCGCGGACAAGCCGCCCGAACAGGATCTCGTCGGCCAGGGGCTTCTTGATGTGCTCCTGAATGACGCGGCCGAGGGGCCGGGCACCGTAGAGTTCGTCGAAGCCGTTCTTGGCCAGCCAATCCGCCGCTTCGTCCGTGGTCTCGATCGTCACGTTCCGGTCGGCCAGCTGGCCTTCCAGCTGCATGACAAACTTGATCACGACCTGGCGGATGACCTCCGGCGTGAGCGGGCGGAACTGGACGACTGCATCGAGGCGGTTGCGGAACTCGGGGGTGAAGAGCCGCTTCAGGGCCTCATCAACCTCGTCCTCCTGTTTGCCGCGGCCAAATCCGATGGCGTTGCGCTGGGCGTCCGAGGCGCCAGCATTGGTGGTCATGATCAGGACCACGTTCCGGAAATCGACCTTCTTGCCGTTGGCATCCGTCAGCACGCCATGGTCCATGACCTGGAGCAGGATGTTGAAGACGTCCGGGTGGGCCTTCTCGATCTCGTCCAGGAGGACCACGCAGTGCGGATGCTGGTCGACGGCGTCGGTCAGCAGTCCACCCTGGTCGAAGCCGACATAGCCGGGAGGCGCCCCGATCAGCCGGCTGACCGTGTGTCGCTCCATGTACTCGCTCATGTCGAACCGCAGGAGTTCGATCCCGAGGGTCGAGGACAGCTGGCGCGCCGTTTCGGTCTTGCCCGTGCCGGTTGGGCCCGAGAACAGGTAGCAGCCGATTGGCTTGCTGGGGTCGCGCAGGCCGGCCCGGGCCATCTTCATGGCGGCCGAAAGCTGCTCGATGGCATCTTCCTGGCCGTAGACCGCACGCTTCAGGTCGGTCTCCAGCTGGAGCAGGGCCTCGGTATCGGACTTGGAAACAGACTTGGGCGGGATACGGGCGATCTTGGCCACGACGGCCTCGACTTCCTTGAGGCCGATCACCTTCTTGCGACGGCTCTCGGGCAGCAACATCTGGCCGGCGCCTGCCTCGTCGATGATATCGATGGCCTTGTCAGGCAGCTTGCGGTCCGAAATGTAGCGCGCAGACAGCTCCACTGCCGCCTTGATAGCATCGTTGGTGTAGCGAAGCTTGTGGAACTCCTCGTAGTAGGTCTTCAGCCCCTTGAGGATCTTGATGGTGTCCTCGATCGTTGGCTCGTTGACGTCGATCTTCTGGAACCGGCGGACAAGGGCACGGTCCTTCTCGAAGTGCTGACGGAACTCCTTGTAGGTGGTCGAGCCCATGCAGCGCAGGGAGCCCGAAGCCAGAGCCGGCTTCAGCAGGTTCGAGGCGTCCATGGCGCCGCCTGAGGTGGCGCCGGCGCCGATCACCGTGTGGATCTCGTCGATGAACAGGATGGCGTCGGGGTGGTTTTCCAGTTCCTTGACCACCTGCTTCACCCGCTCTTCGAAGTCGCCGCGATAGCGGGTGCCCGCCAGCAGGGAACCCATGTCGAGGGAGAAGATGGTCGAGCCGGCCAGGACCTCTGGCACCTGCTTGTTGATGATCTTGCGGGCCAGGCCCTCGGCGATGGCGGTCTTGCCGACGCCGGGATCCCCCACCAGGAGAGGATTGTTCTTGGTCCGGCGGCACAGGATCTGGATGCACCGCTCGACCTCTGCGGAGCGTCCGATCAAGGGGTCAACCTTGCCCTGCTTGGCCTTCTCGTTGAGGTTCACGCAGTAGGCGTCGAGGGCTTCTCCCCCCGTCTTGACGGCGGCCTTTTCCTCGTCTTCCGAACCCTTGACCGGCTTGGCCTCGTTGGCGCCCGCCTTCTTTGCGATGCCGTGCGCAATGTAGTTCACCGCGTCATACCGGGTCATGTCCTGCTCCTGCAGGAAATAGGCGGCGTGGCTTTCCCGCTCCGAGAAGATGGCGACCAGCACGTTGGCGCCGGTCACGTCCTCGCGCCCGGATGACTGGACGTGGATTACGGCCCGCTGAATCACCCTCTGGAAGCTCGGCGTGGGCTTGGCGTCCTCGCCGTCATCGACCACCAGGGACTTGAGCTCATTGTCCACATAGTTGGTGAGCGTCGTCTTGAGCACGCCAAGATCGACGTCGCAGGCCTTCATGACCCCGATGGAGTCCTCGTCCTCTGTGAGCGACAGAAGCAGGTGCTCAAGCGTGGCATATTCGTGGCTACGCTGGTTGGCCAGGGCCACGGCCCTATGCAGGGACTCTTCGAGCTGGCGCGAGAATGACGGCACGGTCGCTAGTCCTTTTCCATTGTGCACTGGAGGGGGTGCTGATGGCGGCGCGCGGTGTCGATCACCTGCGCCACCTTGGTTTCTGCAACTTCGTAGGTGTAGACCCCACAGACTCCGACGCCCGTCTGGTGGACGTGCAGCATGATCTGCGTGGCCTCCTCCCGCGACTTGTGGAAATACTGCTCCAGAACGTAGACCACGAACTCCATGGGCGTGTAGTCGTCGTTCAGGATCAGCACCCGGTACATTGACGGCCGCTGGGTTCGGGTCTTGGTCTGGGTGATCACCGCAGAGCGATCGCCCGTCCCTTGATCCCCCTGCTTGCGTTCGGCCATCCAAGTCCACTCCTCGGACGCCGCCCGACGGCGCCCCTCAGCGTTCGATTAGATATGCCAACCCCTCAGGAATGAAAGGGGCAAGGCGCCACCGCCGCGCGGCTCGCGGACCTGGCGCCTCAGTTTTCCACACTTCCCTCGGCCAATGGACCTGCGCAGGGCGGTCCTTTCACGGTCGCGGCTTGCGTTCCAGACTTCGGGCGGGGTTCAGGATCGCGGGCCCGAATCGCGCCCGGATCGAGTCCGCCGCGCGTTCCGCAGCCAGGGATCTTGCATCGTCCTCGCCAAAGAGGTCGCTGCCTGCACCGGTAGGTGCTGAAAGGTCGGAGAGGCCCACGCCGATCAGCCGAAAAGCCCTCCGTGGGGGGCCGGACGCCAGTTCCAAGGCGAGGAGATCGCGGGCGGCGGCGATCAGGGTCCGTGCAGTCTGGGTCGGGGACACCAGGGTTCGGCGTCGGGTCAGTATGCGGAATTCAGGGTCCTTCAGCTTGAGGGTGGCGACCCTGCCGGCCTGGCCTGCAGCCCGTGCCTGCCTGGCCACCCTCTCCGCCAGGTGCACCAGCTGGCCGTCGAGATCCACCGGATCGCTAAGGTCAGCCTCGAATGTGGTCTCCGCGCTGATGGACTTGCGCACCTGGCCCGGATCGACGCCCCGGGAGTCGCGGCCATGGGCCATGGCGTGAAGGCGCAGGCCGAAATCGCCAAAGCGGGCCGCCAGCGCCTTCGGCTCGGCTCGGGCGATCTGGCCGATCCACTCGAAGCCCGCCCGTTCAAGGTCCCGCGCCATAACCGGGCCCACGCCAGGCAGGAGCC
>CAMCIK010000053.1 GCA_945874825.1 Phenylobacterium deserti | reverse complement strand
CCTCCTCGCCCTTCCTGCTGTTCATGATCGGCGAACTGGCGAACATCGTCCTGATGTGCGCCATGATCTCGATCCTGTTCTTCGGGGGATGGCAGGCACCGGTTGACCTGGCCTTCGTTCGCGAGTGGTCACCCACGGCGCAGAGCTTCTACGGCTTCATGTGGCTGTTCCTGAAGATCATCATCTTCTTCTTCCTGTTCGCCATGGTGAAGGCCATCGTGCCCCGCTACCGCTATGACCAGCTCATGCGGCTGGGCTGGAAGGTCTTCCTGCCCATCTCCCTGGTGGCGGTGATCCTCGTCGCCGGCTGGCGTGTCTTTGGACAGGGTGTCGCATGAGGCTCGCCCTGGTGATCTGCCTGTCGGCTGCAGGGCTCCTGGCCTCCGCCTGCGCGTCGACTCCCAACGGTGACGTGGCAACCTACGACACCCTGCGCCTGGCGCGGGAGGAGTGCCGCAGCCAGGGCAAGGATTTGGTGCTCCGGCCAGACGGCAATGAACGCCGTATGTCGGGCTACGAGTGCAAGGGAAAGTAGGACGGCATGTTCAATCGCATTTCCCAGGTGGTCCGGGGCGCGGCCCTCGCTGATTTCGTCGGCGCCTTCGGCATGGCCCTGGTCTACATGGCCCGCCCCAAGGCTACGGTGATCTATCCCTATGAGCGGGGCCCGCAGTCCCCCCGGTTCCGTGGCGAGCATGCCCTGCGGCGCTATCCCAGCGGGGAGGAGCGCTGCATCGCCTGCAAGCTGTGCGAGGCCATCTGCCCGGCCCAGGCCATCACCATCGAGGCCGAGCCCCGCGAGGACGGCAGCCGCCGGACGACCCGCTACGACATCGATATGGTCAAGTGCATCTATTGCGGCCTGTGCCAGGAGGCCTGCCCGGTAGACGCCATCGTCGAGGGTCCGAACATCGAATTCGCAGTCGAGACCCGCGAGGAACTCTACTACGACAAGGAACGCCTGCTCGATAACGGAGACCGTTGGGAGCGGGAGATCGCCAAGAACCTAGAGCTGGACGCGCCCTACCGGTAGACCCGGTTGGCGATTCCGAACGTGCTTAAAACCCCGTCGGCTCCCTCCGGAGCTTGGCGGTTCAAGAAGAGGGGCTGAACCCGGTGGCCTTGCAGGCAATCGTATTCTATCTGCTGTCGGCGGTGACGATCGCGGCGGGTTTCGGCGTGGTTTCAGCCCGCAACCCCGTGCACTCGGTCCTCCTGCTCATCCTGGCCTTCTTCTCGGCAGCGGGGCTCTTCGTCCTGCTGGGAGCAGAGTTCCTGGCCATGCTGCTGGTCGTGGTCTACGTCGGCGCAGTAGCGGTGCTTTTCCTTTTCGTCGTCATGATGCTGGATGTGGACTTCACCTCCCTGCGGCAGGGCTTTGCCCGCTACATGCCCCTTGGGGCGGCCGTCGCTGGGGTCCTCGCCTTCGAGATGATCGCCGTCTCGGCGGTCATCGCCAACCGCGGGCAGGCGGCGGGCTCGACGGGCCCCATGGCGTCCGCGGCAGGCGTCACCAACACCGAGACCATCGGCCGGGTCCTCTACACGGACTACGTCTACTTCTTCCAGGCAGCGGGGCTGGTCCTGCTGGTGGCTATGATCGGGGCCATCGTCCTGACCCTGCGCCATAAGCCGGGGGTCAAGCGCCAGGTCATTGCCGACCAGGTCGCCCGAACGCCCGCCACGGGCATGCGCGTCGTCTCGGTCAAGCCCGGGGAAGGGATCCAGGAATGATCATCGGTCTGGCGCACTATCTGGCGGTCGCCGCCATCCTTTTCACCATCGGCGTGTTCGGGATCTTCGTGAACCGCAAGAACATCATCGTCATCCTGATGTCCGTCGAGCTCATCCTGCTGGCGGTAAACATCAACTTCGTCGCCTTCTCGAGCTACCTGCACAATGTGGTTGGGCAGATCTACGCCATGTTCATCCTCACCGTCGCTGCGGCCGAGGCCGCCGTCGGCCTGGCAATCCTGGTGACCTTCTTCCGTAACCGCGGGGACATCGCCGTGGACGATGCCTCCGTGATGAAGGGCTGATTTCCAGAGATGACTGCGCAAGCCCTTCTTCCCCTGATCGTCTTCGGGCCGCTGGCCGGAGCCATCATCGCCGGCCTGTTCGGCACCCGTCTCGGTGCCCTGGCTTCACAGGCGGTGACCACCGGCCTGCTGGTGCTCTCCGCCGTCCTGTCCTGGGTGGTCTTCGCCCAGTGGACCTGGGGCGGCCTGGAGCCCTTTACCCTGACCCTTGCCCCCTTCATCCATGTGGGTGAGTTCATCTCCAACTGGTCGATCCGCCTCGACGGCCTGTCGGCCGTCATGCTGGTGGTGGTCACTTCGGTTTCGGCCCTCGTCCATATCTACAGCTGGGGCTACATGGCCGAGGACCCGGCCCGGCCGCGCTTCTTCGCCTACCTGTCCCTCTTCACCTTTGCCATGCTGGCCCTGGTGACGGCCGCAGACTTCATGCAGCTGTTCTTCGGCTGGGAAGGGGTCGGCCTGGCCTCCTACCTGCTGATCGGCTTCTGGCACCACAAGGACAGCGCCAACGCCGCCGCGATCAAGGCCTTCGTTGTCAACCGGGTGGGAGACTTTGGCTTCGCCCTCGGCATCATGACCGTCTTCTGGATGTTCGGCTCCATCCAGTTCGCTGAGGTCTTCTCGAACATCGACGAGATCGCCGGTTCGAAGTGGCGGTTCATCGGCTACGACTGGTCGGCCGTCGACCTGGCCTGCGGGCTCCTCTTCATCGGCGCCATGGGCAAGTCGGCCCAGTTCTTCCTGCACACCTGGCTGCCCGACGCCATGGAGGGCCCGACGCCCGTCTCGGCCCTGATCCACGCCGCCACCATGGTCACTGCCGGCGTCTACATGGTCTGCCTGCTGTCGCCCCTGTTCGAGGTCGCCCCGGTCGCCCGGGACATTGTCACCGTCATTGGCGCAGTCACGGCCCTGTTCGCCGCAACAGTCGGCCTGGCCCAGAACGACATCAAGCGAGTGATCGCCTATTCGACCTGTTCACAGCTCGGCTACATGTTCTTCGCCGCCGGTGTGGGCGCCTATCAGGCGGCCATGTTCCACCTGTTCACCCACGCCTTTTTCAAGGCCCTGCTGTTCCTCGGTGCCGGTTCGGTGATCCACGGCATGCACCACGAGCAGGACATGCGGCGGATGGGTGGCCTGTGGCGCTACCTGCCGGTGACCTATGCGGTTATGACCATCGGCACCCTGGCCATCACAGGCTTCGGCATTCCCAGCCTTCACCTTGGCCTCGCCGGCTTCTATTCGAAGGACACCATCATCGAGGCGGCCTGGGCTGCCGCCGATACCCATGGCGGGGTTGCCGTCTTCGCCTTCCTCGTCAGCCTCATGGCGGCGGGCCTGACCGCCTTCTATTCCTGGCGCCTGGCCTTCATGACCTTCCACGGGACCCCCAAGTGGGCCGGGGAGGGCGCGCATGGCCATGCTGGGACCGACGCCCATGCCCATGACGAGCATGCCCCCGATACCCATGTCCCCGACGCTCATGCCCATGTCGCCCTTGCGCACGATGACCACGCCCACGCGGATCACGGGCACGGCCACGGTGCCCACAAGCCGCACGAGAGCCCGGTGTCCATGCTGGCGCCGATCCTGGCCCTGTCGGTGGGTGCCTTGGCCGCTGGCTATGTCTTCGTGGACAAGTTCGTGGGCGACGGTCGAGACGCCTTCTGGCGCGGCGCCATCGTGAACGGACCTGCCAACAAGGTGCTCGAGCACGCCCACCACGCCCCGACCTGGGTGCTTTGGGCACCTCTGGTGGTGTCGGCCATCGGCTTTGCGACCGCCTGGTATGTCTATATCGCCAACGAGGGCATGGGCGCGCGCCTTGCCGCCCGAAAGGGACCGGTCTGGTCCTTCCTCTACAACAAGTGGTTCTTCGACGAACTCTACCAGGCCACCTTCGTCCGCGGGGCCCGACTGCTGGGCGACCTGTTCTGGAAGGTCGGGGACCAGAAGATCATCGACGGCCTGGGCCCCGACGGCGTTTCCGCTGTCTCCGCCGCCCTGGGTCGCCGCACCGGCCAGCTTCAGACCGGCTACCTTTACCACTACGCCTTCGTCATGCTGCTCGGGGTGGCGGGTCTCCTGACCTTCGCCCTCTGGGCCTGGCGCGCTTGAGGAGGGCATGACCATGACCGGCATCCTCTCCCTCATCACCTTCGCGCCCGCGATCGGGGCGGCCCTGATCCTCGCCCTGCGCGGGGGCCGACCCGCCTCGCCGCAGGGCGATGACCTGGCCCGCTGGATCGCCTTCGGGACCAGCCTGGTCACCCTGGGCCTGTCCGTCCTCCTGACCCTGCGGTTCGACAATGCGAACCCCGGCTTCCAGTTCGTCGAGGACATCCCCTGGTTCGCCGGGCTGCATTACCGCATGGGCGTTGACGGGATCTCCGTCCTCTTTGTCCTGCTGACCGCCTTCCTGACCCCCATCTGCATCGCGGCGTCCTGGAAGTCGGTGGAAAACCGGGTGACCTCCTACATGGTCGCCTTCCTGCTGCTGGAGGCCCTGGTCATCGGCGTCTTCTGCGCCCTCGACCTGGTACTCTTCTACGTCTTCTTCGAGTTCGGCCTGGCCCCCATGTTCCTGATCATCGGGATCTGGGGCGGCAAGCGGCGGGTCTACGCCGCCTTCAAGTTCTTCCTCTACACACTGCTGGGCTCGGTCCTGATGCTGGCCGCCGTGCTGGCCATGATCGGCGCCTCCGGCACCAGTTCCATCCCGGAACTGATGGCCTTCCGGTTCGAGCCCTGGATGCAGACCTGGCTCTGGCTGGCCTTCTTCGCCTCCTTCGCGGTGAAGATGCCCATGTGGCCGGTTCACACCTGGCTTCCCGATGCCCACGTCGAGGCACCCACCGCGGGCTCGGTCATCCTGGCGGGTATCCTCCTGAAGATGGGCGGCTACGGCTTCCTGCGCTTCAGCCTGCCCATGTTCCCGGACGCCTCCCAGGCCTTTGCGCCCCTGGTCTTCGCCCTGTCGGCCATCGCCATCATCTACACCTCGCTGGTGGCCTTCCGGCAGACCGACATCAAGAAGCTGATCGCCTATTCCTCCGTGGCCCACATGGGCTTCGTGACCATGGGTATCTTTTCCTTCGACGTGATCGGCGTACAGGGTGCCATCTTCCAGATGTTGAGCCACGGGGTCATCTCCGGCGCTCTCTTCCTCTGCGTGGGCGTCGTCTACGACCGCATGCACACCCGTGAGATCGCCTTCTACGGCGGCCTGGTGAAGCGCATGCCGGTCTTCGCCGCGGTCTTCCTGCTCTTCACCATGGGCAATGTCGGCCTTCCCGGCACGTCGGGCTTCGTGGGCGAGATCATGACCCTGACCGGCGTCTATTTCAGCTCCACCTGGACGGCGGTCGCGGCCTCGACGGGCGTCATTCTTTCGGCGGTCTACGCCCTCAGCCTCTACCGGCGGGTCGTCCTGGGCGAGATGACCAACCCGGCCCTCGCCGAGATCACCGACATGAACCTTCGCGAGATTCTGATCTTTGCACCGCTGGTGATCGCAACCCTCTGGCTGGGCTTCCAGCCTGGCCTCATCTTCAACGTTACCGCCAGTTCGGTCGACGGCCTTCTCGACGCCTTCCGCACTGCGGTTGGTCACTGAGGGAGGTCGAAGGAAACCGCCATGTTCACCACTGACCTCGCCCTCGCTGCGCCCCAGCTCATCCTCGCCGGAGCGGCGCTTGCCCTGCTGGTCGTAGGCGCCTTCCTGCCGCGTCCGGACAGGGTCGTCGGCTTTGGGGCCATGGCCGCACTGGCTTTCGCAGCCTTCGCGGCCGTCACAGGTCCCAGGGGCCTGGCCTTCCAGGGGGCCCTGGTCGCCGACGCAGCCTCGGTCTTCGCCCAGGTGGTAATCTATCTCAGCAGTCTTGTGGCCATCCCCCTTGGACAGGGCTGGTTCGCCAGACGGGGGATCCGGCTTTTCGAGTTCCCAATTCTCATCCTCCTGGCCGCCCTCGGCATGGGGATGATGGCGGGGGCGGGCGACCTCCTGTCCCTCTACATCGGCGTGGAACTCCAGTCCCTGGCCCTGTACGTCCTGGCCGCCCTGCAGAGGGATGACGCCAAGGCCTCGGAGGCCGGCCTGAAATACTTCGTTCTGGGTGCCCTGTCCTCGGGCCTGCTGCTCTACGGTGCCTCCCTCGTCTATGGCTTCTCCGGCTCCATCCGCTTTGACGCCATTGCAGCTGCGGTGCAGGGGCAGGCCGGGACCGGCGTTCTTTTCGGCCTCGTCTTCATGATCTGCGGGCTTGCCTTCAAGGTCTCGGCCGCGCCCTTCCACATGTGGACCCCCGATGTCTACGAGGGCGCGCCGACGCCGGTGGTGGCCTACTTCGCCGGGGCGCCGAAGCTGGCCGCCATGCTGCTCTTCGCCCGGGTCCTGGCCGAAGCCTTCCCCGAAGCCATTCCCCAGTGGCGCCAGGTCCTCATCCTGATCGCCCTGGCCTCAGTGGCCGTGGGGGCCCTGGCGGGCCTGGCCCAGACCAACCTGAAGCGCCTGTGGGCCTATTCCTCCATTGCCAACGTCGGATACGCGATCCTTGGCCTTGCGGCGGGTACCGCCGAGGGGATCCAGGCCATGCTGGTCTTCATGGCCCTCTACAGCGTGTCGGTGATGGGCTTCTTTGCCTGCCTTGCGGCCCTGTCGCGTAACGGCCGGCCCCTCGAGACCCTCGAGGATATGGCGGGTCTCTTCCAGCAGCGCCCCTGGCTCAGCCTGTCCCTGACCATCTTCGCGCTTTCGGGTCTTGGCCTGCCGCCCTTCGCCGGGTTCTGGGGGAAGTATTATGTCTTCAAGGCGGCCGTGAACGCGGGTGATCCCATGCTGCTCTGGGCCGCCGTGGCGGCCCTGGTCGGCAGCGTCATCGCCGCCTTCTACTACCTGCGCCTGGTCAAGGTGATGTGGCTCGACCCGGCGCCCGGGCCCACCGACACGCCTCCCGTGGAGGCTGGTGTCATCGCCATTGGTGCCGCGGCCCTTACCTTCCCGGTGGTGCTGGCCCTGATGCCGGCGATCGACAGTTACGCCCGAGCGGCGGCTGCCGCGCTCGGCCTGGGCTAGGTGAGCCTCCCGCCCATCGAGAGCCACGCGGTCCTTGACTCGACCAATGCCGAGGCCCGGCGACGGGCCGAGGCGGGGGACTTCGGGCCGGTCTGGATCCACGCCCTCGAGCAGACGTCTGGACGCGGCCGGCGCGGGCGGCCCTGGCGGGGCGGCGAGGGCAACCTGGCAGCCACCCTCCTGACCCCGATCGACCAGCTTCCCGCCGAGGCGGCCCAGCTGTCCTTCGTCGCCGCCGTCGCCCTCTGCGAGACCGTCAACGCCCTGGCTGGCCCCACCGCCTCGAGGCTCCGCTGGCCCAATGATCTCCATGTCGCCGGCGGCAAGGCGGCCGGCATTCTCCTGGAGTCCGGGCCACGGCCGGGCGGCGGCCTTTGGCTGGCGGTCGGGATCGGCGTCAACCTGGCCCTTGCACCGCCCCGGAACCAGGTCGAGCGCCCGGCCAGCGCCCTTGCGGACCTTCCGGGCTTCCATCCACCGTCCCCCGCCGTCTTCCTCGCCCGGCTCGCCGAGCGCTTCGAGGCCTGGCAGCAGGTCTGGTCGCGGGAAGGCTTCGCCCCGGTTGCTGCGGCCTGGACCGCGCTGGCGGATGGCCTCGGCGGTCCCTGCACGGCCCGGCTTCCCGACCGGACCCTCTTGGGTATTGCCGAATCCCTGGACGCCGACGGCGCCCTGCGCCTGCGCCTGGACGGGGGCGAGACGGTCCGGATCACTGCCGGTGATGTTTTCTTCGGAGACGACTGATGCTGCTGGCCATCGAGCAGGGCAACACCAACACGCTCTTTGCGGTGCATGATGGAGGCGATTGGGTCGCCCAGTGGCGCACCGCCACCCAGTCCAACCGGACGGCGGACGAGTATGCCGCCTGGCTATTCCAACTCCTCGCCCTGACCGGATTGAAGTTCGAGATGCTGGACGCCTGCATCATCTCCAGCGTCGTGCCCCAGTCGGTCTTCAACCTGCGCAATCTGGCCCGGCGCTACCTGAAGGTAGAGCCCCTGGTCATCGGCGAGAATGTCGACCTCGGCATTCCCGTGCGCCTGGAGAAGCCCTCCGAGGCGGGCGCCGACCGGCTGGTCAACGCCATCGGGGCCCATGCGGTCTTTCCCGGGGATCTGATCGTCATCGACTCCGGTACCGCCACCACATTCGACATCGTCGCCGCCGATGGTGGCTTCGAGGGTGGTGTCATCGCCCCGGGTATCAATCTCTCCATGGAGGCCCTGCACACCGCAGCCGCCAAGCTGCCCCGGGTGGCCATACGCCGGCCGGTGAAGACGATCGGCAGGGACACGGTTGGCGCCATGCAGGCCGGCGTCTTCTGGGGCTATATCGCCCTCATCGAGGGGCTTATCGCCCGAATCAAGGCTGAGTGGGGGCGTCCCATGACTGTGGTCGCCACCGGAGGAGTGGCCTCCCTCTTCCAGGGTGCCACCGACGCAATCGACCATTTTGACTCCGACCTGACCATCCGGGGCCTGCTGGAAATCCATCGCCGCAATTCAGGAGTCCGCTAAGTGGCAGGCCCGCGACCCAATGACGAACTCGTTTTCCTGCCCCTCGGCGGATCTGACGAGATCGGTATGAACTTCAACCTCTACGGTTACGGGCCCGCAGACCGGCGGCGCTGGATCGTGGCGGACCTGGGCGTGACCTTCGGCGGGCAGGACACACCCGGCGTGGACATCATCCTTCCCGACCCGAGCTGGATCGAGGCGCATGCCGATGACATCCTCGGGATCGTCCTGACACACGCCCACGAGGATCACATCGGCGCCGTGGCCTGGCTCTGGCCGCGCCTTCGGGCACCGCTCTACGCTACGCCCTTCACCGCCTTCCTCCTGCGCGAGAAGCTGCGGGAGCGGAACCTCGAGGACGAGGTCGAGCTGAATGTCGTACCCCTCGGCGGGCGCGTGGTCCTGGGCCCCTTCGACGTGGAAATGGTCACCCTGACCCACTCCATCCCCGAGCCCAATGGCCTGGTCATCCGTACGCCTTTGGGGGTGGTTCTGCACACCGGCGACTGGAAGATCGACCCCAACCCCCTGCTGGGCGAGGTGACGGACACCGGGACCCTGCGCCATCTCGGCGACGAGGGCGTCCTGGCCATGATCTGCGACTCCACCAATGTCTTCGTGGAGGGCCGTGCGGGGTCCGAGGCCGATGTCCGTGATGAACTGGTCAAGGTCATCGCCGCACAGACCGGTCGGGTCGCCGTGGCCTGCTTCGCCTCCAACGTGGCACGTATGGAAACCGCCATCGTCGCTGGCCGGAGGGCGGGGCGGAAGATCTGCCTGGTGGGGCGTTCGATGATCCGGATGGCTGCCGCCGCGCGCCATGTGGGCATGGATGTGGATTCCCAGGGCTTCATCTCAGAGGCCCAGGCCTCGCACCTGCCGCCCGACCAGGTCCTCCTGCTGTGCACCGGCAGCCAGGGCGAGCCGAGAGCGGCCCTCTCGCGCATTTCTGACGCCACCCATCCCCACATCCGGCTGGGGGCAGGGGATACTGTGATCTTCTCCAGCCGGGTCATCCCCGGAAATGAGATCGCGATCCAGGACATGCAGAACCGGCTCGCCGAGCGCGGGGTCAGGCTCATCACCGACCGGGAGCACCCGGGTATCCACGTGTCCGGGCATCCCTGCAGGGACGAACTGGCCGACATGTACGCCTGGGCCCGGCCCCAGATCTCGATACCAACCCATGGCGAGCGGCGGCACCTCCTCGAGCACGCTGCCTACGCCCGGGAGCTCCAGGTGCCGCAGACGGTAGCTCTTCGGAACGGCGACATGGTGCGCCTCGCGCCGGGTCGGGCTGAGATCATTGACGAGGTCCCCGCCGGACGCATCTACATCGATGGCGGCTTCCTCACTCCCCAGGATGGCGAGCCACTGCGCGAGCGGCGCCTTGCCGCCTCCAGCGGTGTCCTCCACGCCGCCCTAGTCATGGACGGCCGGGGCCGCATCGCCTCTGGCCCCCAGGTCCGCGCCGTCGGCCTGCCCGGCGACCCGGAGCGGCCGCTGGACGACCTGCTGGACGACCTGGCCGATGCCGCCGAGTCCGCCGTGCGGCGTCTGGACAGCGACCAGCGCGAGAACGACGCCGAGGTGGAGGCCGCCATCTCCCGGGCCCTCAAAAAGGCCGCCCAGCGCATCTGGGGCCGCCGCCCTCTGGTCCAGACCACCCTCCTGAGGCTCTGAGGCGCAACCCGGCACCTTGCCAGCGCCGCGGCTTTCGCAGACGCTTCCGCCAAGAGCAAAAAGGGGGGAGGGGACATGTCGGCCTACAAGGGCGTGCGCATCGCCGATTTCACGCAGGGCGTGGCCGGACCCATGGCCTGCATGCTGCTGGGCGACTTCGAAGCTGAGGTCGTCAAGGTCGAGCCGCCGGGCGGGGACCGGCTGAAGGACCACCCCGGCTATCCGGCCTGGAACCGCAACAAGCGCATCGTCACCCTCGACCTTTCGGACCCTTCGGACCTTGAAAAGGCCCGGGACCTGGCCAGGTCCGCCGACATTGCGGTCTTCGATCACCCTCCGGGCGACCTGGAGGCCCTCGGCCTGGACGCCGCGACCCTTCGGGACGGCGCGCCGCACCTGATCCACGTCTGGATGCCGCCCTACGGGACCCAGGGCCGGTGGAGCCGCATGGCACCCCGGCATAGCCTGCTGGCCGCGGCCTCCGGCATCGCCTTCCGGCAGGGGGCCTATGGCGACAGCCCCGTCCACTTGATCCTGCCTTTGGGCTGGTATGGTCAGGCCGTGATGGGTGCCTCGGCCATGGGGGCTGCCCTCTATGAGCGCGGTGCCTCCGGTCAGGGCCAGGCGGTGACGGTGAGCGGCCTGCACGGGGTGTCCGAGGTTGGCGGCGTGGTCATGGTTCTCGACCAGCCCCGCCTGCCGCGCGGTGCGCCCCAGGGGGCCTCACCCAGCTATCGTCTCTACCAGTGCGGTGACGGGAACTGGTTCTTCATGGCCACTCTTTTCATGCCCTTCTACCGCAAGGCGATCGATGCCCTGGGCCTCGGCGCCCACTGGGAAGTACTGGCCCTCAACCCCCAGCTGGCCCTTGAGGTGCTGGAGGACATCTTCCGGAGCCAGCCCCGGACGCACTGGCTGGGCCTGCTGACCGAGGCGGGAGTGCCCTGTGCGCCTGTAGGCGACCGGACCACCTGGTTCGCTGGCGAGGTGGTGCGGGATGCGGGGCTCCGGTTGGAGTTCGACGATCCGGTCCGGGGTCGGCTGGCCATGCCTGGGCCGCCTGTCCGGCTATCGGCGACGCCCGCCTCGGTCCGCTCGCTTCCGGCGCCCGGCCCGCTTCCCGCCTGGGTGCCACCTCCGCCCCTGGCCGCCGGACCGGGGGCCAGCCGGCCCCTAGAGGGGGTGCGGGTCCTCGACATGGGTTCGGTCATCGCCGGCGCTCTGGCCGGGGCCGTCCTTGCCAACCTCGGCGCCGAGGTCATCAAGATCGAGTCCCCCGAGGGCGATCCCTTCCGCTCGGATGGCGGGCCCTTCCTCGCCTGCAACCGTGGCAAGCGCGGACTGGGCGTCGACCTGAAGCAGCCCGGGGCTAAGGAAATGTTCCTCGACCTTGTCCGCCAGTCTGACGTGGTGCTCGACAACTACCGTTTCGGCGTGCGCAAGCGGCTGGGCGTGGACTACGAGGCCCTGCGCCAGGTCAACCCGCGGATCATCTCCTGCTCGGTCAACGCCTACGGCGACGCCGGTCCCCGGGCGCCCCTGCCGGGCTTCGATCCCCTTCTCCAGGCCGAGGGGGGCATGATGGCCGCCCAGGGCGGCGACGCTGAGCCGATCCTGCACACCATTGCCGTCAATGATGTGGCCACGGCCGGCATTGTCGCCTTCGGCATCCTCTCGGCACTCAACGCCCGACGCCGTACCGGGGAGGGGCAGGAGGTCATCACCAGCCTGCTGGCCCAGAGCCTGACCTTCCAGCTGGGCGAGGTCGTGACCTGGGAGGGCCGGCCTCCGGCGCCCAAGGGCGGGGTCGACTGCTTGGGGCTCAGCCCGGTCCACCGCTACTACGAATGCCAGGACGGATGGCTCGCCGTCGCGGCCGAGTGCCTCTCCGAGGCGGAGGCCCTGCTGACCGTCCTCGGGACCACGGCGGATCCCGCGGAGGCCCTCTCGGCGCCCCCCGAGGGCCCCCTTGCCGGGCGGCTCGCGGACATACTGGCGGGACGCGCCCGCGACGGGGTCCTGGACGCCCTTGAGGCGGCGGGTGTTCCCTGCATCCCCTGCGTCCGTGGCTACGAGGCCTATGAAGATTCCTGGCTGGCCGAGAACGGCGTCTTCGTCGCCTGGCGGCACCCGCGCCTGGGCGAGGCGGTGGGGGTGCGCGGTTACGCCGACTTCGACCGCACGCCGGGCGGTTTTCGCCATCCGGTCCCCGATGCCGGCGAGCACACCCGTGAGGTCCTTGCGGGCTTCGGCCTGACGCCGGAACGGATCGAGGCCCTGCTCGGGTCCGGCGCGGTCTTCGAGCCGGCTGCGGCCCGGAGCCACCTGAGGGACGGCGGCGCGGCTCTCTTCACCCAGTGACCCCGGGTCATGGATGACGCCGGCTCAGCGTCGTTGTATGCATCCGGTATGATCGGAAGATTGAACCACGTTGGGGTCGCTACCCCCTCCATCGCCGAGTCCGTGAAGCTCTATCGCGACGTCCTCGGCGCTACGCAGATCTCGGCGGTCAAGGCCATGCCGGAGCAGGGCGTCAACGTCTGCTTCGTCGACCTGCCCAATAGCCAGATCGAGCTGATCGAGCCCCTCGGCGAGACCTCCCCCCTGCATGGCTTCCTGGCGAAGAACCCGTCGGGCGGCCAGCACCACGTCTGCTTCGAGGTCGAGGACATCCTTGCCGCCCGTGACGACATGGCGGCCAAGGGCGCGACCGTGCTGAACAACGGGGTCCCCAGGATCGGCGCCCATGGAACACCGGTGATCTTCGTCCATCCGAAGAACATGGGCGGGGTCCTGGTGGAGCTGATGGAGACCCCGAAGGTTACCCACCCATGAACCCCTTAACCGCCATCGCCATCTACCTGACCATCTGGTGGACGGTGCTCTTCGGGATCCTGCCCCTGGGCGCCAAGTCGCACGCCGAAGCCGGGATCAAGCCCCCGGGGGGGGGAGATCCTGCGTCTCCGGTCAACCCGCGCCTGAAGGAGAAGTTCCTGCTGACCACTGTGGTGTCGGCGGTCATCTTCCTGGTCTTCTTCCTGCTTCTGCACTTCGGCATTATCCAGCTTGCCCCGGGGCGGCGTACGGGCTGAAGCGGGGGCCGTCGCCTGTTCCTGAGGCACCCTAGCCCTTGATCGCACACGCTGCGGGCACTGCTGCGAAAGGCCGCCGGTGAACCTTCCTCGTGTGGGACAGACCCGGCAGGACCGGCTTTTCTGTCCTTACCGATGAAAGTCGGAGCTCTCCCCGAGATGGAGAAGGCCGCCCAGCTCCCGGGCGGCCTTCTTTTCGTCCGCAAAGCGGGGCATAGCGGTCCGGTCTTCAACTCCCGCGAGTCCATGGCCGCCTCCCTTTCCCCCGACCTGCAAACCGTCCAGCCCGCCGGCCCCTTCAGCCGATGGGAGCGCATGGTCGCCGGGCGCTACCTCCGCTCGCGGCGCCGCGAGGGCGGCGTCGCCCTGATCGGCGTGATCGCCTATGTCGGCATCGCCCTGGCCGTGGCCGTCCTGATCATCGTCATGAGCGTGATGAACGGGTTCCGGGCCGAGCTCCTGTCCCGGATCCTGGGCTTCAATGGCCATGTCTTCGTCACCTCTGCCCCCGCCGCTGGGCTCGATCCGGCAGCGCTCGCCCAGCGGCTTTCGGGCCTGCCCGGGGTCGTCCAGGTCGCGCAGGTCCTGGAGGGC
>CAMCIK010000052.1 GCA_945874825.1 Phenylobacterium deserti | reverse complement strand
TCCCGGACGCGACGTGATCCTCGCCCTGTCTGGGGATGAGGAGACCTTGATGCGCAGCACCGCCTTGCTGGCCAGCAAGCTCAAGGGCGCAGACCTGGTCCTCAACGCCGACGGCGGCGGCGGAGAACTGGATGGCGCGGGCAAGGCCGTATCCTATGGCATCCAGGGGGCGGAGAAGACCTATGCTGACTTCACCTTTACTGTCACCGATCCGGGCGGCCACTCCAGTCGGCCCACCCCCGGCAACCCCATCTACCGCCTGGCGCGGGCCCTCGAACGGGTGGAAAGCCACCGCTTCCCGGTCCAGTCGAACGAGATCACCCGGGCCTCCCTCGCCGCCAGCGGACGCGACCAGCAGGGTCCTGTCGGCGAGGCCCTGAGGCGCTTTTCAGCCGATCCCTCAGATGCTGTGGCGGCGGAGACCCTGTCCTCCGACCCGGCCTGGGCCCCCTACCTTCGGACGACCTGCGTGGCCACCATGGTCAGCGGCGGCCACGCCGCCAACGCCCTGCCCCAGCGGGCGTCAGCGAACGTCAACTGCCGCATCTTCCCGGGAACACCGTCGGCTTCGATCCTGAAGACCCTCGAGGGCGTGATTGCCGACCCGACGATCTCGGTGACCCGGAACGACGACGGGTCCATCGACAGCCCGCCGTCGCCCCTCCGCCCCGACGTGGTCAAGGCCGTGACCCGGGCCGTACACGCTGTGCATCCCGGACTGCCCGTTGTGCCCGCCCAATCGACGGGAGCGACGGACAGCATGTACTTCCGGGCCGCAGGTGTGGCGAGCTACGGGGTTTCGGGCCTCTTCACCCGCGATGACGACACCTTCGCCCATGGCCTCAATGAGCGCGTGCCTCTGGCGGCCATTCCCGGGGCCCTGGTCCACTGGGACTCCCTGATCCGGGATCTCGGCAAGTAGCTGCGGACGGAGCCCTCGGTGGTAACAGCGGGATGAGCCAAGGCGGCTGCTGCAGTCCGATGAAATCGTCCGGCGCCATGGCCGGGGCGGACGTCGCCAGGGCGACGGTGCGTGCCAAGGCCGCCGGTCGCCTCGACCTGACCGCGGACCTCACTCTGATATCCCTGCCGGGCGGTGAATTCCTGATGGGCAGCGACGCCGGGGAAGGAGAACCCTCTGACGGCGAGGGGCCGGCGCGGCCCGTCTGGCTGTCGCCCTTCCGCATCGCGCGTTCCACCGTCACAAACCGCCAGTTCGCCACCTTTGTGGAGGCCACCGGCTATGTCACCTATGCCGAAGAGGTGGGCTCCAGCTTCGTCTTCGCAGGGCTCCTGCCCGACGGCTTTGCGCCCACCCGCGGCCTTCTCGATGCGCCCTGGTGGCGCGAGACGCCGCAGGCCTGCTGGAGCCGGCCCGAGGGGACGGGGTCGCACTGGCGCGGGCGCGAAGACCACCCGGTGGTCCATGTGAGCTGGCACGATGCCATCGCCTTCTGTGACTGGGCCGGCCTGCGCCTGCCGACCGAAGCGCAGTGGGAGTACGCGGCGCGCGGGGGCCTGGAGGGCCGTCGATACCCTTGGGGCGATGAGCTCACCCCGGGCGACCAGCATGCCTGCAACGTCTGGCAGGGGCGCTTTCCCGTGCAAAACGACGGCGAGGACGGTCACACGGGAACGGCACCCGCCGATGCCTATCCGCCGAATGGCTTCGGCCTGCACAATACCTGCGGCAATGTCTGGGAGTGGTGCGCCGACCGGTTCAGCGCCACGCATCCCTCCGGACCGCTGCGCAATCCCGCCGGCCCGGACTGGGGCGAGCGGCGGGTGATCCGCGGCGGCAGCTATCTTTGCCACGAAAGTTACTGCTTCCGCTTTCGCGTAGCGGCCAGAAGCGCCAATCTCCCCGAGGCTACCGCCGGGCACATGGGCTTCCGCTGCGCCGCAGACGCCATTCCTGACGACCTTCCCGCGGATCCATCCCGCAAGGAGACCCCATGAGACAGACGCCCAACCGAAACGGTCTTGGCCTGACCGCCAGCGAATCCCGGCCGTATTGGCCCGAGCCGGCCAAGGCCCCGCCCGGCGCGCCCAATGTGGTCTGCATCGTGTTCGACGACCTCGGCTTCGCAGACCTGGGCTGCTACGGCTCGGAGATCGCGACGCCGAACATTGACGCCCTGGCCACCGGCGGCCTGCGCTACACCAACTTCCACACCACGGCCCTGTGCTCGCCGACCCGCGCCGCCCTGCTCACGGGTCGCAACCACCATTCGGTGGGCATGGGCGGGCTGGCAGACTGGGACCTGGGCTTCCCGGGGATGCGCGGACGCATCGCTCGCAGCGCAGGCACCCTGGCCGAGATGCTGAGGCCCGCCGGCTACAACACCTTTGCCACCGGCAAATGGCACCTGACGCCCACCTTCGAGACCTCGCAGGCTGGCCCCTTTGACCAGTGGCCCCTGCAGCGCGGCTTCGACCGCTACTATGGATTCCTCGAGGGCGAGACCAGCCAGTGGCACCCCGAACTGGTGCTCGACAACCATCACATCGATGCGCCCGACCGCGAGGGCTATCACCTCTCAGAAGATATCGTCGACCAGTCCATCGGCTTCATCCGCGCCCAGCGCACCATCACGCCCGAGAAGCCGTTCTTCCTCTACATGTGCCTCGGCGCCCAGCATGCGCCACACCACGCGCCAAAGGCCTTCATCGACCGCTACGAAGCCATCTTCGCCAAGGGCTGGGACGTCACCCGGGCCGACCGCCTGGCCCGACAGAAGGCGCTGGGCATCGTGCCCCCGGATACCGTCCTGCCCGAGCCTAACCCGGGGGTGAAGCCCTGGGACGCCCTGAGCGACGACGAGCGGCGGCTGGCCGTGCGGCTCCAGGCGGCCTTCGCCGGCATGCTCGAGCACGCCGACCTGCAGGTGGGCCGGCTGGTCAACTGGCTGCGCGAGCAGGGCTGCCTGGAGAACACCCTGATCACCCTGATCTCGGACAATGGCGCCAGCCAGGAGGGCTCGCCCTTCGGCACGGTGAACGCGCTGCGCTACTTCAACGGCGTCCGGGACACCCTGGCCGAGAACCTCGAGCACATCGACGCGATCGGCGAGGCCCACCTCAACAACAACTACCCGCTGGGCTGGGCCATGGCCGGCAACACCCCGCTCAAGCGCTACAAGCAGAACACCCACGGCGGCGGGATCCGCGACCCGCTGATCGTGCACTGGCCGGCGGGGATCCCGCAGGGCGGCGAGATCCGCCACCAGTTCCACCATGTCTGCGACATCACGCCGACCGTACTCGAGGTGACGGGCGTACAGGCTCCGGCCGAGATCCACGGCGTCACCCAGCAGCCCATTGAGGGGACCAGCTTCGCCTACTCCTTCGGTGGAGGCGTCGAGCCCACCCGCAAGCGGACCCAGTACTTCGAAATGCTCGGCCACCGTGGCCTCTGGCATGAGGGCTGGAAGGCGGTGACCTGGCACAAGCCCGGGACCGACTTCGACGCCGACCAGTGGGAACTCTACCACCTGGACAGCGACTTCAACGAAATGCACGACCTGGCGGAGCAGGAACCTGCGCGCCTGAAGGCGATGATCGCGCGCTGGTTCTCGGAAGCCGGGGCCTGCAACGTCCTGCCCCTGGACGACACCCTGAACCGTTTCGTCAGCTCCAACCCGCATAGCGTGGCGTCCCGCCGGCACTGGGTGCTCCAGCCCGGGGGCGGCCGCATCCCGCAGGCGGCGGCTCCCGACATCCGCAACCGCTCCTACCGGATCACCGCCCATGTCGAGATTCCGGAGGGCGGCGCCGAGGGCGTGCTCATCGCCCAGGGCGACTGGTGCGGCGGCTACGCCCTCTACCTGAAGGACGGCCATCTCATCCACGACTACAACTTCGTGAACCGCCACTATGTCGCCCGTTCCGCCCAGCCCGTGCCGGCGGGACGCCACACCCTCAGCTGGGTAGTCCGCAAGACTGGAGACTACACCGCCGAGGGTACGCTGCTGATCGACGAAAAGCCCTGCGGATCGGTAGTGCTGCCTCAGACCTACCGCGCCCAGGCTTCATTCATCGGCATGGAGGTCGGCCGGGCGCCCAAGCCGGCGGTTTCCGACTTCGAGGCACCCTTCCCCTTCACCGGCGTCCTGCACCAGGTCGAGGTGGATCTGGGGGATGATCAACAGACCGATCCCCAGGCCAGCCTCGAAGCCGCCCTGCGCCGGCAATAGGCCCTTTCGGAGGTCGTTGGGTAAGGGACTGGAAAACAGTCGGCTTTCGGTCATAAACTCATCCGGAACAACAGACGGGTTGAATGGCAGACCGGCGATATGCTGGCGCTCAAGGGAGAGACAAGCACATGCTGGACCTGATCATCCGGGGCGGAACCCTCGTGGACGGAACGGGCGCGGCGCCCGTCGTCGGGGACATCGGAGTCCAGGGCGACCGCATTGTCGCGGTCGGCAAGGTCGAGGGCCCGGCGCGGCGCGAGATCGACGCCACCGGGCTCGTCATCACCCCCGGCTGGGTGGACATCCACACCCACTACGATGGCCAGGCCACCTGGGATGCCGTCATGGCCCCCTCCAGCTGGCACGGCGTGACCACGGCCATCATGGGCAATTGCGGCGTTGGCTTTGCGCCCGTCCGCCCGGGCCAGCAGGACTTCCTTATCCAGCTCATGGAGGGGGTGGAGGACATTCCCGGCGCCGCCCTCGCCGAGGGCATCGACTGGAAGTGGGAGACCTTCCCGGAATACCTCGATGCCCTGGAGGCCAAGCCCCGGACCATCGACGTGGGCGTCCACGTGCCCCACGGCTCGGTTCGCGCCTACGTTCTGGGCGACCGCTGCAACACCGACTACCAGCCGGACGCCGGCGAGATCGCCGAGATGGCCGGAATTGTCCGGGAAGGCGTCGCCGCAGGTGCCCTGGGCTTCTCCACCTCCCGGACCCTGCTGCACAAGGACATCCACGGCATCCACGTTCCCGGTACCTTCGCGGGCTCGGACGAGATGCTGGCCCTCGGCCTGTCCATGAAGGGGCTGACCCACGGCGTGTTCGAGATGGTCTCCGACAACCTCGGCGACGACGACGAGTGGGCCTGGGTCAAGGGCTTCGTGGAGGAGACCGGCCTGCCCGTCACCCTCGTGGCCACCTCTGCGGGTGCCTACCAGGGCAACAAGATGTTCAATATCGCTGAGGAGTCCCGCGAGAAGGGCATGGACATCCGCCCGCAGATCGCAGGCCGCCCCACGGGCATACTCAACGGCCTGACGTCCAACTTCCACATCTTCATGGCCAGCCCGACCTGGAAGTCCGAGCTTGAAGGGCTGTCCCTGGAGGACAAGGTCGCCGCCATGGCCCGCCCGGACATTCGCGCAGCCCTCTTGTCCGAGGACTCGCCGCTGATCCGCGCCGCCACCTCCGCGCCTGTGGGCGGCCAGGTCGCCGGCCTGGACGGCCTGCTCTGGCGTATCTTCCCCCTTGGCGAGCGACCGAACTACGAGCCCGACCGCGAGGGCAGCGTCGCTGGCCTCGCCGAGGCTGCCGGGGTCTCCCCTGTCGAGATGATGTACGACCTGCTCGTCCGCGACGGCGGGCACGAGCTCTTCTACCAGCCCCTCGGCGGCTACCAGACCTACAACTTTGACTTCTTCCGCAAGAACATGCAGCACCCCAATGTGCTGTTTGGCCTGTCCGACGGCGGTGCCCACTGCGGGGTCATTGCTGACGCCGGCATGCCGACCTTCATCCTCACCCATTGGGCCCGCGACCGGGTGAAGGGCGAGCAGTTTCCCCTGGAGTTCCTGGTCCGTAAGCTGACCAGCGACACCGCCAGGGCCTATGGCCTCAACGACCGCGGACGGCTCGAGCCTGGCCTCCTCGCCGACCTCAACGTCATCGACTTCCAGGCCCTGCGCCTGTTCCGGCCGGAGGCGATCTACGACCTGCCCGCCGGCGGGCGTCGCCTCGTCCAGCGGGCCGAGGGCTACCGCTATACGATCAAGTCCGGCCAGGTGACCTTCGAGGACGGCGAGCACACCGGTGCCCTCCCCGGCGGCCTCGTCCGGGGCGGCCGCGAGGCGGTAATTCTGCCCATGGCGGCGGAGTAATCCCGCGCGGCCCCCATCGTCCTGTCATTCTGGGGTGCCAGACTCTGCCTCCCGGAAGCGGAGACAGAGCATGATCCAACGTCAGACAGATGGCCGGGGCCTCCATCCCCGCGCCAGGGCCTTGCTGCTGGGGCTCCTGTGCTTGCTGGGCTCGCAGGTCGGTGCCCATGCCGCCCCTTCACCTCCGCCGGCCGCAGCGTCTCCACGCGAGATCGAGCTCAGCGGGGTGATCAACCGCGAGAACCACGAGACCTATGTCGAAGTCCCCTTCTCCGTCCCGGAGGACACCGAGCGGCTGACGGTGACCTTCGAGTACGACCGTGAGAACAGGACCGTCATCGATCTCGGGATCCGCGACCCGAACGGCTTCCGGGGCTGGAGCGGCGGGAACAGGTCGACCTTCACCCTGGCGACCAGCGACGCGACGTCCGCCTATATCCCGGGGCGAATTTCGCCCGGGGAGTGGCGACTGATCCTCGGCGTCCCCAACATCCGCAAGGGCGTGGAGGCCCGCTGGCGCGCCACGGTCCGGTTCGATCCAGCAGGCGCGCCCTCGCCGCGATCGGCCTTCCAGGACGGGCCCGTCCGGACAGGCCCCGGCTGGTACCGGGGCGATCTTCACACCCATTCCGGCCATAGTGACGGCAGCTGCGCCAGCCTGTCCGGTCGCCGGGTCCCCTGCCCGGTCTTCCGCACGCTGGAGGCCGCGCGCGCCGCCGGCCTCGACTTTATCGCCCTGACCGAACACAACAGCACGTCGGTTTATCCCGAGCTTCGGGCCCTCCAGGCCTATTACGACAATCTGCTGGTCCTGCCGGGGCGGGAGGTCACGACCTTCCAGGGCCACGCCAACGTCTTCGGCGTGACCAGCCCCCTGCCCTTCCAGCTGGGATCGCCGCGTGCGCCGACCCTCGGCGCCGTGCTGGACGCGGTCGCGTCCGAGGGCGGGATCGTCTCGATCAACCATCCGGGCATGCCGTCCGGCGAACTCTGCATGGGCTGCGGCTGGGTCGCGCCCATCCCCGATTGCAGCCGCATTACCGCCGTCGAGATCGCCAATGGTGGCGGCCTCCGGACGATGGGATCGGCTGAGGGGCCGCTGTCCGGCTTGCCCTTCTGGGAGGCCCTCCTCGACCGGGGCTGCCGCGTCACCGGCATCGCCGGAAGCGACAACCATGACCCCGACGCAAAAGACGGCGGCCAGTCCCCTGTCGGGCGACCCGCTACCGTGGTCTACGCCCCCGAACTCTCCCAACCGGCGATCCTGGAGGGCCTGAGGCGCGGCCGGGTCTTCGTGGACATCGGTGCCCCCGCTGGTGCCTCTGTCGACCTCACGGTCTCCTCCGGCAAGGGCAAGGCGGGCATGGGGGGAAGCCTCGAGCTACGGGGCGGCGCATCTCTCAGAATGTCCGCCGCTGTTTCCGGCCTGCCAGAGGGCACCGTCGACTTCGTCTCCGGCGGGAACGGAAAGCCACCCAACCGCATGCAGATCCCGGTCCGTGGCCGTCCGGAGGTCGCGGCTGAACTCCGAACAACGCCGGGTCTGAAATGGGTCCGGGCCGACGTCCGGGGACCCGATGGGCGCCTCCTGCTGATCGGCAATCCGGTGTACTTACAGAACTGACACCGGACTGACATGGAGTCTTCTCACGACAGTCAAGGAACTGTGACCGACCGGCCCTAGCACCGGCCAGGTGCCAAAGCTGGCGAGTGCAATCGATTGAGGGTCACCATGCGTCTGTCCTTTGTTCTCCTGAGTGGCGTCGCCGTAATGGCGGTCTCCGCCGGTGCGTCGCCTTCCCATGCCCAACCCGCCGACCGTGCGGACTCAAAGGTCGACGAACTGATCGTTACCGGTCGTGCCGGGGCCCTAGACCGGCGTCGGGTCGAAGCCAGCTACGCCATTACCACCCTGGACGAAGCCGCCCTGCGCCTCCAGGCACCGATGTCTACCGCTGAAGTTTTCAAGGCCATCCCCGGGTTCTGGGTTGAGGCCTCCGGCGGTGAAGCCTCCAACAACGTGCGGACACGGGGCATTCCGACAGACGGTTACTCCTCGGTGACGATCCAGGAAGACGGCCTGACCATCCAGCATGACGGCGGCCTGGGCTGGCTGAACGCCGACCAGTCCTTCCGCCTCGACGAAACCATCGGACGGGTCGAGGCCGTGCGCGGCGGCCCGGCTTCCATCTTCGCCTCCAACTCCCCGGGCGGCACGGTCAACTTCATCACCCGCAAGGCCGGCGATACAGCCGAAGGTCTCGTCAAGGGCACCGTCGGCGACTACGGCATGTACCGCGCCGACTTCTGGTACGGCGCACCCCTGGGCGACGGCTGGGGCCTGACGGTGGGCGGCTTCTACCGGTCGGACGAGGGCGTCCGCAGCCCCGGCTTCACCCAGAACAAGGGTGGCCAGATTCGGGTTGGCCTCTCGCGCGAGTTCGAGACCGGCCGGATCGACATCAACGTAAAGCACATCGACGACAATGTCGGCTTCCTCCTGCCGGTTCCCCTGACCTTCAACGACAAGCAGGAGCCCGCCGGCGTCCCCGGGTTTAATCCCAACTACGGGACCCTCGCCGGACCGGACAACCGCCTACTTAGCTTCCGGAACGTCAGTGGGCCGTTCGCCTTCGACCTCGGCAAGGGTACGGATGTCAGCCTCACCGCAATCACCTTGAAGCTGGACCTTGAGATCGGCGCCGGATGGAAGCTCCAGAATACCGGCCGCTACCGCACCAGCGACATCCTGCGCAACGGCCTGTTCCCCACGGGCAACATCGAAACTGCGACCGGCCGTCTGAATAGCCTTCGCGCCCAAGCTCTCGCTGCCTATCCCGGGGCTGTGGATATCCAGTACCGCTACGCCACCTCAGGTGCCGCCTTCGATCCTGCGACCGCGAACGGCAACGGGCTGGTCGTCAGCGGCAACCTCCTCAGCGTCTCAGTTCCGCTGAAGGAGTTCACCAACGACCTGCGCCTGGTCCGGACCTTCGACCTGGCCGGCCAGACCCACGACGTGGCCTTCGGCGTCTATGTCTCTGACTTCAACTACGACTACGACCGGTTCATGGCCACGTCGAACCTGGAAGTCCGCGAACAGGCCCGTCGTCTGGATATCGTGGCGGTGAACGCGGCCGGGGCGATCGTCGGCCGGGTGACCGAGAACGGCATCCTCCGCTACGGCTCGCTCTTCGACAACGCCGCCATCGACGCGAGGGTGTACGCCTTCTACGCCTCTGACGAATGGCAGGTGACCTCCAGGCTGCGGGTGGACGCCGGTATCCGTCAGGAGCAGATCGCCTTCACAGGCTCGGTGGAAGGCAAGCAGACCGTGGACCTGGGGATCGCCGGAACCCTGGCGGACAATCAGGTGATCACCGGAACCGGTGCCTTCACCCCGATCGACAGGTCCTATTCCGGCCTCAGCTGGACCCTCGGTGCCAACTACCAGATCCAGTCGGGACTCGGCGTCTTCGGTCGCTACACCGACACAGTTCGCCTGCCCTCGCCCTCGGAATTCCAGGGCAGCCCGGGCGACGCCCTGCGGACCGACATCAAGAAGACCCCGGTCAAGATGATCGAGGCGGGGCTCAAGTGGCAGACGGATGCCTTTGACCTCTACGCCACGGCCTTCGAGACCCGGTTCGAGAACATCCGGTTCAACGACAACGTCTTCAACCCTGCCACCAACAGCTTCACGACCCGGGTGGCGTATGGCGAGACCCAGACCCGGGGCCTGGAGCTTGAGGGCGTCCTGAGGCCGATGGACAGCTGGGACGTCTCGGGTGCCGTTTCCTGGCAGAACCCCGAGTACGAGAGCTTCCGCTTCACGGAGATCGTGGGCGGCGTCCCAACGGTCCGTGACTTTGCCGGAAACCAGTTGATCCGGGTCCCGAAGGTGGGGGTCCGGCTCGTCCCTGGGGTAAACCTCATGGAAGGCGCGGTCCGCCTCGAACTGCCAATCGAGTACTACAGCAAGCGCTATGCTGACGTGGCGAACAGCCAGTCCCTGGCCGAGTACACGGTGATCAACCTCAATGCGCGCTGGAATGTCAGCGACCGGTTGGCAGTATCGCTCGCCGGGGTGAACCTGACCAACGTCATCGGACTGACCGAGGGCAATCCGCGGGCCGGCCAGTTCATCTCCGGCGATGCGGGCGCCCGCTACTACCTGGCCCGGCCCATTCTCGGAACCTCCTGGCGCGCAGCCCTCACCTATCGGTTCTGATCCCGGGCTCGGGCGGACGAAAGCGACGGTGCCTCCGGTCGGGGGCGCCGTTTCTTCTTGGGATCAGCGCGGCGTCACGCAGCGGCGCTCGATCTCCTTGTTGATTAGCTCACGCTTGTCGTTCTGGCTCATGTCGGCGACGCCGGCCAAGGGGATGCCAAAGGGGCCGAGCAGGAGGCCGAGGCCGGTGCCCATGCCCATGCGCGACAGGGCCTTATCGTCGTACTTCAGGGCGATATTGCGGGCGTCGAGGCACTCCTGGGACGAATACTTCGGGTCCCGATCATCGAGATGCGAGATCGTCTTCTGCGGAGTCGAGGCACAGGCGGATGCCGCCAGCGAGAGCAGGAACACTACGGCGACGGCGCGATGGGGCCAGCGAAGCAGCTGTAGTACGCTCATTCCAGTATCTCTCCCCTGATGTTGGCGGGGGATCTTCATTCAACCGGGCTTCCGGATCAAGCCTCGACAGGACGGTTGACGGAGGTGGACGTCCGGCGAAACCTGGGATCATGACAAGGATAGTCACTCCACCCCCCGCCCTCCGCTTCGAGCTGGACGACCTTTCGCGCCCGCCAGTCCGGGACCTTGTGGCCCGTCACCTCGCCGGCATGCAGGCCCAGAGCCCGCCGGAGAGCGTCCACGCCCTTGCCCTGGAGGGGCTGAAGTCACCCTCCATCCGCTTCTGGAGTGCCTGGAGCGGCGGGACCGTCGCAGGCATGGGGGCGCTTCGCCGGATCGACGCGGAGAACGGCGAGATCAAGTCCATGCGGGTGACGGACGCCTTCCTCGGCCAGGGCGTCGGGCGGGCCATCCTGGATCATCTCCTTTCGGAGGCCCGAGGCCTGGGCCTTGCGACCCTCTGGCTGGAGACCGGCTCGGTTGACGGCTTCATTCCCGCACGCACCCTCTACGAGAGCGTCGGGTTCACGACCTGCGGACCCTTCGACAGCTATGGCCCCGATCCCTTCAGCGTCTTCATGACCCTCAGGCTCTGAGGCTCAGCGCCAGTACCAGTACCGCCACAACTCCCTGAACCCAGCTGCTTGGTAGAGGCGGCGGGCCGGATTGCCGGCCTCCACCTGCAGGAAGATTCCCGGAAGGCCCCAGAGGGCTGTCTGACGCCCGAAGGCCGCCAGCAGCCGGCCAGCGTGGCCGCGTCCCCTCTGGTCGGCAGGGGTACGCATGCCGTGGATGCCGCCAAGGCCGCCCGCCCGGGACAGGACGCCCACCGCCAGGGTGCGCCCGTCCTCCCGGACCGCCCCGAACCTGGCACCGGGCGACCGGGCCAGTTGGGAGACCCGCAGGGCCCCTTCCCCAGGCTCAAAGCCCGGGCCGCAGAAGGCCGCCGTCCACTCCGCGTCGGGGGCCTCGAGCAGTACCGGCTCGGGCCCAGTACTCCCCGGCCGCGCAGACCTGGCGAGAGCCCCGGGGTCGGCCGTCATCACCCAGGTGGGCTCCCCGGGGCGGTATCCCCCGTCCCTCAGCAGGTCCCGGGCGGCGGCGAAGGCTGGCAGGTCGGGCAATCGGAAGGCCGGCGCAAGGCCGGCGGCGAGGTAGGCACCTGCCAGGGCTGGCGTCAGGAGCGGCGGCGGATCGTGCGACAGGGGCGCGGCGGAACCGGCCCGGCCCATCGGACCCGGATCGAGGGCGAGGATCCAACCGTCAAGCTCCAGAGATGCCCGGGGTGCCACGCCGGCGACCGTGGCCCGCTCCAGCGCCGCGACGTCGTCGGCCTCCACCTCAGCCCTTGTCCCGAAGCAGGCGGGCCTTGTCCCTCTGCCAGTCCCGTTCGGCTGAGGTCTCGCGCTTGTCGTGCAGCTTCTTGCCCTTCGCCAGGGCGAGCTCCAGCTTGGCCAGGCCCTTTTCGTTCCAGTAGAGCTTGGTCGGGATCAGGGTCCGGCCCTCGCGCTGGACAGAGCCGATCAGGCTGTCCAGCTGCTTGCGGTGCAGGAGCAGCTTCCGGTGCCGGCGGGGCTCATGATTGAAGCGGTTGGCCTGGGCATAGGGCGGGATGTCGGCGTTGATCAGGTAGATGTCCTGGCCCTCCACCGCCGCATAGGACTCGGCGATGTTGGCCCGGCCATTGCGCAGGGATTTCACTTCCGTCCCGGTCAGGGCGAGGCCGGCCTCGAAGGTCTCTTCGAGGAAGTAGTCGAATCGCGCGCGGCGGTTTTCGGCGATGAGCTTCATGGTGGGCGGCGTCAGACGACGCCGACCCCGGCGAGGGCGGCATCCACTTCGTGGCGCGAGGCCTCTGAGGCCGGGGTGATGGGCAGGCGCGCGGTTTCCTCGCAGAGCCCCAGCCGGGACAGGGCATATTTGGTGGGTGCCGGCGAGGCGTCGGTGAACAGGGCCCGGTGCAGGGGCAGCAGTCCGTCCTGCCAACGGCGGGCAGTTTCCCAGTCGCCCGCAAGAGCGGCCTTGTAGAAGGCGGAGACCTGGACCGGCGCGACATTCGCCGAGACCGAGATGCAGCCATGGCCGCCATGGGCCATGTAGCCAAGGGCGGTGGGGTCGTCCCCTGACAGCATGACCCAGTCCGGGCCGCAGCTGATGCGCTGCTGGGTGGCGCGGACGAGGTCGCCGGTCGCGTCCTTGACCCCGACGATGTTGGGCAGGGCGCTCAGCCGGGCCAGGGTGGCGTCCGAGATGTCGACGCTGGTCCGGGTCGGCACGTTGTAGACCAGAACCGGCAGCTGCACGGCATCGTTGATGGCGGCGTAATGGGCGTAGAGGCCCTCCTGGCTGGGGCGGTTGTAATAGGGCGTGACGACCAGGGCCGCATCGGCACCGATCTGCTTGGCGTGGCGCACCAGTTCGATGGCCTCCGCGGTGGAATTCGATCCGGCGCCCGCAATCACGGGGACCCGCCCGGCTGCGGTCTGGACCGCGAGTTCGACGACCCTGCGGTGCTCATCGTGGCTCAGCGTGGCAGTTTCGCCCGTCGTGCCGACCGGCACGAGCCCGTGCACGCCGCCCTCGATCTGCCGCTCTACCAGGCGAATGAAGGCCGCCTCGTCGACCTCGCCGCCCCGAAAGGGGGTCACGAGGGCCGGGAAGACGCCCCTGAACAAGGGATCGGACATGGGATACAGAATACCGTAAGAACGCGGCCGCCGGTTGCGACCTAGGGTCAGGGGCGGACATTATGGCCGACAGCCCCCCCGCCGCAACCGATTGAGTCGGGGTTCGGGCCAGGCCGCTGGCGGAGTGGAGTTTTGAAGCGCGTGCTGAGACGGATTGTTGCGACCGGCCTGGTCGTGGGCCTGGGCATCTTGCCGGCCGCTTCGGACGCACAGTCGCCGGCGATTCCCAGTGCGCCGCTGGTCGGTTCTCCCCTGCCCGCCACCGCCACCCCCGCGCCGCCTCGTTCAGCCTACATCAGCAACGCCGACGCGGCCGCCCTGCAGGAGCTCATCGGGGATGCCCGGCGGGGCGACGTGAGCGGTGCCCAGGACGCCCTCGCCCGTATCTCTGAGCCCGCCGCCCGGCAGCTGGGGCGCTGGGTACTCCTTGACACCAATGGCCCCAGCCTCGGCTTCGAGGAGGTGGACCGGTCCCTTCGCGAGATGGCGGACTGGCCGCGTCCGGCGCGCAGGCGCCAAGCGGCCGAACGCCTGATCGAGACCTCCGGCCTGCCGCCTCGCCAGGTCATAGCCTGGTTTGGTCGCGAGCCACCGGCCACCCCCCAGGGGGTCATGGCCCTGGCCGCCGCCCAGCGGGCTTCCGGCGACAGTCGAGCCGCGGCCGATCTGATCCGGGGTGCCTGGCGGGGGCGCCCCTTCGAACTGGACGTCCAGCGCACCATGATGGGCCGGTTCGGCGACGTCCTGACCCAGGACGATCACGTCCGGCGCGCCGATATGCTGCTCTTCGGTGCCCAGGGGCCCGCCGCCCGGGATCTCATCCCTCTCCTGCCCGCCGACCAGCAGGCCCTGGCCCTGGCCCGGATCGCCTTCCGCCAGAAATCGCCTGCCGCCCTCGCCCTCGCCGATGCCCTCCCCGCCTCCGTGGCCTCTGCGCCGGGCCTTGCCTACGAGAAGGCGGCCCACTACCGGCGGACGGGAATGGATACCCTTGCCCGGGCGGAGCTGGCCCGGTTCCCCAAGGAGGTCTGGTCCGACGAGATGGGTGCGCGGATCTGGGACGAACGTTACCAGATGACGCTTGCGGCCCTTCGCAACGGTGACTCCCGTGGTGCCTACCAGGCCGCAGCCAACACCGGCCTGAAAACCGGCGCCGATGCCGTGGAGGCCGAATTCTACGCGGGATGGCTGGCCCTGACCCGGCTTAAGAATCCCGCCCTGGCCGAAGGACACTTTAAGCATATCGACCGGGTCGGGACCTCGCCCATCACCCTGGCCCGGGGGCTTTACT
>CAMCIK010000051.1 GCA_945874825.1 Phenylobacterium deserti | reverse complement strand
ACGCGGTGAGCGACGGAAACGGCGGCGGCAACTACACCGTGACCCTCAACTCGGCTTCCGGCACCATCGCGCAGAGGATCCTGGCGCTCTCTGCAGACAACAAGGACAAGCTAGCGGGCGCCGTGGATCCGCCCCTGACCTGGACCCTCAACTCGGGCGCCCTGGTCAGCGGGGACGCCCTGACCGGAGACCTGACGCGGGACCCTGGCGAGGGAGTCGGCATCTATGCGATCCTCCGGGGCAATCTGACCGCCGGCGCCAATTACCAGATCAACTTCACCAACGGTCAGTTCGAGGTGCGCCCAAAGCCCTTCGAGACCCCGATCATTCCGATCATCGTTGAAACACCGGGTTCCATCACAGCCCCCCCCGCCATCTTCAACGACCTGTCGCTCTCCAGATTGACAAACTGTACTGACGACCCGGATGCAAAAGACGGCTCGGTTTCCTGCGAGGAGCCGCTGGATGGCGGCGCAGGGAACTGACACCCAGGATTAGATGTTGAAACTCAACCTCACCCGCTCAGCATCAGGCGCTGTCCTATCCGCCTGTCTGATCGCCATGAGCCTGCCAGGCCAGGCTTTGTCGCAGGCCATCGAGCGCAATACGCCTCCATCGAAGCGGCCGGCAGTGCCCACGGTTCCGGGACCGGAGACCGGAAGCCCGCCCAACGCCGTAACCGAGACAGGGCCGGCGCTGCGGGGGTTGACGATATCGACGTCCGCCGAGCCACCGCTGCGGTTAGGCGAAACCTCCGTCCTCGTCGGCGAAGGCGTCAGGGTGTCGCCTGACGAGCTATCGAGGGTCCTGGCGCGCCATGCCGGGCGTGCGATGTCTCCCAGCCGGATCGCCACCATCCAGTCGGACATCGCAGCCCTCTACCAGGACAAGGGCTATCCCTTCGTCGCCGTCTCGACGCCTCCGCAGAACGTGACGGAAGGCATACTGCACCTGCGGGTCCTGGAGTTCCGGGTCGGCCGACTCGAGGCCAGGCCGCTGGACACCTACGATGACATCCGCGCCGGCCTCCGGCTCGGTCCGGGGGACCCGGTTTACCTGCCGCGCCTCCAGGAAGACATGCTGTGGCTGAACCGCACGCCCTTCCGCAATACGGAGGCGAGCTTCCGCCCGGGCGCGCAGACGGGCCAGACCGACCTCCTCCTCGAGACCCGCCGATCCCGGGCCGTGCAGGGGTATGCCGGGGCAGGCAACACCGGTTCGGAGAGCACGGGCTGGAACCGGGTCTTCGCGGGCGTCCAGGCCGGGGGGCCCCTGCTGCGTAATGGCATGGCGGCCTACCAGTTCACGATCTCTCCAGAGGACATCGGGAACCGGGCGGACAGGGGGTATCTCTCCCACGCCCTGCAGGGCTCCCTTCCCGTCACGGCGCGCAGCGAGGCCGACCTGACGGTGAACTGGGTCCAGACGCACCAGGCGGTTGATGTCTTCAACATTGAAGAGACCGTCGCCGAAGCCGGCATCGGCTACAGGATCGCCCTGTCAGACCTGATGGATGCCCCCTTGCCCCCGAGCGATGTCCGCCTGGGCATCGAGGCGCGACGGCAGGTCTCCGTGGTGGACTTCGACGACATCCGGGTCAACTCGACCGCCTACAACGTCTACCAAGCCGTGATCGGCTACTCGATGACGAGCTACGGACGGCGAGGCGCAAGCCAGTTCGAGGCGGCCTTCCGCGTCTCACCCGGGGACCTCGACGACGCGAACAGCGACGAGCGCATGCGATTGGTCACCCAGGGCCGGATGGCGAGCGCGCGGTACGCTTATCTCAACGCCACCCTCCGAAGCCGTCGCGACCTGACCGGCGGAGACTCTGTTTCCGGGCTTGTCCGCGTGCAGGCCACGGGGGATGCCCTGCCCCGGACGGAACAGATGGGATTGGGCGGACAGGGCGGTTCCCGAGCCTTCTCCTACGATGACGGCGCCAGCGACCAGGCTGCGCTCGTCCAGGCGGAGTACCAGTTCCAGCCCATCGGGCTGTCCGCGCGGGGCCCCGAACTCAGGACGTCTGCATTCTTCGACTCCGCCTGGGGCGAAGGGGCACCCGGAGAAGACGACCTGACCCTAGCAAGCGTCGGCGTCGCCGCCTCTACGGACCTCCTGGAGCGGGTGACCGTAGAGGCCACCCTGGGCGCCGCGCTTACGGATGGCCCGCGGACCCAGGCGGGAGACGTCCGTCTGGTGGCCAGGATCCTGGCCCGGTTCTGACCTGCGGGCAGGGGCTCAGCTGAACACGGCTACCCGAGAGAGCCTCCGGCTGGATGGCTGGCCCGCAGGGAGACGAAGGCGACCGTAGTCGGCGCAAACTTCAGGCATTCCGTTCCTTTTTTGTTCTTTCTAAAACGTGGTCTTTGTGGAACATTTCCATCGAGGCTAAGGGTGGAGAGACGCCGATTAAGGTGAGGCCTTGGGCGGAGTTCGCCTCGACACTCCCGAGCGACCAGATCGACAGCGAGGATGAGATGGACATCCTCCAGTATCCAGGCAAGCTTCTCTCGGAGACCCTGGCCGAGATCCTCAAGGGCCTCGACTACGAGATCATCGAGCTGATCTGCCTGCACGAACGGGGATGGGAGCTGCACATCCGGGACGGACCGAAGGGACGGTCGGCATTCGGTATCCGCGTCACCCAGATCGAAAAGTACCTGATCGTCCTGTTCCAGACGAGCTGGTTCCGGACGACCTTCGCACCCCGGCATCCCGATCTTGTCGCGGTGTTGACCCAGCTCGCCGAGGCCATGGCCTCGGACGCTCGGTTCATCGACGTGTGCTGGTTCGCCTCTGAGGACGTCCTCAGCGGTATCCCGGGAGCCCTTCGGCCTATCGAACCCTGATGCGGTGACATGCCGGGCCCCGGACAGGTGTTGACCTGACCCCGGGTCACGGGGCCAGGATGGGCCCATGACCCTGACCAGACGTCGCATCGCCATCGTGGGGGCGGGCCTCTCCGGACTGTCCTGCGCAGGATCCCTCTGCCGCGCGGGGTCGGAGGTCCAGCTCTTCGACAAGGCCCGGGGACCCGGAGGGCGGATGTCGACCCGGCGGGTCGAGACACCCCTGGGGACGGTCAGCTTCGACCACGGCGCCCAGTACTTCACGGCCCGGGGCGATGGCTTCCGCGCCGAGGTCGCCCGCTGGGCCGCAGAGGGCCTCGCCGCCCCCTGGCCAGCGGCCGGCCCGGAGGCCTGGGTCGGCATCCCCAGCATGAATACACCAGTGAAGGCCCTCGCCGAAGGCCGGTCCATCGCCTGGAGCACGGTGGTGGAGGCCCTTTGCCGAGATGGTGACACCTGGCAGCTGAAGACGCCCGAGGGCCTCTCA
Source organism: Phenylobacterium deserti (assembly GCA_945874825.1). Lineage (GTDB taxonomy): Bacteria > Pseudomonadota > Alphaproteobacteria > Caulobacterales > Caulobacteraceae > Phenylobacterium > Phenylobacterium deserti_D. The sequence continues at coordinate 11,594 of CAMCIK010000051.1, read as the reverse complement.
GGGCCCTTCGATACCGTCGTCCTGGCCCTGCCGGCTGAGCAGGCCGCAGCCCTGCTTGCAGGATGGGATTCAGACCTGGCGGCGCGCGCGGCCGCCTCGCAGACCGCTCCGTGCTGGACTGTGATGGCGGCCTTCGCCGAGCGCCTGCCTGTCGCCGCCGACACCCTGGGCGAGGATGGGGTCCTCGGCTGGGCGGCGCGGAACAGCGCCAAGCCTGGGCGCGGGGGGGCAGAGGCCTGGGTGCTGCAGGCCAGCCCGGACTGGTCCCGACATCATCTTGAGGACCCGGCCGAAGCCGTTGGCCAGGCCCTGCTGGCAGCCTTCGCCGAACGTATTGGCGCACCGCTCGCGGAGCCGATGGTCCTCCAGGTCCATCGCTGGCGCTACGCCCGGTCGTCCGCGGGCTCCGACCTGGCCCTATGGTCGGGGGTCGCCCAGCTGGGCTGCTGCGGAGACTGGCTGGCCGGACCCCGGATCGAGTGCGCCTGGGACTCCGGCCAGGCCCTAGCCCGACTGATGGCCGGCGACGGCGGGGAGTGACGGGGCCGAGGGCCCGGCTCTGACGCCAAAAACGGGGCGTTTACGACAGTTTCGGTCGTAAGAAGGCCCCGCCCCACCTGTAGGGGGCTTGTCGGCGACCCGGCCCGGGCGGATGGATGACGCCATCCCCACCACTGCCGGACCTGCCCATGCGCCTCGACAAGGCCACCGCCCTCCTCCGCCTCGCCCGCCGTCTCGCCGGGTCCGCAGAGGGCCTCGCCCTGGAGGACATGGCGGCGGAGTTCGAAGTCGACCGGCGGACGGCCGAACGCATGCGGGACGCTGTGCGGGACCTGTTTCCCCAGATGCAGGAGATCCGCTCCGGCAAGACCAAGCGGTTCCGGATCCCCGGCGGGCTTGATCCCTTCTTCGAGGCGCCCTCTGTCGAAGAGCTTGCGGACCTGGCCGTGGCGGCGCGGGGGGCGGCGGACCTGGGCCAGGCCAGCCGGGCCGAAAACCTCCGCGCCCTTGGAGGCAAGATCGAGGCCAGGATCCGGCCCGCCCAGAGGCTGCGCTACGCCACCGACGTGGAGGCCCTGGCGCTTTCGGAGCGCATCGCCCTGCGGCCAGGACCGAGGCCCGCCTGCGACCCTGCGAACCTACGCCTGCTGCGCACCGCCCTGCTGGCGGTCCGGCGGGTACGATTCACCTACCTCGGTGCGGGCGGATCCGCCATCCGGGAGGTCGATCCCTGCGGCCTCCTTTTTGGCTCCGTCTACTACCTCGTCGGGCGACGGGTGGGCGCCGAGGCGGCGGTCCTCTGGAGGCTGGACAGGATCTCCCGGCCCGAAATCCTGACGGAGCCCGCCCAGCCACCGGAGGGATTTGACCTCCAGGCCTTCTGCGACCAGTCCTTCGGCGTGTTCCAGGAGCCCGTCAGCGACATCAGCCTCTGGGTATCTCCCCAGGCGGCCCAGGCAGCGCTCCAGCACCGGTTCCACCCCACCCAGAGCTTCGAGAGGCTGGCCGACGGGGCCCTTCGCCTGAGGATGCAGACCGGCGGCCTGCTGGAACTGTGCTGGCATCTCTTCACCTGGCGTGGCGAGATCCGGATCGAGGGCCCGGAGAGCCTCCGGGACATGATGGCCGATGAGGTCGCCCGGTTCGTGGCCTGAACGCCCGGGAGTCACACGACCAGATGCGCCGCTTGAGGGCGATAACCTGTTTCCCAGGGCGCCAGCGAGGCGTCGGGAGGGTTCCCATGAAGAAGATGATCACCGCCGTCGCCTGCGCGTCGCTCCTGTCCGCCTGCGCTTCGTCGCCCGACAAGATCTCGGCGTCCTATGTCTCGCCGATCCAGTACTCGAACTATGACTGCGACCAGATCCGGGCCGAGCTGGGACGGGTCTCCACCAAGGTGCGCGAGGTGGCCGGCGCCCAGCAAAAACAGTCCAACAACGACGCCATCGCCATGGGCGTGGGGCTGGTACTGTTCTGGCCCGCCCTCTTCTTCCTGTCCGGTGGCAATGACCGAAAGGAAGAGCTGTCGCGCCTGAAGGGCGAGTACGACGCCCTGGAACAGGCGGCCATCCAGAAGAACTGCCCCGTGGCCGCCGAGCTACGCGCAGGCCGCGAGGGCTAGGGGCGGGCTCGCCTTTGTGCATTGCCTCCGGGCCCGAATTCCGGGAACCCTGTCGTCTGGATCGAGGCGGGAGGGCGCGACATGCGGACGACGAAGCTGGGTGGACTGGGGGACGTCAGCCGCCTGAGCCTGGGCGGCGGGATTGGCCAGATCTGGGGGGAGACCCCGCGTGAGGAAGCCCTGGCCACCCTTCACGCCGCCGTCGGGGCCGGGATCACCCTCATCGACTGCGCGCCCATGTACAACAACGCCGAACGGTTCATCGGCGAGGCCTTCGGGGGCCGCCCGCCGCCGGGGGTGAAGTTCACCACCAAGCACCAGCTCGGATCGCCGGGGCCCGGCGCGGCGGCGGCGGCCCTGGAGGCCTCGGTGGACGCAAGCCTCGCCGCCATGCGCCTTGAGCGCATTGACCTCTTCTTCCTGCATTCCAACCTGCACCGGGACGGGTACGCCTACGCCTTTGGAGAAGGCGCCAAGGCCCAGTTCTCGACGGCCCTGTCGATCTATGTCGATGAGGTCGCCCCGGCCATGGAGGCGCTGAAGGCCAGCGGCAAGATCGGGCAGTGGGGGATTACCGGGATCGGCGTTCCCGACGCCGTGCTGGACGCCATCGCCCATCCGGTCCGCCCCTCGGTGGTGCAGGTGATCGCCAACCTCCTGGATAGTCCCGGCGCGCTGAAACGCTATGCCGAGCCCGCCCGCCCGCGGGAGATCGCCCGGACCGCCAAGGCGGCGGGCCTGGGCGTCATGGGCATCCGGGCGGCGCAGGCCGGTGCCCTGACGGCAGCGGTCGACCGGGAGCTTTCGCCCAACAGCCCCGACCGGCGCGACTATGAGCGGGCTGCCCCCTTCCGGGCCCTGTGCGCCCGCTGGGGCGTGGACCCCGCCTATGCGGCGCACCGGTACGCCCTCTCCCTGCCCGACTTCGACGTGGTGGTGTTGGGGGTCAAGAACCGGTCGGAACTGTCCCTCTGCCTGAAGGCGGAGGCCGACGGGCCCTATTCCGAAGCGGAGATGGCCGAGATCGACGCCCTGGGCCTGAGGCCGTCGGGGGGGTGAAACGCCGCCGGGGCGCGAAGTCGGCCAAGGAGGTGGCAGCCCTCACGAACCGGAGTGCATTAGAACTTGAACGTGGTACCGATCCAGAACTGTCGACCGTAAAAAGACACATCCCGATAGATATCGTTTCCGGTATAGTTGATCTTTTCTTCATTCGTCGCATTACGGACTTCACCGACGATTTCGAAGCGGTCGTTGATTGTGTAACGTGCCTGAAGATCGATTGTGCCCAGCGCCGCATCATAGCGATCTGTTCTGCCCGTGAGATCTGTTGCGCTGACATTTGTGAAGGCTTCGCCAACATAGGAATAGGCAACGCGGGCGCGGAACGGGCCTTGCTCGTAGAAGACGGCGAGATTGCCCAGGACCTCGGCCTGGCCTTGCAGCACGTCGACAGTCCCGCGCACGCCGCCGGTATCGAAGCTGCCGTCGATGAAGGACGCGTTGGCGGATACGCCGAAGTTCGACAGGAAGCCCGGCAGTGGGAGATTGTTGATGACGGCGTTGAGCTCGAGGCCCTGGACCTCGGCTTCGGTGGCATTGACCGGCTGGGTGATGTCTTCGCCATTGGGACCGCCAGCGACAGTGAGGCGGGTGACAATCTCGTTCTTGATGTCCTTGCGGAATACACCGACCGAGAACACTCCGGTGTTGCCGGGCATGTAGTACTCGAGCGAGGCTTCATAACTGTCGCCTTCGCGGGCAATCAGTTCCGGGTTGCCGCGGTTGATGGCTCCCGTGGTCTGGTTGACGGTTTCACCTGAGGCGAGCTGGCTGGGGTTGGGACGCCCCACCGCCCTCGACGCGCCAGCACGCAGCCGAAGCGAGTCCGTGAAGTCGTACAAGACTGTCAGCGACGGCAGGAAGTGGTCGTACTCACCCTTGCGGGTCACTCGCGACTGGGTCGTGCCCTGGGTCCGGTTGCGTTCGACCGAGGTTGCGGTGTCCTCGTAGCGGCCGCCGAGGATGACCGTATGGCGGGGGCCCGCATGACGCACCAGGCCGTAGAGGGCGGTGACATCTTCATCAAACAGCCAGTCGGCCTGCCGGTTCTCGTTGCGATCCCCTGTGAAGCTCGCGCTATTGGCCTTGAAGAAGGTGTTGAAAGCGTCGAAGTCGACAAAGATCTGATTGAAGTTTCCATACGGCGGCCGGTAGGTCGTCGGGATCGCGAATTGGCTGAGCGACAGGGGCGCTCCGGTGAAGGTCCATCTCCAAGTCGTCGAGTCATTGTCGCGGACGATCTCGCGGGCCTTGACGCCAAGACCAAACCCTAGACCCATGTCGCCGCGATCGGTGTTGCGGGCATAGTCGAAGGCGATTTCCCGGACGTATTCGTCGCTGTCGTCCTGATAGGGGGTAAAGGCGTTGTTCAACAGCGTATAGCTGGCCGGATTGGATAGCCGTGCGTCAAGGTTCGTCGCGACCGGCACCTTCCCCTGCAGGGCCACATCGAATGTCGCCGCCGGGCCCGTCAGATTGAACTGCAGCTGGTTGGATGGTTCCAGAAACTGCGCCTCGGAATACGCAGCCTGGAACGCTAAGGTCTGATCGTCGTCGAGGGCCCAATCGAAGAAGACCTGCGCCACCGTCGTCGGCTTCTCGAGCGGAAAATCGTTGAAACGGACGAAGCTGGCGTTCCCGCCCGTCCCGTTGCGCAGGCGCTGCGAGTGGCGCAACTCGATGTCGTTCTGCACGTAGTGAACGAACGAGAGGCCCGTACGCATCCCCGCCAGAGGTTCCCATTCCAGCTTCAGTATGCCACCGAGCCGTTCGATGGTGTTCGGATAGGTCGACCAAAGCAGGTCCGTCTGGGACCCAGCGGCGGCCGGCGTCCCCACGGGCGTCGGGGTCGCGGAAATGGAGGGCTGGACCTGCTGAGGCAGGAGCCTCTCCTGGTCGCGGTTGCGCTGAAGATAGTTCAGCCCGACCAGAAGGCCGAACTCGCCGCTGCTCCCGAAGCGTTGCGACATCGTGGCATCGATGCGCCAGTTCGGTGCATCGTCATAGTCTCGGTTGAAACCCTTGCCGGGGACGACAGTATCGGAGGACATTCCGACCGAGGCCGTGCCAGCGAGATAAAATCCGGCCGCGTCGAGCGGCGAGCGCGTGATCAGGTTCAGCGTGCCGCCGATCGCATTGCCATCGACGTCGGGCGTCCGCGACTTGGTCACGACCGCCTGGCGGATCGCACCCGAGGGGATCGCTTCCATGTTGAGCTGTCGGTTTGAGCGTTCGGAGGTGGCGATCGTCGCGCCGTCGAAGGCACCGAGGGTGTAGCTGGGGTTCAGACCCCGGATCGAGACGAACTTGCCTTCGTCCTCATCGAACACGGTCTGAACGCCCGGCAGGCGCCTGAGCGCATCAGAGATATTGTAGTCGGGCTGGCTGCCAAGGTCGTCGGCCGCGAGGTAGTCCGCGATCCGGTCGTCCTCCCGGCGTGCCAGGATCGCCTGTTCATTCTGGGCGCGATAACCGACGACGACGACTTCATCGATATCCGGGGCCTTCTGGTCGGCACCGGCCGACTGGGCGGAGGCCTGTCCCGCGAGGGACGACAGAACGACAAGGCTGCTCATTGTCATGAGCAGGGTCCGCAGCGAAGTCGTCATGAAGGCAAATCCCCAGAAGGATCGTCCCTCTCCGGGACGCGTCCTTAACATCAAGCTAATCCAAGCGCTGACGTACAGAAGGAATGATGACGATGGCACGTTAATCGCATGAAATTTTGACCAAGGAAAAGAGAAATTTTTACGACTATACAGAATTATTGCGTAACGGGGTCGTATGATCCAATATCTGGGTATCAGGAATTGAGGTCAGGCCCTCACACTCCCGATCTTTGTCCATGAATTTGAACGATTATTGATTCTTCTGTGATGTCTATGGCCTCCATATTTATCAAGGCATGCCTCGCAACTGTGGTGATCGCAGTTGCATCTTGTAGCACCGTCCCTGAGCGCGTACCTGCCTCTGCGCCCTCCGTTGCGCTGTTCGAGGGCGTGTCGCATCGGACCCTGCCAGCCACAGGTCCGGTCCCAATGGCGATCCATGTGCTTCAGATAGATCTGGCGGCGCCCGGCGTGTCGCTGGTCGTCACGCCGGGAGATCCCAGCAAGGGTCACGAGTACCGGGCGCTGAAGACGTCCGAGGCGCTCCTGGCCAACGACTGGCAGGCAGCCGTCAACGGCGGCTATTTCCTGCCGTTTTCGGGCGGATCTCCTGGGGGCGATGACTACATCCCCCAGCCTGGCCAGGGGACGGATGTATCGGGAGCGGCGATCCACAACGGGCGGGTTGTGTCACCGATCGAACCGGACCTCGACCGGCGCGTCAATGCCATCCTCTGCATCTGGGGCGAGGCTAAGGTGGTGATTAGGGATGGTCAGGACTGTGGCCCAAGGGTGCGCGAGGCCATGGCGGCCGGCCCGCGTCTGCTCAAGGACGGTCGGCGCCTTTCCTACACGACCTTTGACGCCACCTACGGCGCAGCCCGTCACCCGCGGACCGCCTTGGGTCTCGACGCCCGACGGCGGCTGGCCTGGCTTGTGACCGTCGATGGACGTCAGCCGGGCTTCAGCGAGGGCGCCAGTCTTGACGAGCTGACCGACATTCTCATTTCGTTGGGTGCCAGGGACGCGATCAATCTGGATGGCGGCGGATCCACCACCATGGTGGTCGAGTCTGCGAGCGGACATCTTGTGTTGAACCGCCCCATCCATACCGGCGTGCCCGGGCGTGAACGCCCCTCGGCCAATCACCTTGGTGTTCGAGCCCGACCGCTTTCTGACGGGGCTCGGCCCTGAGGCAGCGCGGCTCGCCCAATGGACTGCGGGCCGGCGGGTTCGGAACCCGCGCCTCTGTCGAATCTGATCAGCTCGTCTGCCGGTCCCGCTCGAATTTCCCCTGGCTCTGACAAGGCATCGTCATGTCTGCAGTCTATCGTAAAGGATTAGGGGTTGGCTGGAGGCTGGCCTCACCTCGAACTTGTTTCACGGCTCCGCCATGCCCACCCCCAACGGGGGCGGATTGGAGACACTGAATGCCCAGACCCCTGCTCGCCGCCACAGTGCTTGCCGCCTTCGCCTTGAGCTCCGCCGCCGCAGCGCAGAGTCAGGATCGCCCGAAGGTCGCCGAGCCAGCAGAGTCTCGGCCGATCCCGCCCCTGGCCAACTACCCGCGCCGGGCGGAGCGGCCCCTGCCGCAGCCGCCCGCTCCACCGACCTTCGCCTCGGTTGAACTGCGCCGCTATCCGGGCATCCGCGAGGCTGGCCAGGGCGCAGCGGCCGCGGGCAAAGACTTCTTCGCCGTGGTCAATACCCGGCTGGGCCGCTACGCCAAGGCGGACGGTGCCAAACTTGCTGAATGGGCGGGTGACCCGACCTTGTTCGTACATCTCAACGCCTGCCTCGTGCACGAGGCCCGGCTGATGTGCGCCCATTCCAACTTCCCCCACTTGCCCATGGTGTCCTCAGTTGAGGTGTTCAATCCTCGGACCTTGGCCCATGTTGACACCGTCAGCCTTGGCGAACAGAGCGGCTCCCTGACCTGGATCGACAGGAAAGACGGGGCTTGGTGGGCGCTGTTCGCCAACTACAACGGGCGCGGTGGCCAGCCTGGGCGCGATCATACCTCCACCACCCTTGTCCGGTTTGATGATCAATGGCGACGCACGGAGAGCTGGGTCTTTCCACCCTCGGTGCTGGAGCGGCTTGCCCCAACGTCCAGCTCCGGCGGCGGCTGGGGTGATGACGGCCTGCTCTATATCTCAGGCCATGATGCCCCGGAGCTTTATGTCCTTGCCCTGCCCGAGGCTGGATCGGTTCTAAGGCACGTCGCTACCGTGAATGTCGGTTTCGAGGGCCAGGGCTGGGCCTGGGACCGAACCGCTAACCGCGAAATCTGGTCGATCGCCTCGGGTCGGACCGTGGTGGTCACCCATGTGCCGCCGCTGCCAATCACCCGGTGATGACGGCGAAGCGCGGAGTTCCCAAGGGTGCCGGAGCCAAAGCAAGTCTGGGTTTCGGGTTCGCACGAAGACTCGCTGCTCATTCCCTGTTCACAGGGAAACCCAACCTTTCAGGAAGGCCCTGGAGACGCGGCCCCTTCCGGGCCCGAACCGCCCCTCGAACCCCGCGCCCAGGGGCCTCTCCTTAGGCGGTTCGGGCGCGAATAGGCCCGCACGTTCCGCGACATGCCGGAACCCATCTGCTCAGGCAGGGATGTCGGAAGGGTGGGTGGCGGTGGCGGTGGCGGTGGCGGTGGCGGCAGGCGGGGGGCGAACTCGGCTCCAAGCTAGAGAGTTTCCCCACTAACGAAATAGAGGCGCAGTGACGTGCTGCGGTTCCTTCGCCACCCCTCGAAGGTGCAGCGCGCCCTTCCCTTGGTCGACTCGCAGGAGCCGTACTACAGCGCCATCGAGAGCGACCAACCTTCGCCTCAATAGCCGGTGAACATGCAGATAGAACTTGGATGCTGTTAATCACGGGATGAGATGTTCGGTCACGTCAACGCCCGTCTCCGCCGAAGGGGTGCGCCTGCCATTCGAAGCAGCAGTGATGTTTCGAAGAATGGTGCTTAGGCACAGAGCGGGGAGGAGAATGACCGCTTTTGGGGTCGTTCTCCGAGACCGATTTCGACCCATCTCCGACGTTGCAAGCGTCTGCTTTTGGAAAACTATGGCCTCTAAGAAATGCGCGCAAAGGCGGCGGCGCCGGGCATCCCGGAAGGCGATGTCGGGGCAGGCGTGCTGGCGATAGCTAATGAGAGCGCGGCCGCCGCGTCGCGTGAGCCGCCGAACATCGCTTCAATGCCCTTCACGCAGACCATCACATTGTCGTCGGCCAGGCGGTAGTAGATTTGCTTGGCTTCGCGCCTTGTCTTGACCACATCGGCGCGCCGCAACTCGGCCAGCTGTTGACTCAAAGCCGGTTGACCGATGCCGGTGGCTTCGTCGATCTCGCTGACTGTGCGTTCGCCCTCGATCAGGCGGGAGAGGATCATCAGGCGCTGGGGCTGGGCGTAGGTCTTGAGCCGTTCGGCAGCGGCGTCAGCGGCGGGACGCGAGGCATAGAGTGTCATTGGGCGTCCGCCTCCGTGCGGCAAAACCACGCCTTGTTGCTGCCAGCGAGGACCCCCGCCTGATCTTGCGGTGCTGTCGCAAGTAGATCACCGCCCGGTCGCCACCCTTCGGGCGCAAGGGCATCGCCCCCGGCTGTCCGCTGAAGCGCCGCAACCATGCGCACCATTTCGTCGACCGAGCGGCCGACGTTCAGCGGGTACCAGGTCATGGCGCGAATGACCCCTTCGGGATCGATGAAATAGGTTGCCCGAACAGCAGATGAGTCGGGCGAGTCTGGCTCGATCATCCCGTAAGCGCGACCGATCGCCATCGAGGGGTCCTCGACGATCGGGAACGGTATGGTGACGTCGAACCCGTCGCGGATCGCGCGCACCCAAGCGAGGTGTGAATACAGGCTGTCCACGGACAACCCCAGAAGCCCGCAATCCATTGCGGCGAAGGCCTTTGCAGCCTTGGCGATGGCGACGAACTCGCTGGTGCACACCGGGGTGAAGTCCGCCGGGTGCGAAAAGAAGACCAGCCATCTGCCGCGATAGTCCGACAGCTTAACGGGGCCCAGGGTCGAGCGGGCCTGAAAGTCGGGGGCAACATCGCCCATGCGCAGCGGGCGCTGGCCAGTGGTGGCGGCGGAAGCGGGCAGATCCATCATCTTGTCTCGTTGGCATCACAGCAGGGTTGACGCAACTCATATACACGTTTACACAGATATTGTAATCATGAGTTTGAGGCCAAGTGAAAGTGACCCTCATCCCTGACGGGCCGGAGACCACCATGACCGATACCCACCTGGACATCGCGACAACGATTATCGAGCAAGCCCGGAGCGGCGCGGCGCAGACGCCGCACGTCAAGGCGTTCTTTGACGAGCCGACCAACACGGTCAGCTACGTCGTCCATGATCCGGTGACCCGCAAAGCGGCGGTCGTCGACAGTGTGCTGGACTATGACGCAGCGGCGGGCCGCACATCCTTCGCCTCGGCGGACGCCATCATCGCCCATGTGAAGGCCGAGGGTCTGACGGTTACATGGCTGCTTGAGACTCATGCCCACGCTGACCACCTGTCGGCCGCGCCCTATCTCAAGGAGCATCTGGGCGGCGAACTGGCGATCGGTCGCGAGATCATCCACGTCCAGAATGTCTTCGGAAAGATCTTCAACGAGGGCACCGAGTTCGCTCGCGACGGGTCGGAGTTCGACCGGCTTTTCGAGGACGGCGACCGGTTCCAGATCGGCGGACTGGAGGCCATCGCGCTTCACGTGCCCGGTCACACGCCGGCAGACCTCGCCTATGTCATCGGCGACGCCGTCTTTACGGGCGACACCCTGTTCATGCCCGATTACGGCACGGCACGGGCCGACTTCCCCGGCGGGGACTCCCGCCAGCTTTACCGCTCGATCCGCCGCCTGATGGCCCTGCCCGAGCGGACCCGGCTGTTTCTCTGCCACGACTACAAGGCCGCCGGACGCGACACCTTTGCCTGGGAAACCACGGTCGGGGCCCAGCGCACGGGCAATGTCCATGTACAGGAAGGCGTCGGCGAGGACGAGTTCGTGGCCATGCGCGATGCGCGTGACGCCACCCTGTCCATGCCCAAACTGATCCTGCCCTCCATCCAGGTGAACATCCGCGGCGGGCACCTGCCCGAGCCTGAATCCAATGGCACCCGCTACCTCAAGATCCCGCTGGACGTGCTGTGATGGGTGACCTTCTTGCCAACGCCATGCCGCTCCAGGGGCTGATCGGCGGACTTATGATCGGCACGGCCTCGGCCATCATGCTGCTGGGCCTTGGGCGCATCGCCGGCGTCAGCGGTCTGGCAGCCCGGGCCACCGGCATTACCGTCGATGGCGCGCCCCGGCCGCTGTCGATCGCCTTTGTGGTCGGCCTGCCCCTCGGCGCCCTGCTCGTGGCGCTGATCCTTGGGCCCGTCGAGGCGCGGTTCGAGCAGGGCATCGTCGCCCTGATGATTGGCGGCCTGCTCGTGGGGTTCGGCACGCGGCTGGGCAGCGGCTGCACCAGCGGACACGGAGTCTGTGGCATGTCACGACTGTCGGCCCGGTCGCTGGTCGCAACGGCGACCTTCATGCTGACGGGTTTCGCGACGGTCGCCGCCATGAACGCGATGGGGCTGGGTCAATGAAGCTCCAGATCGCTTTCACCCTGGTCGCCGGGGCCCTGTTCGGTGCCGGTCTGGCTGTGTCCGGCATGGCCGATCCCCAGCGGGTGCGCGGTTTCCTCGACCTGTTCGGCGCCTGGGACGCCACCCTGGCCTTCGTCATGGGCGGCGCTCTGATCCCGATGGCCATCGCCTGGCGCCTTCAGAAGCGGAT
>CAMCIK010000050.1 GCA_945874825.1 Phenylobacterium deserti | reverse complement strand
CAAGCCACCTTCGGGGTCCGGCGGGTCGGCCGGGACGTCCGGGTCTGGAATTGCCGTCGAGGCCTGCCGTGCGGAGGCCGTTACCCAGGTTGCGGGTTACGGGCAGCGTCCCCGCATCGACCGCATCACCACCACCTCGGCGTCTGCCGGAGGCTGGAATGTGCAGGGCTACGTTTCTGTCGACGTGGGTCCCAAGGCGGTCTCCTATGCCTTTACCTGCCGCTACGACAACGGCTCGGCGCGGATTACCAAGCTGAACTGACCGGGCTTGGCGTTCCGCCTTTTCACGGGTTGTCCACGGCTGTCTGCCGCCGGTGGCTTGAACCGGGGTGCCGACGCGCCACATTAATCCCTGAGCCGCCCGCCCTGGCGATCGTCGCAGGGGGGCCCAGCCGCTCCTGCTCATCAGAGGGGGGCGGAAAGGAGTAAGTGACCATGACCGAAGCCCGCACGCTTCCGATCCTCCCCCTCAGGGACATCGTCGTCTTTCCCCATCAACCGGTCCCGCTGTTCGTGGGCCGCGACAAGTCCGTCAGGGCCCTCGAGGAGGCGATGAAGTCCGAGGCGAGGGAAATCCTGCTCGCCACCCAGAAAAACAAGGATGATGACGACCCCGGCGCAGAGGGCATCTATGACGTCGGCGTCATTGCCGCGATCCTGCAGCTCCTGCGCCTGCCCGACGGCACGGTAAAGGTGCTTGTGGAGGGCCGTGGTCGGGCCGGGATCGTCCGTTTCGCCGACGAGACCGAATGGTTCGCCGGCGAGGTCGCCCTGGTGACAGAGGACGCTGCGCCGTCGGCCGAGATCGAGGCCCTGACCCGGGCCGTCGCCGAGCAGTTCGAGACCTACGTCAAGCTCAACAAGAAGGTACCCCCGGAGGCGCTCTCGGCCCTCCCGGGCATTGAGAATCCGGGCGAGCTGGCGGACCGCATCGCCTCGCACCTGAATGTCAGGATCGCCGACAAGCAGGAACTGCTGGAAATCTTCAGCGTCTCCAAGCGCCTGGAGAGGGTCTACGCCCTGATGGAGGGCGAGATCTCGGTCATGCAGACCGAGAAGAAGATCCGGAACCGCGTGAAGCGGCAGATGGAGAAGACCCAGCGCGAGTACTACCTGAACGAGCAGATGAAGGCGATCCAGCGGGAGCTGGGCGAGCAGGACACCGAGCGCGACGAACTCGCCGAGCTGGAAAAGCGGATCAAGCGCACCCGCCTGTCCAAGGAGGCCCGCGTCAAGGCGAACGCCGAGCTGAAGAAGCTGCGGTCCATGAGCCCCATGTCAGCGGAATCCACCGTTGTTCGGAACTATCTCGACTGGCTGCTGTCCATCCCCTGGGGCAAGCCAAAGTCCAAGCCCATCGACCTGGAGAGGGCCGAGTCCATCCTCGAGAACGACCACTACGGCCTGGAGAAGGTCAAGGAGCGCATTCTCGAGTACCTGGCGGTACAGGCTCGCACGGGGTCCCTCAAGGGGCCGATCCTCTGCCTTGTCGGTCCGCCTGGGGTCGGCAAGACTTCGCTGGGCAAGTCCATCGCCGAGGCGACCGGCCGTGAGTTCGTCCGGGTCTCCCTGGGTGGCGTGCGCGACGAAGCCGAGATCCGCGGCCACCGCCGCACCTACATCGGCTCCATGCCCGGCAAGATCATCCAGTCGATGAAGAAGGCGAAGTCGACCAACGCCTTCTTCCTGCTGGACGAGATCGACAAGATGGGTGCCGACTGGCGGGGTGACCCGTCCTCGGCCCTTCTCGAGGTGCTGGACCCGGCGCAGAACGCCACCTTCGCCGACCACTATCTCGAGGTCGACTACGACCTGAGCCCGGTCATGTTTGTCACCACGGCCAACAGCCTCAACATGCCCCAGCCCCTGCTGGACCGCATGGAGATCATCCGCATCCCGGGCTATACCGAGGACGAGAAGGTCGAGATCGCCCGCCGGCACCTCCTGCCCAAGCAGATGAAGGACCACGGCCTGACCGCTGCAGAGTTCGAGCTGCCTGACTCCGCCCTGCGCGACCTGATCCGTTACTATACTCGTGAGGCAGGGGTGCGGTCCCTCGAGCGCGAGATCGGCAACCTCGCCCGCAAGGCGGTCCGCGACCTGATGCGGCGCAAGGTGGGCGAGGAATCTGGTCCGATCTTGGTCGATGAGGCGCGGGTTGCCGACTACGCCGGCGTCCGGCGCTTCAAGTATGGCGAGATGGACGGCGAGGATCAGGTCGGGATCATCACCGGCCTAGCCTACACCGACTTCGGCGGTGACATCCTCACCATCGAGGCGGTGAAGATGCCGGGCAAGGGCCGCATGCAGGTGACCGGCAACCTGAAGGACGTGATGAAGGAGTCCGTCCAGGCCGCCCATGCCTACGTGCGCAGCCGCGCGACCCAGTTCGGTATCGAACCTCCGATCTTCGAGCGCACGGACGTCGCCATCCACGTTCCTGAGGGCGCAACCCCCAAGGACGGACCGTCAGCGGGGGTCGCCATGGCGACCGCCATCGTCTCGGTCCTGACCGGCGTGCCGATCCGCAAGGATCTGGCCATGACCGGGGAGGTTACCCTCCGCGGACGGGTCCTCCCGATCGGCGGTCTCAAGGAAAAGCTGCTCGCGGCCCTGCGGTCGGGCGTGAAGACGGTCCTTATCCCCCAGGAGAACGTCAAGGATCTTCAGGACATACCCGACAATGTGAAGGCGGGGCTGGAGATCCTCCCGGTCAGCTCGGTGGACGAAGTCCTCGCTCACGCACTGGTGCGTCCGCTCACACCGATCGAGTGGACCGAGCCCCCGCCGCCTCCCGGGGCGGAACTGTCCGGGGACGAGCCTGTCCTGACCCACTGACCCTTGTGTCCCCGGCGGTGTTTGACACGCCGCCGGGGCTGGTCATGATGTGTCCTGTGGCTTCGCCCTGGCGTGTAGTTGTTTGAGGCGATGCTTGAAACAACGACTCCCGGGGGGGGCTGCGCCTCATGAATAAGACCGAGTTGATCGCCGCTGTCTCTTTGAACTCGGGGCTAGCCGCGCCAGAGGTCCGGCGAGTCCTGGACGCTGTTCTCGACACCGTTTCCTCCGCCCTGAGGGAGGGGGCAGAGGTCAGGCTGGTCGGTTTCGGGACCTTTTCCAGGCTCTACAGGCCCGCGGGACTGGCCCGGAATCCGCGAACAGGTGAGGCGGTCCGGCGCCCCGCCATGCACACGGCACGCTTTCGGGCCGGCGACAGCCTGAAACGAAGTCTGAATTGAGGGGGTCCGGAGCCTCCTACCGGATTTCCCCTTGGCGCGAAGAGCGGTAGACAGTCGCGCGCCTGCGGGCGGGAGGGGCGGCTAGCTCAGCTGGTTAGAGCACCTGGTTTACACCCAGGGGGTCGGGGGTTCGAACCCCTCGCCGCCCACCATCCCCGGAGCCCACTATGCAGAAGCGTCCGCTCGGCCGCACCGGCCTGCAGGTCTCCGGGATCGGGTTCGGTGCCGCCTCCTTCTGGGGCCATCCCGCCTTCGACGAGGCCGAGGCCCGGTCCCTGGTCCACCGCGCCCTCGACCTGGGGGTCACCCTCTTCGACACCGGCCCGGCCTATTCCCGGGGACAGGCCGAGGCCCGGCTCGGGCGAGCCCTTTCGGGGCGGGACCTGTCCGGCCTCGTCATCGCCACCAAGGCTGGCACGACCTTCGCGCGCGGGCGGGTGCGCCGGGACATGTCCCTGCCGGCCATAGAGGCGAGCCTGGTGGAAAGCCTCCATTGCCTCCGGCTGGAGGTCCTCCCGCTTGTCCACCTCCACGGCCCCGCCGCCGACGAGCTGACCCCCGATTTCCTCGGCGGTCTCGGGCGCATGCGGGACCGGGGACTGTTCCGACATCTTGGCGTCAACAGCTTCGACCCGACGGTCATCGATGTCGCCCTGGTCCTGCCCGAGATTGACACCGTCATGGTCGATATCAACGTCCTCAGGCCCGAGCGCGTTCCCCTGGCCGCCCGCGCGGCCGCGGCAGGGAAGGGTGTGCTGGCAGGTATGCCCCTGGCCATGGGGCATACGGCCCCGCGCACCTGGAGGAACCTTCGGGTCAGGGACGCCTGGTACCTGGCCCGGGCCCTGAAGAACCATCGCGCCGACATGGCTGCCGGTCGCCGGTTCCGGTTCCTGCATGGCCGGTCTGACATCTCTGGCGCCCAGGCGGCCCTGGCCTGGGCCCTTGGCGTGCCCGGGGTGTCCGCTGCCGTGATCGGGACCACCCGTCTCGCCCACCTCGAGGACTGCGCCGCCGCCCCGGGCCTGGCGCTACCCTTGGAGCTTGCGGCGCTCATCGCCGAGGCTCAGTCCCGCGCCTGAGGACTAGCCTTGCCCGGCGCGCCGGAATGGGGTCTCCTCAATTCACAGGGGCGACGCAACGCCCCGGACCCAGGAGGAATTCATATGGCGGACGGGGCGGTCGGAATGGATGAGGCGCGCCGGCGCGCCTATGCGGTCAAGCTCGAGGACATGAACCCGGGCGACCCTGAACTCTTCAAGTCCAACGCCTTCTGGTCCTATTTCGAGCGCCTGCGGAACGAGGATCCCGTCCATTGGTGCCGGGAGTCCGAGTTCGGGCCCTACTGGTCGGTCACCCGCTACAACGACATCATGGCAGTGGACACCAACCACGGGGTCTTCTCCTCCGAGGCGGCCCTCGGGGGCATCACCATCCGCGACGCCCGTCCGGACCTGCGCCGACCCAGCTTCATCGCCATGGATCCGCCGCGGCACGACGAGCAGCGCAAGGCCGTCAGCCCCATCGTCTCGCCCGGCAACCTCAAGACCATGGAGCCCATCATCCGGGAGCGGGCCTGCCGCATCCTCGATAACCTGCCGGTCGGCGAGGCCTTCGACTGGGTGGACCGGGTCTCGGTCGAGCTCACCACACAAATGCTGGCGACCCTGTTCGACTTCCCCTTCGAGGAACGCCGCCGCCTGACCCGCTGGTCGGACGTGGCCACCACCATCCCCTATCCGGGTGGATTGGTGGAGACTGAGGAGGCCCGCCAGGCCGAGATGATGGAGTGCCTGGAAGTCTTCACCGGCCTCTGGAACGAAAGGGTCAACCGGCCGCCGACCGGCGACCTTGTCTCGATGATGGCGCACAACGACGCGACCCGGAACATGACCCCCGAGGAGTACCTGGGGAACATCATCCTCCTGATCGTCGGCGGCAATGACACCACCCGGAACTCCCTTTCCGGCGGGGTCCTGGCCCTCAACCAGAACCCGGCGGAGTTCGCCAAGCTGCGCGCCAATCCGGCGCTGGTGGAGTCCATGGTGCCGGAGATCATCCGCTGGCAGACACCGCTCGCCCATATGCGCCGCACCGCGCTCCAGGATATCGAGCTCGGCGGCAAGACCATCCGCAAGGGCGACAAGGTCGTGATGTGGTATGTCTCGGGCAATCGCGACGAGCGGGCCATCGAGAACCCCGATGCCTTCATCATTGACCGCGAGCGGCCGCGCCAGCACCTGTCCTTCGGCTTCGGCATCCACCGCTGCGTGGGCAACCGCCTGGCCGAACTGCAGCTGAAGATCGTCTGGGAGGAAATCCTCAAGCGCTTCAGCTTCGTAGAGGTGCTTGAGGAGCCGATCCGGGTCCGGTCCAGTTTTGTGAAGGGGTACGAGACCCTGACGGTCAAGCTGCACCCAGCCAACTGACGTCAGGGCGCCCTTCCTTTCCGGTCCCGCCTGCAGTTTCATGCCGCCAATCACTTAGCGATCCCGGGGGAAACACGTGTCCGACATCGACCTGACCCAGCTCGACAGGGCGCTCGCCGCCGCTCACCAGCCCGCCTTGCAGGCCGCGCTTGTGCACCTGACTGGCGAGGACCATTGGCTGCGCCCCGAATGGGCCCCCGCCTATGTCCCGCTGTCGCGGGGCGACACAGGTGTTCCTGATGCCGAGCAGAAGAAGTTCCTGGCCGAGGCGAAGGTCGCCCTGGTCGATTGGTTCGGCAAGGGCGGCGGCAGGACTCACCAGCCCTCTGCCGCCACCCTGCGCCGGATGATGAGCTTTGTGGCCGGCGCGGAGATCCCGGAAGGCTACGCCGACTTTCTCGGCGACGAGCTCAGCTTGGCCGAGACCAATACCAAGACTCCGGTCTGGGAAACGCCGGGCCTCAAGGCCGGCGCCGCGAAGATGCACGTCCTGGTCATCGGTGCCGGCATGTCCGGCCTGCTCACCGGCATTCGCCTCAGCCAGGCTGGCGTGAGCTACGAGATCCTCGACAAGAATGCCGACGTCGGCGGCACGTGGTTCGAGAACACCTATCCGGGTTGCCGGGTGGACTCCTCCAACCACATATACTCCTACAGCTTCGAGCCCAACCACCACTGGCCCCAGCACTTCTCCACCCAGCCGATCCTGCTGGAGTATTTCCGCGGGGTTGCCGACCGCTACGACCTGCGAGGCAAGATCGCCTTCGAGACCGAGGTCGAGACCCTCGACTGGGACGAACCCCGGGCCCTCTGGAAGGTCGCCGTCCGCGACCGGACGGGCGCGCGCAGGGTGATCGAGGCCAACGCCGTGGTCACCGCCGTGGGCCAGCTGAACCGGCCACGCATGCCCGACATCAAGGGGCGGGACCGGTTCGCCGGTCCGGCCTTCCATTCCGCCCGCTGGCGCCATGACGTGGACCTGACGGGCAAGCGCGTGGCCGTGATCGGCACCGGGGCGAGCGCCTACCAGTTCGTGCCCGAGATCGCGGGTAAGGTGGGCAGCCTGACCGTCTTCCAGCGCACACCGCCCTGGGGCCTTCCCGTGCCGCACTATCACGAGGCCGTGCCGGAAGGCATGAACTGGCTGCTGGAGCACGTGCCCTACTACGACAAGTGGTACCGCTTCTGGATGTTCTGGATGGTCACCGACGGGCTTTTGCCCATGGTCACGGCCGATCCCGGCTGGAACGGCCCGCCGACCGCGGTGTCCGCGATGAATCTCGGATTCCGGGAGATGATCGCGGGCGCCATCGCCGCCCAGGCCCCGAACCGGCCCGATCTGGTCGAGAAGGTCGTCCCGACTTATCCCGTGGGCGGCAAACGCTCGCTCCTGGACAATGGAGTCTGGATGGCGGCCCTCCAGCGCGACAACGTCTCGCTTGTCACTGACGCCATCACCGAGATGACCGAGACCGGGATCGTCACGGCGGACGGCACGTCCCGGGACTTCGACGTCATCATCTACGGTACCGGCTTCTATGCCTCGAAGTTCCTCGAACCGATGAAGATCCGCGGCCGCGGTGGCGCTGACCTCCATGCGACCTGGGATGGCGATCCCCGCGCCTACCTCGGCATGACCAATCCGGGTTTCCCCAACCTGTTCATGATCTATGGGCCGAACACCAACATCGTCGTGAATGGCTCCATCATCTTCTTCTCGGAGTGCAGCGTCCGCTACATCGTCGGCTGCCTGAAGCTCCTGGCCGAGACGGGTGCCCGGGCCATGGAACCGAAGCGTGAGGTTCACGACGCCTTCAACGCCAGGGTCGACGCCGCCAACGCATTGATGGCCTGGGGCGCGCCGCAGGTCTCGAGCTGGTACAAGAACGAGAAGGGCAGGGTGACCCAGAACTGGCCCTTCGCCCTCGTGGACTACTGGCGGGCCACCCTGGCGCCCGATCCCGGGGATTTCGTCATCGAGAAGGCACCGGAGCCCGTCGCCTGACCCTCGTATTCTTTTCAGGATTGCCTTCGTGAAGCTTCAGACCGTTATCTGCTCCACCCGACCGAACCGGGTCGGTCCCCACATCGCGCGCTGGTTCCAGGGCCTCGCCGAGGGCCACGACGCCTTCGAGGCGGCCCTGGTGGATCTGGCGGACTTCAACCTGCCGATATTCAACGAGCCCTGGCATCCGCGCCTGCGCAACTACCAGTTCGACTACACCAAGGCCTGGTCGGCGAGCGTGGAGTCCGCCGACGCCTACGTCTTCGTCATGCCCGAGTACAATTTCATGCCGCCGCCAGCCTTTGTGAACGCGGTGGACTATCTCTACTCGGAGTGGAACGGAAAGCCGGCCGCCTTTGTCAGCTATGGCGGCCAGTCCGGTGGGGTGCGGGCCGTCCAGATGGCCAAGCAGATGCTGACCACAGTCAAGATCATGCCCCTGGTCGAGGGCGTCGCCATTCCCATGGTGGGCGAGTACCTGGATGCCGAGAAGGGCTTCACCCCCACCGACGCCCACGGCCTGGCGGCCAAGGTCACCCTGGACGAACTCGCACGCTGGAGCCGGGCGCTGAAGGCCATGCGCGAGTCCTGACGGGCGCGTCGCCGTTCCAGACCTGCGAGAGGGAGGAGTGGCGCGAATGACGGGGCTCGAACCCGCGACCTCCGGCGTGACAGGCCGGCGCTCTAACCAACTGAGCTACATCCGCACTCGGTCGCGCACCAGCGCGAGGGGCGTCTGATAGGTCCCGGCCGGAATCGTGTCAACTGTCCATGGGGCGTTAGGGCAACGGTAGGGACTCTGGGGTGATCTGCCCGGTGCCTGCCTTCCGGGCCGGACTTGGCAAAGGGGCAAACCGAGGTTTGAACCCGGCGCAAGGCTGGTCTAGAAGGGCGCGCGACTCCGGCGGGGAAACCATGGACGCCTTTCTTCTCGAGTACCTCCCGATCGTGATCTTCCTGGGGATTTCCTCGGCGATCGGGATCGCCTTTATCCTGGCCTCGGCCATCCTCGCGCCCAAGGCACCGGACCCGGAGAAGCTCTCGACCTACGAGTGCGGCTTCAACGCCTTTGATGACGCCCGGATGAAGTTCGACGTCCGGTTCTACCTTGTCTCGATCCTCTTCATCATCTTCGACCTGGAAGTCGCCTTCCTCTTCCCCTGGGCGGTCTCCCTAATGAACCTGCCGCACGAGCAGGCCGTGTTCGCCTTCTGGTCCATGATGACCTTCCTCGGGATCCTTACCGTCGGCTTCATCTACGAGTGGAAGAAGGGGGCCCTGGAATGGGACTGACTGTTCCTGCCGGATCCGGCGCCCTGTCGGCGGTGGAGGGCTACGACTCCAAGCTCCATGACCCCTATTTCGACGGGGTCTCACAGCAGCTCGCCGACAAAGGCTTCGTGACCGCCGCTGCGGATGACCTCATCACCTGGGCCCGCACAGGCTCGCTGATGTGGATGACCTTCGGTCTGGCCTGCTGCGCCGTGGAGATGATGCACGCCTCCATGCCGCGCTACGACCTCGAGCGCTATGGCTTCGCCCCGAGGGCC
This sequence comes from Phenylobacterium deserti, assembly GCA_945874825.1. Classification (GTDB taxonomy): domain Bacteria; phylum Pseudomonadota; class Alphaproteobacteria; order Caulobacterales; family Caulobacteraceae; genus Phenylobacterium; species Phenylobacterium deserti_D. The sequence continues at coordinate 6,965 of CAMCIK010000050.1, read as the reverse complement.
AGCCCGCGCCAGTCGGACGTGATGATCGTGGCGGGCACCCTGTGCAACAAGATGGCCCCGGCCCTGCGCAAGGTCTACGACCAGATGCCCGAGCCCCGATACGTCATCTCTATGGGCTCCTGCGCCAACGGCGGCGGCTATTACTACTTCAGCTACTCGGTGGTCCGCGGCTGCGACCGGATCGTTCCCGTTGACATCTATGTCCCCGGATGCCCCCCCACCGCCGAGGCCCTGGTCTACGGGGTCCTGCAGCTTCAGAAGAAGATCCGTCGCACCGGGACGATCGAAAGATGAGCTGGCCCGTCGCTTCCGATACCCTCCAGGCCCTGGGTGCCGAGGTGGCTGCGGCCGCAGGCGCGGGTGTTTCCGCTACTTTCGACTTCGGCGATCTCAGCCTTGGGGCGCCGGCGGCCCGTATCCTTGAGGTTCTCGGTCTCCTCAGGGACCGGTTTGGCTTCCAGCAGCTCACCGACCTGACGGGCGTCGATCATCCTGACCGAGCCCTGCGTTTCGACGTGGTCTACCAGCTGCTATCCTTCACACGGAACGTCCGGCTCCGCGTGAAGGTCCAGACTGATGAGGACACCGCGGTTCCCTCGGTCACAGGCCTGTTTCCCTGTGCGGAATGGTACGAGCGCGAGTGCTTCGACATGTACGGCGTCTTCTTCTCCGGCCATCCGGACCTGAGGCGCATCCTGACCGACTACGGGTTCCACGGGCATCCGCTCCGCAAGGACTTCCCCATGAGCGGCTATGTCGAGCTGCGTTACGACGACGAACTCAAGCGCGTGGTCTACGAGCCCGTGAAGTCCGTCGAGTTCCGCAACTGGGACTTCATGTCGCCCTGGGAGGGGGCCAGCTACGTCCTGCCGGGCGATGAGAAGGGGGAGGCGCGCTGATGGCCGACGACATCGCCTTGGGCTCCGCCCTTCCAGAAACTCCGGTCCGCAAGTTCAACATCAATTTCGGGCCCCAGCACCCGGCGGCGCACGGTGTGCTGCGCCTGGTGCTCGAGCTGGATGGTGAGGTCGTCGAGCGGGTGGACCCGCACATCGGCCTCTTGCACCGCGGCACCGAGAAGCTGATGGAGGCGCGGACCTACCTGCAGAACGTGCCCTATTTCGACCGGCTCGATTACGTCGCGCCGATGAACCAGGAGCATGCCTTCTGCCTGGCCATCGAGCGCCTGTCGGGCATCGAGGTTCCGGTCCGGGCCCAGTTGATCCGGGTCCTGTTCTGCGAGATCGGCCGCATCCTGAACCACCTGCTCAACGTGACGACCCAGGCCTTGGACGTCGGTGCCCTGACGCCGCCGCTCTGGGGCTTCGAGGAGCGCGAGAAGCTTATGGTGTTCTACGAGCGGGCCTCCGGTGCCCGACTGCACGCCAACTTCTTCCGTCCCGGCGGGGTCCGCCAGGACCTGCCTGACGCCCTCATCGATGACATCGAGGCCTGGGCCAAGGCCTTCCACAGACCGCTGGGCGATATCGACAAGCTGATGACGGGCAACCGGATCTTCAAGCAGCGTAACGTCGACATCGGCGTGGTCAGCCGAGAGCAGGCCATGGCCTGGGGCTTTTCGGGCGTCATGGTCCGGGGCTCCGGCATTGCCTGGGACCTGCGCCGCAGCCAGCCCTATGAGTGCTACAGCGAGCTGGACTTCGAGATCCCGCTGGGCGTCAACGGCGACTGCTACGACCGCTATCTCTGCCGGATGCAGGAGATGCGCGAGAGCGTGAAGATCATTCTCCAGTGCGTCGAGCGCCTGCGGAAGACGCCGGGCCCAGTCCTGACCGAGGACACCAAGGTCGCCCCGCCCCGCCGGGGCGAGATGAAGCGGTCGATGGAAGCCCTGATCCATCACTTCAAGATCTATACCGAGGGCCTGCACACGCCGGCCGGTGAGATCTACGCCGCCGTCGAGGCTCCCAAGGGTGAGTTCGGCGTCTTCCTGGTCAGCGATGGCAGCAACAAGCCCTACCGCTGCAAGGTCCGCGCGCCGGGCTTCGCCCACCTCTCCGCCATGGACTGGCTCTGCAGGGGGCACATGCTGGCGGATGTCTCGGCCATCCTGGGCTCCCTCGACATCGTCTTCGGCGAGGTGGATCGGTGAGCGCGCCCGTCTGCATCACGCCTTTCGACGTCGTCGAGGCCCAGTTCACGGCCTACAACGCCCAGGACCTCGACGCCCACTGCGCGGCCTTCGCCGATGACGTGGTGGTCGCCGACTTCAACGGTGCCGTGACGATCTCGGGCATCGACGCCTATCGCCAGAAGTACCGCCAGGTCTTCGCGGATTTTCCGCAGAACCGGGCCGAGCTGCTCAACCGTATGGTGGTCGGCCATCACGTGATTGATCACGAGCGGGTCTACCGCGCGCCAGGGGCCGATCCCTTCGAGGTCGCCGCCATCTACACCGTTTCGGACGCGCGGATCGTGCGCGTCGACTTCATCAAGTGAGGCCTGTCACGTGAGCGTCCGCAGGCTAGCCGCCAACCAGCCCGACAGCTTCGCCTTCAGCGCCGAGAGCCTGAAGCAGGTGAAGGCATGGATCGCCAGGTTCCCCGAGGGGCGCCAGCAGTCCGCCGTCATCCCTGCGCTCTGGCTTGTCCAGAAGCAGCAGGGCTGGGTCTCCGAGCCCGCGATCCGCGTCGTGGCCGAGACCCTCGGCATGCCGGTCATCCGGGTCTACGAGGTCGCCACCTTCTACACCATGTTCATGCTCGAGCCCGTCGGCTCCCACGCCCTGGTTCAGGTCTGCGGCACGACGCCCTGCATGCTTCGGGGTGCCAACGATCTCAAGGCCGTCTGCCAGCGCCGCTTCGGCGACCGCGATCACCTGTCCGCTGATGGAAAGGTGACCTGGCAGGAGGTGGAGTGCCTTGGGGCCTGCTCCAACGCGCCCATGGCGGCCATCAACGACTATTACTACGAGGACCTCACGCCCGGGATTTTCGAGCAGATCCTCGACGAGTTCATCGCCGGCAAGCCCCGGGCGCCGGGCTCGGTCATCGGTCGCCAGGGCTCCGCGCCGGAGGGTGGCTCGGCCGTTCTCCAGGATGCCAGCCTCTTCGACGGCACGGCGGCCAAGGCACTGAAGGCCCTCCCCAACGCCGAGCCGAAGACACCCGGCAAGGCCAAGGAGGCGGCGCAGTGATCGTGCGGGGTTCGGCGACCGGCGTGGGCCGGATCGGTCTGGAGGCTTAGGGGCGCATCGTGGTCGGAATTCTCGAGGACAAGGATCGGATCTTCACCAACCTCTATGGTCTCCATGACTGGGGCCTGGAGGGGGCGAAGCGCCGCGGGGCCTGGAATGGTACTCGACTCATGCTGGAGCAGACGCCGGAATGGCTGTGCGACCAGATCAAGGCCTCGGGCCTGCGGGGCCGGGGAGGGGCGGGCTTCTCCACCGGTCTGAAGTGGACCTTCATGCCCAAGGCCGAGGGTGAGCGTCCGCATTACCTAGTGATCAACGCCGACGAGTCGGAGCCGGGCACCTGCAAGGACCGCGAGATTCTCCGCAACGATCCGCACCTGCTCATTGAAGGCGCCCTGATCGCCAGCTACGCCATCCGGGCTCACACCTGCTACATCTACATCCGCGGCGAGTACGTGCACGAGCGCGAGCGCCTCGAAGCCGCGATCAAGCAGGCCTACGAGGCCAAGCTGATCGGCAAGGGTAATCTCCACGGCTGGGACTTCGACGTCTTCGTGACCCATGGCGGCGGGGCCTACATCTGCGGCGACGAGACCGCCCTCATGGAGAGCCTAGAGGGCAAGAAGGGCCAGCCGCGCCTGAAGCCGCCCTTCCCGGCGGGTGCCGGCATCTATGGCTGCCCGACCACCATCAACAACGTCGAGTCCATCTCGGTGGTGGGAACCATCCTGCGCCGTGGTGCCGGCTGGTTCTCCGGCTTCGGCCGTCCGAACAATACCGGCACCAAGCTGATGGCCATCTCCGGCCACGTGAACAAGCCCTGCGTGGTCGAGGAGACCATGTCCATCCCCCTGAAGCAGCTGCTCGAGGACCATTGCGGCGGTGTCCGCGGCGGTTGGGGCAATCTCAAGGCGGTGATCCCGGGCGGATCGTCCGTTCGCATGATCCCGGCCCATGAGGCCGAGACGGCCCTGATGGACTTCGACTCCCTGTCCGCCCTGAAGTCGGGCCTGGGCACGGCGGCGGTCATCGTCATGGACCAGTCCACCGATATCGTCCGCGCCATCGCCCGGCTGTCCTACTTCTACAAGCACGAGAGCTGCGGCCAGTGCACGCCCTGCCGCGAAGGTACCGGCTGGATGTGGCGGGTCATGGAGCGCATGGCCACCGGCGAGGCGGACATGAAGGAGATCGACATGCTCCTCGACGTCGCCAGCCAGATCGAGGGCCACACCATCTGCGGCCTCGGCGATGCCGCCGCCTGGCCGATCCAGGGCCTCTTCCGCCACTTCCGGCACGAGGTCGAGGCGCGGATCACCAACTACCGTGCGGGCAAACCGCACGTGCAGGGCGCCTCCCTGCAGGCCGCGGAGTGAGCTGAGATGCCGAAAGCCAAGGTCAACGGCGTCGAGGTCGAGTTCGAACCCGGCATGACGGTTCTGCAGGTGGCGGAGCTGGCCGGGGAGGAGATCCCGCGGTTCTGCTACCACGAGCGCCTGTCCATCGCCGGCAACTGCCGGATGTGCCTGGTCGAGGTGAAGCCCGGGCCACCCAAGCCCCAGGCCTCCTGCGCCCTGCCGGCCGCCGACAACCAGGAGATCTTCACCAACACCCCGATGGTCAAGAAGGCCCGGGAAGGGGTGATGGAGTTCCTGCTCATCAACCACCCCCTGGACTGCCCGATCTGCGACCAGGGCGGCGAGTGCGACCTCCAGGACCAGGCTGTGGGCTATGGCCGCGACGGCAGCCGCTTTGCGTTGAACAAGCGGGCCGTCGAGGAAAAGGCCATGGGCCCCCTGATCAACACGGTCATGACCCGCTGCATCCAGTGCACCCGCTGCGTGCGCTTCATCACCGAGGTCGCCGGCGTGGCCGAGATCGGTCTCATCTCGCGCGGCGAAGATGTTGAAATCACGACCTATCTTGGCAGTGCCGTGACCTCGGAGCTGTCCGGTAACGTCATCGACCTCTGCCCGGTCGGTGCCCTGACGTCCAAGCCCTACGCCTTCAACGCCCGTCCCTGGGAGCTGAAGAAGACCGAGACCGTTGACGTGATGGACGCCATGGGCGCCGCCATCCGCGTCGACAGCCGGGGTCCGGCAGTTCTGCGCGTGCTTCCCCGGGTCAACGAGGACGTCAACGAGGAGTGGATCTCGGATAAGACCCGCTTTGCAGTGGACGGCCTGTCCCGGCAGCGCCTCGACAGCCCCTTCATCCGCGAGAACGGGCGACTGCGCCCCGCGACCTGGGCCGAGGCCCTGTCTGTCGCCTCTGCCCGACTGTCCTCTGCCAAGCCCGAACGCATTGGCGCTATCGCCGGCGACCTGCAGGACGCAGAGTCCCTGAAGGCGACGCTCGACCTGTTCCGCACCCTGGGCTCGGCGAATACCGACTGTCGCCAGGATGGCATGGCCCTCGGTGCCGGCCCTCGGGAGTCCTGGCTCTTCAATGCCGGAATCTCCGGGCTGGAGGACATCGACGTCCTCCTCCTCGTTGGAACCAACCCGCGCTTCGAGGCACCGGTGCTGAACGCCCGCCTGCGCCGCCGCTGGCTCTCCGGCGACCTTCAGGTGGGCATGGTCGGCTCGGCCGCGGACCTGACCTACGACTTCGACCACCTGGGCGAGACCGCTTCGGCCCTCACCGCCCTGGCCAAGGCCCGCTCGGGCTTCGCCAAGGTGCTGAAGGGGGCGAAGGCTCCGGCCCTCGTCATCGGCGCGGGTGCCCTGTCCGGCCCCCACGGTGCCGCCGTGGCCCACGCCGCCGCCCAGGTCGCCAAGGCCTTTGGCATGAGCTGGAACGTGCTCCACACCGCCGCCTCCCGGGTTGGCGGCCTCGACATGGGCTTCCTTCCCGGCGAGGGCGGTCTCGACGCCCGGGCCATGACGGCCAAGGGCGCCCTGGACGTCCTCTTCCTGCTGGGCGCCGACGAGATCGACCTGTCGGCTTCCGACGCCTTCCGCATCTATCTCGGCTCGCACGGCGATGCCGGGGCACACGCGGCTGACTTGATCCTGCCCGCTGCGGCCTACACCGAGAAGGACGGCCTCTACGTCAACCTCGAGGGGCGGGTGCAGATGGGCCAGAGGGCGGTCTTCCCCAAGGGTGAGGCCCGGGAGGACTGGACCATCCTGCGCGCCCTGTCCGAACACCTGGGCAAGACCCTGCCATACGACAGCCTCGACCAGTTGAGGTCCCGGCTCTTCGCTGACCACCCGAGCTTTGGCCAGATCGACTGGGCGCCTCGGGGCCAGGCCGACCTGTCGGCCATCGGCGTGGCGGGCGAGGTCGGGGATGCGCCACTGTCCAGCGGGGTGAAGGCCTTCCATCTCACCAATCCGGTCGCGCGCGCCAGCGTGACCATGGCCGAGTGCGCCGCCCTGGCGGCGGGCCCGGCGAAACTGGCGGCGGAGTAGGGCATGGACGCGGCGCAATCCTTCTGGGCCACGCCGGGCGGCTGGACCCTGATCACCGTCCTGCAGATCCTGGCCGTCCTCGGCTGGCTGCTGATCTCCCTGGCCTTCTTCATGTACGGCGACCGCAAGATCTGGGCCGGCGTCCAGATGCGCAAGGGTCCCAATGTCGTGGGCCCCTTCGGCCTGCTCCAGTCCTTTGCCGACCTCCTCAAGTTCATCCTGAAGGAGATCGTCATCCCCGATGGGGCGGACAAGACGGTCTTCCTCCTGGCCCCCATCCTGACCTTCGCCCTGGCCCTGGTGGGCTGGGCGGTCATTCCCCTGGCACCTGGCTGGGTCGTCTCGGACATCAATGTCGGCGTCCTCTACCTCTTCGCCATCTCCTCCCTGGG
>CAMCIK010000049.1 GCA_945874825.1 Phenylobacterium deserti | reverse complement strand
GCTGGATCATCCAGCGGGAGCCTCCGCCGGCAGAAGTGGACCTGGAGATCCTTGGTCGGATCCAGGCTTTCCGGGACTCTGTACACCAGCTTCCAGGAGCCGTGCGTGGGAGCTGACGTCGGGGCCGGACCTGGCCCGGCGGACCTTCGGCGCCTTGCGGAAGAACCCGGGCGTCTCGATGTCACCGGTGCGCCAGAGGGTTTCGATGCCCTCGTCATGGCCGACCTGATCCGCCGAAGGAAGGCTCCGGCCTTGTTCATCGCCAGAGACAGCGCGCGCATGTCGGAGTTCGTCGATGCGTTCCGGTTCTTCGGCCAGGGGATCGAGGTCCTCGAGATACCGTCCTGGGACTGCCTGCCCTATGACCGTTCCGGACCGTCTGGGGGCGTGTCTGCACGACGGATGTCTGCGCTCGCCCGTCTGGCTTCTGGCTCAGTCCAGGGGGACACCGTCCTTATCGCGACGACCATTGCCGCCGCCAGCCAAAGGCTACCCCCACGCGAGGCCGTTGCGGGGGCGGGCTACGCCGCCCGGATCGGCAGTACGGTCGATGTCGCAGACCTTGAGCGGTACTTCGCCGTCAACGGCTATCATCGGGCCTCGACGGTTTCCGAGAAGGGCGAGTTCGCGATCCGGGGCGGCGTCATCGACGTCTTTCCGACCGCTTCAAGCGAGCCTGTCAGGCTGGACCTTTTTGGCGACACCCTGGAATCGATCCGGGCCTTCGATCCCGAAACCCAGAGGTCAACCCGGCAACTCTCAGAGGTCTCCCTCCTGCCGGTCAGCGAGATCCTCCTCGACCCCGCAGCCGTCTCAAGGTTCCGCCGCGGCTATGTAGAGGCGTTCGGAGCCCCGGGGGGAGATCCGCTCTACGACACCGTCAGCGGCGGTGGACGCCGCGCGGGCATGGAGCACTGGCTGCCCCTCTTCTACGGGGCCCTTGAGACCCTCTTTGATTACCTGCCGGAGGGGCTCCTGGTGGGCATGGACGCCCTGGTGGAGTCCGCGCTTGCAGAACGCTTCGCCCAGGTCGCAGACGCCTTCGAGGCGCGCGATCAGGCGGACCGCCGCAGCCAGTACCGGCCCCTGTCCCCCGACGCCCTCTACCTGTCCCCGGAGGCCTTCGCCGACGCCCTGGCCGTCCGCAGTGTCAGGCGCTTCAGCGGGCTGTCCGGAGAGCCTGGAAGCATCGCTGTCGACATGGGCGCGCGGAGTGGAAGATCCTTCGCCGCCGAGCGTCGCCAGGACTCCGTCAACCTCTTCGAGGCAACGGTTGCCCATGCCCGCGCCCTGACAGTCGCCGGCAAGCGGGTGCTCTTTGCGTCCTGGACGGAGGGCTCGTCCGAACGCCTTGGCCTGATGCTGGCCGACCACGGACTGGGCCAGGCTGCCCTGGCACCGTACTGGGACGCCGCCCGGGCCAATGATCCGCGCCAACCGCAGCGGATCGTGCTGCCCCTGGAAGCCGGGTTCGAGACGCCGGACCTGGCCGTCATCGCCGAGACAGACATCCTTGGCGACCGCCTGGCACGCCCGGGGCGCCGCCGACGGGCCTCAAACTTCCTGGCTGAGGCCTCGGCCCTGACGCCAGGAGACCTGGTTGTCCACATCGACCACGGTATCGGGCGTTACGAGGGCCTTCGCACCCTGGATGTGCAGGGTGCGCCCCATGACTGCCTGGAGCTGCAGTACGGCGGGGAGGCCAAACTTTACCTGCCGGTTGAAAACATCGACCTGTTGACCCGGTATGGCGCGGAGGGGGACGGGGTCCAGCTGGACCGCCTGGGCGGCGCCGCCTGGCAATCCCGGAAGGCGCGCGCCAAGGCCCGGCTGCGCGACATGGCGGAGGGTCTGATCCGGATCGCCGCTGAACGGGCCCTGCGCTCGACGGATGCCCTTCTGCCGCCCCATGGCGTCTTCGAGGAATTCTGCGCGCGGTTCCCCTTCGAGGAGACGGACGACCAGCTTACGGCGATCGAGGACGTCCTGGAGGACTTCGCCTCAGGCCATCCGATGGATCGACTGATCTGTGGAGACGTCGGCTTCGGCAAGACCGAGGTCGCCCTCCGCGCCGCCTTCGTCGCGGCCATGAGCGGCCTGCAGGTGGCGGTGGTGGCTCCAACGACCCTCTTGGCCCGCCAGCACTTCAAGACCTTCAGCGAACGCTTCCAGGGCTGGCCCATCCGGGTGGCGAGGTTGTCCCGGCTGACCCCGGCCCGCGAGGCGGCGGAAGCGCGCGAGGGTCTCAAGAAGGGCGAGGTCGAAGTGGTGATCGGCACCCATGCGGTGCTGTCCAAGCAGGTCGGGTTCTCGCATCTCGGCCTGGTCATCGTGGATGAGGAGCAGCACTTCGGCGTCAAGCATAAGGAAAAGCTCAAGGAGCTCCGGGCGGACGTCCACATGCTCACCCTCACGGCGACCCCCATTCCCCGGACACTGCAAATGGCGCTGTCAGGGATCCGCGAGATGTCCATCATCGCCACACCGCCTGTGGATCGCCTCGCCGTTCGGACCTATGTGACCCCGTTCGATCCTGTAGCCCTGCGCGAGGCCCTGCTCCGGGAGAAGTTCCGCGGCGGCCAGGCCTACTATGTGGTCCCGCGCATATCCGACCTGCCTGACATCGAGCGTTTCCTGCGGGAGCAGGTCCCGGAGGTCCGTTTTGCCGTAGGCCACGGACAGATGCCGCCGACCCAGCTCGAGACCGTCATGAGCGCCTTCTACGACGGCGATTACGACGTGCTCCTGTCGACCACAATTGTTGAGAGTGGGCTCGATATTCCGACCGCCAACACCCTGATCATCCATCGTTCGGATATGTTCGGCCTGTCCCAGCTCTATCAGCTGAGAGGTCGTGTCGGACGTTCCAAGGCCCGCGCCTACGCCTTCCTCACGACCCCATCCGAGCGTCCAATCACTCTGTCCGCTGAGCGCCGGCTCAAGGTCCTTCAGTCCCTCGATAGCCTTGGGGCTGGCTTCCAGCTGGCCAGTCATGACCTGGACCAGAGGGGTGGCGGCAACCTCCTGGGAGAGGAGCAGTCCGGCCATATCCGGGAGGTTGGCGTCGAGCTCTACCAGCAGATGCTCGAGGATGAGGTGTCGGAGCTGAAGGCGAGGGGCGGGGACGCTCCCGCCCCTGACCGCGGGTGGAGCCCACAGATCAACACCGGTGCCGCCGTGCTGATCCCGGAGGCCTATGTCCCGGACCTGAACGTCCGCCTCGCTCTCTACCGTCGCCTCTCCGACGCCGAGCAGGCCTCGGACCGGGAGGCCCTTGCCGCAGAGCTGATAGACCGTTTCGGACCGCTTCCGCCCGAGGCCGCCCAGTTGCTCAAGGTGGTCGGCATCAAGGGAATGTGCCGGGAGGCCAATGTCGCCAAGATCGATGTCGGTCCCAAGGGGGCAGTGATCAGCTTCCGCAATGAGGTCTTCGGCAACCCCGCAGGCCTGGTCCAGCACATCCAGAAGAACGCCGTCACCTGGCGCCTGCGCCCAGACAACAAGGTGGTGGTGAAGGGTGAGTGGGAAAGCCCCGCCCAGAGGCTGAAGGCTGCCGATATGATCCTGAAGGCCCTGTCCGACCTCGCGGCCTGACCCCGGCGGCCTAACCGCCGGATCGGGCCATCTCAGCAGCGGCCTCCAGGGCCGCCTCGATATGGGCAGGATTTCCGACCTCGACAGCCCCGATGTCGAACTCGAGGATGAAGGGGCGGCGTCCATCCCCTCCATCGAAGGCCGTCCGGCTGATCACGGCGGCGATCCGATCCGCAGCGACACGGGCGGCCGCCTCGGGGGTCGCAGGCAGGGCGATGGCGAAGTGCTCAGGACCCAGGCGGGCGGCAGTGTCCTCAACACGGATCAACCGGGACACCATCGAGCCCAGCTGCGGGAAGGCCTTGTCGAGCCAGCCTGATCGACGCGCTTCCACAACCTCCTCAGTCTCGCGCACCCTGAGCACACAGAGAGAGAGGGGACGGTTCCTGGCGGGTGCCGCACTGGCGAGCCTGCCCAGATGCTGGCTGAACAGCTCACGGGTGAAAAGTCCGGTTTCAGGGTCCATGAACCTGAGGGTCCGGGCGGTCTCCAGAGCCGAACGGATCGCGGCCTGCCGGCGGTAGCTCCGTGCCAGCTCCAGGGCGCGCCAGGCCGTTTCGGGTTCCGGGGTCTCCGGAGAGGCAACATCTGAAATGCCCCGCGCATAGGCCTCGGCAGTCGTCATGCCGCCGAGGGTCTTCATGTAGAGCAGGCAGGGTATGTGGTAGAGTCGACTGTTACGCCGCATGCCGCCTGCAATCGCCATGGCGCTGTCAGCGGCGTCTCCTCCCCAGAGCACCACGGTGTCAAAGTCGGATTCATGGAGGAAGTCGAAGGCCGTGTAGCTGGTGAAGGCCCCGACCACTTCCGCGCCGGCGGCTTCCAGGCAGTTTGACAGCCCCAGGAACTGGGGCGTGGGATCGCCGACGGCCAGAAGACGCAGCGGCGCCAGGCTGGGCTCGGGATCGTCCAGCCCGACCCCCATCAGTCCAAAGGTTTCCTGGCGGAGCCGATATTCCTCCTCGGCCACGCAGGTCCGGACGAGGCTTTCCAACCGCATGGCCACCTGGGCGGGGTAGACAGGATCCGCAAGGCGCAGGTCGAAAGCCTCCGAGGCCTTGGCGCCGCTTCCGCCGCCGATGGCCAGCACCGGGATCCGGCGCGGCGCGGCAAGCAGCCTGAGCTTGCGGGCCAGGGCCTCAGCCTCCTCGATCCCGTCTGAGAGGTCCACGACCACGGCCTGGACGCCAAGATCCTGCAGCGCCGCCTCGGCGGCATAGGGGCCCCTCGCGGTGATGGTGCGCCAGCCGAGCTGGTCCATGCCTTCAGAGAGGGGGCCAGCCATGCCGTCTGTCCGGGCCGCAATCAGGAGGCGGGCCTGAGGCACCATTGAAACCGGCTCCGAAATTGCCAGGCGACACGCCGCGGCCCGTGGCGATAGATAGTGATGAATCGGGCGATCTGGACAGTCCGTTTTGAGGAACAGGGAATTGGCTGGAGCGCTTGAGGGACAGACGGCGATCATCACCGGCGCTTCTGGCGGGCTGGGCGGCCATTTTGCGCGCCTTCTGGCCGCCGAGGGTGCCGCCGTCGCCTTGACCGCCCGGCGGCTCGACAGGGTTGAAACCCTCGCGGGCGAGATCGCCGGCGCCGGCGGTCGGGCCATGGCCCTCAAGCTCGACGTCGCGGATGCCGGGTCGATCCCCGCAGCCTTTGAAGAAATCGAAACGGCCATGGGACCGGTGTCGATCCTGATCAACAATGCTGGCGTTGGCGGGGAAGGGCAGGCCCTGGACCTTACTGTCGAGACCTGGGACCAGACCTTCGACGTCAACGTCCGGGGTGTCTTCTTCGCCGCCCAGGCTGCAGCCAGGATCATGCTTGCCAACGGCACCGCCGGTCGCGCGGATGCGCGCATCGTCAACATCGCGTCCATCGCCAGCCACACCGTGCTTCCGGGCCTGTCGGCCTACAATGCCTCGAAGGCCTCGGTTGCCATGCTGACCCGCAGCCTGGCGCGGGAATGGAGCCGCAAGGGGATCGCCGTGAACGCCCTCTGCCCGGGCTATATCGAGACTGACATCAACGGTTTCTGGTGGGGTACTGAGGGCGGACAGAAGCAGCTCAAGCTCTTCCCGCGCCGGCGCCTCATGGAGGCGAGCGATCTCGATGCGGCCTTCCTGATGCTGTGTGGTCCGGCGGCCCGCGCGATTGCGGGCAGTGTCATTACAATTGACGATGGCCAGTCCCTGCCCGGGGGCGGCTGACCTTGCCAGGCCCCGCCTAACCGGGGCAGGTTTGAATCATAATCCAAGGGAGACAGATATGCGCCAGGGACCCCTGACCGGCCTCAAGATCATTGAATTCGCGGGCATTGGGCCCGGCCCCTTCTGCGGCATGCTCCTGTCGGACCTTGGCGCAGACGTGGTGAGGATCGACCGCAAGGGCCAGGGCCGGGGCAGTCCCGCGGACATCACCGCCCGGGGCCGGCGTTCCGTGGGCCTGGACCTGAAGAATCCCGCCGCCATCGAGACCTGCCTCAAGCTGTTCGAGACCGCGGACGTGGTCTTCGAAGGCTTCCGCCCCGGGGTCATGGAGCGGCTCGGCCTGGGTCCCGAGGTGGCCCTGAAGCGCAATCCGAAACTGGTCTTTGGCCGCATGACAGGCTGGGGCCAGTTCGGGCCCTACGCCCAGGCGGCCGGACACGACATGAACTACATCGCCATCACCGGGGCGCTCCACGCCATCGGCACTGAGGACAAGCCCATCCCGCCACTCAATCTGGTGGGTGACTTCGGCGGCGGTGCCCTCTACCTAGCCTTCGGCATACTGGCCGGGGTCATCAAGGCGCGCGAGACCGGCGAGGGCCAGGTGATCGACTGCGCCATGAGTGATGGCGCGGCCTCCCTGATGTCCATGTTCTATGGGTTCAAGGCCTCTGGCGCCTGGACTGAGAGCCGGCGATCCAACCTGCTCGACGGCGGCGCACACTTCTACGACACCTACCAGTGCTCGGACGGAAAATGGGTCTCAATCGGCTCAATCGAGCCTCAGTTTTATGCGCTTCTTCTTGAAAAAACGGGGATTACAGACCCTGCCTTCAAGTCCCAGATGGACCGCAGCGCCTGGCCGGACCTGAAGACGAAACTGGCGGCCGTCATTGCAACCCGGACGCAGGCGGAATGGTGCGACCTCATGGAGGCGACCGACGTCTGCTTCGCGCCGATCCTCGATCTGGACGAGGCACCGAAGCATTCGCACAACGTCGCCCGACAGACCTTCGTGGAGGTGGCGGGGGTGACCCAACCCGCGCCAGCGCCGCGGTTCTCGAAGACTCCAGGCGTCATCCAGGGCCCGCCCCCGGCCATTGGTGCGCATGACCGGGAGGCCCTGACGGACTGGGGATTCTCCGAGGCTCAGATTGAAGACTTGAAGGCCGGTGGGGCGCTGAACGGTTAGCTTCGGATCCGGGCCCGGTCATGGGCGGGCTAATCTGGCGCAGCCTTCAGCGGCTGTGGGGCCGGGACATGATGCTGTTCGCCGGCGGTGTCGCATTCTTCGTGATGCTGGCGGTCTTTCCCGGGCTCATGCTCCTGGTCGGGCTCTATGGTCTTGTTTCAACTCCCGAGGCCGCTGCGCTGCAGGCTGAGCGGATGGCAGGACTGCTGCCGGCGGGCGCACGGGACCTGCTCCTGGTTGAACTCAACCGCCTGGCCCAGGCACCAATCCGTACCCTCTCTGCGCAAAGCGGGGCTGCTCTGCTCGTCGCGGTTTATGCAGCCCACAGGGGCTTCAAGGCCCTGATGGCGGGCTTGTCCTTCGTTCACGACGAGGATGCGCCGCATGGCCTGGTCCGCTTCAACCTGCTCGCCCTTGGGCTCCTGGTGGCGGCATTTGTTCTCCTGCCCGTGCTTTCAGTCGCCTTCCTCGGGCTGCAGGTCGCGGGCACCGTGCTTGGCTTCCGCCTTCTTGGCGTCGTGGGTCCCTGGTTGACGGCCCTTGGGGGTCTGTTGCTCTCCATCAGTGTGATCTACCGATACGGCATGTCCAGCCGCCCGGTGCTTTGGAGGGCGTGCCTGGCGGGGGCCGTGGCGGCTGTAGTCCTGACCCTGGCGGCCAGCTGGGCGGCCGCCCTCTACGTGCAGTCGAGCCAGGGACTGGGGGCAGCCTACGGGTCCGTGACCGCCGTCGTCATCCTTCTGATCTGGCTGTCCTGGTCGGTTCAGGCGGTCTTTCTGGGCGGTGCCCTGGCCACCGAGGTGGAGCGCCTCATCGAGGGCCAGCCGCCTCAGGCTTGAATCTTCCGTACACGGAAGGTCAACACGCCCGCAGCTTCAGATGCCTCCAGTAGCTCGGCGCCCGCTTCCCGGACGAAGTGCGGGACATCGATCCGGGCCATGGGGTCATCTGCGATCAGCCTGACGACCTGACCTCCGGCTGCCTCGAGGGCGCGCCGGAGCCGAAGGGTCGGGACGGGGCAATGATGACCCCGGGCGTCTACCAGCACCTCGTCGCCATCGTCTGTCACTGGCGAGGCGCGAGGATGTCCCCGAGCCGGTCCGGCGCACCGGGTATACGCTCGAGCCTAGGATAGCGGAGGCCGCCGGTCCAGGGCACCGAGACCGTCCGGAACCGGTCCCCGGACTTGACCAGAAGTTCGACACGCCCGGTGGACTTGGCCTCGATCACCGCCGTCTTCAGGATATCCCCGGACCAGGTGCGGCCGTTGACCGCAACCAGACGATTGCCCGTGGCGAGGCCCGCCCGGAAGGCGGGACCGTTCCAGAGGACGTTGGCCAGGTCTCCATCGCGATTGATCACGAGCCCGAGCGAATAGGTCAGGTCGGTGATCCTGCGGTCGGCCTCCTCGGCCGTGAAGTAGGATGTGGCCGTCTCGGTGTAGACCAGCCGCCAGCCGCCTCGGGCCAGTCCATCGAGGGGAGGCGGGGTTCCGGCGTCCTCTATGCGGGACCGCAGGAACCCCGACCAGTCCATGGGAACGAGGTGGTTGAGGGCGGTGACGACGTCGTCGAACCGGTATGTCAGGACGCCCCAGTCACCGTCATTCATGCCGAAGAAGCTTCGCGCGAAGTCATCCAGCGACACCTTGCCTCCGCTCTTCTCCCGGAGAAGGGTGTCGACATCGAGCCAGACCAGCTGGCCCTCGGAATAGTAGTCCTCTGACCTTTGCCAGCTACCCCAGGGAAGGGGGCGCCTCTGGGCGATGATCGGATCGTTGGTCGTGTCGGCCACGGACCGCCAGGTCCGGCCGATCCGGTTCTGGTAGACCGCCGCGGTGATGGCCAGGGAGTCCAGGGCGTCCTGACGGCTGACCAACCCAGACCTCGCAGCGAGGACATGCCCCCAGTACTGGGTCTGACCCTCGTAGACCCACAGCAGGCTGTCCCGCATGGGCGTATTGAAGGTGGGCGTCCAGAGGTCGGCCGGCCGGCGGTACTTCCCGTTCCAGGAGTGGGTGTACTCGTGGGGCAGCAGGTCGCGCTCGGGCGCGGACTTGTCCCAGCCCGTAAAGTACGACGGCGAGACGGCGTTCTCGCTGGACCTGTGATGTTCAAGGCCAATACCGCCCATCTCGTCGGTGAGGGCCAGCAGGAACTCGTAACGGTCAAAATGGCGGGCACCGTAGAGCCGGTCCGCCTGGACGACCAGGTTGCGGTGGATCTTCAGCTGCTCGTCGGTCATCTCGAGGCTGGCGGGTTCGTCGGCCACCATGCTGAGGAAGACCGGGGACCGACCACCCGGATCGAGGTCCACCCGCTTGTACCAACGACCAGCGAACATGGGGGAGTCCACCAGGGTCTCGAAGCTGACGGGCTTGAAGGTCACAAGGCCATCGCGGTTCGAGGCTGTGTCGAGGGCGACGCCGTAACTCCAGCCGGCCGGGAGGCGGATGCTGGCCTCGATGGGGATCCTGCGAGTGAACCAGCCGGCAGGGTAGAGAGCCATGCTGTTCCACTGCACGTTCATCATGGCCGGGGTCATCACCATCCGGCCCTGGCCGGTGGTGTTGGCGGAAACGAACTGGAACTCGACCTCGAGTGACCGGGCCCCTGCGGGGGGATCGACGTGGAAGGCGGAGATCTCAACAGGGTCCCGACGCCAGGCGAGCTTTCGGCCGTTTGCGGTGATGACCAGTCCAGTGAAGTGCTCGACCTGGGCCGAGGGCGCGTGCTTTCCGGGCAGCCATCGGGGATAGAGCAGGGTGACCGGCCCCGGCCCCACGATAGGAATGGACTGCTTTACCCGGAAGATCCGGCGCTCCAGGTCAGTGGCATCTACCTCAAGCTTCAGGGTTCCCGGGAAGGCCTCGTCCCTCGGCACCGCAAGGGGCGGCGGTAGGGGTTCCGGCTGGGGTTCCGAACGCTGTCCCGGAGCGGCGAAGGCGGAAGTGGCGAGGAGAAGCAGGGCCAGGACTGCGCCTGGCCCCTCAAGGCGCCGCTTCATGTCAGCCCGCGTCCGAAAGCTTCAAGGTGTCCCTCAGTTCGCGCTTGAGAAACTTGCCGCTGGCATTCTGGGGCAAGGCTTCCTTCTGGATCCAGATGTACCTGGGAACCTTGTGCTTGGCGGCGATCGTCGCACAGTGCTCGCGTAGTTCGTCTGGGGTGGTGGAATACCCAGGTCGAAGGACCAGGGCGACCCCGACCTCCTCGCCCAGACGTTCGTCCGGCACACCAAACACTGAGCACTCTGCCACCGCGGGATGCCTGTAGAGGTTGGCCTCTACCTCGGCGCAGTAGATGTTCTCCCCGCCCCGCAGCACCATGTCCTTCTTCCGGTCCACAATGTAGATGAAGCCGTCTTCGTCCATGCGGGCGATGTCGCCCGTGTGCAGCCAGCCGTCGGTGATGGTTTCGGCGGTCGCCTCGGGGCGGTTGATATAGCCCTTGATCACCGGTGAACCCCGGACCCAGAGCTCGCCCACCTGGCCCGGGGCCACGGTGTTCCCGTCGTCGTCCACGCACCGGGCCTCGAAGGCCGGCATGGCCGGGCCGGCGCTGTCGGGGCGGTCCACGAAGAAGTCCGCCGCGATGGCGGTGATGATGCCGCAGGTCTCAGTCATGCCGTAGCCGGTGTTCGGCCGGGCGGTCTTCACCTGGGTATCGATCTTCTGGACGAGGTCGGGGGGCAACTGGGCGCCGCCGCCGCCGAGGCTCAGGAGGCTCGAGGTGTCGCGCTTTGCAAAGTCCGGGTGGGTAATGACCTCCCGGGCCATGGTGGGCACGCCACTCATGGACGTTACCTTTTCGGCCTCGATGATCCGCAGGGCCTCACCAGCGTCCCACTTGTGCATCAACACTATTGTCCCGCCCGCCGCCGTCGTCGCGTAGGCGCCGCAGTTGTTGGCCGTGACGTGGAAGAGTGGCGTGGTCAGCAGGGCGATTGGAATCGGGACCGGCGCATTGGGGTCCGGCGCCACGCCCGTTCCACGCTGGGTGGCCAGGGCCTGGGCCTGACCCGAGAAGACCATGTTGAAGAGGTTGGCGACGCAGCCCCGATGGGTCAGCTGGGCACCCTTCGGGAAGCCGGTGGTGCCGGAGGTGTAGAAGATGCAGGCGTCGTCATCCGGATCGATTTCCGCCGCGGGCAGGTCGCCGCCTGTGGCGATGACATCCGACCAGGAAACATAGCCCTCCGTCGCCGGGCCCCGCACGGAGACAAGGGTCACGCCCGCGACCATGTCCGGCCGCTCGGCAATCCGGGCCATGCGCTCGGGGTCGACGAAGGCGACCTTGGGCTGGGCGTCATTGAAACCGTAGGACATCTCTTCGGCGGTCCACCAGGCATTCATGCCGACCACCGTGACCCCGGTGGAGACGCAGGCCCAGTAGATCAGCATCCACTCCGGGTAGTTGCGCATGGCGATGGCGACGCGGTCGCCCCGCTTCACGCCCCGGGCGGCCAGCCAGTTGGCGACGCTGGCGACCAGGCGGTGGGCCTCGCCATAGGTGATGCGGTCGCCTTCGTAGACGAGGTAGGTGCGATCCGCGAAGGCGGCGGTGGAGAGCCAGACGGCGCGGACGTTGGGCGGGGCGTGCCGGTACACCCGCATGGGGGCCCCACGGACCTCCTTCACCTCGACCTCGAAGGGCGCGCCTGGCGCGGTCAGTTCGTCCCAGGCCTTCTTCAATTCCTGATAATGCAACTCTTGTCTCCTCCCAGGGGGCGTGCCGCGATCCCGGCCTTCATCCCGTCAAAATCCATATGGCGCACCGACCGGAAAAAGGGAACCGGTGGAAGTGCGTAGCCGGTCCTGCACGGTGCCCCTTGGTCCTCGCGATGCAGGGCGTTAAGGGGGCGGGGCAGGAGACCTGACGATGACCCGCCTCGACCGCAAGGACGCCAGCCCCGCCACCCGCGCCTCCCTCGAGGCCGCCCGCGCGACCCTGCCACCGGAAGATGGCGAGGACTTCCGCCTGGCCCGGCGCGGCTTCATCGCGACCATACCCAACGCCGACATCCCCGGCGCCTGGAGCTTGAAGCCCTATGCCTTCCTGGAGGATGAGACGCCTGCGCCCACCGTCCATCCGGGGCTCTGGCGACAGGCGCGCCTGAACGGCATCCACGGCCTGTTCGAGGTTACGCCCGGGGTCTACCAGGTCCGGGGCTTCGACATTTCGACGGTCACATTCATCGAAGGCGAGACCGGCTACATCGTCATCGATCCGCTGACCTCGGCCCAGCCGGCCCAGACCGCCCTGGAGCTGATGCGAGCGCATCGGGGCGAGCGGCCCGTGAGCGCGGTCATCTACACTCACAGCCATGTCGACCACTACGGCGGGATTCTGGGCGTGGCCTCTCCCGAGGAGATCGCGGCGGGACTTCCGATCATCGCTCCCGAGGGCTTCCTAAAGGAGGCGGTCAGCGAGAACGTCCTGGCTGGTAACGCCATGAGCCGCCGGGCAACCTACATGTACGGGCCCCTGCTCCAGAAGGACGCCAAGGGCCATGTGGACTCCGGCCTGGGCAAGGGGGTTTCAGGCGGCCGGGTGGCCCTCGTTCCGCCCACGGTCTCCATTTCCCGGACGGGAGAGCGCCTGGTTGTGGACGGCGTCGAGATCGTCTTCCAGGTGACGCCCGATGCCGAGGCGCCGGCCGAGATGAACTTCTACTTCCCGAAGTTTCGCGCCCTCTGCATGGCCGAGAACTGCACCTGCCACCTGCACAACATCTACACGCCCCGGGGCGCTCAGGTCCGCGACGCCAAGTCCTGGAGCGGCTACATCAACGAAGCCAGAGACCTTTTTGGGCGTGACGCCGAAGTCATGTTCGCCAGCCACCACTGGCCACGCTGGGGTGGGGCCGAGATCGACGTCTTCCTGCGCAAGCAGCGCGATCTCTACAAGTTCATCCACGACCAGACCCTGCGCATGGCCAACCACGGCATGAACGCACCTGAGATCGCTGAGGTGCTGCGCCTGCCGCCGACCCTGGCCTCGGAGTGGTACACCCGCGGCTTCTACGGGACAGTCAGCCACAACGCCAAGGCGGTCTACCAGCGCTATCTCGGCTGGTTCGACGGCAATCCGGCCCATCTCAATCCCCACCCGCCAGTCGAGACCGGGAAACGCTATGTGAGCGCAATGGGCGGTGCCGAGGCGGTTCTGGCCGAAGCCCGCAGGGCCCAGGCGGAAGGCGACTACCGCTGGGGCGCACAGGTGCTGAACCACCTGGTCTTCGCCGATCCGGACAACGAAGACGCTCGCGTCCTGCAGGCGGACCTCCTTGAACAGATGGGCTACCAGTCCGAGTCCGGCCCATGGCGGGACTTCTACCTCATGGGTGCCCAGGAGCTGCGGATCCCGATCCCGGCCTCTGCGACCCCCCGCCAAGCGGCGCCGGGCCAGTTGAGGAACTTGCCGGCGGAAAGCCTGCTGGACAGCCTGTCCGTCCGCCTCAACGGCGAGGCTGCTGGTGCCCTGGATCTGGAACTGACCGTGCGCTTCACCGGCGGGGAGGGCGTCTTCACCTTGAAGGTCGAGAACGCCGTACTCCATCACCGAACGGGAGAGGGCGCTCCTGAGGTTGCCCTCAGCCGCGACCAGTTGATCGACCTCGTCCTCGGCGCTGCTGAACTGAAAGACGTCGCGGCGGGCCAGCCAGGCGAGGTGGCACTTCAGACCCTGCTGTCCGTGCTGGACCGGTTCAACCTCTGGTTTGGGATCGTGACGCCCTGAGCCTCAGATTCGTCGCTCCTGGCTTTCCCACCAGGGTTCGCGCCGCTTGCGCCAGAGGATCTTGCCGGTGTCCTCCCCTTGGCAGGGCCTTCCGAAGAGTGAGGATGGACGCCAGGGACCCCGGCATGTCAGGTTGCAGACCGGCGAGGCGTAGCCTCCAGGTGTCGTCACCCCTCCAGGATATCCAGCCATGCCCGAACTGATCACCTCGCCCTTTGGTGCCTTCAGCACGGCCCGAGACGTTGTGGCTGGAAGGGACCTCACCGGCCGGACGGCCATCGTCACGGGGGCGGCCACCGGGATTGGTATTGAGACCGCCCGCGCCCTGGCCGAGGCCGGGGCAGAGGTCATCATCGCTGCGCGCAAGCCGGACCTGGCGGCGACCGCCGCAGCGGATATCAACCGGACCGCCAAGGGCCCCGGGGTGCGGTTCGAGATGCTGGACCTGTCCAGCCTCGCCTCGGTCCGCGCGCTGGGTGCGCGTTGGGCAAACCAGCCCCTGGATATCCTGATCAACAATGCCGCCGTAATGGCCTGCCCCCTGGACCGCACGGCGGACGGCCTGGAAATGCAGATCGGGACCAATCACTTCGGGCACTTCCTGCTGGGCGTGCTGCTGGCGCCGGCGCTGGAGGCCGGGGCCCGGAAGTCCGGTCGGCTGTCCCGACTGGTGAGTCTTTCGTCGATCGGCCACAGGCGCTCGGACATCCACTGGGACGATCCCAACTACCAGACCCGCCCCTATGAGAAGTGGGAGAGCTACGGCCAGGCCAAGACCGCCAACAGCCTGTTCGCCGTTGGCTTCCACAAGCGTTTCGCCAGCCGCGGGATGACCGCCAACGCCGTCATGCCGGGCGGCATCATGACCCCGCTGCAAAGACACATGGAACGGGCGGAGATGGTCGCCATGGGCTGGATCGACCCGGAAACAGGTGCCGTCCGGGAGGGATTCAAGACCCCGGAGCAGGGCGCGTCCACCAGCGTCTGGGCGGCCGTCGGCCCGGAACTCGAAGGTATCGGGGGCCTGTATCTTGAAAACTGCGCCGAGGCCGGACCCTGGACCGCCGATGCGCCCTTCGTGGGCGTCATGCCCCACGCCCTGGATCCCGAAAGCGCGGACCGCCTTTGGGCGCTCTCGCTTGAAGTGACGGGCGCAGGCGGACCTGAGTGATATTGATCCAGCTGATGCTGGCCAAAGAAACTATCGATTTGGCCGATCCGTCGCGCCTTGCTAGGGAACGCTCCTGACGCTGCGGATCCCTGGCGGCGCAAGGAGAGGGAAGCGACATGTCATCTGATGAAGGCAAGTGCCCGTTCGGACACGGCGGCAGGACCACCGCGAAGATGCAGTCCAATGCCGACTGGTGGCCCAACCGGCTTAACCTGAAGATCCTCAGCCAGCATTCGGCGAAGGCCGACCCGATGGACCCGGGCTTCGACTACGCCAAAGCGTTCCGGGCCCTCGATCTGGCGGCAGTCAAGGCTGACCTGCACGCCCTGATGACCGATTCCAAGGACTGGTGGCCGGCGGACTGGGGTCACTATGGCCCGCTGTTCATCCGCATGACCTGGCATAGCGCCGGTACCTACCGGATCTCCGACGGCCGCGGCGGCGGCGGATCGGGTAACCAGCGCTTTGCGCCCATCAACTCCTGGCCGGACAACGGCAACCTCGACAAGGCCCGCCGCCTGCTCTGGCCGATCAAGAAGAAGTACGGCAACAGCCTGTCCTGGGCCGACCTGATGATCCTGGCCGGCAATGTCGCCATGGAGTCCATGGGCTTCAAGACCTTCGGCTTCGCCGGCGGTCGCGCCGACATCTGGGAACCCGAGGAGGACATCAACTGGGGTGCCGAGTCTGAATGGCTGGGCGACAACCGTTACTCCGGTGACCGCGTCCTGGCCCAGCCCCTAGGGGCGGTCCAGATGGGGCTGATCTACGTCAACCCGCAGGGTCCCAATGGCAATCCTGATCCGGTCGCCTCTGGCCGGGACGTGCGCGAGACCTTCGCCCGCATGGCCATGAACGACGAGGAGACTGTCGCCCTGGTGGCCGGCGGTCACACCTTCGGCAAGGCTCACGGCGCTGGACCCGACTCCCATGTCGGACCCGAGCCCGAAGGTGCGCCCATGGAAGCGGCTGGCTTCGGCTGGCTCAGCACACATGGCTCCGGCAAGGGCGTGGACGCCATCACCAGCGGCATTGAAGGCGCTTGGAAGCCCAACCCGACCACCTGGGACAACGGCTATTTCGACATGCTGTTCGGCTATGAGTGGGAACTGGTGAAGAGCCCCGCCGGCGCGCATCAGTGGCGGGCCAAGGACGTGCGCCCCGAGCACATGATCCCCGACGCCCACGATCCGTCGGTCAAGCATGCGCCCATGATGACCACGGCGGACCTCTCCCTGCGGTTCGACCCCCTTTACGAGCCCATCTCCCGCCGGTTCCACAAGGACCCGCAGGCCTTCGCCGACGCCTTCGCCCGCGCCTGGTTCAAGCTGACCCACCGCGACATGGGTCCCCGCGCCCGCTATCTCGGGTCGGAAGTCCCGGCCGAGGTACTGATCTGGCAGGACCCCGTTCCGGCGGTGGACCATCCCCTGGTCGACGCCACCGACATCGCGGCCCTGAAGGCCGAGGTCCTCGCCTCGGGCCTGTCGGTCCCGGAACTGGTCACCACGGCCTGGGCCTCTGCCTCGACCTTCCGTGGGTCAGACAAGCGAGGAGGGGCTAACGGCGCCCGGATCCGCCTGACGCCGCAGAAGGACTGGGAGGTCAACTCGCCGGCCCAGCTGACACGGGTCCTGGCAGCCCTGGAGGGCATCCGTGACCGGTTCAACGCCAAGTCCGGTGGCAAGAAGATCTCTCTGGCCGACCTGATCGTCCTCGCCGGCTCCGCGGCGGTCGAGGCTGCGGCGAAGGCCGCGGGCCAGTCCATCACCGTGCCCTTCACCCCGGGCCGGACGGATGCTACGGCCGAGCAGACGGATGACCACTCCTTCGCCGTGCTCGAGCCCCGGGCCGACGGCTTCCGCAACTATCGGGGTGCCGGCGTGACGGGAGCAGGGGAGGAACTGCTGGTCGACCGTGCCCAGCTGCTCACCCTCACGGCACCGGAAATGACCGTCCTGGTGGGCGGCCTGCGGGTCCTGGGCGCCAACCATGGCGGCGGCGCCCACGGGGTCTTCACAGACAGCGTCGGCGTCCTGTCCAACGCCTTCTTCGTGAACCTGCTGGACATGGACGTCGCCTGGACCTCCGCAGGTGAAGACCTGTTCGAGGGCCGGGAGCGCTCCTCGGGAAAGGTCGTGCGCACCGCCACCCGCGCCGACCTGGTCTTTGCTTCCAACTCCGAGCTGCGCGCCCTCGCCGAGGTCTACGCCCAGGACGACGCCGCCGGGAAGTTCACGGCGGACTTCGTGAAGGCCTGGACCAAGGTGATGGAACTGGACCGGTTCGACCTGGCCTGATCCGCGTTCAGAGACTTTGAAATGGCACGGCCCCTCGGGTGAAGACCCGGGGGGTCGTTTCTCTTTCGCGAGTACCGCCTGGCAGACAAGGGGCCTCAGGCGGGGGCCTCGCTCATCGTCGT
>CAMCIK010000048.1 GCA_945874825.1 Phenylobacterium deserti | reverse complement strand
GATGGACCAGGGTCTTCGGTTCGCCATCCGCGAGGGTGGTCGTACGGTGGGCGCTGGCGTGGTCTCCCGGATCGTCGAGTAGGACGCACCTCTCCCCCGGCCTGGCCGGTAAGGATCAGGGGCCGCGGAGAGCAATCTCCGCGGCCCCTTTTTCATGCGCCTTCAGGAGAGCCTGACGCTCACCGAATCTGCCGGACGGAACTGATCGCCTCTGCCATTCCGAACCTGTTGAGGTCGGGCACATCCCGGTCGAAGACTTGGCAGCGGCCGCGGAAGTTGGCGTCTGCGCAGACCTCCCAGGCCCCGCCTCCGACGATTCTGAGGCTGTGTGCCGTATCGTTGAACTGTCTCGGCAGGTTCGAGTACTCCGAGCGGGCTTCGAAGGCTCCTCCACCAAAGTTCACGATCGGGAACATGACCAGGGTCGAAGGACGGTAACCACCGCCGTTTCCGCCGCCCCAGGGCGGAGGTGGCGGCGGGGGCGTAGGCGGATAGCCCGGATAGCCCGGATAGCCCGGATAGCCTCCACCCTGGCTGTTGGCCGGACGAAGGGAGCTGACCGCGAAGCCGAGGCCGAAGCGACGCAAGTCCGGGACATCGCGGTCAAGGATCTGGCAGTTTCCGCGGAAGTTGGCGTCCGAGCAGACCTCCCAGGCGGTTCGGCCTGTGATCCGCAGGCTCAGGGCCTTGTCATTGAAATAGGATGGGAGATTCGAGTACTCCCGGTTCGTGTCGAAGGCTTGGCCGCTGAAGTTCAGGCCGGAGAAGAGGGTGGCCTGGGGCTGGGAGTAGGGCGGCCGGCCGCCATTCGTCCCACCGTTCCAGCCGCCGCCGGAGTTCCCCCCGGACCGGCACTCGAGGCGGCCGTCGACATTGGTGATGTAGGTGCAGTTTCCAACCCTCAGGCTGGTGTTGTTCCAGCGCCCGTACCGGTCCTGGCACTGGGCGGTTACAATGGCATTGGGTCCATACCCGACCGTCGAGACGTTTCTGCAGGTCTGCCAGTAATCGCCGGTCGGCGGAGGTGCACCGCGCTCCTGCGCGACCGCGGATCCGGAGGCGACGCCGAACGCCAATATGGCGACTGTGATGAGGCCCGGAAGGCGTATCATTATGTCTTCTCCCTGATTTTGGGCGCGGCGGCTTTTTGCCGCGCGCGCATACTTCAACGACCAGGACGGCGGAGGCAAGACCGCGCGCCCCTTGCTCCGCAGGGGAGGCGCTGCTAAACGAGCCGGCTCCGGAGAACCGGGCCCGGCAAGGGTCCGCTTCCGGCGTGTCCGCGCCCCTCGGGGTCGGCGCACAGGAGTGTAGCTCAGCTGGTAGAGCATCGGTCTCCAAAACCGAGGGCCGGGGGTTCGAGTCCCTCCACTCCTGCCACGGGCTGATTATGTAGGGTTCGGGCCCAATGGGGCCGGACGACAAAGAGAGAGAGTTACGGAACGGCCATGGCCAGGAACAAGGGCTCCAAGCCTCAGGCGATGAAGGAGCGCGCAGCGCGAACCGCTGCGGCTGTCGCGCCGAATTCCGCCCTGGCCACGGGGCCGGCAGGCGCGCCCAAAAAGCGCGTCGGCGTCCTTCAGTTCATGCGTGAGGTACGCGCCGAGGCGCGCCGGATCACTTGGACCACGCCCAGGGAGACCTGGATTACCACGGTCTTCGTCGGCATCATGGTCGTTGTGGCGGCAGTCTTCCTGCAACTGGTGGACCTGTTCCTCGGCTGGAGCCTCTCGCTCATTCTCAAGTTCGCAAACGGGGGTTGAGTCTGGTCATGAACGCCGAAGCGCACGTCGCGGCCAATCCGCGCCACAAGTGGTACATCGTCCACGCCTATTCCAACTTCGAGAAGAAGGTGGCGGACGCCATCCGCGAGCAGGCCCGCACGCAGGGCCTTGAGGACAGGTTTTCGGACATTCTCGTGCCGACCGAGGATGTTGTGGAGATCCGCCGCGGACGGAAGGTCAATGCCGAACGCAAGTTCTTCCCGGGCTACGTCCTGGTGAAGATGGAGCTGACGGACGAGGCCTACCACCTGATCAAGAATACGCCGAAGGTCACGGGTTTCCTGGGTAGCCAGAACAAGCCCCAGCCGGTGTCCGAGCGAGAGGTCGCCCGGATCATTGGTGCCATCGAGGAAGGTGTTGAGCGGCCGAAGCCGACCATCACCTTTGAGATCGGCGAGACCGTTCGCGTTACAGATGGCCCCTTCGCCAGCTTCAATGGCTCGGTGGAACAGGTCGACGAGGATCGCGCTCGCCTGCGCGTGACGGTGTCCATCTTCGGACGCGCCACACCGGTCGAGCTCGAATACGGCCAGGTCGAGAAAGTCGCCTGACCGAAACCCGTCCCCGGGCTTCCGGCCGGGGGACTTCAAATCCGTGGGAGGGGAAGCAGGTCTGACCCCGCACCACGGCTCAACCGACCGGGCGTCCGGTCAAAGAGGAGAAGATGGCCAAGAAAATTCTGGGCTATATCAAGCTGCAGGTGCCCGCGGGCTCCGCCACGCCCTCGCCGCCCATCGGGCCGGCCCTGGGTCAGCGCGGCGTCAACATCATGGGCTTTTGCAAGGAGTTCAACGCCCGCACCGAGAAGGAAGTTAAGGGCACGCCCCTGCCGACCATCATCACGGTCTACCAGGACAAGTCCTTCACCTTCATCACCAAGACGCCTCCGGCGACGCATTTCATCAAGGAGGCCCTGGGCATTAAGTCCGGGTCAAAGGCCCCCGGCAAAGATGTCGCCGGTAGCATTTCCCGTGCCCAGTTGCGGGATATCGCCGAGAAGAAGATGAAGGACCTGAACGCCATCGATATCGAGGCGGCCGCGCGCATCATCGAGGGCTCCGCCCGTTCGATGGGCCTCGAGATTGTGGAGGGCTGAGCATGAGCACCCAGACCAAGCGCATCAAGGCCTGGACCGGCGACCGCCTGGCCGCCCATCCGGTCGACGCAGCCATCCGGCTCGTCAAGGAAAACGCCACGGCCAAGTTCGACGAGAGCATTGAGATCGCCGTAAACCTTGGCGTCGATCCCCGTCACGCCGACCAGCAGGTCCGCGGCGTCGTTAACCTGCCCTCCGGTACTGGCCGCGACGTTCGCGTCGCCGTCATCGCCCGCGACGCCAAGGCCGATGAGGCCACGGCCGCTGGAGCCGAGATCGTGGGCGCTGAAGAGCTCGTCGAGCGTATTCAGGGCGGCTTCATGGAGTTCGACCGGGTGATCGCCACCCCCGACATGATGGCCCTCGTGGGTCGTCTGGGTAAGGTCCTGGGCCCCCGCGGCCTGATGCCGAACCCGCGGGTCGGCACGGTGACCCCCAACGTGGGTCAAGCTGTGAAGGACGCCAAGGGCGGAGCCATCGAGTTCCGCACCGAGAAGACCGGTATCATCCACGCCGGTATCGGCAAGGCCAGCTTCACCGACGAGCAGATTGCCGCCAACGTGCGCGCCCTGGTCGATGCTCTGAACAAGGCCAAGCCTTCGGGTGCCAAGGGCACCTATATCAAGAAGATCAGCCTGTCCTCGACCATGGGGCCAGGTTTCCGGATCGATACCAGCTCAGTCAGCGCCTGAGGCGTCGGACCCGGGTAATGAATTGGGGCGCGGGAGGAGACTCCCGCGCCCTTACTCTTGGCGGGCGGAACAGCAGGATGGCTGGCACCCGGGATAGCGGCTAGATCGCGGCATGACCCTGAAGGTTACCCTCGAGCCCGCACGGGACCGTTGCGAGACCATCGCGAACCTGTTTCAGTTCTACGTCCATGATTTCAGTGAGTTCTGGGAGACGCGCCGGGTTGAGCTGTCCGAGGATGGCCGGTTTCCGCCCTATCCCGGGCTGGACTCCTTCTGGGAAGATCCGGACCGAGAAGCACTTCTGATCCGGGCCAATGGCGCGCTGGCGGGCTTTCTTCTGATTAACCGCTTCAGCCATGCTGGCCTGTCCTGCGACTACGCCATGGCGGAGTTCTTTGTGGCGCGTCACTACCGCCGCGAGCGGGTCGGTTTCCGTGCCGCGATCGAGGTGATCTCCGCGCGCCCCGGGCTCTGGGAGATCGCCGTCGCCCGCCGGAATATCCCAGCCCAGAACTTCTGGCGCGAGGTCGCGGCCTCGGCGGCACCGAGATCGACGGAGTTGCGCGATCAGAATGATGGCCTCCGGGATGGCGTGATCCTGCGCTGCAAGGTCGGATAGAGTGCCCGTCGGCCAGAATGAAGTCGCGCCACTTGACGGGTGCGGGGTAACGGCCGCAGGGACGAGTGACGAAGAGCTGGAGGAAACCCCCATGAGACGCGCCGCCATTGTCAGCCCCATCCGTACCGCCGTGGGCAAGTTCCAGGGCAGCCTGGCCAGCCTGACGGCCGGCGAGCTGGGCGCCGTCGTCCTGCGCGCCCTCGTCGAGCGCACCCGGGTCGATCCTGGCCGGGTAGACGACGTGATCTTCGCCCAGGGATACGGTAACGGCGAGGCACCCTGCATTGCGCGTTGGTCGGCCCTGGCGGCAGACTTCCCGATCTCCGTCCCCGGCTACCAGCTTGACCGGCGCTGCGGCTCCGGGCTTCAGGCCGTGATCGACGCGGCCATGATGGTCCAGACCGGGGTCGCTGACGTCGTCATCGCTGGTGGCGTCGAGAGCATGAGCAATGTCGAGTACTACTCCCTCGACATGCGCAGCGGCGCCCGGGCCGGCTCGGTGACGATGCATGACCGCCTGGCTCGCGGTCGGGTGATGAGCCAGCCTGTTGAGCGCTTTGGGGTGATCTCGGGGATGATCGAGACGGCGGACAACCTGGCGCGCGACTACCAGATCAGCCGCGAGGAGTGCGACGAATACGCGGCCATGAGCCACCAGCGCGCCACGGCGGCCTGGGCCGCGGGCAAGTTCGACGACGAGCTGGTTCCCGTTTCGGTGAAGCAGAAGAAGGGCGACCCGATCCTGTTCGCGAGGGACGAAGGGGTCCGCCCCGACGCCACCGCCGAGTCCCTCTCCCAGCTGCGGCCGATCGAGAAGGGCGGTGTGGTCACTGCCGGCAACGCCAGTCAGCAGAACGATGCGGCTGCAGCCTGCCTGGTCGTGTCCGAGGACAAGCTCGCCGAGCTCAACCTCGATCCCATGGGCTGGTTCGTCAGCTGGGCGGCGGCAGGGTGCGACCCCTCGCGCATGGGCATCGGCCCGGTTCCCGCCGTGGAACGGCTTTTCGCCCGTACCGGCATGTCCTGGGATGACATTGACCTCGTAGAGCTGAACGAGGCCTTCGCCCCGCAGGTGCTGGCCGTTCTCCGCGGCTGGGGTTGGGATGACCGCGACCGGCTTAATGTGAATGGCTCGGGGATTTCCCTTGGCCATCCCATCGGCGCCACCGGGGGGCGAATCCTCGCCAACCTGCTACGCGAACTTGACCGCCGGAAGGGTCGCTACGGCCTTGAAACCATGTGCATCGGCGGCGGACAGGGCATTGCGGCGATCTTCGAGCGCCCCTGACCTCCTGAGTGTCGATGGCGTCGATGCCCTTGCCACGCGGCGGCGCATCGTGTAGTCACCGCGCCTTCTAGAGTTTCGCCCCTCCCTCGGGAGGCGGCGGGTTCGGGGGTTTCCCCCGATCCTGTCCAAGAACTGCGAAGTCCCGGGGTCGCCGGGGCCCTAATCGCCGGGGGAGCCCCTCCGGTATCGCGGGGAGACGGGAAGATGAGGATGACCGGCCGGCGGCTTGCCGCGGACCGGCGCCGCGGCTTCTCACACGGACAGGTCGTCCAAGGGTCCTTTCGGGCCGGCGGACGTGCGTACGGCTCCGGGAATGGTCCCGAAGCCGGTTCCGAGTATGGAGACCGCAATGGACCGCGCTCAAAAGCAGGTGGCCATCGAAGCGCTCAAGGGCGATTTCGCGGGTGCCGGCGCCGTGGTCGTGACCCACAATCTGGGTCTGACTGTTGCGCAAATGACGGAACTTCGCGGACGCCTCCGCAAGGAAGGCGCCCACTTCAAGGTGGTCAAGAACACCCTGGCCCAGAAGGCCCTGGCCGGATCCCTCGGTGAGGCGGGCGACGCCCTCTTCACGGGTCCCGTCGCCATCGCCTTTGCGCCTGATCCTGTGACTGCCGCCAAGGTGGCCAGCCAGTTCGCGAAGGAAAACGACAAGCTCGCCATCCGTGGCGGGTTCATGGGCGAGACCGTTCTGGACGTCGCCGGCGTGGGGGCTCTGGCCGTCCTGCCGTCGCTGGATCAGCTCCGGTCCAAGCTCATCGGGCTCGTGCAGGCACCTGCGACCAAGATCGCCGGCGTGCTTCAGGCTCCGGCCGGCCAGCTCGCTCGTGTCTTCGGCGCCTACGCCGCCAAGGACGCCGCCTGACCGTCACTTTCCGAAAATATCCTCATCCCCTGATCCCAAGGAAACCTACCCATGTCCAAGCTTGAAAAGCTGGTTGAAGACCTCTCCGCCCTGACCGTTCTGGAAGCCGCCGAACTCTCCAAGCTGCTCGAGGAAAAGTGGGGCGTCTCCGCCGCGGCCCCCGTCGCCGTTGCCGCAGCAGCACCGGGCGCTGGCGCTCCCGCCGAAGCCGTCGAAGAGCAGACCGAGTTCACCGTTGTGCTGACCGCCGGCGGCGACAAGAAGATCAACGTCATCAAGGAAGTCCGCGGCGTCCGTCCGGACCTTGGCCTGAAGGAAGCCAAGGACCTGGTGGAAGGCGCGCCCCAGAACGTGGTCGAGAACGTTTCCAAGCAGCAGGCCGAAGAGGTCAAGAAGAAGCTCGAGGAAGCCGGCGCCAGCGTCCAGATCAAGTAGTCATACGGCGCCATTTCGCGTCACTACAGGCGGGCCCGGGGATCACCCCGGGCCCGTTTTGCGTCCAAGCGCCGAGAGACCAAGGGCGATGAGGTCCTCTTCCGGAGATGTCAGCACGGTCCGGCGGCCTGCAGGTCGGTCGGTCTCAGGCATTCCGTTTAGTGCCCAGGCAAGGCTCTCTCCAGTCCGGCGATTCCAGAACAGGCCGGTCATCCAGCCATAGGCGTCGCCGAGGTGACCCCGCCAGTCAGCGGAATCCGGGCCGAAGAAAGCGTCGCCTTCCGGACCGCGCTTCCCGGTGAGGACCTGTACGCCGAGGCCATAGGCCTGGAAGACGCCGCCCTCGTTGTCAGCGCCCCCGGGTCCGATCCGCCAGGCGGGGGCCTCCATCCTGAGTAGGGGGCCGGGGTCGGCGAGGAAGTGCCTGGCCAACCTGTCCATGCCTTCAAGGCTGATCCGAAGTCCGCCCTGGGGCGAGAAGACGAAGCCGTTTTCGCCTGGCGGAATGTCGGCATCCTTCAGTCCGGGGCGTTCCTCTGCCGCCAGGAAGGCTGGTGTCGGCCAAGGCGGAGGGGCGGCGTCGACCTGGGGCGTCCAGGCCCCGCCTTCCCATCTCAGCCCCGGGGCCGCCTGCGACCTTGCCCGGGCGGTCACCCCGCTCCAGTTGTAGCCGGCGTCGATACCCGCAGGGCCGAACAAACGCTCGTGCATCAGCCGGTCAAAGCGCAGGCCGGTAACCTGCTCTGCCCACTGGGCGAGAAGGGCGAAGTTGACGTCCGCGTATCCGAACCGCGCGCCCGGCGGAAAGGCGTCGGGTCCGAGCCAGGCCCCCGCATCATAGCTGCGCGCACCCGGCGTGAAGGCCTCGACCAGGTGCCGTCCGGCTGGAACCGGATAGCTGGGACCATTCCTCAGTCCGCTGGTGTGGGACAGGATGTGGCGCAGTCGGATTGGATGGTCTGCCCATGCAGGTCGCCGGAGACGAAAGCCGAGGTGATCCGAGACATCTGCTTCCAGGCCGTCGGGCAGTGCCTCAGCGATTGGCACGATAACTCGGGCTGCGATCATCTTGGAGACGGAGGCGATCCGGAAAGGACGGTCCAGCCGGAAGGCGCGGCCATCTCCAGTCTCACCGCGGACCCAGGTGAACCGGGTCAGGGGCGATGATGCAATGATCCCGCTGCAGGGGCCGAAGCTGGGCCTCGGGAGACCTGCCCTGGCGGGCGGTGCCTTGCCCAGGCTCGCGGCCATGCCTACGGCACCCGCCACTGCGATGAGGCGCCGGGAGGGTAGGGCATCCGCGGAGCGTTGGCGGGTGTCCCCGGGGCTGCGGCCGATTTCTTTCCTGAGCATCTTCCCTTTCTTCTCATGATCGCCTATTCCCCGCCATTCGTGAATCCACTGGCCTTGGCCAGACGTTTTGCGCGCCCATGTTCCGAGGCACGGTATTTCGCCCTCCCGCCGTGCGAGGGAACGCCCCTGGCGAAAAAGGGGCTTCCAGCGTCCGGTCTCCGGTAACCCGGAGGTTCGAGGGTGGACGCCAGGAAACACATTCCAGCGCACGGGGACCTCCCGCGCGCGGTTCAAGGGTAGACAATGGCTCAGTCCTTCACCGGCAAGAAGCGGATCCGCAAGTCGTTCGGCCGCATCCCCGAAGCCGTACAGATGCCGAACCTCATCGAGGTCCAGCGTTCGTCCTATGAGCAGTTCCTGCAGCGTGAGACCCCTGTGGGCCAACGCCGGGATGAGGGCGTGGAAGCGGTCTTCCGGTCGGTGTTTCCGATCAAGGACTTCAACGAACGTGCGGTGCTGGAATACGTCTCCTACGAGTTCGAGGAGCCCAAGTACGACGTCGAGGAGTGCGTCCAGCGCGACATGACCTTCGCCGCTCCGTTGAAGGTCAAGCTCCGTCTGATCGTGTTCGAAACCGACGAGGAAACCGGCGCCCGGTCCGTCAAGGACATCAAGGAGCAGGACGTCTACATGGGCGACATCCCGCTCATGACCGAGAAGGGTACCTTTGTTTCCAACGGCTCCCAGCGCGTCATCGTCTCCCAGATGCACCGCTCGCCCGGCGTGTTCTTCGACCACGACAAGGGTAAGACCCACGCCTCCGGCAAGCTGTTGTTCGCCGCCCGGGTCATCCCCTACCGCGGCTCCTGGCTGGATTTTGAATTCGACGCCAAGGATGTGGTCTTTGTCCGTATCGACCGGCGCCGGAAGTTGCCGGCGACGACCGTCCTGATGGCCCTGGGCATGGATGGCGAGGAGATCCTCGGGACCTTCTACGACACGGTGACCTGTCAGAAGCGTGAAGGTGGATGGACCACCCCCTACCGTCCGGACCGTTGGCGGGGCGTGAAGCCCGAATTCGCCCTGGTGAATGCAGAGACCGGCGAAGAGGTGGCGCCAGCCGGCCAGAAGATCTCCGCCCGCAACGCCAAGCGCTTCGCAGACGCCGGCCTGAGCAGCCTGCTGCTGCCGCCAGAGGCCCTGTCGGGACGCTACATGGCCCGCGACCTGGTCAACATGGAGACGGGCGAGATCTATGCCGAGGCGGGTGACGAACTTGACCCCGGCGTGATCGCTGAACTTGAGGCCCAGGGCTTCTCCAGCTTTGACCTTCTCGACGTCGATGACGTGACCATGGGCGCCTACGTCCGCAATACCCTGCGGGTCGACAAGAATACCGCCCGGGAAGACGCACTGTTCGACATCTACCGGGTCATGCGCCCGGGCGAGCCCCCGACCGTCGAGGCGGCGGAGGCCATGTTCAAGTCCCTGTTCTTTGACTCTGAACGCTATGACCTGTCGTCAGTTGGCCGCGTGAAGATGAACATGCGACTGGAGCTGGACTGCCCCGATGACGTCCGCGTGCTTCGCAAGGACGACATCCTGGCGGTGCTCAAGACCCTGGTCGGCCTCCGGGACGGCCGCGGTGAGATCGACGACATCGACAACCTCGGGAACCGCCGGGTGCGTTCGGTGGGTGAACTCCTGGAGAACCAGTACCGGGTCGGCCTGCTGCGCATGGAGCGCGCCATCAAGGAGCGCATGAGCTCTGTCGACATCGACACGGTCATGCCGCACGACCTGATCAACGCCAAGCCGGCGGCAGCGGCGGTGCGCGAGTTCTTCGGCTCGTCCCAGCTGTCCCAGTTCATGGACCAGACCAACCCGCTGTCGGAGATCACCCACAAGCGTCGCCTCTCGGCCCTCGGCCCTGGCGGCCTTACCCGTGAGCGCGCTGGCTTCGAGGTGCGCGACGTGCACCCGACCCACTACGGCCGGATCTGCCCCATCGAAACACCGGAAGGCCCCAACATCGGCCTGATCAACTCGCTTGCGACCCACGCGGTGGTCAACAAGTACGGCTTCATTGAAAGCCCCTACCGCCGGGTGAAGGACGGTAAGATCACCGACGAGGTGATCTACATGTCCGCGATGGAGGAGGCCAAGCACGTCATCGCCCAGGCCAACATCAGGATCGAGAACGGAGAGATCGTCGAGGACCTGGTTCCCGGAAGGATCAACGGCGAACCTTCGCTGCTACCCCGGGCCGATGTCGATCTGATGGACGTGTCGCCCAAGCAGGTGGTCTCGGTGGCGGCGTCCCTGATCCCCTTCCTCGAGAACGACGACGCCAATCGCGCCCTGATGGGCTCTAACATGCAGAAGCAGGCCGTTCCGCTGATCCAGTCGGATGCGCCCCTGGTGGGCACGGGCATGGAAAGCATTGTCGCCGTGGACTCTGGAGCCGTGGTCGTTGCCCGCAGGACCGGTGTTGTCGAACAGATCGACGGCACCCGGATCGTGATCCGTGCGACTGAGGAGAGCGATCCCTCGAAGTCTGGCGTCGATATCTATCGACTGCAGAAGTTCCAGCGCTCGAACACCTCGACCTGCATCAACCAGCGCCCACTCGTGCGGGTGGGCGACCGGGTCGCCACCGGCGATGTGATCGCTGACGGCCCGTCGACCGAGCTCGGCGAACTGGCCCTAGGCCGGAATGTCCTGGTCGCGTTCATGCCCTGGAACGGCTACAACTTCGAGGACTCGATCCTGATTTCCGAGCGCATCGTTCGCGATGACGTCTTCACCTCGATCCACATCGAGGAATTCGAGGTCATGGCCCGCGATACCAAGCTCGGGCCGGAGGAAATCACCCGCGACATCCCCAACGTCGGCGAGGAGGCGCTTCGCAATCTCGACGAGGCCGGCATCGTCGCCATCGGCGCCGAGGTCCTGCCCGGGGACATCCTTGTCGGAAAGGTGACGCCCAAGGGCGAGAGCCCGATGACGCCGGAGGAAAAGCTCCTGCGCGCCATCTTCGGCGAGAAGGCCTCAGACGTGCGCGATACTTCGCTGCGGCTGCCGCCCGGCGTCGCTGGAACCGTGGTCGAGGTCCGGGTCTTCAACCGCCATGGTGTCGATAAGGACGAGCGCGCCCAGGCCATTGAGCGCGACGAGATTGAACGCCTCGGCAAGGACCGGGATGACGAGTTCGCCATCCTGAACCGCAACATGACCGGTCGCCTTCGCACCCTGCTGACTGGCAAGGTCGCTGTCTCTGGTCCCAAGGGCGTGAGCCGTGGCGAGGTCACCGCCGAAAAGCTCGAAGACGTCTCGCCGGGATTGTGGTGGCAGATCGCCCTTGAGGACGAGAAGGCCATGGGCGAACTGGAGGCCATGCGCCGGCAGTTCGACGAAGCCCGCAAGCGCCTCGATCGCCGCTTTGACGACAAGGTCGAGAAGCTCAAGCGCGGCGACGAGCTTCCCCCCGGTGTGATGAAGATGGTCAAGGTCTTCGTGGCCGTGAAGCGCAAGCTCCAGCCCGGCGACAAGATGGCCGGCCGTCACGGCAACAAGGGGGTCATCTCCAAGATCCTTCCGATCGAGGACATGCCCTATCTCGAGGATGGCCGTAACGTCGACATCGTGCTCAATCCCCTGGGCGTGCCCAGCCGGATGAACGTCGGCCAGATCTTCGAGACCCACCTCGGCTGGGCTGCGGCCGGGCTCGGACGCCAGATCGCCGAGGTCCTCGAGGCCTGGGTCAACGGCGGACAGAGGCAGGCTCTCATTGATCACCTGAAGGGCGTTTACGGCCCCGACCAGGAGCTTCCCGAGACAGACGAGGAGTTGGTCGAGCTGGCCCGCAATCTCTCTAAGGGCGTTCCCTTTGCGACACCGGTGTTTGACGGCGCCCACATCGAGGACATCGAGAACCTGCTGGAAACCGCAGGCCTGGATCGTTCAGGGCAGTCGATCCTGTACGATGGTCAGTCCGGAGAGCAGTTCAAGCGGCCGGTGACGGTGGGCTACATCTACATGCTGAAGCTGCACCACCTGGTGGACGACAAGATCCACGCCCGGTCCATCGGTCCCTACTCTCTGGTCACCCAGCAGCCCCTGGGCGGCAAGGCCCAGTTCGGTGGGCAGCGCTTCGGGGAAATGGAGGTGTGGGCACTCGAGGCCTATGGCGCCGCCTACACCCTGCAGGAAATGCTGACCGTGAAGTCCGACGACGTGGCTGGCCGGACCAAGGTCTACGAGTCCATCGTCCGCGGCGACGATACCTTTGAGGCGGGCATTCCCGAGAGTTTCAACGTGCTGGTCAAGGAGATGCGCTCCCTCGGCCTCAATGTGGAACTCGAGAACACCTGAGGCCCACCCGCTTCCCTTGCCAGCGCGGGGGGAGGGGCCGTCAGCCCCTCCCGATCCGCTTCCGGAATCTCTGACGAACTGGAAGACCCATGAACCAGGAAGTCCTGAACATCTTCAACCCGGTCCAGGCCGCCCCGACCTTCGACCGGATCCGTATCGCCCTCGCCAGCCCCGAAAAGATTCGGTCCTGGTCGTTCGGGGAGATCAAGAAGCCCGAGACCATCAACTACCGGACCTTCAAGCCGGAGCGTGACGGCCTGTTCTGCGCCCGCATCTTCGGTCCGACCAAGGACTACGAGTGCCTTTGCGGCAAGTACAAGCGGATGAAGTACAAGGGCATCATCTGCGAGAAGTGCGGCGTCGAGGTGACGCTGGCTCGCGTCCGTCGCGAACGGATGGGCCACATCGAACTGGCCAGCCCGGTCGCGCACATCTGGTTCCTGAAGTCCCTGCCCAGCCGCATCTCAATGATGCTGGACATGGCCCTGAAGGACATCGAGCGGGTCCTGTACTTCGAGTACTACATCGTCACCG
The DNA here is from genome assembly GCA_945874825.1 of Phenylobacterium deserti. Lineage (GTDB taxonomy): Bacteria > Pseudomonadota > Alphaproteobacteria > Caulobacterales > Caulobacteraceae > Phenylobacterium > Phenylobacterium deserti_D. Next base: position 4,682 of record CAMCIK010000048.1, on the reverse strand, counting down.
AGCCAGGCCTGACGCCCCTCAAGATGCACCAACTGCTCTCGGAGGACGACCATCTCCGGTATCAGGAGGAGTTTGGCGATGACAGCTTCACCGCCGAGATCGGCGCCGAGGCGATCCAGGGCCTTCTGAAGGCGATCGACCTGCCGAAGGAGGCTGACAAGCTGCGTGAGGATCTCCTCACGATCACCTCGGAGATGAAGCTCAAGAAGACGTCCAAGCGTCTCAAGCTCATCGAGAGCTTCATCGAGAGCAAGAACCGTCCCGAGTGGATGGTCCTTTCGGTGGTCCCGGTCATTCCGCCCGACCTTCGCCCGCTTGTGCCCCTGGACGGCGGTCGCTTCGCTACATCCGACCTCAATGACCTCTATCGCCGGGTCATCAACCGGAACAACCGCCTCAAGCGCCTGATGGAGCTCCGGGCCCCGGACATCATCATCCGTAATGAAAAGCGGATGCTGCAGGAGTCCGTTGACGCCCTGTTCGACAACGGCCGCCGCGGCCGCGTGATCACCGGCGCCAATAAGCGGCCGCTGAAGTCCCTCGCCGACATGCTGAAGGGTAAGCAGGGCCGGTTCCGGCAGAACCTCCTCGGCAAGCGCGTCGACTATTCCGGCCGTTCGGTCATCGTGGTCGGCCCGGAGCTGAAGCTCCACGAGTGCGGTCTGCCCAAGAAGATGGCTCTCGAACTCTTCAAACCGTTCATCTATGCGCGCCTTGACGCCAAGGGCCTGTCGGGAACCGTCAAGCAGTCCAAGCGCATGGTCGAGCGCGAGCAGCCTGCGGTCTGGGATATCCTCGACGAGGTCATCCGCGAGCATCCGGTCCTTCTGAACCGGGCCCCGACCCTGCATCGCCTTGGCATCCAGGCCTTCGAGCCCAAGCTGATCGAGGGCAAGGCCATCCAGTTGCACCCGTTGGTTTGCGCAGCCTTCAATGCCGACTTCGATGGCGACCAGATGGCCGTCCACGTCCCGCTGAGCCTCGAGGCCCAGCTGGAGGCGCGCGTCCTGATGATGTCGACCAACAACATCCTCTCGCCCGCGAATGGTCGTCCGATCATCGTCCCGTCCCAGGACATCGTCCTGGGGCTCTATTACCTGTCGCTGGCCAAGGACGGTGAACCCGGTCAGGGTAAGCTGTTCGCGGACCTCGGCGAGATCGACGCCGCCCTCGATGCGGGTGTCGTTACCCTTCACACCAAGATCAAGGCCCGCCACTTCGAAATGAACGCGGAGGGCGTCCTTGAGCGCAGGGTGATCGACACCACGCCGGGTCGGATGAAGATCGTTGCCCTGTTCCCGCAGCATCCCTCCGTCGGGCACCGCCTTCTCGAGAAGAACCTCACCAAGAAGGAAATCGGCAACCTGATCGAGACCGTCTATCGGCACTGCGGCCAGAAGGCGACGGTGATCTTCGCCGACCAGATGATGGGGCTTGGCTTCCGCGAGGCGGCCAAGGCCGGCATCTCCTTCGGCAAGGATGACATCATCATCCCGCAGAGGAAGAAGCCTATCGTCGATGAAACCCGCAAGCTGGTCGAGGAATACGAGCAGCAGTACGCGGACGGCCTGATTACCAAGGGCGAGAAGTACAACAAGGTTGTCGACGCCTGGGCGAAGGCTACCGATCGCGTCGCTGACGAGATGATGGCCGAGATCTCTACCGCCGAGAAAGACGGATCGGGTCGGGAAGGGGAGATCAACTCGATCTTCATGATGGCCAACTCGGGCGCCCGTGGCTCGCAGGCCCAAATGAAGCAGCTGGGCGGGATGCGCGGCCTGATGGCCAAGCCCTCGGGTGAGATCATCGAGACCCCGATCATCTCGAACTTCAAGGAGGGCCTGACGGTCCAGGAGTACTTCAACTCCACACACGGGGCCCGCAAGGGCCTGGCCGACACCGCGCTGAAGACGGCCAATTCGGGCTACCTGACTCGCCGCCTGGTAGACGTCGCGCAGGACTGCATCATCAACGAGGAAGATTGCGGCACCAGCCGCGGCATCACCCTCAAGGCGGTGGTTGAGGGCGGCGACGTACTTGTCTCCCTGGGTGCACGGATACTGGGGCGTCACGCCGCAGAGGATGTGCGCGACCCCACCAGCGGCGATGTGATTGTTCCGGCCGACGCTTACTTCGACGAGGACATGATCGAGGTGGTCGAGGCCGCCGCCGTCCAGTCCGTGAAGGTGCGTTCGGTCCTGACCTGCGAGGCCAAGCTTGGCGTCTGCGGTGCCTGCTACGGCCGCGACCTGGCCCGGGGAACACCGGTCAATATCGGCGAGGCGGTCGGCGTCATCGCTGCCCAGTCCATCGGCGAGCCCGGCACCCAGTTGACCATGCGGACCTTCCACATCGGCGGGACGGCCCAGGTGAAGGATGCGTCCTTCCATGAGGCCGGAAACGCGGGCGTGGTGCGGCTCATCGGTGGATCCACCGTGGTTGCCCCTGACGGGGCCCTGATCTGCATGAGCCGTAACCTGGTCCTCACTGTCCAGGTCGATGGAAAGGATCGCGAGACCTACAAGCCGCCCTACGGTGCCCGCCTGAAGTTCAAGGATGGGGATAAGGTCAAGCGCGGCGAACGTCTCACGGAATGGGACCCCTACTCCAACCCGATCATCACCGAGGTCGGCGGTCGCGTCCGCTTCGAGGACCTGGCCGAGAACGTGTCCTTCCGAGAGGAAGCCGATGAGGCCACGGGCATCTCCAGCCGCGTCGTCGTCGACTGGCGCGCCTCAACCAAGGGTGGCGACCTGCGCCCGGCCATGGCGGTACTGGACGAGACGGGTGCCTATCGCCGGCTCTCGAACGGCGGGGAGGCCCGCTATCTTCTCCCGGTGGGTGCCATCCTGTCGGTGGGTGACGGGGACGAAATCCGTCCCGGCGAAGTCCTGGCCCGGGTGTCGACCGAGAGTGCCAAGACCCGCGACATCACCGGCGGTCTGCCGCGGGTGGCCGAACTGTTCGAGGCCCGTCGGCCCAAGGACTGTGCGGTGATCGCGGAGATGGATGGCCGCGTCGAGTTCGGTCGCGACTACAAGAACAAGCGCCGGATCAAGATTACGCCAGAGGATGGCGGCGAAGCCGTCGAATTCCTGATCCCGAAGGGCAAGCACATCGCCGTCCACGATGGGGACGTCATCCGCAAGGGTGAATACCTCATCGACGGCAATCCCGATCCGCATGACATCCTCCGGATCCAGGGGATCGAGGCGCTGGCAGAATTCCTGGTCGACGAGATCCAGGAGGTTTATCGGCTGCAGGGCGTGCCCATCAACGACAAGCACATCGAGACCATCGTCCGTCAGATGCTCCAGAAGGGCGAGATCCTCGAGACCGGGGACAGCGGGCTTCTCAAGGGCGACCACCTCGACATGACAGACATCCATGAGGAGAACGCCAAGGCCGAGGCCCGCGGCGGGCGCCCGGCGATCACCCAGCCGGTCCTGCTCGGGATTACAAAGGCCTCGCTCCAGACCCGCAGCTTCATCAGCGCCGCCTCCTTCCAAGAGACGACACGCGTGCTGACCGAAGCTTCAGTCCAGGGCAAGACGGATACCCTCGAGGGCCTGAAGGAAAACGTGATCGTGGGTCGTTTGATCCCGGCGGGCACGGGATCCTTCCTCCGTGGGCTGCAGCGGGTCGCGGCGCGCCGCGACGCCGCCCTCAGCGCCAGCCGGGAGGAGGCCATGGAGCCGCTTCCGGAGGTCATCGCCGTAGAGGCTGAGGAGGAGGGACTCGGCCTGTAGGCCGCAGAACCAGACCTGAGAACCTTGGGGCGGCATGCGCAGGCGTGTCGCCCCTTTTCCTTGGGGGGATTGCAACCGGCGGGCGTTGTCCCACATCAGGGCCGGGTGGGGACCCTGGGAGACACTGTATGCCGCTCTTGCTTTGCCCGAACTGCAACACCTCCATGCAGACCGTTTCGCGCTCCGGCGTGGAACTGGATATGTGTCCTTCCTGTCGGGGGGTTTGGATGGATCGCGGTGAACTTGAGAAGGTCCTGGGGGCCGTTCGCGAAGACATCGAAGGCCGGGGTCAGTCAAGGAAACCGCCAGAGCGGGAACCGGACGCCTTTCGAAGGAGCCCCGAGGACGGGGCCCGGCGCTACTCCGACGACGATGGGCGCCGGCGTCAGGGTTGGGACGATGATCGCTATCCGAAGAAGAAGCGCGGCTTCGACATCTTCGATATATTCGACTGACGTTGGGGTCCGCGCCTTGGCGCCGTTGACGCCGACGGGCCTTGCGAGTATGAACCGCGCTCTTTCGAGGCCAGGAGGGAGTCGTCCTGGTCACCGATGAGCAGTCGTTGCCCTTCGGGGTGGTGGCGAACCCGCCGGTGCGATCGTCTTCGCGCCGGCGAGTTTTTGCGTTCAGAGGTTCTGGCCCCGGATCGAATTCGTAATTGGAACCCCATGAGGCGCCGCGGCCAGACGGCACACGCCTCCAGAGCAGAGAATAGATGCCCACAGTCAACCAGCTCATCCGCAAGCCGAGGCAAGATAAGCCTTCGCGGAACAAGGTCCCGGCCCTCAAGGGCTGCCCCCAGCGTCGCGGCGTCTGCACGCGGGTCTATACAACGACCCCGAAGAAGCCCAACTCGGCCCTGCGGAAGGTCGCCAAGGTGCGCCTGACCACGGGCATCGAAGCGGTCTGCTACATCCCTGGCGAAGGCCACAC
>CAMCIK010000047.1 GCA_945874825.1 Phenylobacterium deserti | reverse complement strand
ATGCCGTCATTACCGACCCGGGTGACCCCACCGCCATTGGGCGTGCCGATGTGCATGGTCACGTGCTCCCACATCTGGTTCCGGTCGCCGATGACCAGTTCGGTCGGTTCGCCCCGGTAACCCGTGTGGTGGGGCGGACCGCCCAGGTTCGAGAAGTTCCGCACCAGACAGTCGGCGCCGATCGTCGTGTGGTTCTCGATGACCACGTGGGCGAGAATCCGGGTCCGGGCACCGATGCGGACGTGCTCGCCGATCAGGCTGAACGGCCCGACGCTGACGCCGTCGGCCAACTGGGCACCGGGCGCGACAATGGCGGTAGGGTGAATGTCCACGGTCATTGAGGCGTCTCCACCAGCATGGCGGCGAATTCCGCCTCGGCAGCGACCTTGTCGCCAACCATGGCGCGCCCCTCAAACTTGAAGAGCCCGCCCCGGGCCCTGGCGACCCGCACGTTGAGTTTCAGGAGGTCGCCTGGCCGGACAGGGTGCCGGAAGCGGCAGTTGTCCAGCGAGGCGAAGAGGATGGTCTTGCCGCGCGGGTCCACGTCGAGGGTCTTGGACATCAGGACCGCGCCGGTCTGGGCCAGGGCCTCGACGATGAGGACGCCGGGCATGACCGGGTACTCCGGGAAGTGCCCCTGGAAGAAGCCCTCGTTGATGCTGACCGCCTTGATCCCCACAATGGACTGGCCGGAGACATAGTCCTCCGCCCGGTCGACCAGGAGGAAGGGGTAGCGGTGCGGAATCCGCGCCAGGATCTCGTTGATATCGATGGCGTCGCCAACTGTCGCGTCAGTCATGACTCCGCTCCCTTCCTGCGCCGGCCGGCGGACCGGGAAAGCCAGGCCACCTCGCGCAACCATTTCTGGACAGGCTGGGCCGGGAAGCCGCCCCAGGTCTCGCCCGCGGGAACGTCGCGAAGGACGCCCCCCGAAGCGCCGACGCGCGCGCCATCACCGATGTTCACATGATCGGCAATGCCGGCGCGGCCGCCAAACTGGCAGCCATCCCCGATCGTCACGCTGCCGGAGATACCGGCCTGGCCCGCGAAGACGCAGTTCCGGCCGATACGGACGTTGTGGCCGATCTGCACCAGGTTATCGATCTTGGTGTTCTCGCCGATGACGGTGTCCTCGTAGGCACCCCGGTCGACAGTGGTGCAGGCCCCGATCGTCACGCCATCCTGGAGGATCACCCGGCCCAGCTGGGGGATATCGATGATGCCAGCGGATCCCGCCGTGGCCCCAAAGCCATGCTCGCCGATCACGGATCCGGCCAGGATCTTCACACGGTCGCCGATGAGGGCGAAGCTGATCGAGACATTCGCTCCGATCTGGCAGTCACGCCCGATGGCGACGCCGGGTCCAATGACGGTGTTGGGTCCGATCACCGTTCCGGATCCGATGGAGGCCCCCTGCCCCACCACCACACCTGGCCCCAGGAAGGCCCCCAGCTCCAGACTTGCGTCTGGGGAGATGGCGGCCGCACCCACATGCCGCCTCGGCGGATGAAGTGCCCCGGCCACCACGGCGTAGGCGCCGTGGGGATTGCGATGGACAAGCGGCATGCAGCCCGGCGGGAGACTTGTCGCCAGGGCTTCGGGAACGAAACAGGCGGTGGGCGGCACCTCGGCCATCGCCTGCAGGAAGGCTGGAGCCGATACGAAGGCCAGGGCACCTGGCCCGCCCCTGGAGGCGATGGCCACGCGGTCGACCGGGACAGCCCCGGCACCTTCAGGGATGAGGGCGCCGGTCAACCGGCCGATGGCCTCCAGTGTCAGGGGAGCCATCGACTCAAAGAAACGCGGATCAGGCATGATGGTGTATCTTTCCTGACCCGCGACGCCGACGCCAGACCCCTCGAGCGCGTTCCACAGGCGTGGCCCTGCTTTTGTGGCTGCAAGGCGCTCCAGACCGTGAAGTCGAGCCTGTTTTGCCCCTTCAGACGTTACATCTGAAGGGAGCAGACATTAAGGCCTCCGGGCAGGCTGGGCCGCAGCGGCCGGCGCCGCCTGGTCCAGGCGTTCCCGGTCAAAGGAGAATTGGGTGATCTTGGCGTTCAGACCGGTGATGACCTGCGGGGTGATGTCCATGGCCGGATTGGCGAGGATGACTGCATCCCGCTGGATCAGCAGGCTGCACCTCGCCTGCTGGTAGGACCCGCGAATGACCGGCTCGAGCTCCTGGCCGACACGCCCCAGGGCCTTCTGCTGGGTCGCCTGGAGTTCACGCTCCCGGATCTGCGCCTTGCGCTGAAGGGCGTTGGCGCGGACCTGGAGGGACGCGTTCTTCTGGTCGAAGCTTCCCTGATCCAGGGAGGCCTTCTGGGCATCCAGGGCCTTGGCCTCGTTCTGCAAGACGGTCTGCTCCGCGGTCAGCTCGGTCTGGACCTGCTGGGAGATCTGCTGGAGGCGGGTCTGGACGTACTTGCCCACAGTCGAGGAGCCGATGGCGCCGTCGAGGGACAGGATGCAGATCCCGGTGAGTGGCGGGCCATGGGTGACCGGCGGCGCCGCAGGCTGCGTCTGGGCCTGAGCGGGAGCGGCGAGCAGGACCGCCGCAGAGGCGGCGATGAGAAGGGCGGACTTGTTCATGTGCATGATCTCAGAATTTCGTGGTTTGCGAGAAGCGGAAGGTTTCATCCCGGTCGTATTCCTCCTGCTGGAGGATATGGCTGAAGTCGAAACGGATCGGTCCCATGGGTGAGCGCCAGAAAATCGACAAACCTGCGGAGGCGCGCAGGGACAGGTCGTCGTAGATGCCTGGAATGACGTTACCGTCAGTATCGAGCTTCACGGAGTCATCGAGCTTCCCGAGGGTCCCGATGTCGGTGAAGATCGAGGCACGGATCCCATACTGCTGGGGAATGAAGGTCGGCACCGTCAGCTCCGCAGAGCCGATGGCAAAGACCTCGCCGCCGAGGGCGTCGGACCTGCCGTTACTTGTGTCCCGAGGGCCAATACCCGCCACCTTGAAGCCCCGGAAGGAGTTACCCCCCTTGTAGAAGCGGTCGTTGATCCTGACGGCATCATCGCCCCAACCGGAGATATAGCCGGCGCTGCCGGAGAGGCTGAGGACGAAGTCCTTGTTGAAGCCGTGATACCAGCCACCTTCAACTTCGTTCCGGATGTACTTCACGTCTCCGCCCAGGCCGGCGAAGTCCTGCGACGCACTGACGAAGAAGCCCTGGCTCGGGCGGACCGGACTGTTCCGCCGGTCCAGGGTGGCCTGATAGCCAATGAGCGAAGTCGTATAGCGCCCCCTCTGGTCGCAGAGGGTCTGGGAAACCTGCTGTTGGGTCGGATCGCAGTAGTAGTCGGGTACCTGGACGTCATCATCGCGCAGGACATAACGCATGGTCATGAAAGAGTCGGCCGTCAGTGGGAAGCCGACGCGGAAGTTCGTGCCGAGGGTGGTGGTCTTGTAGGAGGAATACTCCGACAGGTCGTAGACGAAATAGTAGACGTCGACGCCCGCGCGAAGATTACGGCCAAGGAACCGGGGTTCCGTGAAAGAGAGATCCACCTGCTTGCGGTAAGAGCCCCACGATATCCGAGCGCGGGCATCCTGACCGCGACCGCGGAAGTTCCGCTGGGTGACGCCAATATCGATCATCAACTGGTCGACCGAGGAATAGCCAGCGCTGAAGGTGAGCTCACCCGTCGCCTGTTCCTCAACCTTGACCAGCAGGTCCGTGCGATCGGGATTCCCGGTGGGGGTCTCCTCGATATTGACTTCCTTGAAGAAGCCGAGGGCCCTCAGATTGTTCTTGGAACGGTCGACGAGGGCGCGGTTGTAGGCGTCGCCCTCGACGAGGTTCAGCTCCCGACGGATGACACTGTCGAGGGTCTGGTTGTTGCCCACGATGTCGATCCGGTTGACGTAGACCCGTGGGCCTTCGTTGACCTGGAAAACCACGTCCACCAACCGGGTCTTGGGATCCGCCACATACCGGGGACGCACGTCAACCGAGGCAAAGCCGGCGGCACCCGCGGCGAAGGTCAGGGCGTCGGTCGCCGACTCGATCCTCTGGTCCTCGTAGATCTCGCCGGACTGGATCGGGACGAGCTGGGTCAACAGGGCGGTGTCGAGCTTCTTGAGTTCGGTCTCAACCGAGATCTTGCCGAACTTGTACTGGGGCCCCTCCTCCAGCGAATAGGTGACGGCAAAACCGTTCCGCGAGGGTGAAAGCTCCGCCACACCGGAGATAACGCGGAAATCGTAGAAGCCGCGGTTCCTGTAGTGCTTGCGGAGCTGTTCCTTGTCATACTCCAGCCGGTCCGGATCGTAGTTCGCATTGCTCGAGAAGAAGCGATACCAAGCGGACTCCTGGGTGACGATGACATCACGCAGGTCGTTATCGGAGAACTCGGAATTCCCGAGGAAGTTGACGCCAAGGACGCCGCTCTTCTTGCCCTCGTCGATCTCGAAGATCAGATCGACGCGCTTCTGGGGAAGCTCGATGATCTTGGGGGTGACGACGGCGGAAATCCGCCCCGAGCGCCTGTAGAGCTCGATGATCCGCTGGATGTCGGCCTGCACCTTGGCCCGAGTGAAGATGCCGCGTGGCCGAACCGTGATCTCGTCGCGCAGCTTGTCTTCCTTAAGGCCGGAATTGCCCTCAAAGACGACCCTGTTGATGATCGGGTTTTCGACCACCTGAATGGTCAGGTTGCCCCCGGTCAGGCCTACCTTCACATCCGAGAAGAGGTCGGTGCGGAACAGGGACTTCAGGGCCAGGTCGATCCGCGCCGGGTCCACCGTGTCGCCCACGGCGATCGGCAGGTAGGACAGGATGGTGGACTGCTCGATCCGCTCGTTTCCGCTGACACTGATCCGCTGGACGACGCCCTGCTGCTGGGCAACCGCCTGGGCACGCGCCGTCCCGGGCGCGGTCAGGGCCGTGGCTCCCAGGAGGATCGCCAGTCCCGAAACGAGGCCAGCGCTGCGGGCGCGTCGAACTTGCATGGTCAGGGCCATCACCAAAGGAAGCGCGTGATCAGGAAAACAATCCGCCGACGAATTGGAAGACCTGCAGCCTCTGCAGATCATTCCAGGTGGCGAACAACATCAAAGCCAGCACCAGCGCAAGGCCCACCCTGTAGCCAAACGCCTGGACGCTAGCGGTAAGCGGCCTGCGGGCCACCGCTTCATAGGCGTAGAAGACGAGATGCCCCCCGTCGAGAACCGGAATCGGCAGCAGGTTCATGAACCCGATCCCTACCGAGAGGACGGCGGCGAGGGCGAGCAGGTTGGCTCCGACGTAGAGGATCTTGTGCTGGAGATCCGGGGCGGCTTCCGCGCCGGCCTTGGCGATCGCGCCAGACATCTGGGCGATACCGAGGGGGCCGTTGAGCTGCTCGGCTGACATCTGGCCGGTCACCATCCTGCCGATGGCGTAGACGCTGGTGGTGAGGACACTCCAGGTGCGGTCGACGCCCTTCGAAAGCGCCTCCACAGGTCCGAAGGTCCGTCTCATAACCTCGCCAGTAGGGCCAATACCCAGGCGTCCGACCCGCGGCGAGCCCGGTTCGGCATCGGGGCGCTTCCATTCCGGTGTCGCGGTCAGGGTTAGGTTGCGACCGCCGCGTTCGACGAGGAAGTCTGTCGACGCCCCGCCCCGGACCTGCACGACTTCGCTGAGGTCCTGGAAGGACGAAATCCGGCGCCCCGCCGCCTCGAGCACGATATCTCCGGCCTGGAAGCCCGCCGATGCGGCCGCACTTCCGGGTTGGACAACCCCGATTCGTGGCGAGAGGGTCCGCTCGCCGAAGCTCATGAAGAGAAGGGCGAACAGGGCGATGGCCAGCAGGAAGTTGGCAGCGGGTCCTGCGGCGGCCACCAGGGCCCTCTGCCAGACCGGCTTGAAGTGGTAGCTGCGCGCCAGGGCCTCCGGCCCTTCCCGGGCCAGGATCTCCGCGCGCATCGCCTTCAGTCCGGCGGCGTCGGGCACGCTGGCGGAATTGTGGTCACCCGCGAACATGACATAGCCGCCCAGCGGTACCCAGCCGACCCTCCATTCAACGCCGGAGCGGTCCCGGTGAGACCAGATCGGACGACCGAAGCCGATGGAGAACCGCTCGATATCGATCCCGCAGGCCCTGGCCGCAAAAAAGTGACCCAGCTCATGCACTGTCACCACCAGGGACAGGACCAGGACAAAGGGGGCGAGATGCCAGAGAAAATCGATTGCGAGAGCGAGCATGGTCAGGCGGCGCCCCGCAACCGGGCGTCCAGGGCAAGGCCCGCCAGCCGACGGCCCTTACGGTCGATCTGTTGCGTCTGCTCGAGGATGTTGTCGGCCATGTCGTCTCCCAGGTGTTCCGAACCTGCCTTGTTCAGGGCTTCCGACACGATTGCGGCAATATCAAGATAGCCGATCCGACGGTCAAGGAAGGCTTCCACCGCAACCTCATTGGCAGCGTTGAGAATTCCAGGTGCCGAGCCGCCCTCCCGAAGGGCCTGTCGGGCCAGGTCGAGGGCCGGAAAACGTTGGCTATCAGGGGCCTCGAAGGTGAGACGCCCGATGGCTCCCAGATCCAGGCGGGGTGCCGGCCAGGCCACCCTGTCCGGCCAGGCGAAGGCGACGGCGATGGGTGTGCGCATGTCCGGTGCCCCCAGCTGGGCCAGGCTCGAACCATCAGCATACTCGACCAGGCTGTGGACAATCGACTCGGGATGAACGACCACCTCGACGCGATCCGCATCGACCCCGAAAAGGTAGGCGGCCTCAATCATCTCGAGGCCCTTGTTCATCATTGTCGCGGAATCCACCGAGATCTTGCGGCCCATGACCCAGTTCGGATGGGCCACGGCCTCGTCAGGCGTGGCCGTGGCCATCCGCTCAGCAGACCAGGTCCTGAAGGGGCCGCCGGAGGCCGTCAGGATCAATCGCGAGACCTGAGCCGTATGGCGGGGATCGAGGGCCTGAAAGATGGCCGAATGCTCGGAATCCACCGGGATAACCATCCCACCGGCCAGCCGGGCCCGCCTGAGAAGGGCGGGGCCGGCGCAGACCAGACTTTCCTTGTTGGCGAGGGCCACTATGGCACCGGCGTCGACGGCCGCCAGGGTTGGCGCAAGGCCCGCAAAACCGACGATGGCGGACATGACCCAGTCCGCGGGAAGTCCCGCCGCTGCGGTGACGGCTGCGGCTCCGGCCTCTACCGCCACACCTGAGCCCTGGAGACGGGCGGCAAGCTCTCCGGCGAGGGTCGCATCTTCGATGACCGCAACCTCCGGACGCCAGACCAGGGCCTGGTCTGCGAGCCGGGCGACATTGCGTCCGCCCGTCAGTGCGCGGACACGCACCGGCCTTCCGAGGGACTCCAGGAGGTCCAGGGTGGAGACGCCGACCGAGCCCGTCGATCCGAGGATGGAGACTGTGCGGACCAGGCTCAATGCCCCCAACCCAGGTGGTTCACCAGGCGGAACAGGGACAGGACAACCACGACGAACATCAGCCCGTCCACCCTGTCGAGCAAACCCCCGTGACCGGGGATAAGATCGCCGGAGTCCTTCACGCCAAAGCGGCGCTTGAGCCGAGACTCCCAAAGATCGCCGGCCATGCCCGCCACTCCCCCGCAGAAGCCGGCAAGCGCCGCAGCCCAGGGATTTAGCTGGAAGATCGGGAAGGCGGCCAGCGCCACTGCCGCAATCATGGCGGCGGCAAGACCCCCGAGGAAGCCGGCCCAGGTCTTGTTCGGCGAGAACCTCGGCCACAGCTTGGGGCCACCGATGAGATTGCCGACGAGGTAGGCGGCAATGTCGGCGGCCCAAGCCACGGCGAAGGCCATCAGGATCCACCACCGCCCCTGGGGCATGGAGCGCATCCAGATGAAGCAGACGGCCGCGGTACCGATGTAGAAGACTCCCAGGGCTGCGTCTCCCGGCCGCTCAGCGACGCCCCGGGCCACGACCGCGGCCAGGGCCCCGCCCGCCACCAGCACGCCCCAGGCGATCGCCATGTTCTCACGCTGGGCGAAGAAGACCGCCGTCAAGACCGCGGCGCAGACCGCGGTTGAGACGCGGGTCTTGGCGAGGGGCGCCGTCATGCCCCCCCATTCCACGCAAAGCAGGGAGACCGCGGCCACCACCATCAGGAGGAAGGGCCAGGCCGGCTGCCCGGGACCCATCTCGAACCAGACCGCCCCCAGGGCTGCCGGCAGCAGGACGGCTGCGGAAGCCGCCCGCACCCCCAGGTTGCTCCAATCAAAGGCCCTAGCCGGCGACAAGGATGTCATCGGCGACGGCTCCCCCGAAGCGGCGGTCCCGGGACCGGAAGATGTCTATGGCAGCCGAGAGGTCCCCGGCGGCATAGTCCGGCCAGAGAACGTCCTGGAAGACCAGCTCGGCGTAGGCGGCCTCCCAGAGGAGGAAGTTGGAGAGGCGCTGCTCTCCCGAAGGCCGGATGATCAGGTCCGGCGGCGGAAGACCGGCCGTCGACAGGGCCCCCGCGAACGACGCCTCATCCACGCTCGCCGGGTCAAGGCGGCCAGCTGCGGCGGCTTCCGCCAGCCGGCGCGCAGCATCTGCGATGTCGGCCTGCCCCCCATAGTTGAAGGCGATCTGGAGGAAGAAGCGGTCGTTCTGGGCCGTCCGCCGCTCAGCCTCGTCGAGCAGGGTAACAAGGTCCTCGGGCAGGCCCTGTCGGCGACCCACGGAGCGGACACGCACGCCCTCCCGCTCAAGACGCTTGAGATCGGAGTCGAAATAGCGCTTGGGCAGGGCCATAAGCTCCCGGACCTCGGAGGCCGGACGGCTCCAGTTCTCGGTGGAAAAGCCGAACACGGTCAACCAGCGCACGCCGAGGTCCGGTGCCGCCGACACCGTGCGGCGCAGGGCCTCGACCCCGGCCCGATGCCCCATGGTCCGGGGCAGCCCCCTGTGCTTGGCCCATCGCCCATTTCCATCCATGACGATGGCCACATGCAGGGGCAAACCCGCCGCCGGAACGGCGGGGGACGGCGCGGGTTCAGCGCGGGATGTCTTGGACCTCGCGGCCATGTCGCCTCCGCCCGCCTCCGAGCTAGACCTGCATGATCTCTTGTTCCTTGATTTTCAAGGTTTCGTCGACCCGCTTCACGGCCTCATCGGTCATCTTCTGGACCTCGGTTTCCATCCGCTTCTGCTCGTCCTGATTGATCACGGAGTCCTTCTCCGCCTTCTTCAGGTCGTCATTGGCGTCGCGCCGGACGTTGCGGATGGCCACCTTCTGCTGCTCGGCGTACTTGGCGGCGATCTTGGTGAGGTCACGGCGGCGCTCTTCGGTCAGGGGCGGGATGGGGATACGAAGGGTCTGCCCCTCCACGACCGGGTTCAGGCCCAGGCCAGACGACCGGATCGCCTTATCCACGGCGGCGACCACGCTGCGGTCCCAGACGCTGACGCTGATGGCCCGAGGCTCGGGCACGGAGATCGCGGCCACAGCGCTGATGGGGGTGGTCGCGCCGTAGGCCTCGACCATCACCTGATCGAGCAGGTTGGCGGAGGCGCGGCCTGTCCTCAGGCTGGCGAACTCGTCCTTGAGGGCCGCGATGGCCTTGTCCATGCGGTCGCGATATCGAGACAGAACGGGCTTTTCAGCTGGCATGTCGGGCTCCCGGAAGCAGTCAGTTGATGGTGGTGAAGACGCCCTCGCCGGTGAGGACCTTCATGAAGTTCCCCGGCTCGCGGATCGAGAAGACCACAATGGGGATCTGATTGTCCCGCATCAGGGCGATGGCCGAGGCGTCCATGACCTTCAGGTCCTGGGCCAGGACATCGTGGTAGCTGAGAGAATCGTATCGACGTGCGGAGACGTCCTTCTTGGGATCCGCTGTGTAGACCCCGTCCACGCTCGTGCCCTTCAAGAGGGCGTCGCAGCCCATCTCCGCAGACCGGAGGGCGGCGGGGGTGTCGGTGGTGAAGAAGGGAGCGCCCAGGCCCGCGGCGAAGATCACCACCCTACCCTTCTCCAGGTGCCGCAGGGCCCTGCGCCGGATGTAGGGCTCACAGACGGCATCCATAGGGATGGCCGACTGCACCCGGGTGTCGACCCCGGCCTTCTCCAGCGCGCCCTGCAGGGCGAGGGCGTTCATGATCGTGGCCAGCATGCCCATGTAGTCAGCGCTGGCCCGCTCCATCCCGCGCCCGGCGAGGGAGACGCCCCGGAAGATGTTTCCTCCACCCACGACCAGGCAGAGCTCGACCCCGGCGTCGACCACTTCCTTGATGTCTGCGGCGACCCGGTCGAGGGTCACGGTGTCGATGCCGAAGAGGGAGTCCCCCATCAGCACTTCGCCGGATATTTTCAGCAGGATCTTCCGGTAGCGGGGCTTGGGGGCGGTCATGGGCGGTTCCGTCGGGTGGCACCCGGGACCGTCAGGGCCTGGGCGAGGGAATCTGACGGCATTCTACATAAACCAAGGGCGTGGTGCGCGTCGAACGCACCACGCCCCTGAAAAGACGTCCGGTCGGGATGGAATCAGCCCTGGCCGGTCATGGAAGCGACCTCGGCGGCGAAATCGTCGACCTTCTTCTCAACGCCTTCGCCAAGGGCGAAGCGCACGAAGCCCTTCACCACCACGGGGGAGCCGGTCTCCTTGGCCGTCTCGGCCACAAGCTGCTCGATGGTCTGGTCCGGGTTCATCACGAAGGCCTGCTTGAGCAGCACGACTTCCTCGAAGAACTTACGGATTCGACCCTCGACCATCTTTTCGACGACACCTGCGGGCTTGCCCGAGGCCAGGGCCTGCTCGGTAAAGATGGCCTTCTCGCGATCGATTGCCGCCGGATCTAGGTCATCGGTAGACAGGGACAGGGGATTGGTGGCCGCCACGTGCATGGCGATCTTGCGACCCATCTCGGCGAGCTTGGCCTGGTCACCCTTGCCTTCGACCGCCACCAGAACCCCGATCTTACCCAGGTCCGGCACGATGGCCGAGTGGACGTAGGACGCAATCGCGCCTTCCGAGACCGTGAACCGGTGCGCCCGGCGCAGGTTCATGTTCTCGCCGATGGTGGCGATCAGGTTGGTGACGAGGTCCGACACGGCCGCGCCTCCAGCGGTCCTGGCGGAGGCGATCGCCTCGACGCTGTCATGGTCCAGGGCGATGCCGGCGATTTCCTTGGCCGCGTTCTGGAACAGTTCGTTCCGCGCGACGAAGTCGGTCTCGGCGTTCAGTTCGACCACAACGCCGGTCATGCCTGCGCCGTCCTTGCGAACAGCGGCACCCACCAGGCCTTCGGCTGCAGCGCGATCCGACTTCTTGGCGGCCTTGGACAGGCCCTTGGTCCGCAGCCAGTCAATGGCCACGTCGACATCGCCGTCGTTCTCCTGCAAGGCCTTCTTGCAGTCCATCATGCCTGCGCCAGACTTCTCGCGCAGTTCCTTCACCAGGGCAGCAGTGATCTCCGCCATCGGGAGCTCCTTCGGTCAGTGGACTCGTCGGACCCCGCGGGTCTGACGGAATTCAGGGCGATCAGGCTTCGGCTTCGGCCTCGGCTACGGCTTCGGGTGTGGCCTCAGTCACGACCTCTGGTGCGGCCTCGGCTACGGAAACGGGTTCAGCCTCGGCCACGGCCTCGACCACCGCTGGGGCTTCACGGGCCAGGGCGGGCTCGACCGGCTCGGCCGAGGCGCCCAGGTCGACACCAGACGCCGCAGCACCGGCCGCCAGACCGTCAAGGACGGAGTCGGCCAGCAGGTCGCAGTAAAGCTGGATGGCGCGGGCGGCGTCATCATTCCCCGGGATCGGGTAGGTGATGCCGTCCGGATTACAGTTGGTGTCCAGGATGGCCACCACCGGAATGCCCAGCTTGCGGGCCTCCTGG
Organism: Phenylobacterium deserti; assembly: GCA_945874825.1. Classification (GTDB taxonomy): domain Bacteria; phylum Pseudomonadota; class Alphaproteobacteria; order Caulobacterales; family Caulobacteraceae; genus Phenylobacterium; species Phenylobacterium deserti_D. The sequence continues at coordinate 6,032 of CAMCIK010000047.1, read as the reverse complement.
ATGGCGATGGCTTCCTTGTTGGTGTCGATCACGAACATCAGGTCAGGAATGCCGCCCATGTCCTTGATGCCGCCCAGCGAAAGCTCAAGCTTGTCGCGCTCGCGCGTCAGCTGCAGCAGTTCCTTCTTGGTGCGGCTGCCTTCACCGGCCCCGAGGACCGCTTCGAGCTCGCGCAGGCGGCTGATCGAGCCCGAAACGGTGCGCCAGTTGGTCAGGGTTCCCCCCAGCCAGCGGTGGTTCACGTAGTACTGGGCGCAACGACGGGCCGCCTGGGAGACCGGATCGGACGCCTGGCGCTTCGTGCCCACGAACAGGACGCGGCCGCCGCCGGCGGCGACCTCGCGCACCTTCACCAGGGCCTGGTGAAGCAAGGGGATCGACTGCGAGAGATCGATGATGTGGATGTTCGATCGGCTGCCGAAAATGTAGCGTTCCATCTTCGGGTTCCAGCGGTGTGTCTGGTGACCGAAGTGGGCGCCGGCTTCAAGCAGCTGACGCATAGAGAAATCGGGGAGCGCCATGGCGTATGGTCCTCTTCTTCCGGTTGGCCTCCGCAGGTAAACCCCCCGGACGGGGGACCGGAACGGCGCCGCCGGGATGTCTCCCCGGCTCCACCGAACACCTGCGTGTGGAATGTCGCGGCGTGTAGGCCCGAAACAGCGAAAACGCAAGCCAAGAAGCCGGGCCCGGTATCAGACGTCCTCGACGAAGACGACGCCTGGCGCCGTCTTCAAGGCCCCACGCATGGCCGGCCCGAGGTCAAAACGGCCTGGCAGGCGTAACTCGATCTCGCGTCCGCCGTCGACCGGCGCGACCAGGACGATCTCCCCGCCCCGACCCGGTGCGGCGGCTGTCAGGCGGGCCTTCAGGGCCTCGATCTCCAGACTTCGAGGAGCCACATGCACGCGCAGGCCCGCGACAGCGTTCTCGATGGCTGTCTCGACCGGTTCGGCGTCATCGCCGAAGAACCGCACCTCGCCATCCTTTGCCTTGGCTCGTACCTTCAGGGAGAGCGCGCGACCGGGCTCCAGCAGGTCCCGGCAGCGACGCAGGCTCTCCGGCGGAAAGAGCACCTCGTACTCCCCGGAGGGGTCGGAAAGGGTCACGAAGGCGAACTTGTCGCCGCTGGCCTGGGACGCCCGCTCCTGGCGGCGGCGTACCACGCCAGCCATGCGGAAGGCTTCTGCCCCCGCCTCGGCCTTGGGGATGACCTCGGTCAGAAGGTCGGTGCGACGGCGACGCAGGGCCGGCATCAGGTCCTCGAGGGGGTGTCCGGACAGGTAGAACCCCACCGCCGCAAGTTCCTCGTCCAGGCGCCGGGTCGGGGACCAGGACTCCACCCGGGGCAGGCGTGGCCGCTGGGCCTCCACCTGGTCGCCTCCGAACAGGGATCCCTGGGCCGAGGCCCGCTCATCTGCAACGCTGTGGCCATAGCCGGCAAGGATTTCGGAGGATTCCATCAACTGGGCACGGTCATGTCCCAGGCTGTCGAAGGCACCGGCCCGGGCGAGGGTCTCAAGGGTGCGGCGGTTGACCTGCCGGGGATCGACCCGCTCGACGAAGTCGAAGATGTCGCGGAAGGGTCCGCCTGAGGTGCGGACCTCGACCACATGCTCCATGGCCTGGATACCCACATTCCGGATCCCACCGAGGGCGTAGAGAACTTCGCCGTCGGCGACCGTGAAGTCCGCGGAAGATCGGTTCACATCCGGCGGACGGACCACAACGTCGAAGCGCCGGGCATCCTGGTAGAAGACCGTCAGCTTGTCGGTGTTGGAGATGTCCAGGCTCATCGAGGCGGCGAAGAATTCCACCGGAGCGTTCGCCTTGAGCCAGGCGGTCTGGTAGCCGATCAGGGCGTAGGGGGCGGCGTGGCCCTTGTTGAACCCGTAGCCCGAGAACTTGGCCATCAGCTCGAAAAGGGTGTCGGCCAGGTCGGGATCCACCCCACGCTCGGCGGCGCCGGACAGGAAACGGGCCCTCTGCTGGTCCATCTCCTCCTTCTTCTTCTTGCCCATGGCCCGGCGCAGGAGATCGGCCTCGCCCAGGGAGTAGCCCGCCATGATGCGGGCGATGTTCATCACCTGCTCCTGGTAGACGATGACCCCATAGGTCTCGGTCAGGACCGACTCCAGGAGGGGGTGGTAGACATTCAGGGGCTTACGACCGGCCTTGGTGTCCACATAGGCCGGGATGGAGTCCATCGGGCCGGGCCTGTAGAGCGAGATCAGCGCCGTGACGTCCTCGATGGAGCTGGGCCGCAACTGGCGCAGGGTGTCGCGCATGCCCTGCCCTTCCAGCTGGAAGACGCCCACCGTCTGGCCCGAGGCCATCAACTCATAGGTCGCTGTGTCATCCAGGGGCAGGCCCTCAAGGTCAAAGTCCGCGCCCCGGCGGGCCAGGTGCTTCATGGCCCGGTCGATGACCGTCAGGGTCTTCAGGCCCAGGAAGTCGAACTTCACCAGGCCGGCGCTTTCCACCCACTTCATGTTGAACTGGGTTGCGGGCAGGTCGGAGCGGGGGTCGCGGTAGAGGGGGGACAGCTGGGTCAGGGGCCGGTCGGCGATCACCACGCCGGCGGCGTGGGTGGAGGCATTGCGGTAGAGCCCCTCCAGGCGCAGGGCGATTTCCAGCAGGCGGGCGACGGACTCGTCCTCATCCCGGGCCTGCTGGAGGCGCGGCTCGATCTCGATGGCCCGCGCCAGGGTGACGGGATTGGCGGGATTTGCCGGCACCATCTTGGCCAGCCGGTCCACCTGGCCCAGGGGCATCTGGAGAACCCGACCCACGTCTCTCAGGACAGCGCGGGCCTGTAGGGTGCCAAAGGTGATGATCTGCGCCACCCGATCGCGCCCGTACCTTTGCTGGACATAGGTGATCACCTCCTCCCGCCGCTCCTGGCAGAAGTCGATGTCGAAGTCGGGCATGGAGACCCGCTCGGGATTGAGGAAGCGCTCGAAGACGAGGCCGTAGCGCAGGGGATCCAGGCCCGTGATCATCAGGGACCAGGCCACCAGGGAGCTGGCGCCGGACCCCCGCCCTGGACCGACGGGAATCCCCTGCGACACCGCCCACTTCATGAAGTCGGAGACGATCAGGAAGTAGCCGGAGAAGCCCATCTTCTGGATGACGGCGATCTCCTGCTCCAGCCGGGCCTCGTAGGCTTCCAGCGGCAGGGCCGGGGCATGGGCGGCGAGCCGGAGGCGAAGGCCCTCGCGGGCGTCGCTGGCCAGTTCCTCATCCTCGGTCCGGCCGCCGGACGTCGGAAACCGGGGCAGGATGGGATCGCGCTTGACCACCATGAAGGCGCAGCGGCGGGCGATGTCGATTGTGTTGTCGCAGGCCTCGGGAAGGTCGGCAAAGAGGGCCCGCATGTCCGCGGCCGGCTTGAACCAGTGCTCCGGCGTCACCCGGCGGCGCTCCTCCTGGCCGATGAAGGCGCCGTCGGCGATACAGAGCAGGGCTTCGTGGGCAGAGTAGAGGTCTGCCTCCGGAAAATAGACGTCGTTCGTGGCGACCAGGGGAACGTCGTTCGCGTAGGCCCATGCAACGAGCCCGGGCTCGGCGGCAGCCTGGCTGGCCAGGCCATGGCGCTGGATCTCGATATAAAACCGATCCCCGAAGGCTTCCGCCATTCTGGCCAGGGCGGCGGCGGCCTCCTCTGGCTTTCCGGCTGCGAAAAGCGGGTCAACAGGCCCCTCCGTTCCGCCTGACAGCAGGATCAGGCCTTCGGCTCGCGCTGCCACCTCTGACCAGGGAACCGAGGGCTCCTCGATCCCGTCGGCCTCCAAGAAGGCCTTTGAGGACAGATCCGAGAGATTAAGGTAGCCGGCTTCCGTCTGGGCCAGCAGGACCACTGTCGGGGTCTTGGCCCAGCGCTCAGGGGACCGCCCCCCTATACCCGTCACCGGAAGGGCGCAGCCGACAATGGGCTGAATCCCGGCCTCCTTGCAGGCGACCGAGAATTCCAGAGCACCGAAAAGGTTGCAACGGTCGGCTATGGCGACGGAGGGCATCCCTTGTGACGCCGCGAGCCGACCCAGCGCCTCGGCCCGAACTGCACCCTCCAGGAGGGAGTAGGCCGAGCGCACCCGAAGATGAATAAAGCCGCCTTCGATCGCCATCTGTCCGTTCCGCCTGCCCATGCCGCCTAGCCTGGAGGTCGTCCCGGGCCAAAGACCGTTGCGGCCTCCGTCAGGCCGCCAGGACCGCCATCTGGCACATCATCCAGACGAAGCCCGCTACCGATACAAAGGCCAGCGATTCCCTAACGAGTCGAGCCATGTCGCAATCCCCCAAAAACGTTCCTGAAATGTTCCTATTCCGGTTTTGTTCTCATTTCAAGGGGGTGATCGCGGAAATCTCAGACGGGGACTATGCGGCCCTGGCGCAAGGTCAGGATGCGGTCCATCCGGGCCGCCAGTTCAAGATTGTGGGTGGCGATCAGGGCGGCCGCCCCCTGCCCCCGGACCATCGACCTGAGACTTTCGAACACCGCGGCGGAGGTCTCGGGGTCCAGGTTGCCCGTCGGCTCGTCCGCCAGCAGGACCCGAGGCCGGTTCGCCAGGGCGCGGGCTACCGCCACCCTCTGCTGCTCGCCGCCAGACATCTGGGCGGGCTGGTGCTCAAGCCGCTCCGCCAATCCCATCTCGCTCAACAGGGCGCGGGCGCGGGTCCGCGCCTGGTCGGGGGATCGTCCCGCCATCAGCTGCGGGAGAACCACATTCTCCTCAGCGGTGAACTCCGGTGACAGGTGGTGTGCCTGGTAGACGAAACCGATGGCGGAGAGACGCACCCGGGTGCGCAGGGCGTCCGAGAGATCCGTACAGTCTTGGCCTTCGACCAGGACGCGGCCAGAGGTCGGACGCTCCAGAAGGCCCGCAGCGTGAAGCAGGGACGACTTCCCCGAGCCGGATGGCCCGACGAGACCGACGATCTCGCCCTCCCTGAGATCAAGCTCCACCCCGTCCAGCACGTGGAGCAGGCGGTCGCCCGAGCGGTAGGTGCGGTGCAGGTCTCTCAGGGCCAGAACGACGCTGGGCTCACTCATATCGGAGGGCCTCCACGGGATCTAGCCGGCTGGCCCGCCAGGCGGGCGGCAGGGTCGCCAGGAAGGACGCCGCCAGGGACCAGGCCAGGATCATCAAGACCTCGCCCCAGTCGACCTTGGCGGGGATTCGCGACAGGTAATAGACGTCCGAGGCGAAGACCCGGGCACCGGTCACCCACTCCACGGCCTGCTGGATCGGGCCGATGAAGGTGCAGAACAGGACGCCCAGGACCAGGCCTGTCAGGGCACCCGCCACGCCGACAGCGGCGCCGGCCATGAAGAAGATGCGCAGGATCGCCCCCTGCCCCGCCCCCATGGTCCGCAGGATGGCGATATCGCGGCCCTTGTTCTTCACCAGCATGATCAGGCCCGAGATGATATTTGCCGCTGCAATCAGGACGAGCATCATCAGGATCAGCCGCATGACATTGCGCTCGACCTTCAGGGCACCCCAGAAGGCGGCGTTGCGTTCGGTCCAGTCTGTGACCGTGGCCGCCGGCCCGGCGATGCGAGCGACCTCGGACTTGAGCGCTACCGCCTTGTCCGGATCCGCCATCCTGAGCTCGATGAAATCCGGTGCACCCTCACGGCCGAAGAACAGGCCCGCCTGCTCAATAGGCATGTAGAGGAAGGTCTGGTCGTACTCGCTCATGCCGACGCTGAAGAGCCCGCCAACGATGTAGGTCTTGCGCTGGGGGGCTTCACCGAATGCGGTCGCGGCACCGGTTGGCGAGATCAAGGTGATGGGGTCGCCCTGCCGGAGACCGAGGCTCGCCGCGAGACGCTCGCCGACCAGGACCTTCTCGCCGCCGAACTCGCCCTCGCCCCAGCCGTCGAGGCCGCCGGGCGTGACGTTTCCGGAGACCAGTCGCGTGGCCAGCAGATCCTTTCGGGAGACACCGCGGACGACAGCGCCCGCGACCTGGCCCTCGCCGACGGCCATGACCTGGCCCTCCAGGACCTGCGCGACCTGGACGACCCC
>CAMCIK010000046.1 GCA_945874825.1 Phenylobacterium deserti | reverse complement strand
GGCGCCGCCCGATCCTCGGGCCGCGTCAACCTCATCCGCCGAAAGTAGGTCACAGTATGTACCGTTATGACGCCGTCGATCGCGCCGTACTGGCGGACCGCGCCGCTGAATTCCGGGACCAGGTCCGCCGCCGGCTCTCCGGCGAGCTTACCGAGGACCAGTTCAAGCCCCTCCGGCTTATGAATGGTCTCTACCTGCAGCTGCACGCCTACCTGCTCATGGTCGCAGTGCCTTACGGCTCCCTGGATCCCCGCCAGATGCGTGCGCTCGCGGACATCGCCCGTCGCTTTGACCGGGGATACGGACACTTCACCACCCGCACCAACATCCAGTTCAACTGGATCCGGCTGGCGGACGCTCCCGAAATCCTGGACGTGCTGGCGGCGGCGGACCTCCACGCCATCCAGACCAGTGGCAATTGCATCCGCAATGTCACGTCAGATCCCTATGCGGGAGCTGCGGCGGATGAACTGGAAGACCCCCGGGTTTGGTGCGAAGCCATCCGCCAGTGGTCGAGCCTGCACCCTGAGTTTTCCTTCCTGCCCCGGAAGTTCAAGATTGCTGTGACGGCCTCGCCGCATGACCGCACGGCTGCGAAGGTGCACGACATCGGCCTTCTCCTGCGCCGTGGCCGCGATGGCGCGACAGGTTTCGAGGTCATTGTCGGCGGCGGCATGGGCCGGACGCCCTACGTCGGGCCGACCCTGAAGGCCTTCCTGCCCCCTGAACGGCTGTTCTCCTACCTTGAGGCCGTTCTGCGAGTCTACAATCGGCATGGTCGCCGGGACAACATCTACAAGGCCCGGATCAAGATCCTGGTGGCGGCCCTGGGCGCTGAGGCCTTTGGTCGCGAGGTCGAGGCCGAATGGGAAAAGATTGGCTCGGCCGGCGATCTTCCTGGGTCGGAAATCGCCCGGATCCGCGACGCCTTCATCCGGCCGGAACTGGCAGACTCCCCGGGGCCGGGTGACTTCGAGGCCCGGCGGGCCGCTGAGCCCGCCTTCGCCCGCTTTGTTCGCAACAATCTCAAGGCACACAAGCTACCGGGCTACACCATAGTCGACGTCTCACTAAAGGGGGTGGGCGAGACGCCGGGCGACATCACAGCCGATCAGATGGATGTGGTCGCGGACCTGGCGGAGCGCTTCGGCCAGGGTGAAATTCGCTCCACCCACGAGCAGAACCTCGTCCTGCCCCACATCCGGCTTGCGGATGTCCACACCGTCTGGAAGGCCCTCGACACCGCCGGACTGGCGACGCCGAACATTAATCTCATCAGCGACATCATCGCCTGTCCTGGACTGGACTACTGCGCTCTGGCCAACGCCCGGGCGATCTGTGTCGCCCAGGACATCGCCCGGCGCTTCGAGGCGCCGGACCGGGCGGAGGCCATCGGTGAGCTGAAGATCAAGATCTCGGGCTGCATCAACGCCTGCGGGCATCACCATGTGGGCCACATTGGCATTCTCGGCGTCGATAAGAAGGGCGAGGAATTCTATCAGCTCACCCTGGGTGGATCGGGGGCTGAAGACGCCTCCGTCGGGAAGATGCTCGGGCCGGCCCTGCCAATCGATCGGGTGACCGATGCCGTCGAGGCGATCGTGGAGGCCTATCTCCAACAGCGCCAGTATGGCGAACGCTTCCTCGACACCCTGCGCCGGACAGGCGACGCCCCCTTCAAGGAGGCTGTCTATGCCGATGCTCATTAGGCTGGTGGACGGCGTGTTCTCTCAGGTCCAGGACCACTTCATCCACCTTGGGGATGATGAGCCGGTGGCGGGAGGCGATGCCATCGTCAGCCTGGGTCGTCTGCTCACGGGCGACGTGTCCACGGCGGGCAGCGGGCGGCTTGGTGTCTGGCTTGAGCCAGCGGACGAGGTTGAGGCCCTGGAAGGTCGGCTGGACGAGGTCGACCTGGTGGCCCTGGCCTTCCCGAAGTTTCGGGATGGTCGCGCCTTCACCTCCGCCCGACTGCTGAGGGAGCGTCTGGGCTTCACCGGCGAGGTCCGGGCCGTCGGCGACGTCCTCCTGGACCAGGCCGGCTTCATGGTCCGCTGCGGCTTCGATGCCTTTTCACCCGCGGATGGATCCACCGTCGAGGCGTGGGCCGCTGCTGCCGGACGGCACCGCCATGTCTACCAGAGGGCCGCCGACGCGCGCGCGCCCGCCTTTCTCGAGCGGGGAGGGGTTTGAATGGCCTATGACCCTGCCGAACAGCCTGACCTTGAGGCTCGCCTCAATGCGGAACTGAGACGCGCCGAGCCCGAAGCCATTTTGGCCAGGGCTATCGGAGCCTTTCCGGGCTCCCTGGCCCTGCTGTCATCCTTCGGGGCGGAGTCGGCTGTGCTCCTGCACATGGTCGGCAAGCTCCAGCCCGACCTGCCAATCCTGTTCCTCGACACAGGCATGCTGTTTGCACAGACCCTCGACTATCGTAGGGCCTTGTCGAACCGTCTCGGACTGACTCAGGTTCGGGATCTCCGGCCTGCCTTCGCGGACCTGGCGACCGCCGATCCTGGAAGCGACCTCTGGCGGCGCGACACCGATACCTGCTGCGAAGTGCGCAAGGTCCTGCCCCTTGAGCGGGGCCTTGGGGATTTCGAGGCCTGGATCACCGGCCGCAAGCGCTTCCATGGTGGCGACCGGATGGCCCTGCCAGTGGTGGAGCGCGCCGATGGGCGTATCAAGTTCAACCCCCTGGCCAACTGGGACAAGGCCGCGCTCGAGGCCTATATGCAGGCGCACGACCTGCCTGCCCACCCGCTTGTTGAACACGGCTATCCTTCCGTCGGGTGCTGGCCCTGCACCCAGCCGGTCGAGGCTGGACAGGACGTCCGGGCCGGCCGCTGGGCGGGTTCCGAAAAGACCGAATGCGGGATACACGTCGCCCGCGCGCCGGGGTCGGTGAAAGACCTCGGCGGCGATATCTAATCCTGCGTTCCGCCTGGAAACCTTCGTGACCGACGCCCCTGCCGCTCCCCAAAAGAAATCAGGCGCCTTCGCCGAAGAAACCGTGACCTGGGTCCATCACTGGACCAATAGGCTGTTCTCGTTCCGCACGACCCGTGACCCCGGATTTCGCTTCCAGAGCGGTCAGTTCGTGATGGTCGGTCTGATGGTGGAGGGTAAGCCGCTGGTGCGGGCCTATTCCATCGCCAGTCCCTCCTGGCATGAGGAACTGGAGTTTTATTCGATCAAGGCCCCCAACGGACCCCTGACCTCGCGGCTCTGCGACATCGAGGTCGGCCAGACAGTCCTGATCGGCCGCAAGCCCACCGGGACGCTGGTCCTCGATGGCCTGAAGCCGGGCCGGCGCCTCTACATGCTGGGGACGGGCACGGGACTTGCCCCCTGGCTGTCCCTGGCCCGGGACCCGGATGTCTTCGAGCGCTTTGAGGACGTGGTCGTAACCCACACAGTCCGTGAGATTCCCGACCTCAACTACCGGGAACTCTTCGAGATGGAGCTTCCGAATGACGAGATCCTGGGCGAGATCATCGGGCCCAAGCTCAAGTACTACCCGACCGTGACCCGGGAGCCCTTCCCGACCCGGGGGCGGATCACGGATCTGCTCGCCTCAGGCCAGATGTGCCGGGACCTCGGCTTGCCAGAGCTCGATCCTGCGGTCGACCGCCTCATGCTTTGCGGGGGGCCATCGGTCCTGAGCGACCTGAAGCCCCTCCTGGAGTCGCGCGGATTTGTCGAAGGGTCCTTGGCGCACCCCGGGGACTATGTGCTTGAACGGGCCTTTGTCGAAAGCTGACCAGTTCAGGCCGGCGGGCAGCCCTTGAACTGGCCCACGCGGCTGACCGTCAGGTGGGTCAGGTTCAACCCCATGACCGGCTTCATCGAGGCGGAACCGGATCCGGTGAAGAGGTCGATGCGGTTGCCCTTGATTGCACCTCCGGTATCCGAGGCATACCAGTAGCCGTCATGGACCCGGCCGTTGGGCATCCGCATACCCACGGTCTCCTGGATGAACAGGACGGTCCGCCTGGGGATGAGGCGGGGATCGATAGCTGCGGTACGCATGGCCACCACCTTGCAACCGAGGGAGTCCAGGGTGCCGACCCCGGCGGCGCCGATGTGGTAGAGGGTTGCCTTCAGTTTCATCTCGGGCGAGCCGGGGATCGAGCCGGTCATGGCCCCCATGAGCAGGTCGCCCAGGGGATCGGGCTGGGCCTGTGCGAAAGCAGCTGCCGGGATCGCGGCAAGCAGGGAGGTGAGGGCGGCCAGGGCGGCGAGGCGGCGTCGCATGACGTCTCCTTCTTCGTCGTTGATCTGTCATCGGCGGAGTTTTAACGATAGGTGGCAATTTCGGCAACATTGGGGTCCCCATGAAATTCTTTGGAGACTCGATCTCGGGCAACTGCCTGAAGGTGAAGTGGACCGCCGATCACCTCGGACTGCCTTATGAATGGGCGGAAACGAGCGTGCTCACTGGCGAGACCCGGACCCCGGACTTCCTGGCGATGAACCCAGCCGGTCAGGTACCCCTCGCCGTACTCGATGACGGAAGACCCCTGGCCCAATCCAACGCCATCATCCTGCACCTGGCCCGGGGGTCCGCCCTGATCCCGACCGATCCCTACCTCCAGGCGCGGATGTTCGAATGGATGTTCTGGGAGCAGTACAGCCACGAGCCCTATGTCGCCGTGGCGCGGTTTCAGGTCCGGTATCGGGGCCGGGATCCGGACACTCTGGAGCCTGCGCTTATCGAGCGGGCCGAGGCCGCCCTGGACCGGCTCGAGTCCGCCTTGTCCGGTTCGACCTGGCTTGTGGGCGACGCCTTCTCCCTCGCCGACATGACGCTGCTGCCCTACACTCGTTTTGCCCCCGAGGCGGGTCTGGACCTTTCCCGGTGGCAATCCCTCACGGCCTGGATACGTCGAAGTGAAGGCGTGCTTGGCCTCGCCCCCCTGGGAGCCTCTTGATGACCTCATGCCTCCGGGTTCTCCCTTTTGTGCTCGCCATGACCTTCGGAGCTTGTGGCCCGGTCTTGGCCTGGGGCTCATCTGGGCACCGCATGGTTGGCGTGGCGGCGACAGAGGCGCTCCCTGCGACGCTCCCGCCCTTCCTGAGAACGCGGGAGGGGGTCGCGGACGTGGCCGAGTTTTCCCGCGAACCGGACCGCATCAAGGGGTCCGGGCGCGCCCTAGGCGTGGCCCTCGACTCCGGACATTTCCTGGACGTCCTGGACGACGGGACTGTGCTTGGAGGCCCCCGACTGGAGGCCATGCCCACGGACCGGGAGGCCTATGAAACGGCCCTGAGGGCGGCGGGGACAAATGCCTGGAAGGCTGGCTGGCTCTATTATTCGATCCTTGAGACCCAGCAGCAGCTAACCCGGGACTTCGGCATGTGGCGGGTCCTCGACTACGCAGTCAGGACAGAAAAGAACCCCACGCGACGGGCCTGGTTCCGGGCCGACCTCAAGCGTCGCGAAGCGGCCGCGCTCCAGACCCTGGGGCGTCTTTCGCACTTCGTGGCGGATGGTTCCCAGCCCCTCCACATGACCATCCATTACAACGGCTGGGGTGAGGGCCCGAACCCGGAGGGCTTTACGACGTCACGGATCCACGGCCCGTTCGAGGGCGACCTTGTCGCCAGAGCCGTGCGGATCGAGGATGTCCGCAAGGCCATGTCGTCGCAAGGCCTGGCCCCGGAGGGGCCGCTGGAGACCCGTATCTCCGCCTATCTCAAGACCGGTTCGGAGGAGGTCCTGAACCTCTACAGGCTGGAAAAGGCCGGGGGACTGGCACCGGGCGACCCCCGCGGGGGTGCCTATGCCGCCCAGCGCCTGGGTGCGGGCGCCTCCGCCCTGAGGGACTTCACGGTCCTAGCCTGGCAGACCTCGGAAGGCGCGCGCGTGGGTTGGCCGGAGGTCTCTGTGGCTGACGCCCTTGCGGGACGAGCCGACATCTGGACGTCCCTTTATGGCAAGGACTGATGGAGCCGCCGCAGTTCGGCCTTCCGCCGGGGGCAGGGACCTGGCCTGACCGGCCCTCGGCCTTCGGTATCGCGGTTCGTCGTGGACGCATCGCCCTGGTCGAGATCGGCGACCCGGAGACCCAGACCTGGCTCGCCCTTCCCGGGGGTGGCCTCGAGCCGGAAGAAACGCCCGAAGGCGCCCTCGTCCGCGAGTTCGCCGAGGAGACGGGCCTGGTCATCCGCCCGGTGTCGCGACTGGGCGCCTCGTCCGACCGGGTGGTGATCAATGATGGCCGGGCCTTCAACGTCAGGGGCGAGTTCTTCACGGCAGTGATTCTCTCCGAGGCACCCCACCTGCTGACAGAGCCGGACCACCGGCTTGTCTGGCAGACGCCCTTGCAGGCCCTCCGGGGACTTCACAGGGAGTCCCATGCCTGGGCGGTAGCCCGGTGGCTTCGCTGTTTGCGCGCCCGGGCCTGACATAGTAGGCGGGGGTGGCTGGAAACCCGGAGGTTGGCATGAGCGAAGCTAAGCTTATCGACGGTCGGGTCGCGGCGGACAGTCTCAGGTCCCAGGTCGCCTCGGAGGTCGCAGACCTGAAGGGACGCTTCGGCGTCACCCCGGGCCTTGCGGTGGTTCTGGTGGGGGACGACCCGGCCAGCCAGGTCTATGTGCGTTCCAAGGGCGAGCAATCCCTCGCTGCAGGCATGCACTCGGTCACCCACAGGCTTTCGGCGGATACGCCGCAGGACGTCCTGATTGGCCTTGTTCGGTCCTTGAACGCCGATCCGGCGATCCATGGCATCCTGGTCCAGATGCCGCTTCCTCGAGGGCTGGATGAAAAGGCGGTTGTCGAGGCCATCGATCCGGACAAGGACGTCGATGGCCTGCACGTCGTGAATGCGGGACGACTTTCCCAGGGCCTTCCCGCTCTGGCCCCCTGCACGCCGGTGGGATGCATGATCCTGCTGCGGCAGACCCTCGGGGAGGACCTGTCGGGGCTGAGGGCCGTGGTGGTCGGCCGGTCGATCCTCGTGGGGCGCCCGGTGGCCCAGCTTCTCCTGCAGGCGGATTGCACTGTAACCATCGCCCATTCACGGACGCGCGACCTCGCTGCGGTCTGCCGGGAAGCGGATATCCTCGTGGCAGCGGTGGGGCGTCCGCGCATGATCCCGGGCGACTGGATCCGCCCCGGTGCCACGGTCATTGATGTCGGTATCAACAGGGTGCCTTTCGACGATCCGGCCAAGGCCGCCGAGGGGCGGACAAAGCTCGTCGGCGACGTGGACTTCAGGTCCGCCCGGCAGGTCGCTGGTGCCATCACGCCCGTCCCAAACGGCGTGGGGCCGATGACGGTCGCCTGCCTGCTCGCCAACACGGTGACAGCCGCCCGGCGTATCCACGGCCTCTAGATCCTGTCCCGATCAGTGGGGACCGGTTATCGGATCCAAACAGGATCTAACTATTCGGACATAGAGCCTGCTTTGCCCCTTCAGACGCTCCATCTGAAGGGAACAGGCTCTAGGCTGCCGGGGGCACGCCAACGCCCTTGTCGGTCGTGCGCACGATGGTCTCCAAGGCTTCCTCGACAGCTTCGCTGAATGCATCCGCGATGGCACCCCCGCGGTTCTCAGCAGCCCTGCGACTGAAGGTGAAGGTCTGTTCCTGAACCACCGTCTGGTCCTTGAGGCGGGTCAGAACAAGGTGCAGGTCCACCCGGATCTCAGGCGCAGCTCTCGGGCCCCGGTCGTAGGCCGCTTCGAAACGGGAAACGTCCACGCGCAGGCCGAAGGCCGGGCGGCCAAGTTCGCCGGGTGTGATCAGGCGCGCCGGGCCGGAACTGGTGGCAAAGGCTCTCACAAGGGCCTGGTCGAAGAGGACGGCTGCCGCCTGGGTCCACCGGGCGTTGGCGAGATAGGCGGCTTCTGCGCCATCGGAGGTCAGAATACGGTCGCCAGCCGCGGCTGGATGGAAGTTCCCGCCAGCCCTGACGACGGCGTAGCGGCCTTCTGTAGGCGACGGCGTCGCTGAGGCCTGCGGGTCCGGCGTGAACCGGTAGAGCTGGGTCGGCTTGCTGTCCGGCAGCAGGGTGATGCATCCGGACAGGAGTAGCGCCACCGAGATGACGCTCAGGCGGCTGAGGTTCAGGGTCGGGATCATGGTCGGACCTCCTTTTCCTTGCCGGGACTCTTGGAGATAAGGCCTCGGGGATTGGCTTCCAGTTCGCGGCCCAGGCGGGTGAGGGAGTCTGCCGCCCCCTGAAGTGCGCCGACCGCGGCGGTGAACTGGGCGAGGCCACTTGCAGTGTACTCGCCGTCCGGGCCGTCGACCCGGGCGATCACGCCTCGGAGTTCCTTGACCGCCGTCTGGGTCTCTGTCGCAGCGTCCGCTAGCTTCTTGAGGGTTTGAGCCCCGTCACCCTCGACCAGGCCGCGACTTGAGGCGGAGAGGGCCGCGATCTCCTGGGCAGCTGCGTTGACGCTCTTCAGCGCCGCTTCGGTCTCGGCGATCATCGCCTTCCGTCGTACCAGCTCCGCAGAGACGACCTCGACATTCCGCATCGAAGCCTGGATCGCGGCTATGTTCTCAGGCGTAAGAATCGCGTTGACCCCCTGAAGGGCCTTGACGGTCTCGGAGAGCACCGACTCGCCCCCGGACATGAGGCCGGAGAGCGCTGAGGGCCGTGATGCAATCACTGGGGTCTTGCCGAAGGGAGCCTGGTCGCGGATCAGGGGATTTGAGCGCGTACCCGAACTGATCTGAACGAAGTTCACCCCCGTGATTCCAAGTGGCTCGATGGTGGCCACGGAGTCGGTGCGAACGGGAACGTCTGCCGTCATGCGAACGTGTGCGAGCACCTTCTCGGTGTTCTCTGGATCCAGTTCGATCTGGGTGAGCTCACCCACCTTGATCCCGTTGAACCGGACCTCTCCACCCTTGCTCAGCCCGTTTACGGGCCCCTGGAAGACGATGTCATAGTTCTGGAAGTCTCTGTTGAGGTTGAACTGGGCCAGCCAGATGCCAAAGGCGAGAAGGCCCACCAGGAGTGTAAGGGAGAACAGGCCCACGAGGGCGTAGTTGGCGTCTTTTTCCATCAGGCCTGTATCCGGAATTTCTGGGAGGCGGCGCGCCCTCGTGGACCCAGGAAGTATTCCTGGATCCAGGGGTGCGTGGAGGTTTCGAGGGTCTTTACCGGCGCCACCGCCACGACATGCTTGTCCGCAAGCACGGCCACGCGTGTGGTGATGGCGTAAAGGCTGTCGAGGTCATGGGTGATCATGAAGACCGTGAGGCCAAGGCTAAGTGACAATTCGAGGATCAGGTCGTCGAAGGCTGCTGCGCCGATTGGGTCCAGGCCGGCCGTCGGTTCGTCGAGAAAGAGGAGCTCGGGGTCGAGGGCCAGGGCTCTCGCCAGGCCGGCCCGCTTCCGCATGCCACCGGACAGTTCCGAGGGCTTAAGGTCGCAGGCCTCGGGCGGAAGTCCCACCAGCCCGATGCGGATCTCCGCGAGTTCCCGGATGGCCTTGCGGGACATGCGCGTGTGTTCTGCGAGGGGTGCCTCGACATTCTCCGCCACTGTAAGGTTGGAGAAGAGGGCACCCTGCTGGAAGAGAACTCCCCAGCGGCGCTCAATCGATCCCCAATTTCGGCCTGGATCGGCGTGGATATCATTCCCGAAGACATGGACCGAACCGGCTTCCGGACGTTTGAGGCCGATGATGGTGTTGAGCATCACCGACTTGCCGGAGCCTGAGCCGCCGACGACCCCGAGGATCTCGCCGCGTTCCACGGTTAGATTCAGGTCCTCGTGAATGACCCGGCTCCCGAACTGCGAACGCAGGCCCCGGATCTCGATGGCCGGGGGTTCGGCTTCGCCCCCGAAGGGCTCAGGAGCGGTCACAGGTCCAGCTCCATGTAGATCAGGGCGAAGATCGCATCGATCAGGATGATCGCGAAAATGGCCTGCACGACCGCAGAGGTTACCCTCTCGCCGAGGGACAGGACATCGCCCTCCACCAACATGCCCTGCCGGCAGCCAATCCCGGCGATCGCGATGGCCATTACCGGCGCCTTGGACAGGGCAATCCAGAAATGCGTGTCGCCGACACTCTCGACCAGTCGGGTCATGAAGAAGGTTGGCCCCAGGCCCAGCATGGACCAGGTGACCAGAGCACCGCCCATCAGGCCCGCGACCGTGGCGATGAAGGTCAGGAGCGGGATCGTCAGGAGGAGTGCGGCGACGCGCGGAAAGACGAGGGCCTCGAAGGGATCCACGCCCATGACCTTCATGGCGTCGACCTCCTGGGTCATTTTCATTGACCCGATCTCGGCGGCGAAAGCCGAGGCGGACCTACCGGCCAGGAGTACAGCGGTGATGACGATGCCGAACTCCCGCGTCACGGCGATGCCGATGAGTTCGACGGCGAAAACCTCGGCCCCAAACTGGCGCAAGGTATTGACGCCCAGAAGGCCGACCACGGCGCCGATGAAGAAGTTGGCGACAACGACGATCGGCAGCGCATCGAGGCCAGCTCTCTCGGCCATGGAAACGCAGGGTGCCCAACGGATACGGCTGGGATTGGCGAGGCTGCGCGCCGTGACCACCATCAACTGCCCGGCGAAGGCGAGGATGCCGTAGGTCTCGGCACCGATCCCGATGACGCCACGCCCGATTCGCTCGAGGAGGGCCCGGAACGGCCCTGGCCCGGCCCGGCGCTTCGGTCGCGCCGCGTCGGCGGCGGCGACCAACTCCAGCAGGCGCAAGTGCTCGGGCTTCCCGCGTACCCGCGAGATGTCGCCGCCCGACCCGAGGGCCTGAAGAATGGCCCAAGCGCCCGCAATGTCCATGCGGCGCACGCCCTGGAGATCGAAGGCACCCTCCGGCAGTGCGCCGGCCTGCTGGATCAGGGCCTCGCCCACAGGCTGGACAGGCGCGCCGCACCAGTCGCCGGTGAGGCGAAAAGCCTGATCGTCCTGGGTGTCCGGTGGATCGAAGGCAGGTGAGAGGGGCATTTACAGGTTCCTGCGCGAAACGGCGACGCCGCTGCGCATGTGGGCAATCTAGTCCAAGCCCCGGTCATGGCGCAAAGGCCTTGTCGCGGTATTGGCTTCAGGCCAGCCCGATTTCCCGAAGCCGCTCCAACAGGAATTCACCAGCACTGATCTCCGGTTCGGGGACCTTTTCTGCCCGGCAGGAAGGTCGCCAAGGCCGCTGACCCCATGGAAATGATCAGCCCCGACAGGCTCTTGGGACAGGGGGCGGTCCATCCCTGCGAACACGGGAATATCCGGGCGGTTTGCGATCTCAGGGACCCGGCAGGCGTTTCTTGCGGTCAGGTCCCCGCCGACATTGCCGGCAGCCGTCGTGATGGCGAGGACCTCGAGCGCTTCCTTTGCGGCAATCGCTAACAGGAGGGCGATTGCGTCGTCGACGCCAGGATCGCAGTCGATGATGAGGGGGAGGCCGGGCATGGCCCAGCTTCCCCCGCTTCGGGCGTCCTTCGCAAGCCGGCCCCTAGTTGTCCCAGAGGATGTACTCATCACCCGGCTTCTGCGGCCGACCGGATGGCTGGTCGATGAACACCGGACCCTGGAGCAGCGACGGCCAGAGTGGCTTTGCACTCTCGGCGTCCTGACGTGCCAGGAGGGCAAGCATGGCCTTGACCCGCTCAGGCTCCTTGGCTGAGAGGTCGATTTTCTCCGTCGGGTCCGTCGCCAGGTTATGGAGCCAAACCTTGGAGCGCGCCTCGTTGCTCTGGAGCTTCCAGTCGCCATCGCGCACGGCCTTGTACTGACCTGAACGCCAGAACAGGGTCTGGTGCGGGCGTCCCTTGATCGTGCCATTCACGTAGGGAGCCAGGTCGACTCCGTCGATGATCCTGTCCTTTGGAAGCGCAGCGCCTGCAGCCCCGGCGATGGTCGAGAAGATGTCCACGTGCCCGACTGGATTGGGATAGCGGGTTCCGGCGGGCAGCCCGCCTGGCCACTTCATCAAGAAGGGCGTGTGTATTCCCCCCTCGAAGAAGGTCGACTTCCAGCCTCGGTAGGGCTTGTTGATATCATCAAGCCCGATGTAGTCGGCACCACCATTGTCGCTCGTAAAGATGATCAGGGTGTCCTTCTCCAGGCCTTCCTGGCGGAGGGTCGTCAGGATCCGCCCGACGTTACGATCGAGGTTCCGGACCATGGCGGCGTAGACGCGCATGCGGTGATCCTTGATCTGGGGCAGGGCGTCATAGTCCTCGCGCGTGGCCTGCAGCGGGGTGTGGATCGCGTTGGGGGCGAAGTACATGAAGAAGGGCCGGTTCCGGTTGGCGCGGATCGCCTGCACCGCCTCGTCGGTCAGGTAGTCGGTCATGTAGCCCTTGGGGGCGAACATTTCCGAGCCATTGTACTGGACCATGTAGGGAAGGTTCGGCCACAGGAACCGATCGATCGGGTCCCAGGGCTGCTTGGAGTTGACCACCGACTTGTCCCCGACCGGAAGGAACAGGGACCCGCCCGACATGAAGCCCAGGCTCTCGTCGAAGCCACGGTCCTCCGGTCGCGATCCGGGATTGGCTCCGAGATGCCATTTGCCCAAATGGAGCGTGTGGTAGCCTTGACCCTGAAGCAGCTTGGCGACGGTGATCTCGCTGGCGGGTACCGCCATGGACTCCATCGGCGGAACGTCCTTGACCTTCTCCTTGAAGAACTTGGGCCGGACGATCACGCCGGGCTCGGCGGACGTTCCCACCATGCGCTGGAAGGCGACCGGCGCCGGGGTGAACTCCATGCCCATGCGGGTTGCGTAGCGCCCCGTCATCAGCGAAGCGCGGGAAGGTGCACAGGTGGCGTTGCCTGCATAGCCATTCTCAAAGATGACGCCGTCGCGGCCGAGGGAGTCCATGTTCGGCGTCGGAACAGCGCCACCGGCCACGCCTCCGTTGAGGGTGAGGTCATTGAAGCCCATGTCATCCACCAGAATGAAGATGACGTTGGGACGACCACTGGATGGCGGCCGGTCCGCTGGCCCAGGTTTCCAGACCACCTCCCGGTTAGGCGCGACATCGGGAAGCCGGGACTGGGCGATCAGGGTTAGAACGGTAAAGCGGTTGACCCAGGCGAGGGCTCCGAGGCCCGCCAGGATAAGCAGGCCGATGCCGAGGACTTTCAGGAGTTTCATCGGTTCGCCTCCTCAGGCGGTCTTGCGGGGGGAAAGGCCCTGCTGCTTCAGGCGCCACTGGAACTGGTCCATGCGGTCCTGGCCGAAGAAGGGTTCGTTGTTGAAGGCGATCATGGGCACGCCGTAGTGGCCGGCCTGGCGCTGAGCGACCTGGTTATCCTCGATCACGGCGTGAAGCCGTCCAGCCTCGGCCTCAACGCGATCAAACAGCACTTCGGGGTCCAGCCCGGCGCGCCGCGCGGCTTCGGCCAGATGATCGCCCTCGTGCCAGTTGTCCACCTGGCCACTCCAGATCGCCGTACTGACCTCCCGCAGGAAGGCCAAGCCCCGGCCTGCCTCGGCGGCGAGGACGCCCAGCCGGGTCAGGCGGTGAATATGAGGCTGGTCCTTCGGATAGGTTCCGGTCGCCATGTCCATGTAGACGGGGTCCGGGCGAGGCCAGCGGAAGGGGAGTCCGAGGAACTCCGCCTCACGCCGGGTGTCCAGCATCAGGTAGGAAAACCAGAGGGGGTCGCGCCCCTCGAAGAATTCCGGCGTACGGACCGCCAGGGGATAGACCGGGCGGACGCGGCAGGTCACCTCATACTTCGCCTCCAGTTCCACCAGCCTTGGGGTGATCAGGTAGGAGTAGGGGGACCGGAAGGACCAGTAGAGGTCGTATTCAAGCGCCATTCGGAATCTCCTTGGAGAGCGTTGTCGAGTCGGGCCAGCCTCGCATAGGTTCCCAGGATTGGGACCTGAACGGGGGGGCTTGGATGTTGGCTTTGCGAGTTGTTGTGGGCGCGTTGGGGCTGCTTGCCCTCATGCTGGCTGCGCGGATCTGGGTGGATCCGGCCGCAGCCGCCGCCCAGTTCGGGCTTCTGGTGAATGGCGAGCTCGGGCAGGCGTCCCTGAGGGCGGACATCGCCGGTCTCTTTGCGGCAACAGGTGGACTGGCTCTCTTCGCCGCCATCACGGCGGACGGTCGCGCCCTTCTGGGCCCGGTTTGTCTGTTGGGTGCCGCGCTTGCGGGAAGGCTGCTTAACCTGGTCCTGGCGGGGTTCACTTTCGACCAGCTGACGCCGATCCTGGTCGAGGTCCTTTCCTTGGCTATACTTGGCGCAGGGCTCAGGGGGCTTCGTAAGCCGGACATCGCAGTTTGATCCGAGGGGCGATTATCCCCACGTGACCAGAATGCATCTCCAGCGGCAAGCCCCGGGCGCACGCTCTTCCTCCCCAAGATCAGGGGATAGATTGAGATATCGACACTCAGAGTGCAACTAGTTTGGCGGACCGCCTACTGCTGCTGCTGTTGCTGGCGCTCCAGGAGGAAGGCCCCAGAGCCGGGACGCCGGCGACCGCCCCCGCGGGCAAAGCTCGGGCTTGAGAGGCCGATGTACTCGGGTTCCCCAGACGTGGCCCGGGCGCGACGCACGTTCACTCCGACCGCCAACTGGCTTTCCGCCTCGCCCTTGTAGACGCCGCGCGACGGTGGAACGTCGGCATAGTCCCTGCCGATGGCCGCAGAGACGTGCCTCTCTCCAGCCAGGGAGTTGTTCGTCGGATCAAATCCGATCCACCGGGTAGAGGGAAGGAACACCTCGACCCAGGCGTGGGAGGCCTCGGGATCCGAACGGTCCCCCCCGTCGCGATCGGTAAACAGGTAGCCCGAGACATACCGTGCCGGTACGCCCCAGCTGCGGCATATCGTGATCATGATGTGGGCGAAGTCCTGGCAGACGCCCCTACGGGCGGACAGCGCCAGGTCGATCGGGCTTTCTGCATCCGTGACGCCAGGTTCATAATCGAAGGCCTCGTAGATGACGTCTGACAGGCACCTCAAGGCGGTCAGCGGGTCCTGCTCCCTCAGCCTGTCGAGTCCACGCTCGGCGACAAAGTTCCTGAGGGCGTCGGTTTCGATGCAGAACCCCTGGAGCCTCAGGAAGTCGAAATTGTCTCCCAGGACACTTTCACTCTTCAGGCGGTCCCATTCGCCTGGATCCAGAGCTTCGGGCAGGGGGTCCGGCACGGCGGTCTCGACTACGGAACGCGCGGTAATGGTCAGCTGATCATGCGGGTGCGGGACGTCGAAATGGTAGACCGCGTTACCGTAGGGGTCGGCGTAGGAGAAGACCTGGGCAGCGGGATCCAGCTCGAGATCAAAGCTGGTCAAGCGCTGCTGGGGCGTCTTTCGAGGCTGCATCCAGACTTCCATCAGGCTTTCCCGGACGGGGGCCGCGTAGTGGTAGCGGGTGACGTGTCTGACTTCGAGCAGCATGGGATTTCCTAGGCGGGAAGCCGCATTTCGAGGGAATAGGCAACGAAGGTGTCGTAGATCCCTTCATGAAGCCGGGCGCACTCCTCCAGCACAGTCGCCACCAGACTGTCGGACTCCTCGCCCCCCAGCGCCTTGGGATCTGCATAGAGGAGTCGGGCCTTCAGCCTTCCTGCAAGCCGCTCGGGTCCCGCCCCGCCCCCAAGGTCCACATTACGACCGACGCTGGACAGATGTTCCTCGATCCGGGCCGTGGAGAATCTGAGCGACCTGGGGAAGTCCTCGTCGAACATCAGGAACTGGCGGATCAGGGTCGGCTGAATGTCCGCGGTGTGTTTGCGCAGGTAGGGTTCGAGGGCGCAGCTCATTCGAAGCAGAGCTGTCATGGCGGCATGCTCGGTGACTGGTCGTCCCAGGTTCCGTCCGAAGCCGGCCTGCAGGAGTTTGCCGATCAACTGGGCGCGCTCGATGAACACGCCGAGCTGCAGGAAGCCCCAGCCTTCGCCATGGCTCATGGTGGCATCTGCCGCGCCCTTGAACAGATGCAGGTCGGCGATGATGTCGTGCAGGAACTGGGAGGGGGCGTCGGAGAAGTCGCGGGCGGCACCTTCGCCTGTCACTCGGAGGTGGATCAGGTTCAGCCGCTCCCAGGTCTCCGTGGTTAACTGGTCGCGGACCTGGCGGGCGTTCTCCCGGGCCCTGGCGAGGGCGGCTGTAACTGAGCCGCCGTTCTCGCTGTCCATGGTGATCGCCAGGGCGGCGTCCCAGGGCGAGAGTGGGGCGTCGTGGTGCCCGTCGGTGATGGCCGACATTACCATGCCTGCGACCTGTCCCGAGCTCTCGGTCCTGTCGAGGGTGGCATTCAGGAGAACGTCGGCGAGCCGACACATATGCTCGGCTCGCTCCACATACCGCCCGATCCAGTAGAGACTGTCAGCCACCCGGGCTAGCATCATGGCCGGGCCTCCAAGCCATCGCCCTCGCCAAGAACCCAGGTGTCCTTGGAGCCTCCGCCCTGGCTGGAGTTCACGACCAGGGAGCCCTTGCGCAGGGCGACGCGGGTGAGGGCGCCGGGGGTCACCCGTATCTTGTCACCCGACAGAACGAAGGGGCGCAGGTCGACGTGTCGCGGGTCGATGGCACCGTCGATCAGGCAGGGGGCTGTCGATAACTGGATGGTGGGTTGTGCAATGTAGTTGTCCGGGTTCGCCCTCAGGGCCTCGGCGAAGGCCTCGCGCTCGGCCTGTGTGGCATGGGGACCCACCAGCATTCCATAGCCACCCGACGCGCCCACGGCCTTGACCACCAGGCTGTCGAGATTGGCCAGCACATGGGAAAGCTGCGACGGTTCGCGGCACAGATAGGTCTCGATGTTGGGCAGGATGGCGTCCTCGCCCAGGTAATAGCTGATGATCTCTGGCACATAGGCGTAAACGGCCTTATCGTCGGCCACTCCGGTCCCAGGGGCGTTGCAGATCACGACGTTGCCAGCGCGGTAGGCATTGAAAAGACCGGCGACGCCCAGGCTGGAGTCCCTCCGGAATGACAGTGGGTCGACGAAATCGTCATCCACTCGCCGGTAGATGACGTCCACCCTGCGCAGGCCGGTGGTGGTGCGCATGTAGACCATATTGTCGTGGGTCACGAGGTCGCGCCCCTCGACCAGGGGCACGCCCATGAGCCGGGCGAGGTAGGCGTGCTCGAAGTAGGCCGAATTGTAGACGCCCGGCGTCAGGACGACGACCTGGGGGTTGGGGCGCCAGTCGGCAGCCATGCTCCGAAGGGTGGAAAGCAGGAGGTCCGGATACTCCTCGATCCGGCGGACCCCGGCCATCCGGAACGAACCCGGGAGGGTACGCTTGGCAGCTTCGCGGTTCGCCAGCATGTAGGAAACGCCAGACGGCACCCGCAGGTTGTCCTCGAGAACGGCGAACCCGCCGTCCGGCTTACGGATAAGATCGCTGCCGCAGACGTTGGCGTAGGCCTGGTGCGGTACGAAGAGATTCTGCATTTCCCGCCGGTAGGAGGGTGCCCCGAGGACGAGCTCCCGCGGAACAATGCCGTCCATAAGGATTTTCTGGCCGCTGTAGATATCGGCCAGGAACATGTTGAGCGCCTTCAGGCGCTGGGTCAGCCCCGCCTCGATCGTCGCCCACTCAGTCGCCGGAATGATCCGGGGCAGAAGATCGGTGGGAATGATCCGTTCGGTTGAGCTCTCGGCTCCATAAACCGTGAATGTGATGCCCTGCAGGAGGAAGAACCGTTCGAGCAGGCGTTGGCGCTCAGCGAGGTCTTCCTCTGCAAGCGAGGCGACTCGCTGGGCGAGGGCCGCATAGTGAGGCCTTACCTCCCCAGTCGGATCTATCATCTCGTCATAAGGTGTCACCGCCACGGCGTGGGCGCCGGACGGATGAGAAGGATCGGCCAAAGCGTATCTCACCCGGTGCTCCCTTCCGTTCGGATACGACAAGGGAAAAGCCTAGACATTGAGTGACCTGCATAGACTGGGAAGCCGGGTTTGGCGACTGCCACCCCCACCACCGCCCTATTTTCGGGCGACTGCCAGAAAACTGGGCACCGGGGTCTCTTCGCCTCGGCGGATGACAGAGGGCAATTCGACAGGCTATCTCACCCGCATTGAGGGGGCGCGCGCTTGACCTGGACGCGGCGGTTTCAGAGGCGGAGTCTTGCGGCGGGGCTTTTGGGGCTCGGCCTCTTGACTGCGGACCTCGCGGCGGCGGCGACCCCATTTGTGCGCGCCCGGGTGCGGGGCGACCTGCCGGCAGATATTCGGACACGGATCGAGGCCGCGATCGGGACCACGGAACGTCCCATCCGTAGCCGTTTCGACGCTCGGCAGAGGGCCAACACCGCATCTGGCGAGGCTGCCGCGGTCCTGCGTTCGGAAGGCTATTACGAATTCAACATCCAGCCAGGCATCTCTGATGACGCCGTGGCGGAGCCCTTCGTCGATGTCTCCATCGGACCCCGATTCCAGGTCGCCGAACCCCGGATCGAATGGGTCGAGCCCGCGCCGCCGGACGCTCTGCAGGCCCTCGTGTTTAGTCGGCTGGGGCTCGAATCCGGTCAGCCGGCCCGGGCAATCGACGTGGTTTCCGCCGAGGCCAGGGTCTTGTCGGCAATCCAGAAGGAAGGCTATGCGGACGCCTTCATCGGCCCGCGGGAAGTCATTGTCGACCACGCTGACCGGACCCTCAGGCCGACCTATCGGATCAGCGCCGGAGCCATCGCGCGGCTGGGTGGCGTTCGCCTGGAAACTGAGGGGCGGACACGGGGCGAATGGTTGGCCTCCCTGACACCCTGGTCGAGCGGCATCCTCTATGCTCCAGAAACCATGGCGGACCTTGAGAAGCGGCTCGTCGAGACAGGCGTCTATGACCAGGTCTCAGTGGCTCTGGCCGCCCCTGAAACGGCGGGTGTGGACGGTCCCAGGAACGTCATTGTCACGCTTGAAGACAGGCGGCCCCAGCGACTGGAGGCGGGTGCAAGTTACGCAAGCAGCGAGGG
The DNA here is from genome assembly GCA_945874825.1 of Phenylobacterium deserti. GTDB lineage: Bacteria > Pseudomonadota > Alphaproteobacteria > Caulobacterales > Caulobacteraceae > Phenylobacterium > Phenylobacterium deserti_D. The sequence goes on along the minus strand of CAMCIK010000046.1, from coordinate 227 downwards.
CCTCGGGGCCGACATGCGGTGGAGCCATTTCAACCGCTTCGGCTTTGCGGATACGAGCGCCATCTTCGGCCGCGCCTCCACCGTCGACAGCCGTCTGGGCGCAGAGATCTCGCTGCCGCACTGGCGTCGCTTCCGCCAGTCGCTCAACGGCTATGCGGCGGTCTACAACCGTGAAACCTCGGCTTATGACGAGGCCGGCCTGGAAGTCCGTGCGGACGTCGAGCGGC
>CAMCIK010000045.1 GCA_945874825.1 Phenylobacterium deserti | reverse complement strand
CTCAGGGCGATCGGCTACGGCTCCGGTGCCCGCAGCCTCGTCCAGCGCCGGATCCACCAGGCCATGGCCGCTGGCTGTGCCGGCGTGGTGGCCAGTCCCCAGGAGGCGGAACTGGCGCGCAGCATCGGCGGCAAGGACTTCCTGGTGGTGACGCCGGGCGTGCGGCCCGAGTGGGCGGCCAAGAACGACCAGGTCCGCGCCGCGACCCCGGCCGAAGCCCTGCGGGCCGGCGCCTCGCACCTGGTGTGCGGCCGGCCGATCTCGGCGGCGAACGACCCGGCCGAGGCGGCCCTGAAGGTCATTGCCGAGATGGCGGCGGTGCCCGCCTAGGGGAGCGGCGGAGAAGTAGCGGTACCTCCCAGCCTAAGGGGCGCCTAGAAGTCGACAGCGATGCCCTTGCGCTCCCAGTCGCCGAACCGGGTCGGCTCGAGGCCGGCGGGACCCCCCTGTTCGGCCAGCCGCTCGGCAGCCTCGGCCTCCGCAAGCCGGCGGGCGGCGGCTTCCTCCAGGGCACGGCGGGCGGCGGGGCTCAGGGCCTTGCCGGGGGCGGCGTTGGGTGGGGCTTCGTCTTCCATGAAACCCATCTAGTCGTCCGCCGTGCGAAACGCCAGTTGCCTTGGCCGTCAGAACCGGGCAGGCGGCTCTGTGTGACCGAACCCCGCATTCCCATCGGACTTCCCGCCCGCCGCGCCGCGCTCGACCTGCTGGCCTCCGCCTTCTCCCGCCGAGCCGGACTGGAGGACGAGTCCGCTGCGCCCGGCCTGGCTGACCTGGAGCCCCGCGACCGGGCCTTCGCCCGACTTCTGGTGCTGACAGCCCTGCGGCGGCTGGGCCCGCTGGACCGCGCCCTTGATGTGCGCATCCCGCGCGCCCCGCCGGAGATCGTTCGCAACATTCTGCGACTGGGGGCGGTCCAGGCCCTGGTCCTGGGTGCCCCGCCCCATGCGGCCGTCAGCGCCAGCGTCGACCTGGCCGAGTCGCTTCCTGAAGCCCGCCGTTCCAAGGGCCTGGTCAACGCCGTCCTGAGGGGCCTGATCCGCGAGCCGCCTGACCTGTCCGATCCCGAGGCCCTGGCGCCGGACTGGTTGCTGGCCCGCTGGAGCGCGGCCTGGGGCCGGCCGGCCGCCCTGTACATAGCCTCGGTCATCGCCGGGGAGCCAGACACCGACCTGACCCTCAGGGAAGACCCCGGCGACCTGGCCGAGACGCTGAGTCTGACCCGGATCGCCGCCGATACCTGGCGCACCGCCCGGCGGGGTGAGGTCGCGGCCTGGGACGGCTTTGCGGAGGGTCGCTGGTGGGTTCAGGACGCCAGCGCCGCCATCCCCGCCCGCCTCCTTACCCCAAGGCCGGGCCTGACCGCCCTGGACCTGTGTGCGGCACCCGGAGGCAAGACCCTGCAGCTGGCGGCTGCCGGCGCGGAGGTCACTGCCCTTGACCGCTCACCGGCCCGCCTGCGCCGGGTGCGGGAGAACCTCGAGCGGACCGGCCTGACCGCCGAGGTTATCGCCGCCGACTCCGGGACCTGGGATGACGGACGGACCTTCGACGCCGTCCTGCTCGACGCGCCGTGCACCGCCACCGGGACCTTCCGCCGCAACCCGGACGTGCTCTGGGTGGTGAAGCCCGGCGACATCGCCTCCCTGGCCGCGGACCAGGCCCGGCTTCTGGACGCCGCCGCCCGGCGGGTGCGGCCCGGTGGCCGCCTTGTCTACTGCGTCTGCTCCCTGGAGACCGAAGAGGGCGAGGCCCAGGTCACCGGCTTCCTGAAGCGGTGCGCCGACTTCGCCCTCGACCCCATTGCCCCGGGAGAGGGCGGGGCACCGCCGGAAAGCCGTCGGGAGGACGGGACCCTCCGGATCCTGCCGACCCACCGCCCGGGCGGGACAGACGGCTTCTTCATAGCCCGTTTCGCCCGCCGGCCGAACCGCCGGGCCCGCCGGGACTTGGCGCAGGGCGCAGGGGCCGCTAAATCCGGATCATGAGCCCGCGTCCGATCATCGCCCCCTCGATCCTCGCCGCCGACTTCGCCCGGCTGGGTGAGGAGGTCCGCGCCGTCCAGGCCGCAGGCGCCGACTGGCTGCACATCGACGTCATGGACGGCCACTTCGTGCCGAACATCACCCTGGGGCCGGACATTGTCCGGGCTCTGAAGCCGCACGCCACCGTGCCCATGGATGTGCACCTGATGATCGCCCCCGCGGACCCGTTTCTCGAGGCCTTCGTCGAGGCCGGGGCCGACATCGTCAGCGTTCACCCGGAGAGCGGGCCGCACCTGAATCGGACCCTCAAGCGCATCCGCCTGCTGGGTGCCCGGGCCGGGGTGGTCTTCAACCCCTCGACCTCGCCGGCCGTGATCGAATGGATGATGGACGAGGTCGACCTGATCCTCGTCATGTCCATCAACCCGGGCTTCGGCGGCCAGAGCTTCATGCATTCCCAGCTGGCCAAGATCGAGACCCTGAGGCGGATGATCGAGGCCAGCGGCCGGGACATCGTTCTGGAGGTCGACGGCGGCGTGACTGCCGAGACCGCACGCCTTTGCGTGGACGCCGGGGCCACCGCCCTGGTGGCGGGGACAGCGGTCTTCCGGGGCGGCCCGCAGGCCTACGCCGCCAACATCGCCGCCCTGCGGGGCTGAGTCTCCCGGACGATCTGCAGGCGGTTTCAGGGAATCGCCGGCTGGGCTAGGGTCTGTCCGTCCCGCGTGACTGGCGAAACAGGTGGACCACCACCGGGAAGCGCAGGGACGTCAAAGCGCCGCTCGCCTGGGCCGACCTTCCGAACCGCCACGGAGAGCGCCATGCCTGCCGCACCCGACTTCCCGCCCGCGCCTGACCGCGCTCCCGTCCGCCGCGCCCTGATCTCTGTGTCGGATAAGACCGGCCTGGTCGAGGCTGCCCAGGCCCTGTCCCGGTTGGGGGTCGAGCTGGTCTCCACCGGCGGGACCCGGACGGCCATCGCCGCGGCCAGCCTGGCGGTGAAGGACGTCTCGGACCTGACCGGCTTCCCGGAAATGATGGACGGGCGGGTCAAGACCCTGCACCCGGGGGTTCACGGTGGCCTGCTTGGCGTACGCGACGCCCCTGCCCATGCCGCCGCCATGACCGAAAATGGTATTGGCGGAATCGACCTCATCTACGTCAACCTCTACCCCTTCGAGAAGACGGTGGCCGCCGGGGGCGACTTCGCCAGCGCCATCGAGAACATCGACATCGGCGGGCCGGCCATGATCCGCTCGGCGGCCAAGAACCACGGCTATGTGGCAGTCTGCACCGAGCTGGAGGACCTCCAGTCAGTGCTGGCGGAGCTGGAGGCGGAGGGAACCACGAGCCTGGCCCTGCGCCGGACCCTGGCGGGCCGGGCCTATGCCCGCACGGCGGCCTACGACGCGGCCATCTCCACCTGGTTCGCAGGCCAGCTGGGCGAGGCCGCCCCGGAGCGCCGCACCTTCTCAGGCCGGCTGGCCCAGACCCTGAGGTACGGCGAGAACCCCCACCAGGCCGCGGCCTTCTATGTCGAGGAGTCCCCTCGCACGGGCGTGGCGACGGCCCGGCAGATGCAGGGCAAGGCCCTGAGCTACAACAACATCGCCGACACCGACGCGGCCATCGAACTGGTGGCGGAATTTGATCCCGCGAAATCCGCGGCGGTGGCCATCATCAAGCACGCCAACCCCTGCGGCGTGGCCCTGGGGGCAGACCTCAAGACGGCCTATGCCCGGGCCCTGCAGTGCGACCCGGTCTCGGCCTTCGGCGGCATCGTGGCGGTGAACCGCCGGCTGGATGCGGCCTCGGCGAAGGAGATCCTCAAGATCTTCACCGAGGTGGTCGTGGCGCCTGAGGCCGACGACGAGGCCATCGCCCTTTTCGCGAAGAAGAAGGACCTGCGCCTGCTCCTGACCAGCGGCATGCCCGATCCCCTGGCGCCAGGCGACGTCTTCAAGCCGGTATCCGGAGGCTTCCTGGTCCAGAGCCGTGACACCTCCCGGGTGACGGCGGCAGACCTGAAGATCGTCACGCGCCGCCAGCCGACCCCGCAGGAAGTGGAGGACATGCTGTTCGCCTTCACCGTGGCCAAGCACGTCAAGTCCAACGCCATCGTCTTCGCCCGGGACGGCCAGACGGCAGGCATTGGCGCGGGCCAGATGAACCGGCGCGATTCCGCCCGGATCGCCGCGATCCGCGCCGGCGAGGCCGCCGAGCAGGCGGGCCTTCCGGAGAGCCTGACCCGGGGCTCAGCCTGCGCCTCGGAGGCCTTCTTTCCCTTCGCCGACGGCCTGGTTCAGGCGGCGGAGGCCGGTGCCACGGCAGTGATCCAGCCTGGCGGCTCGATCCGCGACGCAGAGGTGATCGCCGCAGCCGACGCCGCCGGCGTGACCATGGCCTTCACCGGTGTTCGCGTGTTCCGGCACTAGTTCTCACCCCTTCCAAGGAGGCCGTCATGCATCCACTCCGTCCCGTCGTCCTGGCGGGCCTTGTCCTGGCCTCGCTGTTGGCCGCTCCGGATCCCTCGATTGCGGCAACACCGAAGGCGGGCACCAAGGTCTCGCCGGCGACCACCGTCTGGACCACCGCCACCCAACGCCGGCCCGCGGCCTTCGCCGGGACGGCCCGGGTAACCGGGGGCGTCCTGGTGATCGCTGCAGACTCCGTCGCCCAGGCGTCGGAGCGGGCGGGCGAAGTCCTCTCGCCCAACGCGGGTGCCGACATCCGCAAGGCGGCGGCGGCCGAAGACTTCGACTTCGACAACGGCGAAACTCTGACCCTCAGGGCCTTCGGGGGCCTGGACCAGGTCATCCTCCTCGGCCTGGGCGAAGGGGCCACACCGGCTCGCCTTCAGGCGGCGGGCGAAGCCCTGGGCCGCGCCCTTGCCAAGGTTCCGGCACAGGTCACCGTGGCGACGGGAAAGCTTGAGGCCGGCGGGCTCGCGGAACTCGCCACCGGCTTTGGCATCGGAGAGTACCGGTCGGACCTCCTGACCTCCGATCGGCCGAAGGTGGCACCGGCGGGCGTCGTCTTCATGGGCGCCGGCGCGGCCGGTGCCGAGCCGATGTACCGAAACCGGGGCCTCGCCCTGGTCGAGGCGGTTCAGTGGACCCGGGACGTCTCCAACCTGCCGGCCAACCTCCTCTATCCCCAGGCCTTCGTGGACAGCGCCAGGGCGGCCTTCGCCGGGATCCCCGGCGTGAGAATCGAGGTCCTCGACGATGTCGCCATCCGGCAACTCGGCATGGGCGCCCTCTCCGGCGTGGGCATGGGATCTGCCCGCCCCCCGCGCCTCCTGGTCGTGCGCTACCGGGGTGCCGGGGTCCCTGAGGGCAAGCCCCTGGTCCTTGTGGGGAAGGGCATCACCTTCGACAGCGGCGGCCTGTCCATCAAGGGTTCAGCCGGCATGGGCGAGATGAAGATGGACATGTCCGGCGCCGCCTCGGTGACCGGGGCGGTCCTGTCCCTGGCGAAGTCCGGGGCGCCGGTGAACGTGGCGGCCGTCGCCGCCCTGGCTGAGAACATGCCGGACGGCGGCGCCATCCGGCCTGGCGACGTGCTGACGGCGATGAACGGGAAGACCATAGAGATCATCTCCACTGACGCCGAAGGCCGACTGGTCCTCGCCGACGCCCTGGTCTGGGCCGAGCGCAACCTCAAGCCTGCGGCGGTCGTGGACCTCGCCACCCTGACCGGCTCAATCCGCACGGCCCTCGGGGACGACTATGCCGGCCTGTTCGCCCGGGGCGACGCCCTGGCCGAACGGCTGATGACGGCCGGCGAGCAGACTGGCGAACAGCTCTGGAAGATGCCGCTCCATCCCAGCTACGCCAAGGACACGGCCTCCACCATCGCTGACATCAAGAACAGCGGGGAAGGCGGCGCCGGAGCCGGGACCGGTGCCTGGTTCATCGGCGAGTTCGTCAGCCGCGACATTCCCTGGGCCCACATCGACATCGCTGGCGTGGCGTATGGCGCGGCGAATTCGGTCAAGCCGGCGGGATCCGCGGGATTCGGGGTGCGACTGCTGGACCGTCTGGCCCGGGACTGGCCCCGGTAGGCAGACGGATCAGAGGGTGTCGACCATCACGAGTTCGGCGTCCTCCAGGGCGGTGATGCGCAGGGCAGGCTCGTCGACGATTGCCGCCCCATCCCGGGTCCCGACGGTCACGCCATTGACCTCGACCGAGCCCCGGGCTGGCACGAGGTAGGCGCGCCGACCCGGTGCCAGGGCGTAGTCCAGCGTCTCGCCGGCCGGCAGGGTCGCGCCCAGCACCCGGCCAGGGGTGCGGATGGGCAGGGCTTCGTCATCTCCCGGAAGGCCGGAGGCCAGGGTCACGAAGCGCCCGGCGCGGTCATCCTTCGGGAACGGCCGGGCGCCCCAGAAGGGCGCACCGCCAGCCCGGGCCGGCAGGATCCAGATCTGGAAGAGGCGGGTGATGTCCGGCTCGAGGTTGTACTCGGCGTGGCGAATGCCCGAACCGGCGCTCATCACCTGGACGTCGCCGGCGACAGTGCGGCCCTGGTTTCCCAGGCTGTCCTGATGGCTGATCGCGCCCTCGAGGACATAGGTGATGATCTCCATGTCCTGGTGCGCATGGGCGGGAAAGCCCGTGTTCGGCTGGATGGAGTCGTCGTTCCAGACCCGCAGGGCACCCCAGTTCATGCGCGCCGGGTCCTGGTAGCCCGAGAAGGAGAAGTGATGCCGGGCCCGCAGCCAGCCATGGTCGGCACCGCCGAGGCTATCGAAGGGACGAAGGTCGATCATGGGTGGGTTCTGTCGGCGGGAGCTCTGATAGCCGCAAGATAGGGACTGGGAGGGTCAATTGGAAACGGCAGGGCGGAAGATTCTCCGGATAACCCGATGGAGCCCGAAGAGGCACCGGGCTTCCCCAATGGCGAGCAATCCGGGAGCGATTGCTCTCCCGGGGGAGCTGTCGGCGAAGCCGGGTGAGGGTGCCGGGACCTAGAACGGCCGGGGCTTGACGCCGTTGGCGGCGAAGTGGGCCAGCATCCGGGTCCAGGCGTCCTGGGCTGCGGCTGGATCGTAGCTGGTGCGGTAGTCCGCGTGGAAACCGTGCTGGCTGTCCGGATAGACGATGATCTGGCTGTCGCTCTTGCGGGCGGCGACCAGGGCGCTGCGCATGGCCTCGACATCGGCTAGGGGGATGCCCTGGTCCTTGCCCGCGTAGAAACCGATCACCGGGGTCCGCAGCTGGGCCACGCCGGGGAGCGGCCAGGGGCGGCTGGCTTCGCCAAGGAACTCCCCCGGCTTGGGCGCAGTCAGCCGGCCGTACCAGGCCGCGCCGGCGCGGAAATCCGGCATGCGCTGGCAGATGAGCCAGGTGATGGCTCCGCCCCAGCAGAAGCCGGTGACCGCCATCCGGGATTTGTCCACGAAGGACTGAGCCTTGAGGAACCGGACGGTCCCCGACAGGTCGTTGAAGATCTGCTTGTCCGAGGCCGCTCCGACGATGCGGCGGATCTGGTTGAAATCGTTGGTATTCGAAGGGTCACCCGAACGGACGAAGAGGTCCTGGGCGATGGCCACATAGCCCAGCCTTGCCAGACGGCGGCAGACATCGCGGATGTATTCGTGGACGCCGAAGACCTCGGAAATCACCAGGACAACGGGAAACCGGCCCGGGGCGTCGGGGCGAGCCAGATAGGCGGGTGCCATGCGGTCGCCGACATCCACCTCGACCTCGCCGGCGATGAGGCCTGTCGCCGGGGTCGTGACGGTCTGGGCCTCTGCGGAGAAGGCGTAGAGGGCGTAACCTCCGAAGGCGGCCAGGGCCAGCCGGCGCCGTGAGACGGCCAGGTCCCCGGGTTCCGTCCCCTCCGGACGCGTCAGGGTCTTCATGGTTCGGGTCTCCCTCGCCGGTCTTCACCAGTCCCTTCCCATTTGGCGACAGGCGCGGCTGGTGTCAAAGCCTGCGATACCTGAAAGGTCGGTTCCGAGGGCTTCCGGCGCGGGCCGGGAAGGCGCATATCGACGAACATGGACGGAAGACGGATGAGGCCGGGCACCCTGCGCCGGCTGACGGATGGCGAGAAGGCGCTGGCGGTGGCCGTGTTCGGCTCCGCCCTGGCCTTGGAGCGCGTCCGGATCTTCGCCCTGCCGGTCTGGCGTCGTCCCTTCGCCGCGGGCCCAGCCCTGGTCTTCTGGCCAGCCTCCGGTGCCCTGAGGGACTTCAGCCGGGCCCGCCTGTCCCTGCAGGGCGTCCTGATCCATGAGCTGACCCACATCTGGCAGGCCCAGACGGGCGTCAACCTGGCCCTGGCCAAGCTGAGGGCCGGTGACGGCCCGGAGGCCTACCACTATGAACCCCGCCTTGGGCTGACGTTTTCTGACCTCAACATCGAGCAGCAGGCCATGGCCGTACAGCACGCCTTCCTGGCGTCCCGGGGGGCCACGACGCCCTTTACCCCCGAGGTCCACGCCGCTCTCCTGGCAGGAACGCCCCTCGAAACCTCGGCAAAGCCCTTTACAGTTTAGGGACTTTGCACTTGCAGAGTGGCGCATTCGCACCATATCGCACGGCGACAGCGTGGTTCCGAAAGTACCCGCAGTTGACCCCGGACTGTTCAAGGGGACCGCAGGAACGAGGAGTGCTTGGTGACGAGGCTCCTCAGGCGCGGTCCGCCAAATAGGAGCGTTTGAGACCCATCATGAGCAAGATCATTGGCATCGACCTCGGAACAACCAATTCCTGCGTCGCGATCATGGACGGCAAGACGCCCAGGGTGATCGAGAACGCCGAGGGCGTTCGGACCACACCCTCGGTGGTGGCCTTCCTCGAGGACGGTGAACGCCTTGTTGGCCAGCCTGCCAAGCGCCAGGCCGTGACCAACCCCTCCAACACCCTCTTCGCCATCAAGCGTCTGATCGGACGGAACTACAACGATCCGCTGGTGGAGAAGGACAAGGGCATGGTGCCCTACGACATCGTCAAGGGCCCGACCGGCGACGCCTGGGTCGAGGCCCAGGGCAAGGCGTATTCCCCGCAGCAGGTCTCGGCCTTCATCCTCCAAAAGATGAAGGAAGCCGCCGAACAGCATCTCGGCGAGAAGGTCGACAAGGCGGTCATCACCGTCCCGGCCTACTTCAACGACGCCCAGCGCCAGGCCACCAAGGACGCCGGCAAGATTGCCGGACTTGAAGTCCTGCGGATCATCAACGAGCCTACCGCCGCGGCCCTCGCCTATGGCCTGGAGAAGAACGACGGCAAGAAGATCGTCGTCTACGACCTCGGCGGCGGCACCTTCGACGTATCCGTGCTGGAAATCGGTGACGGTGTCTTCGAGGTGAAGGCCACCAATGGCGACACCTTCCTGGGCGGCGAGGACTTCGACCTGCGCGTGGTCGAGTTCCTGGCCGAGGACTTCCGGAAGGAAACCGGCGTTGACCTGCGGAAGGACAAGCTGGCCCTGCAGCGGCTGAAGGAAGAGGGCGAGAAGGCCAAGAAGGAACTGTCCTTCACCGCCCAGTACGAAGTGAACCTGCCCTTCATCTCGATGAACGCCTCGGGGCCCCTTCACCTGAACATCAAGCTCTCGCGCGCTAAGCTCGAGTCGCTGGTTGAGGACCTGGTCGCCAAGACCCTCGGGCCCTGCGAGCAGGCCTTGAAGGATGCGGGCCTGAAGAAGGCGGACATCGACGAGGTGATCCTGGTCGGCGGCATGACCCGTATGCCCAAGGTCGTCGAGACCGTGAAGGCCTTCTTCGGCCACGAGCCCCATACCGGCGTGAACCCCGACGAGGTGGTGGCCCTGGGCGCGGCCATCCAGGCCGGCGTCCTGCAGGGGGACGTCAAGGACGTCCTGCTTCTGGACGTCACCCCCCTGACCCTCGGCATCGAGACCCTGGGCGGCGTCTTCACCCCCCTGATCGAGCGCAATACGACCATCCCGACCAAGCGCTCACAGACCTTTTCCACGGCCGATGACAACCAGTCGGCGGTGACCATCCGGGTCTTCCAGGGCGAACGTCCCATGGCCAACGACAACAAGATGCTGGGCCAGTTCGACCTGGTCGGTATCCCGCCGGCGCCCCGGGGCGTGCCCCAGGTCGAGGTCACCTTCGACATCGACGCCAACGGCATCGTCAACGTCTCGGCCCGGGACAAGGCGACCAGCAAGGAACAGTCGATCCGGATCCAGGCCAATGGCGGCCTGTCGGATTCGGACATCGACGCCATGGTGCGCGAGGCCGAGGCCAACAAGGCCGAGGACGAAAAGCGCAAGGCCGTCGTCGAGGCCCGGAACCACGGCGAGGCCTTGATCCACTCCACCGAAAAGGCGTTGGCCGAACACGGCGACAAGGTTGGCGAGGCCGAGAGGTCGGCCATCACCTCGGCCATCGAGGACCTGAAGTCGGTTCTGGAAGGCGAAGACGCCGAAGCCATCTCGGCCAAGACCCAGGCCCTGGCCCAGGCCTCGATGAAGCTTGGCGAGGCCATGTACGCCGCCCAGCAGGGTGGCGAGGGTACCAGCGAGAGCTCTGGCCCTGACGACGTCGTCGACGCCGAATTCGAGGAAGTCAACGAAGACGGCAAGAAGGCCTGAACCTGTCCGGGACCCGGCCCCGCCTCGACCTGAGGCGGGGCCGGCGTCCTTTCGGAAAGATGCATCGGAAGGCCTGACGCCTCATGCGCGACTATTACGAAATTCTGGGCGTACCCCGCGGCAGCGACGAGGCCGCCCTGAAGTCTGCCTTCCGCAAGCTGGCCATGGAGCACCACCCGGACCGGAATGGCGGCTCTGAGGAGGCGTCGGCCCGGTTCAAGGAGATCAACGAGGCCTATTCGGTCCTGTCGGATCCCAAGAAGCGGGCTGCCTACGACCAGTTCGGCCACGCCGGTGTGAACGGCGGCCAGGGCGGCGGCGGCGCGGGCTTCACCGACATCAACGACATCTTCTCGGAGGTCTTCGGCTCGGCCTTTGGCGACATGTTCGGCGGCGGTCAGAGGCGCAGCGGCCCGGCCCGGGGCCAGGACCTCCGCTACGACCTCGAGATCACCCTGGAGCAGGCCTATGCGGGGGCGGAGGTCGAGATCACTGCCGCTACCGCCATCAGCTGCGAGGCCTGTGAGGGTAGCGGGGCCAAGCCGGGGACCAGCCCGGTCACCTGCCCGACCTGCGGCGGCGCCGGCCGGGTTCGGGCCGCCCAGGGGTTCTTCGCCATCGAACGCACCTGCCCCCGATGCGGCGGCGAGGGGCGGACCATCGGCGATCCCTGCACCTCGTGTCGCGGCCACGGCCAGGTCCGGCGCAACCGGACCCTCCAGGTCCGCATTCCCGCCGGCGTGGACGACGGCTCGCGGATCCGCCTGGCGGGCGAGGGCGACTCCGGAGCCCGGGGCGGACCCCGCGGCGACCTCTACATCTTCGTCTCGGTCCGGCCCCACGACCTGTTCGAGCGCGAAGGCCTCGACCTGCACTGTACCGTACCTGTCCCCATGACCACGGCGGTCCTTGGCGGCGAGATCGAGGCCCCGTGCCTTTCGGGCGGACAGGGTGAAGGCGACGAGGACGCCAGCCGGCTGACCGTCAAGGTGCCAGAGGGCACCCAGACCGGCCGGAGCGTGCGGATACGCGGCCGGGGCATGCCCTCCCTGCGCAGCCGTGAGCGTGGCGACCTGGTGGTAGAACTCTTCGTGGAGACGCCGACCCGGCTCGACGCCCGGCAGAAGGCGCTGATACAGGAGTTCGCTGAGATCTCCAGCGAGCAGCAGCATCCGGAATCCAGCGGATTCCTGAACCGGGCCCGGAGATTCTGGGAAGACGTCACCGGAGGCTGAGGCCCCGCCTTCCCCATTCGCCCCAGCGGCCCTAGACTTACCCTTTGCCCTGGGCTGAACCCGGGGTGAGGGAGGACGCCATGATCCACGCCGCAGTCCGGATTGCCGCCGCCTGCCTGACCGCAGCCATGCTCGCAGTCCCCATCGCCGCGATGGCGGCGCCGATGGTGCGCCCCGCACCGGCCGGAGACGCCGGCAGCCGGGTCCCGGGCTACCCCGACGTGGTCGCCGAATACATCCAGGTTCCCGGAGGCAGGGCGCCCGGCACTCCAGCCGCCCTCAACACCGCCAGCTTCCTGCGCCTTAGGGCCTCCGCAGACGGTGACCGGCCGCGGCCCGCCAACGCCGTTGTCGTCGGACTGCCGGGCTTCTCCTCGACCCCGCCCCACTGGCTCTACCTCTCCAGCCAGATGGTCTCCCGCGCGGCAAAGCGGACCTGCGATGGCCAGCCGTGCAGGCTGGAGGTCTGGGTCCTGCAGCGCCGGGGCGCCAACCTCGCCGAGACCGAGGCCCTGACCGAGGCCCGGCGCAAGGGCGACCCGCAGATCGCCCTGAACCACTACCTTGGCGCGGACGCTATCGGGCCCTACGGCAAGGTGGGGCCCGCCACCGCGGCGGCGGCCTGGAAGCCCCTGACCCAGGCGGACCTGGCCTTCATGGCCGACTGGGGCTTCGAGGCTTACGCTGCGGATGTCGACGCCATGATCGGGCGGATCCGCGAGCGGTCCGGCGCCCGCAACATCTTCCTCGCCGGGCACAGCCAGGGCGGCGGCTTCGTTTCCAACTATGCGGCGCGGCGGGGCCCGGGCGGCAAGCGGGGCGTGGAGGGCCTGGCAGGGCTGATCTTCCTCGACGGCGGCCCGTCGGCGGGCGTCCAGCCCGAGCCCACCCCTGCGGAGCTTGACGCCTACCTTGCCCGGGTTAACGCCCTACGTAGCGGCAAGGACCGGGTCTATACCGACGCCAACGGAATCCTGGGCGCCATAGCCGGTCCGGCCTCCGCCGCCAGCCAGTCGGTAACCGGCGTCTACTACGCCCTGTCCGATCCCAACGCCGAGGCCATCTTCCCGCTGCGCGTCGCGGGCATGGCGCCCGCACCGGGGGACGACTTCCTGAAGACCGCCCGCATGACCTGGCTCGCCCGGGCCGGCGCGAGCTTTGACACCGACCCCGTGCCCGGCGGCGGGGTGCAGATGCAGATCCTGCAGTACCTGGGCCAGGGCCTGGGCCGGCTGGACTTCACGCCCATGCCCGGGACGTTGGACAGCTGCGACCGCACGCCGCCACCGGCGGCAGTCGGCCCCATGCGCGCCATGGGCCCGCCCCCCAAGTGCGTGCCTTCCGGCACCATGGTCGATCCCGGCCGGGTCCACGGCTGGATCGAGCCCGGACCCGATGGCCCGAAGGAAGCTGGCAGCGCCGGCCTGTGGCTGAACGCCCAGGCCTTTGCCCCCACGCGCTCCAACATCCGGCCCGTGACGGTGAAGTTCGCCGAGTCGGGACGGCGGGTTATCGACGCCTCCGACATGATCGGCTCGAACTGGTACCCTTCCGAGCGCTGGGACTTCGACGCGGGCTTCGTGAGCCGCTACCGGACGCTGAAGATCGACCGCGACGGCGTGAAGCTTGACGTCGACAAGGCCGCCATAGCCGGCGTCCCGGTCTATGTGGCCCGCCAGGGCTTTACCCAGGGCGTGACCGGCAACCCCTTCCCGGGCGTGAAGGACTATACCGAGGTCAACAAGACCGGCACCTGGCAGACCCCGGAGGCCAAGGCCGTCAGCCCGTTCGACCCGGCGATCAATGCCGCCATCTACTTCCATACCGACTTCGTGGCCGCGGATGATTCCCGGGCGGGCCAGGCCAGACCCGGCGAGCCGGGGGCCTCGGCCATATCGGGCACCCTGGTCGACTGGGTGCTGAAGCGGGCGAAGGGCCTGTCCGACACGCCGACTCCAGCGGCCCTCGGCGTGCGGGCCCGCTATTGAGCGAAGCCCTGGCCTGCGGGGAGGCGGGTTTCGCCCGGCGCTGGTGACGCCGCCGCGGCCTGCGGCTAGTTTACGGCCCGAGATGAACGCTCCCGTCCCACCCCAGGTCGATTCGTCCGGCGCCACGCCGGTGATGGCGCAGTTCTTCGAGGCCAAGTCGCGCCAGCCCGACGCCCTGGTCTTCTTCCGGATGGGCGATTTCTACGAGATCTTCTTCGACGACGCCCGACAGGCCGCCGCGGCCCTCGGCATCGCCCTGACCGCCCGGGGCCAGCACGCGGGCGAGCCCATCCCCATGTGCGGCGTGCCCGTACATGCGGCGGAGGCCTATCTCTCCAAGCTGATCCGATCCGGCTTCAAGGTCGCGGTCTGCGAGCAGATGGAGGACCCGGCAGAGGCGCGAAAGCGCGGATCCAAGGCGATCGTGCGCCGCGACATCGTCCGGGTGGTAACGCCGGGAACCCTGACTGAGGACGGCCTGCTGGATGCCCGGGGCTCCAATCGGCTGGCCGCAGTGGCCGTAAGGGCCGGCGCCGCCGCCATCGCCAGCGTCGAGCTGTCCACCGGTGAGGTCGAGGTCTGGGCGCTGGGTAAGGCCTCCCTCGCCTCCGCCCTCGCCGCCCTTGGCCCTTCGGAGATCCTCGCGCCGGACCGGCTGTTCGCTGACGAGGCGGTCAGTGCCGCCCTGAAGGCGGCGGGGGGCCTCGTCCAGCCCATGCCGTCGGCCCTCGCCGAGCCCGGTGCCGCGGAGGCCCGGCTGAAGCGGCTCTACGGGGTCGAGACCCTGGACGGTTTCGGCGCCCTGTCCGGAGCGGAAATCTCGGCCCTCGGCCTGATCGCAGCCCACCTGGAGACCACCCAGGCCGGCAGGACGCCGTCGCTCGGGCCGCCCCGAAGGGCCGGCGAGGCCGATGTCATGGCCATCGATCCCGCGACCCGAGCCAGCCTGGAGATCGAGCGCAGCCTGTCCGGCGGACGCGAGGGCTCCCTGCTGGCGGCGATCGACCGGACAGTGACGGCGCCTGGCGCCCGCCTCCTGGCGAGCCGGCTGTCCCGCCCCCTCCTGGATCCCGACCGCATCAACCGGCGGCTGGACGCCGTGGACGGATTCCGGGCCCGGCGTGACCTGCGCCGTCAGGTCAGGGAGAGGCTCAAGGGCATGGGGGACATGGCGAGGGCGCTTTCCCGCCTGGCCCTGGGCCGAGGGGGACCGCGGGACCTGGGCTGCCTGCACGACGGCCTGGCAGGCGGGGCCAGCCTTCGCGACCTGTTTCTCCAGGATGGCAGCCCCCTCGATGCGCCGCTTCCGGTCGCCCTGGCAGAGGCCCTTGAGGCACTCGACCTCAGCCAGAAGCACGACCTGGCCGCCCTGCAGGCCAGCCTGCAGTCCGGCCTTGGCCCCGACCTCCCCCCCCAGGCCCGGGACGGCGGTTTCGTCGCCCCGGGGGTCCGCCCTGAACTGGACGAGGCCCGGCGCCTTAGGGATGACAGCCGCCGGGTCGTGCTCTCCCTCGAGGCCCGCCTGGCTGCCGAGAGCGGCGTGGCCCTCAAGATCCGCCACAACGGGGTCCTGGGCTATTTCATCGAGGCCACCGCCAAGGCCGCCGAACCCCTGCTTCGAGCCCCGCTGAACGCGACCTTCATCCATCGCCAGACCCTGGCCAGCCAGATGCGGTTCACCACGGTGGAGCTTGCGGAGCTCGACGCCCGGATCGCCCAGGCGGGGGAGAGGGCCCTGGCGATCGAGGCCACCACCTTCGAGGCCTGGCGGGAACAAGCCTGCGCCCTGGCGGGTCCCGTCAGGGAGGCCGCTGCGGCCTGCGCCGTTCTCGACGTGGCCGCCGCCCTTGCGGAATGGGCCGAGGACGCCGACGCCGTGAGACCCGAGATCGACCGGAGCACAGTCCTTGACGCCGAGGGCGCGAGGCATCCCGTGGTGGAGGCGGCGGTCCGCCGGGCCGGGGGCGCCTTCACGCCCAACGACTGCCGGCTGGATGGCCAGGGCGTGACTGCCCCCCGGCTGGCCATTGTCACCGGGCCCAACATGGCGGGCAAATCGACCTTCCTCCGACAGAACGCCCTGCTGGCCGTTCTGGCCCAGGCGGGATGCCCGGTTCCCGCCCGACGTCTGCGCCTGGGCATTGTCGACCGCCTGTTCAGCCGGGTGGGTGCGGGCGACGACCTGGCCCGGGGCCGGTCGACCTTCATGGCCGAGATGGTCGAGACCGCCGCGATCCTGACCCAGGCCACGCCCCGGTCCCTGGTCATTCTGGACGAGATCGGTCGGGGCACGGCGACGTGGGACGGACTGGCCATCGCCTGGGCCTGCGCCGAGGCCCTGCACGAGACCAACCGTTGCCGCGGCCTCTTCGCGACG
This sequence comes from Phenylobacterium deserti, assembly GCA_945874825.1. Taxonomy (GTDB): domain Bacteria; phylum Pseudomonadota; class Alphaproteobacteria; order Caulobacterales; family Caulobacteraceae; genus Phenylobacterium; species Phenylobacterium deserti_D. The sequence goes on along the minus strand of CAMCIK010000045.1, from coordinate 3,094 downwards.
CACTACCACGAACTGGCCGAGCTCGAGCGCCGCCTGGCGGGCGTGGCCAACCTGTCCATGCGCGCCCGGGAGTGGAACGGCGAGCTGGTCTTCCTGCATGAGGCCGGCCCCGGCCCTGCAGACCGGTCCTACGGTGTCCAGGTCGCGCGGCTGGCGGGCGTGCCGCCAGCGGTCGTGGCTCGGGCGCACGAAGTCCTGCAACGCCTGGAGCGGGAGGCCGGCACCCCGGCCCAGCTGGGCGACCTGCCGCTGTTTGCCGCCCAGGCTCCGGGCCTCGCAGAACCCGTGGCGCCCTCGCCCGTGGCCGGCGCCCTTGCAGACATGGACCCGGACAGCATGAGCCCGCGCGAGGCGCTCGAGGCGCTCTACCGGCTGAAGGGCCTTGCTGCCCCCGGCTAGAACCAGCCCTTGTGTCGGAACCAGAGCAGGGGCGCGACGCCGCTGACCACCATCAGGCCCAGGGCCAGGGGGTAGCCCCAGGGCCAGGTGAGCTCGGGCATGACCTCGAAATTCATCCCGTATATGGCCCCGATGAGGGTGGGCGGCATCAGGAGCACCGTGAAGACCGAGAAAGTCTTGATGCTGACGTTCTGCTCGATGTTGATCAGACCGAGGGCGGCGTCGAGCAGGAAGGCGATGTGCGCCGACTGGGCGGCGGCGTGCTCGGTCAAGGACTGGACATCCTGCTGCACCGAGACGAGGTGGGCCTGGGCGGACGGCTTACCCGCGATCTCGGGCGCCAGGGCGGCGAAGCTGGCCAGCCGGGCCAGGCCCGCAAGGCTGGTTCGCGCCAGAGCGGCCAGGGACTGTGTCCGCGCTAGGCTCGTCAGCAGGGGCTCGAAGCCGGTACCCCGGGGACGGTCGAAGATCGCGTTTGAGGCGGCCTGGACCCGCTCGGACCCACGCTCGAGGACTTCGGCCAGGCGCTCGATCACCGCGTCGAGAAGGTCGAGGAAGAGGTCCGCCCCAGAGGCGCCGGCATAGTCGGCGCCCGTGAGCCTCTGGCTGAAGGCCGAGAAGGCCCTGAGGGGTTCGTAGCGCAGGGTGACCAGGCGACCGCCCGCCAGGACGAAGGTCACAGGCGTCAGGATCGGGTGCTCTTCTTCGCTCCGGCTCAGCAGGCTGGCGGTCATGAAGGTCGCCCCGCTCTCCATGTAGAGGCGGCTGGACGGCTCGATCTGTGCCGTCTCCCGGGAGGTGGGCAGATCGAGGCCCATGGCGCTCTCGAGGATGGCCTCCTCATGGCGCTCGGGGCTGACCAGTTCGATCCAGATGACATCGTCCGGCACCTGCCAGTCTGTGGGCAGGTCCAGGGCGTCAACAGTCCGGAAGATCCGGGTCTCGCGGGGAAGGAGATTGAGCATGCGCCGCCAGCTGGGGCGCGCCGGACCGCTAGCGCGGCGGCGGCGCGGTGACCGACTGGATAAGGGCGGCGATCCGGTCGCTGGCGTCAGCGGCCTGCCCCAGGATGGACAGGGGCGTAGCACCCGGACGGACGGTGGAGGCAACCTGGCTGGCCGCGCTCTGGGCCACGGTCAGGGCGGCGCTCTGGGCGGCATTGAACTGGCCGGAGGCCATGTGCGCGGCCTGGGCATCCGGATAGATGAAGCCATAGGTCGGATAAGTGCTGGAGCCGAGATCGCGGACGGGATCGTACCAGACCTTCACGCGGGACCAGTCGCCCGCCGCGGAGACGTCGATCACGGTGACGTCACGTTCGATCTGGCCGCGGGTTCCGCCAATCCGGGACCAGTTGGCATGGGTAATCTGGATGACGCGGTCAGTGAGGACCTGGCTGACGACAGCCACGTGGCCGAGGGTCATGGCGCCGGAGGGCTTGAAACAGAGGACAGAACCGGATGTCGGGGTTAGGCCTGTCTGATAGCGGCCTGTCGCCTGGCGCCACCAGGTGTGGGCGTCGCCGAAGATCTGGATGCCGGAGACGAGCCGCGCGAAAGGGACGCACTGCCAGTAACGCTCCGCAGCGGCGCTGGACATGGGCGCAAGCGCCACGATCCCGGCGACGAGCGCCCCGACGGCGGTGTGCATGGCGCGCCTGATCATCAAGCCTCGACCCTCAAACCTTCGGGACTCTGCGTTTAGCGCCTCTAGACGAATCCCGCAAGTCCGACTGACGCTTCGAACCTGCGTCCGAAAGCGAATTGAAAGTCAAATTTAATGCCATCTATGGATAAGGGCGGGATATACTTACAAATAATTTCGCATATTGTTATCTACTAATCTATTGAGAATGAGCAACATGCTCACGATTTCACATAATTTTGGCTTTTGGTTTACATATACTTTCCGTGTAATCGCGCCAGATCGACCATCCGAAAGCTTGAGGGGCATTGATCAAGATTTGGGGTCGGGGGGAGAAAATCGAGAAATTGCAGCGTTCGGCCTGACCCCAGGAAGGGGAGCGGTCGCGCTGCACCTGGGCCACCGCCTGAGTTTCCGGTGCCCGGCGCCTGCGAAGGCGGCACCGCGACCTCCGCGACCGGAAAAATCATAGCGGATTTTCTCATCGCCGTACTGGCGCTGACGCAATCTTGCCTTAAGTCTGCCCGTATGGACGCAATCACCCCCCTCCTAACCGATCCCGCCGCCTGGGCGGCCCTTCTCACCCTGATCGCGATGGAGGTGGTGCTTGGCATCGACAACCTCATCTTCATCTCGATCCTGTCGAACAAGCTGCCTGAAGGGCAGCGACAGAAGGCGCGCCGGATGGGCATCACCCTGGCCCTCGTCATGCGCCTCGGGCTGCTCTCGACCCTGGCCTGGCTGGTACACCTGACCGACCCGGTCTTTTCCCTGGGCGTCACGACCGGCGCACTGGATCTGACCTTCTCCTGGCGCGACCTGATCCTGATCGCCGGCGGCCTCTTCCTGCTCTGGAAGGCCACCAAGGAGATCCACGGCATGGTCGACCCCAAGCCCAGCGATGACGTCCTCGACAAGCGGGCTGCGGTCGCAGCCAATTTTGGGTCAGTGATCTTCCAGATCATCCTGATCGACCTGGTCTTCTCGGTGGACTCGATCCTGACCGCCGTGGGCATGACCGACCACCTGCCGATCATGATTACCGCGGTGA
>CAMCIK010000044.1 GCA_945874825.1 Phenylobacterium deserti | reverse complement strand
CGCGTATCCGCCCTTGACCCAAGTCTTGAAGAGGTCTCGGGCGTGTGGACTGTCAACGTCTCCCGACTGACCGGGCGTATTGATGAATCGACTCTCGTCCCAGGCACCGACGTCTAGCACCATTCGGAACGACGCCCCGGACGTGACCCGGAAGTCATCAGCTCGCCAGCTCGCCGCGAGGGGGGAAAGGGAGGTTCCGGCCATTGGCTCCGGGCCCACACTGAGTCCTTCACGGTCGGCGCCCGTCGCCAGGGGCGCGAGCACGTGCGTGAAGGCCGCCTGGTGCAGCCGACCCCACGCCCAGGTCGAGGGATCAGGTCCCATCCGGTCCCGGGCCTCCCGGGCCGCCGCGCCCAGGCTCTCGAGCAGAAGAGTCCGCCGCGCGGCTTCGGGATCGGGGCCGAGCGCCTCGCCGGGGGTCTCCAGCAGGTCCATCACCGCGGCCAGGTCGCCGCCGCCAATCAGGTCCCTCACCTGGGGCGGGGCCGCCCTGCCCACCACAGCAGGACCGAGGTGCTTGCCCGTCCAGATCAGGTAGATCGCGGCCGCGGCGCTGTCCGCCTGGGCCGAGCCGTCCCACCCGCGCAGGAGGTCGAGGGCGCTGGAGGTCAGGGGGTCCGTAGAAGAGAGGGGCGTCAGGAGCCGGATCAGCCGGCGTGAGGTGATGTCGGTGGGGTCCGTCTGCAGGGCCATGGAGTCGGCGAGGCTAAGGGGGCGGTCGGATCCCAGGACCTCGTTGATCCTCAGAAGGCGCGACGGGTTCGACCACTCGAACCCAACCTTCCGCTCGGCGACGGGATAACCGGGCGGCAGGTTCATCGCATTGGCGGTGGCGATGAAGCCCTCCGGCGGGTTCAACTTCGACGGCAGTTCGGCCTGGGACAGGAACCCCTTCCATTCGTAGCGTCCGTCCCCCGGGACCGGGAGGAGCCCGTCCCAGTTTGGCCGCGACGGAACCCGCCCCGCGGCCACCCAGCCGATCCGCCCCTCGACATCGGCGTAGACCTGGTTTTCGCTGGGCGTTCCCCAGTTCGCCAGGGCAGCCTTGAAAGCGGTCCAGGATCTGGCGGTCATGTAACCCAGCGAGCCGAAATAGGCGCTGGCACCCGGCTCGGCCCAGACCGACCTCAGGGCGAAGGCCCTCTGGCTGCCGGACTCGGTATGGATGACAGGGCCATGTCGGGTGAATCTCAGATCGACCTCTCGTGCGGGTCCGCCCCTCACCTCGATGGTCTCCCGGACGGTTTCCATCCGGGCCCATCCGCCTCTGTAGCGATACAGGTCAGGATCGTCGGGTGAGATTTCGTAGACGTAGAGGTCTTCCTGGTCGGCGTAGAAGATGGTCAGGCCGAAGGCGATGGTCGCGTTGTGGCCGATGGAAACGCCAGGCAGGGCGGGTTCGCCGGCTCCGATCACCGAAAGGCCGGGCGCCTCCAGATGGGCCACGTACCGCAGGGAGGGCAGACCGTGCTCTCTGTGCGGGTCATTAGCCAGGATCGGACGTCGGGTGGTCGTGCGCGACGGCGCGATCGTCCAGTTATTCGAGCCCTGGGACTCTGGCGCAGGGGCCTCCGCCGCCAGCCGCCGCCGGGCGGTATCGAACTTCACGCCCCGGGTCGCCAGGTTGTAGTCGTCCAGTACGGTCTCCGGGATGGCGCAGGGATCGAGGCCATCCGGGACCCTTGTCGTCCAGTCCGGCTCCAGCTTCTTGAACAGCCTGTCGGCGCCCGGCCCGCCGGCGCACAGGATCCGGGCCCGGGTGGCCTCCATGCCGGCGTTTCGGGTCAGTCCATGGCTGCGGACGCGGACCACGTCCTCGGGGGCCCAGATGTCCGGGGTCGTCCCCGCGATCCTGAACTCCCGGGGCAGGGTGCGCTTTCCCGAGCGGATTTCGAGGACATAGGCATTGATCCCAGCGACGAAGGCTTCGGTGTGGCTCCGGGTGCCTTGGCCGTAGGCCGCCCACTCCGCCTTCATGTCGCCCCGGTAAAGGAACAGCCGCGCTGCCCTGTCCTGTTTCACGAAGTCGGGCCCGAAGTCCCGCGCCAGAAGCCCCAGTCCGCGCTTCCGCCAAAGGTCGATCTGCCAGAGCCGGTCACGCGCGGCGTTGTAGCCCTGGACAAAGAAGGCGTCCCGCACCGACCGGGCATAGATGTGTGGGACGCCCCAAGGGTCGACCCGGATCTCGGCGGGCGCCGCCAAGCCCGCAACCTGCCGGTCTTCGACCTTCGGGGGGGCTGCCAGGGCCTCGGCGGCCGTGAGGAATCCCGCGAGCAGCCCGAAGGCCGAAAGTGCCAGTCTTCTGGATGTCATCCCGCGTCCTCCCCGGAGCCAGACCCGACGCTAGGCGCCCCCGGTTCCGGCGGCAAGGCTTCGGCTCTGGGGTCCGCCAACGGTGCATAGAGGTTGCGGGCCTCGACGGCCGGGCCGCGGCGCTCTCCTAGGCCTGTGACCGTCACGGCCGTGAGCTGCCCTCGCATGGCGAAGACCAGCCCGTCGCCAATTTTCAGGGGCCGGGCCGACTTGTCGATTCGGCTCTCGGCGCCGTCGCGGGTGAGCCGGATCCGACCTTCCTCGACGAACCGGGCCGCCAGGCTCCGGGACTTGAAGAACCGGGCCCGCCAGAGCCAGACGTCGGCGCGGATCGAGCCGCCATCACTCACGGGGCGGGCTTCCTGCGACGCCGGGGCGGGCGGCGGCCGGCCCGGGCCGGAGGCTGGGCCCGAAGCGCCGCCAGGGCGGAGAAGGGCGAGGCGGAAATCAGCGCCGGTGGTGCGGCGGGAGCGGGCTGCCGGCGTCGCCGCCAGAGGCTCGGGGCACCGGGGACCGGGCGTTCGACGGGTGCGAATCCCAGGGCCTTCAGAACCAGATGGAGGTGTTCGACCGAGCCATCGAGGACGGCGGCGAGGCTAGGGTCTACCGAGACGCCACGACCTGTCCAGGGGGCAGCCCTGAGGGCGGCGTCCAGATCCTCAAGCCGCGCGACCTCAACGACCAGGTCACCTACCCGCCGAAGGCCTGCAGCCGCCAGGACCGGGGCCGGGGGCGCGGCCTGCCCCCGGATGCGACGTCCGGCCTGGGGCAATGCGCTTCCCGGTGCGGTCACGGACAGGACGAGGTCCGCAGCCTCACCCGAGGCCAGGGCCGGGAGATAGAGGGAGAAGGCACCCAGGCGGACCCCTAGGCCGCGCAGGGTTCGCCGCTCTGCTGGCGAGAGTGCGGCGGTCTCCTCACGGACGGTGGCCCGGTCCAGCACACCGCCAGCCTCGACCAGTCTCCAGGCCAGGCCCCGGGCGAGGCCGCGGAGCTGATCGCTGCGAAGTGCCTCATCCAGCCGGGCCAGGGGCGCGAGGCGTCGACGGGCCTCTGAAGCCAGCCAGGCCTCGAGCCGCCGCTGGGCCCGCTCGCGCACTGGCGCCGGACCCATGTCTCCGTAAAGCCGGGCCCGCGGTGCGAAGACCGTGCCCCCCTGTACGGAAGCCGCAGCCTCGCCGCGCCAAAGGATCACGCCGCGGGGGTCGAGGGCGAAGGCCTCGTCTGGCTCAGAGGCCAATCGACCCAGCCGCCGGGCGATCTCGGGTCCAGCCGCGGAATTGGCCGCCGCCCTAAGGGCCTTCTCCTCCAGGGCCGAAGCTGCCATCTCCGGGGTGAAGACCACGCCCGACAGGCGTCCCACCACCTGTCCCTCGACCGTCACCACGCCGTCCCCGGAGAGGCCCGCCAGGATCTCGCCGGAGGCCCGGAGGGATCGCATCAGCACGCTGGTCCTGCGGTCGACAAACCGGGCTGTAAGCTGTTGGTGCAGGGTGTCCGAAAGGCGTTCCTCGAGTTCGCGGGTCCGCCCTTGCCATCCAGCGGGATCCTTGAGCCAGCCGGGTCTGTTGGCAACGTAGGCGAGGGTCCGGACATTGGCGAGCCGGGCCTGGAGGGTGTCGATCTCGCCCTCGGTGCGGTCCAGTCGCCGGAACTGCTCGTACATCCAATCCTCTGGGATGCGCCGACCGTGGCTGCACAGCCAGAAGAAGAACTCCCGGGCCAGCCGCACATGCTCCTCGAAGCCGGATTTCCGAAAGTCGGGGGTCTGGCAGACCTCCCAGAGGTGATGCAGGGCGTCTCGGTCCCGGCCCCGGTCGGCCACCCGGGGGTCGGCAGCAAGCTGTCTGAGGGTGATCTCGTCCAGGGCCTCGTCGGAGAGGGACAGGCCCTCCCGACCGGGTGTTTCCCCAAGGGACCGCAGTAGGGCTGGCAGGGAGGACAGGTCCAGGCGGGGATTCCGCCATTCGGCGGAGATCACCGGCTCGTACCGGTGAGATTCGACCTGCGCGACCCGGCCGGCGTCCAACTCCTCGCAGTCGCCGGTCACGCCGAAGGTCCCGTCCTTTCGATAGCGTCCTGCGCGTCCGGCGATCTGTCCGACTTCCTGGGGGTGCAGGGACCGCGAGCGCTTTCCGTCGAACTTTCCGAGGCCGGCGAAGGCCACATGGTCGACATCCATGTTCAGGCCCATGCCGATAGCGTCGGTCGCCACCAGGAAATCGACCTCCCCGGACTGGTAGAGCGCCACCTGGGCGTTCCGGGTACGGGGGGACAGGGATCCCATGACAACTGCAGCCCCGCCGCGCTGGCGGCGGATCAGTTCGGCGATGGCGTAGACCTGGTCCGCCGAGAAGGCGACGATCGCCGTCCGTCGGGGAAGGCGGGTCAGCTTCTTCGACCCGGCATAGGTCAGGGTCGAGAACCGTTCGCGGCTGACGATCTCGGCGTCCGGCAGCAGGCGCCGGATCAGGGGTGCCATGGAGAGGGAGCCCATCAGCATGGTTTCGGCCCGGCCCCTGGCGTGGAGCAGACGGTGGGTGAAGACGTGACCGCGCTCGGGATCGGCGCACAGCTGGATCTCATCGATTGCCAGGAACTCGACCTCCCGGCTGAGCGGCATGGCCTCCACGGTACAGACGAAATAGGCCGCCCTGGGCGGGATGATCTTCTCCTCGCCGGTAATCAGGGCGACGGAGCGGACGCCACGCGCCCTGACAATGCGGTCGTAGATCTCCCGGGCCAGGAGCCGCAGGGGCAGACCGATCATACCGGATGCGTGGCCGAGCATCCGCTCCACCGCCAGGTGGGTCTTCCCGGTATTGGTGGGGCCCAGAACCGCCACAAGGCGCGAGGGGGCGGGGCCAACGGGACGCTCGCTCATGCCCTCAGGGTGGGGTGGGAATCGCCCGCCTGCAAGCGCCAGGGGTCCCGGTTCGGGTGGGCGGCGTACAAATGTCAGGGACAAGAATTAACGACAGGCTCGCTGCACTACGAACAGCGGCGAAACGAATCATGACCGAATCAGCGACATCCGCAGATTCGGATTTTGTTCCATACTAGGGATAGTATCAGATCGGCCGTTAACCACAAATGAAAATCGACGTTCGTCCACAGGGTTCTGACGCGTCGGGCTCAGGTTCGCAGATGAGTCCCGCCGCGGGTCTTCCCAGCCTTGACCTTCCGCGTCCGCTTGGCCTATATCGCCGCTCCCTCGGCGGCCCAACGGCCTCCGGGCCTCTTTCTGTCGGGATAAGAAACCCATGTCGCGCCGCTGCGAACTCACCGGTATCGGTCCGATGATCGGCCACAATGTGAGCCACTCAAACGTCAAGACCAAGCGCCGCTTCCTGCCGGCCCTGGCCCCTGTGACCCTCCAGTCGGAGTTGCTCGGCCAGAACTTCAAGCTGCGCATCACGAATGCAGCGCTCCGCACCCTGGACTTCCGGGGCGGCCTCGACGCCTTTCTTGTGAAGGCCCGCGACGAGGACCTGTCTCCCCGCGCCCTGAAGATCAAGCGCCAGCTGAAGGCCAAGCTTGCGGACAAAGTCGCCGCCTGAGGCCTGGCCTGACGATCAGATTTGAAGGGGCCGTCCTCCAGGGCGGCCCTTTTCATTTCTGGCTGTCCCGGCCCGAGCAGACGAGGTGCTTGTCCGGATCGCGGGCGTTGGGCTCGGCCGGAGGCCTCAGGGCTTCCAGTCGAAGGCCAGGAGCAAGGTCCTCTGCTCGGCCGAGAAGTTGTCGTCCGAAACCAGCAGGAACCGCAGTGTGCCGTCCTTTCCGGGAATGACGTCGACACCTTCGAAATTGTCGACCAGCAGGGGCCGGGCAAGCTCAAGTCGGTCAATCTCGGTCCCGTCGGGCTTCCTCAGGATGAGGGCGATGCGCGAGCCACGCAGGGGATCCCAGGCACGGATCATGTAGGCCAGGCCGCCGTCGGGAAGCGGGGTCACGGCCACCAGGCCGAACTCGAAGGGCTTTGGCAGGACGCCCAGGGACCGGCATGGGGTCCGGAGGGTGCAGGTCCACAGCTCGCCGGACTCCTCGCCGCCGACCATCCAGGCGTCTGGGCCCCGGGCCGGGTCCGCTGCAAGAGTCTCCATGCCCGCATTCGAGGGGAAGGCTGCGTCCGGGCTGTTCACCTCCCGTGGCGGCCGGCCATCGGCGGGATAGAGCAGGGTCCGGTGCCTCTGCTCCAGGCTCACCAGTCGATCGCCGTTCCTGAGAATGGCGAGCCCCTCGGCGTCAGCTTCCAGCTTTCCTCCGAGGGGTCCGCCAGAGGGGCCGGTCAGGGGGGTGATCCGGGTCCGGTCCAGGCCGGCCAGGCGCCCGGCGGCGTCCAGCCGAAGGCGGGCCTCGAAGAGATCGCCCTCGTCGCTGACCACCAGGATCCGGCCATCGCCCAGGGCCCGGAGGTCGGACAGGCCGTGGAGGCGGCTGCTGTCAGAGGCGGTCAGGGCGAGGCCGCCGGCATAGCGAAAGCGCCCGAAGTCGGTCCGGTCCGGGCGGGAGGGATCTGCAGCTACCGGCGTGGCGGTCACCGTCACCCAGGGTCCGGCCTGGACAGGGCCGGCCGTCGGAGAGGTCGTGTCGGCACAAGATGAAACGAGCAGGGCGAGGCCTGCGATCAGGATGGCCCGGAAGGAAGGCCCGCGCATCACAGGACCGCCTTCCGGACTTCCTTGAAGGTCGACCGGCGCGCAGGGCCATCCGGTCCCTGGGTATGCGGCGGCGGTGCCAGCAGGCCGGCGGTCTTCCGGTTCATCTTGCGGGGTTCCTCGTCGAAGAGGCCCGCCAGCTGGTCGACGATGGCGCCGGCCAGCTGCTCCGCGTCGACGATGGTCACAGCGCGGCGGTAGTAGCGCGTCACGTCATGGCCGATGCCGATGGCGATGAGCTGCACGGGACTCTTGCCCTCGATCTCGGCGATGACCTCCCGCAGGTGCTTCTCGAGATAGTGGCCGGAATTCACCGACAGGGTGGAGTCGTCCACCGGCGCCCCGTCCGAGATCACCATCAGAATCCGGCGGGCCTCCGGCCGCCCGATCAGGCGCTGGTGGGCCCACATCAGGGCTTCGCCGTCGATGTTCTCCTTGAGGAGTCCCTCGCGCATCATGAGGCCGAGATTGCGCCGGGCCCGCCGCCAGGGGGCATCTGCGGCCTTATAGATGATGTGGCGCAGGTCATTCAGCCGCCCCGGGGCTGCAGGTTTGCCGGCCTTCAGCCAGTCCTCCCGCGAGGTCCCGCCCTTCCAGGCCCGGGTGGTGAAGCCGAGTACCTCGGTCTTGACACCGCAACGCTCCAGCGTCCGGGCGAGGATGTCGGCGCAAACGGCGGCGACCATGATCGGCCGTCCCCGCATGGAGCCTGAGTTATCGATGAGGATGCTGACCACCGTGTCGCGGAATTCGGTGTCCTCTTCTTCCTTGAACGCCAGGGAGGCGGTGGGGTCGACGATCACCCGGGTCAGCCGGGCGACGTCCAGCAGCCCTTCTTCAAGGTCGAAGGTCCACGACCGGTTCTGCTGGGCCATCAGCTTGCGCTGGAGCTTGTTCGCCAGGCGCGACACCACGCTCGAGAGGCTCGCCAGCTGCTGGTCGAGATAGGCCCTCAACCGGGTCAGCTCCTCAGCCTCGCAAAGCTCCTCCGCCGCGACCACCTCGTCGTGGGCCGTGGTGAACACACGGTAGGTCGGGACCTTGCCCTCGCCCTTGATCTCGGGTCGCGCAGGCTGGTCGCCCTCGCCCATCTCCGGCGGCTCGTCCATGTCTTCGGCGTTGGGATCCTCCATCGCCTCGGTCATCTGGCTGTCGGCGTCCTCGCTTTCGCGGTGGGTGCTTTCGCTGTCGTCGAGGGATGTCTGCTGGGGGGACTGGGCCTCGCCATCGCCCTCCTCCCCCTGTTCGCTGGCCTCTGACTCACCCTCCTCGCCGTCTTCCTCCTGCTGGTCGGCCGGGTCCGGGGCGTCGCTCAGGTCGTCTCCCATGGACAGGTCGCGCAGGAGGCTCCGGGCCAGGCGTCCGAAGGCCCTCTGGTCGCCCAGCACCTCGCCGAGCTTTTCGAGGGTCTCGCCTCCGCGGGCTTCGATCTCGGACCGGTACATGTCCACCAGAGGCCGGGCATTGGCCGGTGGCTCCACCCCGGTCAGGCGCTCACGCAACAGCAGGGACAGGATGTCGGCCATGGGCGGGGCGGTCTGCGCTTCCACAGGATTGAAGGGCCGCCGCGCCCAGGCGGCGTCGTGCATGGCCTTCAGGTTGGCCTTGACGCCACCCAGGGCGTTGGCACCGACCGCCTCGATGCGGGCCTGCTCCAGCGCATCGAAGACCGGCTGGCCCTCGGCGGAGGCCGGGCGGGTACGGGCATGGATGGCCGGGTCATGCTGCGACATCCGCAGGGCCATCTGGTCGGCCATGCCGCGGATACGGGCGGCGTCCTCGGGGGTCAGGTCCCGGGGCGGGTGCGGCAGGACCGCCCGGTCCCCCTGCACCCCCGGCGCCTCGCCCGAATAGACAATCTCCAGGTCCGGATTCTGGGCGAGCGAGCGCACCGCGTTCGCCAGGGCGCGCTTGAAGGGCTCGACGGGACTTTCCGGGTTTCTGGACATGGCCGGGGTTCAGGGTCTCCTCAACTCAGAAACGGCGACCCGTTTTCCGGGCGTCGGCCTCCCGGTTAGGGCACCCGCCGGGCTCAGCCGAGGCGGGGGCGGGCGGTACTCTCGGGAAGGTCCTGGCCGAAGGCGCGCTGGAAGAACTCGGCCACCGTACCGCGCTCGAGCTCATCGCACTTGTTCAGGAAGGTCATGCGGAAGGCCAGGCCCAGGTCACCGTCGAAGATCTCGGCATTCTGCGCCCAGGTGATCACCGTCCGGGGGCTCATCACCGTCGAGATATCGCCGTTGATGAAGGCGCTTCGGGTCATGTCGGCGACGCGGACCATGGCCGCCACCTGGCGACGGCCCTCGGTGTTGTCATAGGCCGGGCACTTGGCCACAACGATGTCCGCCTCGACGTCATGCGCGAGGTAGTTCAGCGTGGTCACAATGGACCAGCGGTCCATCTGCCCCTGATTGATCTGCTGGGTGCCGTGGTAGAGACCGGTGGTGTCTCCCAGGCCAATGGTATTGGTCGTCGAGAACAGCCGGAAATAAGGGTTCGGCCGGATAACGCGGTTCTGGTCCAGCAGGGTCAGCTTGCCCTGGGCCTCCAGGACCCGCTGGATCACGAACATCACGTCCGGGCGGCCGGCGTCGTATTCGTCGAAGACAAGGGCGATTGGCCTCTGGATTGCCCAGGGGAGCATGCCCTCGCGGAATTCGGTGATCTGCTTGCCATCCTTCAGGACGATGGCGTCCTTGCCGACAAGGTCGATCCGCGAAACGTGACTGTCGAGGTTCACCCGGACCAGCGGCCAGTTCAGGCGCGCCGCTACCTGCTCGATGTGGGTCGACTTTCCGGTGCCGTGGTAGCCCTGCACCATCACCCGGCGGTCGTGGGCAAACCCGGCGCAGATGGCCTTGGTGGTCTCCGGATCAAATCGGTAGGCGGGGTCCACATCAGGCACGTGCGAGTCGCGCGTGCTGAAAGCGGGAACCTTCATGTCGGAATCGACCCCAAAGGCCTCGCGGAGGGAGACGGTGTGGTCGGGAACGAGCGTCAGGAGCGTATCGTCCTGGGTATCGGCGAGAGAAGTCATGGCCAGGATCGATTACAGGCTTACGCGACGGTTGCAAACCGGTGTTTCATACAGACGGATCCCCTGATGAAGACGGGGGCGGGGAGGACGAAATGAGTGAATCTGCCAGCGGTCAAATCTCTGTTGCCCCCGAGGCCCACGGCTTCGGAGCCCGGATCACCGGACTTGATCTGTCTGCGCCCCTGGCTCCCGACGAGATCGCCGGGGTCAAGGCGGCCTGGGCGAGGCATTCCGTGGTCTGCTTTCCGGGCCAACCGCTTGAGCTGGACGCCCTGGAGGCCTTTACGCTCCAGATCGGCCCCTTCGGTCAGGACCCCTACATCACGCCCATGCCCGGTCGGCCGAACGTGCTGGAACTGCGCCGGCTTCCTGACGAAAAGGCCTCTAATTTCGGCGCGGGCTGGCATTCGGACTGGAGCTTCCTGGAAACGCCCCCGGCGGCCACTCTCCTGCGGGCCCAGACCATCCCGCCGGTCGGGGGCGACACCCTGTTCGTGGACGCCAGCCGCGCCTGGGACGCCCTTTCCGACGCCATGAAGGCGGTTCTGGCACCCCTCCAGGCGGTCCATTCTGCCCGCCAGAGCTATGGCACCAAGGGCGTCTTCGCCCGCGATACCGAGGCGCGGACCATGAAGATCATCGTCTCGGAGGAGGCGGACGGCAGCCTGACCCATCCGCTCGTCCGGACTCATCCCGTGACCGGTCGGAAGGCCCTGTACATCAGCCCAGTCTACACGGTGGGGATCGAAGGCTTTACGCCCGAGGAATCCAAAGCCCTGCTGGGCTTCCTCTTTGCTCACCTGACCCAGGAAGAGTTCGTCTACCGGCACAGATGGACCGAAGGGGACCTTCTGATGTGGGACAACCGCTGCACCATGCACTTCGCCGAAGGCGGGTACGACGGGTATCTCAGGGTCATGCACCGGACGACGGTGCAGGGGGAAGTCCCGGCCTGACGCCGGCAGGGACTGGAGGGCGGTCAGGCCAGCTTGGCCTTGCGAAGCACCTGGTAGGCCCGGATGGTGCGTTGCAGCTTGGTCTCCGCCGATCGGTCGCCGCCATTGGCGTCGGGGTGGCAGAGCTTCACCAGCTCGGTATAGCGGGCCCGGATCCGGGTGGCGTCCGCATCCTCGTAAAGGTCGAGGTCCGCAAGGGCTGCACGCTCAAGCTTGCCCAGGCGACGGCCGGGGGCAGCCGCAGGCGGGACCGCCCCGCCGCCCTTGCCGAAGAGGTCAAAGGGGTCTCGGTAACCCGTACCCGACGCAAAACCGCGGGAAGCCGAGGCGGCCTCGCGTGAGTTCTTGCCCGCCTTGAAGTCCCAGGTCGGACGGTCGCCGAGGGCGCTGCGCTCCATCCGGAGCCGGATCTCGGCGTCGCTCATTCCGGCGAAGAAGTTCCAGCTGCGATTGTAGTCCGCTGCGTGAGGTTGGCAGAACCAGTAGTGCTCGTGCAGCATGTCCCGGCTCTTGGGTGCCCGCGCTGTGGCCGCAATCCGGCAGCCTGGGTGGTCACAGGCACGCTCCCCCGACCTCAGCGCATGAACGTCATCGCGCGCGTCATCCTCCGGGCCCGGCGGCCGGACACGGATGTCGATGAAGCGGGGACGGTATTGAAACGCGCCGGCCATCGGCCAAGTATGAGGAGGTTGAGACAGGTTTCAAGATTCGAAAGGCGGGCATGGGAAGGATCACTGAGACGTTGCGGGAAAAGCTCAGCGCGGCCTTCGCGCCGGAAATGCTGGAGATCCAGGATGATTCCGCCCGCCACGCCGGTCATTCCGGAGCGGGGCCGGACGGGGAAAGCCACTTCAACATCACGCTCCGCGCCGGGGCCTTCGCAGGCCACACACGGGTGTCCAGGCAAAGGATGGTGTACAAGGTCCTCGCCGAGGAACTCGCCGGCCCGGTCCATGCCCTGTCGTTGACAGCACTTGCGCCCGGCGAGGGCCGGTAACAGTCTGTCGCGTCTGAACGGGGGGAATGAAGTGCGCACCGAAATCCGGGTGAACGGGGTCGACCACGCCGTCGATGTCGATACGAGAACAAGCCTGCTGGACTTCCTGCGCGAGCATCTGGACCTCAAGGGATCCAAGAAGGGCTGCGATCACGGGCAGTGCGGTGCCTGCACGGTCCTGGTGAACGGGGTCCGGATCAACGCCTGTCTCTCCCTCGCGGTCATGCACGATGGCGACCATGTCACCACCATAGAGGGCCTGGCGTCGGGCGAAGCCCTGCATCCCCTCCAGCAGGCCTTCCTGACCGAGGACGCCTTCCAGTGCGGCTACTGCACCCCGGGCCAGATCTGTTCGGCGGTGGGCCTGATGGCCGAGATCGCCGCCGGCCAGCCCAGCGAGGCGACGGCGGACCTGAATGCAAAGGTTGTCCTGACGGACGCCGAGATCCGGGAGCGGATGAGCGGAAACCTCTGCCGGTGCTCGGCCTATCCGCAGATCCTCGCCGCTGTCCGGCGCGCAGCCGGAGCGGCCGCATGAAGCCCTTCGCCTTCGAACGCGCCCGAAACGTCGATCACGCCCTCAGCCTCGCCGCCGCCGCCCCCGGGGCCCGGTTCCTCGCCGGCGGCACCAACCTCCTTGACCTCATGAAACTCGAGATCGAGCAGCCTGACACGCTGATCGACGTCGGGCGCCTTCCCCTTGCGGACATCAGTGAGACCGCCGGAGGCGGACTGCGCATTGGTGCCCTGGCCACCAACAGCGTTGTGGCTTCTGATCCCCGGATCCGGAGCCGGTATCCGGTCCTGGCCCGCGCCATCCTTTCGGGAGCCTCCGTCCAGCTGCGCAACAAGGCCTCAATGGGTGGAAACCTGATGCAGAGGACCCGGTGCTCATACTTCATGGATCCGGCCATGCCCTGCAACAAGCGGCTGCCCGGATCCGGATGCAGCGCCATGGGCGGCCTCTCCCAGGCCACCGCCCTGTTTGGCGCCAGCGAGTTCTGCGCGGCGGTCAGCGCCTCGGACATGAGCGTGGCCCTTGCCGTCCTGGACGCCGAGGTCGAGACGGTCCGCGCTGACGGCTCCGTCCGCCGCCGCCCTGTCGAGACCCTGCACCGGCTTCCGGGCGATGCGCCCCAGGTCGACACGGACCTCGCTCCGGATGAGCTGATCCTGGCGGTGGAGCTCCCGCCGCCGCCCTCCGGGGGCCAGGTCTGGCGGAAGGTCCGCGCCCGCGCCTCCTACATCGGTGCCCTCGCCAGCGTCGCCGTCGCGGGAGACCGCGTCGCTCTTGGCGCAGTCGCCGCCCGGCCCTGGCGCGCCCGGGCCACGGAAGCGGCCCTCGCGGGTGGGGCGGCCCCAAGCGAGGCCGCGGAGGCGGAGCTGGCTTCCGCCTCGGGCGAGGTCGGTCGCAAGTCGCTGGTCCGGCGCCTGGCGTCCGACGCCATTCAGGAATCCCGCAAAGGGGGCCGGTCATGAGCACCGTTCGAGACTGGGCGGCGCCCAATCCCATCACCGAGAACCGGTCCGGCCTGATCGGTAAGCCCGTAGATCGATATGAGGGCCGGCTGAAGGTCACCGGGACTGCGCCCTATGCCTTTGAGGTCGAGACCCCCTCGACGCCCCTCTACGGCCACATCGTCTCCGCGACGATCCCGCGCGGCCGCATTGCCGCGATTGACGTGTCGCAGGCGGCCTCGGCCGCTGGCGTGGTCCTGGCCTGGAGTCACCTCGACGTCCCGGTTCAGGCACAGCGGGGGGCCAAGCTCAATCCGCGCAGCCAGCGGGGATCCAACCCAGCCCTGGGGTCCGACCGGGTCGAGCACTACGGCCAGTCTGTCGCCTTCATCCTCGCCGATACGCCGGAAAATGCCCGGGCAGCCGAGTCCCGTATCCGGATTACCTACGAAGCCTCTGATGCAGACCTCGACTTCGGGTCCTTCATCGACTCCGCCGGACCCGCCCCGGGCGAGGAAGATGCGCGCATCGGTGACTTCGAGGCCGGGTACTCCGCCTCCGAGGTCACGGTCGACGCCACCTGGTTCAGCCCCCTCCAGAACCACGCCCAGATGGAGCCCTGTGCCACCACCGCCTGGTGGGAAGGGGACAAGGTGGTGGTCCACACCTCCATCCAGATGGTCAAGGGCGGCCAGCACGCCCTGGCCGAGACCCTCGGTATACCCTCGGACCGGGTGCATCTGCTTACCCGCTACATCGGCGGTGGCTTCGGCGGGAAGGGCCAGTCCTACGACGACCTTACCCTGGCCGCCCTCGCCGCGCGGGAGAGTGGACGTCCGGTGCGAGTCGCTTACACCCGGCGGCAGATGTTCCAGGCGACCATCCACCGTCCGGCCGTGCAAATGCGGGTCCGCCTGGGCGCAGACAAGACAGGTCGACTCAACGCCATGGCCCTGGAGGCCGTCACACACTGCGCCCGTAACGCGCCCTTCGTGGAGCATGCCGCCAACTTTGCCCGCAACCTCTACGCCGCGCCCCACCGCCTGACGGGGCATCGTCTGGTCCGCCTCGACATCCCTCATGCGGGCGCCATGCGCGCTCCGGGCGAGGCCCCGGGCATGCTTTCCCTGGAATGCGCCATGGACGAGCTGGCCGACCGTCTGGGCATGGACCCCATCGCCCTGCGCATCCGCAATGAGCCCGAGGTGGATCCGGATAACGCCAAGCCCTTCTCTGTCCGGCAGCTGGTCCGCTGCATGCAGGAGGGTGCCCAACAGTTCGGCTGGGACCGTCGCAACCCAACGCCCGGCGCCGTCCGTGACGGCCGCTGGTATGTGGGCATGGGCATGGCCACGGCGATCCGTGGCAACTTCCTACTGCCAGCCAAGGCCGGGTTGCGCCTGACCGGCGACGGCCTGGCCACCCTGACCCAGGGCATGACCGACATCGGCACCGGCACCTACACCATCCTGGCGCAGATCACGGGCGAGACTCTTGGCCTGCCCCTCGACCAGGTGCGGGTCGAGCTCGGCGATTCCAATATGCCGCCGGCGCCCGGTTCCGGGGGCCAGTTCGGGGCCGCCACGGCCGGCTCTGCCGCCTTCGAGACCGGCATGGTCATGCGCCGCCGGCTGGCAGAGTTGGCCGCCGGCGATCCGCGCTCGCCCCTCTACGGCGAGGACCCGATGCTCATGGACTTCGCCAACGGCAATATCGTGCTGGGTAACCGGAGCGAGAGCCTTGCGGCCCTGGCGTCCCGCGCGGGCCCTGATGGGGTCTATGTCGAAGGTAGCATCTCCCCGGCGGCGGACGCCCGTGATTGGTCCCAGCACACCTACGGCGCCCAGTTCGCCGAGGTTGGCGTAGACTCCGTTACGGGCGAGGTACGCCTGAGGCGGATGTTCGGCGTCTTCGCAGCGGGCCGGATCCTCAACGCCAAGCTGGCCAAGAGCCAGATCACCGGCGGAATGATCTGGGGCGTCGGGGCGGCCCTGACAGAGTCCAATGCGGTCGATCCCCGGTACGGGTCCTTCCTCCACCAGGACCTCGGGGGCTATCTGGCACCCGTCCACGCCGACATCGTCAACCTTGACGCCGTCCTGCTGGACGAGGCCGATGACAAGGCCAATCCCATGGGCATCAAGGGCGTCGGCGAACTGGGTATCTGCGGCTCCGGGGCGGCCATAGCCAATGCGGTCTACAATGCCTGCGGCGTGCGGCTCAGGGACTATCCCCTGACGCCGGACAAGGTGCTGGCGGCCCTGGAGGCAAAAGGGCTCTGACGCCCGGGTTCAGGCGGTCTCGGCACCATCCAGTGGCGCAGAGATCTTCAGGGCCGTGATGCGGTTGCGCACGCGCTTGACCACCTGGAAGCGGTGGCCGTGGAAGATGAAGGCCTGGCCGATCCTCGGGATGGTCTGGGCCTCATGGATTACCAGGCCCGCGACCGTGACGGCGGGTTCGTCGGGCAAGCTCCAGTCCATGGCGCGGTTCAGGTCGCGCACCGCCACGGATCCCGAGACCGACACCGACCCGTCCGTCTCCCGGCGCAGGCCCTCGACAGTGTTGTCGTGCTCGTCCTCGATCTCGCCGACGATCTCCTCGAGGATGTCTTCGAGTGTGACCAGGCCCTGCAGGGCCCCGTACTCGTCCACCACCAGGGCGAAATGGTTCTTCTGCTTCAGGAAGGCGTTCAACTGGTCCTTGAGGTTGGTGGTGTCCGGTATGAACCAGGGTTCCCGGCGAATCTTTTCCACCGACACCTTCGACATGTCGCCGTCCGCGTTCGAGATGGCCAGCAGCAGGTCCTTGGCGTGCAGGATGCCGATGATGTTCTCCGGGTTGTCCCGGTAGATCGGGATCCGGGTGTGGTCGCTCTTCAGGACCTGGGCCACCACCTCACGGGTTGGCAGGGCCGCGTCCACCATGGCGATCGACATGCGGTGCACCATGACCTGGCTGACATCCATTTCCGACAGGTCCAGCACCCCGCCCAGCATCCGCCGGTCGCGGGCCTCTACCAGGCCTTCGGAGTGGTGGTACTCGACGGCACCTCGAATCTCCTCGTGCGCAGCCAGTACGTCCATCTCCATGTCCAGCTTGATGCCGAACAGACCGAGCGTACGCCGGACGAACCACTGTATGGCCCAGATGATCGGGCCGAAGACCTTCACCACGATCAGGGTGGGGCCGGACAGGAAGCGGGCGACGTCGTCCGAGCGAAGGATGGCGAGGGTCTTGGGCAGGACTTCCGCAAAGATAAGCACCAGGACGGTCATGATGGCGGTCGCCGCCGCCACGCCCCAGACGCCCGGAATGGCCCGGGTCAGGAACTCAGTCGTCAAGGCTGAGGCGAGGATGTTTATCAGGTTGTTCCCCAGCAGGACCGCACCGATCATGGTCTCCTGGTCGGAGATGAGCCGGTTCACCCGCCCTGCGGCGCGGTCGCCTTCACGCTCGAGCTGGTGCATCCGGGTCCGGCTGGCGCCGGTCAGAGCGGTTTCTGCGGCCGAGAACACAGCCGAGATGGCCAGAAGCCCGACAATCACCGGGGTAAGCGCCAGGATAACGCCCCACATCAGACAGCTCCCTCCGAGATCAGGAATGCCCGCATTTCGGCGGGATCGACGTCCCGGGCGACGAAGGCGTCCCCCGGGCTCCGGGCCAGGATGAAGGTCAACCGCCCGCCCTCGGCCTTCTTGTCCTGGGCCATGTGGCGCAGGAGGGCGTCCGCGGCGAAGCGGTGCCCACCAAGGTCAGAGAGACGGGAAGGAAGGCCAGCGGCGGCGACGGCGGCGACGGCCCTTCTGGCGTCCTCAACCCCGCAGAACCCGGCTACGGCCGAGTAGCGGAAGGCCATGGCCGATCCCAGGCCCACCGCCTCGCCGTGCAGCAGGGCCTCGCCATAGCCGGTCTCCGCTTCCAGGGCGTGGCCGAAGGTATGACCGAAATTCAGCAGGGCCCGGCGTCCCGCCTCGCGTTCGTCATCGATGACGATCTCGGCCTTCATCTCTACCGACCGCTCGACGGCGCGGGCCAGGGCGGTCGGCTCGCGGGCCAGCACCGCGCCGCCCTGGGCCTGGAGCCAGGCAAAGAAGGCCGCGTCCCCGAGAAGGCCGTACTTCAGGACCTCGGCATAGCCGGCGCGCATTTCGCGGTCGGGCAGGGTGCCCAGCACGTCCAGGTCCGCCAGGACCAGCCGGGGCTGGTGGAAGGCACCGACAAGGTTCTTGCCACGCGGCGTATCGATGGCGGTCTTTCCCCCGACGGAGGAGTCCACCTGTGCAAGCAGGGTGGTGGGGATCTGCACGAAGTCCGCACCGCGCTTGTAAACAGCTGCGGCGAAGCCGGCGAGGTCGCCGATCACGCCGCCCCCGAAGGCGACGATGAGGTCGCCCCGGTCCAGTTCCAGCGCCAGCAGAGCGTCGCACAGACCCTCCAGGCCGGCGAAGCTCTTGGTCTGCTCTCCCGGAGGCAGGACGATCGGGTTCGCCTTCAGCCCGGCCCGCTCCAGGGCGGCGGTCAGGCGGGCACCGTGCAGGCCCCAGACGGTCTCGTCCGAGACCACGGCGATCCGGTCGCGACGGACGAAGGGGCGGAGGCGCGCACCAGCCTCGTCCACCAGGCCGGGTCCGATCAGGACCTCGTAGGCGCGGTCGCCCAGGTCGACGGGAACCGAACGGATCATGCGGCGGACCGCGACTGCCAGTTGGTAAGGGCCCTCACCACCTGGTCGACCGAGACCTGGTGCGCCGTATCGCCAGTCTCCACGGTGATGTCGGCCTGAGCATAGGCCGGATACCGCACGGCTGCCTGTTCGGTCAGGACGGCCATGGGGTCCTTGCCGGTCAGCAAGGGACGATTTTCCTTGCGGGCAACCCGCTTGGCCAGGATGGGCAGATCGGCCTTCAGCCAGACCGAGATGGACCTCGCCTTGATGAGCTCGCGTGTCTCGGCATTCATGAAGGCACCGCCCCCGGTCGCGAGCACGATGGGGGGTCCCTCCAGCAGACGGGCGATGACGCGCCTCTCCCCGTCCCGGAAGGCGGGCTCTCCCAGCTGCTCGAAGATCTCGGGAATGGAGCGCCCAGCCGCCGTTTCCACCTCATCATCCGCGTCGCGGAAGGGCAGGTCGAGGGCCTGGGCGAGGCGCTTGCCGACGCTGGACTTGCCCGAGCCCATCAGCCCCACAAGGGTGATGGTCCGGGCGCGCAGGGGTTCAGAAGGATCCATGGGCGGCTCGTCATCTACACCAACCGGCAGCGGCGCGCCACTTTACGATGCAATTGGCCCGCCCCGGCGTTAGGCTCGGTCACGATCGGGCGGGGCGTTTGGCCCCCGGGTGGGGATCATGAGCGGCGAGGGCTGGGCGGAGGCCTTTCTGGAGATGATGTCCGTCGAGCGGGCAGCTGCGGCCAATACCCTGCGCGCCTACAGCCGGGACCTCGCGGATGCGGCGGGCTTCCTCGCCTCCCGGGGCCTGACCCTGGCCTCGGCTGAGGCCCCGGACGTCGAAGCCTATTTCGCCGAACTTGGCCGGCGGGGCCTGTCCCCCGCGACGGCTTCCCGGCGGCGGGCTGCCCTTCGCCAGTTCTACCGATTCGTGCTGGGCGAGGGCTGGCGTGCGGATGATCCCTCCCGACGGGTTGATGCGCCCCGGCGCGGTCGCCCCCTGCCCAGGGTGCTGAGCCGCCAGGAGGCTGCTGCCCTGATCGCCGCGGCGGGCACCCGGGACGAGGTGAGGGGCCTGCGCCTCGCCTGCATGATCGAGCTGGCCTATGCTGGCGGCCTTCGGGTGTCCGAGCTCACCAGCCTGACCCTTGCCGCCCTGGCCCGGGACCCCGAGTTCCTGATGGTCCTGGGAAAGGGTGGCAAGGAGCGGCTTGCACCCCTGAACACCGCCGCCCGCGCCGCCGTCCGGGCCTGGCTTGAGGTCAGAGCCCGAACCCTGCCCCAGGGCGATGTGGCCAATCCCTGGCTCTTCCCGTCGGGCGGAAAGGGTGGCCGCCTGACCCCGCGTCGCTTTGCCCAGCTCCTGGGTGAGGCCGCGGTCGTGGCGGGCATAGATCCCGAGCGGGTCTCGCCCCACGTCCTGAGGCACGCCTTCGCCACCCACCTGCTCGAGGGTGGCGCGGACCTGAGGGTGGTCCAGACCCTGCTGGGCCATGCGGACATCGCGACCCCTCAAATCTACACCCACGTTGCCGGTGAGCGCCTTAGGGAAGTGGTTTCTGACGCCCACCCGCTTTCGGCTACACGGAAGGGTCGGCGCG
>CAMCIK010000043.1 GCA_945874825.1 Phenylobacterium deserti | reverse complement strand
CGGCCAGTCCGGTGCGCGATCGTCTGTCGTCGCCGGGAGTCCCTGATGAGCGAACCCGAACTGAAGCGCACGCCCCTGCACGCGGCCCACCTGGCCGCGGGCGCGCGCATGGCGGGCTTCGCGGGCTACGACATGCCCATCCAATACCCCGACGGGGTGATGAAGGAGCACGCCTGGACCCGGACGTCCGCAGGCCTGTTCGATGTCTCCCACATGGGTCAGGCGCGGATCCTCGGGGCGGACGCCACGTCGGCTTTCGAGGGCGTTACCCCGGGGGATTTCGCGGCCCTCAAACCCGGGCGGCAAAAGTATTCTGTCCTCCTCAACGACACGGGCGGGATCCTCGACGACCTGATGGCCGCCCGCCCGGACGACCAGGGCCTGTTCATCGTAGTCAACGGGGCCTGCAAGGACGCGGACTTCCATTTCCTGGACGCACAGCTGTCAGGTGACGCCCGCCTTGTCCGGATCGAGGACCGCGCCCTCCTTGCCCTGCAGGGACCTGAGGCGGCTGCGGTCCTGGCGGCGCATGTGCCGGCTGCCACCGACATGGGCTTCATGGACAGCGCCGCCCTGACCGGGTTTGGCGGGGTGGACCTGATCGTCTCGCGCTCGGGCTACACGGGCGAGGACGGCTTCGAGATCTCCCTGCCCGCCGCCGAGGCGCCCCGGGTCTGGGCCGCCCTGCTGTCTGACCCCCGCGTCCGCCCGATCGGCCTGGGCGCCCGGGATTCCCTGCGCCTGGAGGCGGGCCTGCCTCTCTACGGACACGACGTGGACCCCTCGGTGAGCCCCATCGAGGCGGGCCTGGCCTTCGCCCTTTCCCCATCCCGTCGCCGGCGTGGCGACTTTCCCGGCGCAGACCGGATCCTGGCTGAAATGTCCGGCACCCTGACCCGGGCCCGAATCGCCTTGAAGGTGCTGGAAGGCGCCCCCGCCCGGGAGGGCGCGGTGATCGTCGATACCGATGGCGCCGAGGTCGGTGTCGTCACCTCCGGTGGCTTCTCGCCCAGTCTTGGGGTGCCCATCGCCATCGGCTTCGCCCCGCCCGCCCACTGCGCGCCGGGGCAGAGGCTCGGCGTGGTGGTCCGAGGCCGCACCTGGCCCGTCGAGACCACCGACCTGCCCTTCGTCCCCCACCGCTATGTCCGCCGACCCTGAAAGGACCTTTCCCATGCGCTTCACCAAGGACCATGAATGGGTCGCTCTCGATGGCGATGTCGCCACCGTCGGCATCACCGCCTATGCCGCCGAGCAGCTGGGCGACGTGGTCTATGTCGAGACGCCCGAACCCGGCCGCGCCCTGAAGGCTGGCGAGGGCATGGCGGTGGTCGAGAGCGTAAAGGCCGCCTCCGACGTCTATGCCCCCCTCTCCGGCGAGGTGGTCGAGGCCAACGGCGACCTCTCCGGCGCGCCCGAGACGGTCAATGCCGAGCCCGAGGCTGGCGGTTGGTTCGCCCGGGTACGGATCGCCGACCGGGCCGAGTACGACGCCCTGATGGACCGCGCTGCCTACGACGCCTTCCTGGAGACTCTCTGAGCCATGCGTTACCTCCCGCTGAACGCGGCGGATCGCCGCCACATGTTGGGGGTCATCGGTGCCGCCAGCGCCGACGACCTTTTCGCCGACGTGCCCACCCCGGCGCGCCTGTCCGCCCCCGTCGACCTGCCCTACCACGCCGGCGAGATCGAGGTGGAGCGCGAGCTCTCGGCCCTGGCGGCCCTCAACCGGCCGGCCGGCGCCGGGCCCTTCTTCTGCGGCGCGGGCGCCTACCGGCACCAGGTCCCGGCGACGGTGGACCACATCATCCAGCGGTCGGAGTTCCTGACCAGTTACACGCCCTATCAGCCTGAGATCGCCCAAGGGACCCTGCAGGTCCTGTTCGAGTTCCAGACCCAGGTCGCGGCCCTTCTGGGCATGGAGGTGGCCAACGCCTCCCTCTACGACGGCTCCACGGCCTGCGCCGAGGCGGTGATGATGGCCCGACGGATCACCCGCCGGCGCAAGGCGGTCCTATCCGGCGGCCTGCATCCGCACTACGCCGCCGTCACCGCCACCATCGCCACAGCCGAGGGCATGGAAATTGCCCGGCGTCCGGCGGCGGTCGACGCCGAGGCCGACGTCCTGGCCGCCATCGATTCCGAGACCGCCTGCGTGGTCGTCCAGACGCCCAACGTCTTCGGCACGGTCACCGACGTCACCGCCATCGCCGAGGCCGCCCACGCTGCCGGCGCCCTGCTGGTTGTGGTTACCACCGAGGTCGTGGCCCTGGGCCTCCTGAAGACGCCCGGCGAGATGGGTGCCGACATCGCCGTGGCCGAGGGCCAGTCCCTGGGGGTCGGCCTGAACTTCGGCGGGCCCTATGTGGGCCTCTTCGCCTGCCGGGAGAAATTCGTCCGCCAGATGCCCGGCCGGCTCTGCGGCGAGACCGTGGACGCCGAGGGGCGTAGGGGCTTCGTCCTGACCCTCTCGACCCGCGAGCAGCACATCCGCCGGGAGAAGGCGACCTCGAACATCTGTACTAACTCTGGCCTGTGTGCCCTGGCCTTCTCGATCCACATGACCCTGCTGGGCGGGACGGGCCTGCGCCGGCTGGCTGAGGTCAACCATGGCCGGGCCCGGACCCTCGCCCAAGCCCTCGGTGCTGTCCCGGGTGTCGAGGTGCTGACGCCGCGGTTCTTCAATGAGGTCGCCATCCGGGTCCCCGGGCCTGCCGCGGCCCTGGTCGAGGCCCTGGCGGGTGAGGGGATCCTGGCGGGTGTGCCGGTCTCACGGCTCGACCCGCCGGCGGGCCTGGACGACGTCCTGCTGCTGGCCGCCACCGAGACCACCACCGCCGCCGATATCGATTCCCTTGTCGCCGCCCTGTCCCGGAGGACCCGCGGATGAGCCTGAATTCTGTCGGCCGTCCAACTCGGCCTGTTTCCGACACCCCCGGCGCTGGTTTCGCCTCCCTCAGCGGCGGGCGTGGCCTGTTGCAGGACGAGGCCCTGATCTTCGAGCGCAGTTCCTGGACTGGCACGGGGGTTGACCTGCCCGAGCCGGAGGCGGGCTCCGAGGACCTTGGTGGACTTGTCCGGGCCGAGCCCCTGCGCCTGCCGGGCCTGTCGGAGCCGGAGACGGTGCGCCACTATGTCCGCCTCAGCCAGAAGAACCACGCCATCGACCTGGCCCTCTATCCGCTGGGCTCGTGCACCATGAAGCACAACCCCCGGCTCAACGAGAAGCTGGCGCGCCTGCCCGGCTTTGCGGACCTGCATCCCCTGGCGCCGGTGTCGGCGGTCCAGGGTGCCTTGGCCCTCATGGACCTTCTGGCCCACTGGCTGAAGACCCTGACCGGGATGCCCGCCGTGGCCCTGTCGCCCAAGGCTGGCGCCCACGGCGAGCTCTGCGGCCTCCTGGCCATCCGCGCCGCCCACGCGGCCCATGGCCAGACCCGGCGCCGGCTGGTCCTCACCCCCACCTCGGCCCACGGCACCAACCCCGCCACCGCGGCCTTCGTCGGCTATGAGGTGATGGAGATCGGTCAGACAGCGGACGGGCGGGTCGACCTGGAGGACCTCGCCGCCAAGCTCACCGACGAGGTGGCGGCCATCATGGTCACCAACCCCAACACCTGCGGCCTGTTCGAGCGGGACATACTGGAGATCTCCCGCCTGACCCATGCGGCGGGGGCTTATTTCTACTGCGACGGCGCCAACTTCAACGCCATCGTCGGCCGGGTCCGGCCTGGCGACCTGGGCGTCGACGCCATGCACATCAACCTGCACAAGACCTTCTCCACCCCGCATGGCGGCGGCGGTCCGGGCTCGGGCCCGGTGGTCCTGTCAGAAGCCCTTGCGCCCTTCGCCCCGACCCCCTGGGTGGTCCACGACGGCGAGGGCTTCCGGCTGGTGGAGGAGACCGAGGCCGAGGCGTCCCAGGCCTTCGGGCGCATGACCGCCTTCCATGGCCAGATGGGCATGTTCGTCCGGGCCTACGCCTACATGCTCAGCCACGGGGCTGACGGCCTGCGCCAGGCGGCGGAGGATGCGGTGCTGAACGCCAACTATATCAAGGCCCGCCTGTCGGGCGTGATGAGCGCCGCCTTCCCCGACGGCCCCTGCATGCACGAGGCCCTGTTCGACGATCGATGGCTGGAGGGGACGGGGGTCACCACCCTCGACTTCGCCAAGGCCATGATCGACGAGGGCTTCCACCCGATGACCATGTACTTCCCTCTGGTGGTGCACGGGGCCATGCTGATCGAGCCGACGGAGTCAGAGTCCCTGGCCGAGCTCGACCGGTTCTGCGACGCCCTCCTGGGCCTGGCCGGCGCCGCGCTTTCGGGGGATATGGACCGGTTCACCTCTGCGCCGCACCTGGCGCCCCTGCGTCGCCTGGACGAGACCCTGGCCGCCCGCAAGCCACGCCTGACCTGGCGTCCGGCCGAGCCGGGTGTGGCGCCGGCGCCGCTCGCCGCCGAATAGCAGCTTCCGCCCGCCCGGAGGAGGTCGCCCCCGGGCCCGGACGGCTTTACGCGCCCCGGCCGGGGTCGCATAGCCTGTGTCCTGCCTGCGGCGGGAGTGGTCCGCCAGAGGCCCTGATTCGGGTTCTGATGACCGTGGCGCACACTTCTCCGGTCCCGCCTCTTCGGCGCGCCTCCGCCCCCCGGGCGGACGGGCCGGCCGCAATGTTGCGCCGGCGCCATTTTCCTGTCGCCGGAGCCTCCCATATCTCAGCCTCAACGGAGACCCGGACCCCTTCCGCCGTCTCGTGTCAGCGGAACTGAAGCCTGTGTCCGAGGTGCCCAAGGAGAAAAGGTCGGTCTACCGCGAGGCGGACGCCCTGGCGCGCACCATCCTGTCCAGGATCGTGCGGACGGGGCTGACCGTGGGCGGTCTGATCCTGGTGGTGGGCGGGGTGCTCAGTATGCCGCTTCCAGGCCCTTTCGGCCTGCCCGTCGCAATCGTCGGCCTGATGATGGTGCTGAGGGGATCCTTCAGGGCGAAGCGGCAGTTCCTCCGCTTCCAGAACCGGCATCCCCGGTTCGTCCGGCCCCTCCGCCGGCTCCTGCGCCGGGATCCGGAGTTCGTCCCCTTCGCCTGGCAACAGTCACTTCGGATTGAACGCCTGATCCTGCCCAAGCGCTTCCGGTTTCTCGTGAAGTCGCGAAAGAAGACGAAGAACCGCCGTAAGGTGGCGGCCTGACGACCTCAGCCGAGCTTTTCGGCGATCAGGGGAATGGCGCGATCCACAAGGGGATCGGACTTGGTGCCTGCAAGGCGCTCGGCCATGACCCGCTCGGCCATATGGGCGGCGAGATCCACGGCGGCGGCACGAACCTCGGCTTCGGCCTGGGCCTCAGCGTTGGCGATCTTGCGCTCGGCCAGTAGCTGGCGACGGGCCAGGGACTCTTCCAGCCGGACCCTGGCGTCGGCCTCGTAGGCCCGTGCCTGTTCCACTCCGGCGGCCAGCATGTCGCGGACCTGAGCCTCAGCTGTCACGCGCTCGGCCTTTAGCTCGGCCAGGAGACGTTCAGCTTCGGCGCGGATGCGGGCGGCCTCGTCCAGGTCGTGCTGGATGGCGTCCCGCTTGGCGTCGAGCTGGCCAGCGATCATCTTCGGGGCCTTGGCCACGAACACGACAATGCCCAAGAAGATCAGCAGGCCGACCCCGATCCAGGTCTCCGACTTGCTTGGATCGAAGGAGATGTGGAAGGGATTCATCAGGCGGCTCCCTTGACGGCGGCGCGCAGGTCGGCGGCGGAGACCGCGGTCCCGGTCAGGCGCTGGACCATGGCACCGGCCGTCTCGACGGCGATATCACCGACGCTGGCCATAGCCGAGTCGCGAAGGCCGCGGATGCGGGTCTCAGCGGCGGCAACTTCCTCGGCGATGCGGGCATCGGCCTCGGCCTGGCGGGTCGCGAACTCAGCGTTGGCCTTGGCCTTGGCCTCGGCCGCAACGATGCGGGCCCGGGTGCGGGCCTGGTCGATCTCGGCGCGGGCCGCAGCCGCCTGGTCGTCCGCCTCATCCTGCACCCTGCGGGCCTCAGCCACCGCCGAGGCGATAGTCTGGGCGCGAGTATCCTGCACCCTGCGAAGGCGCGGGATGAAGACCCTCGACATGAGGATATAGAGGACGAAGAAGATCAGCAGCAGCCAGACGATCTGGCCGCCCCAATATTCGACCTCGAACTGGGGCAGTCCGCCCCCGCCGCCGTTTTCGGCGGTCGCGGTTCCGGCGTACGCACCCTCCAGGGCCGAGGGTACGGCACCGGGGACGTGAGGGATCTCTTCGGCGGCCATTTGGCTAAGACGTCCTCAGGATTCGGTTTCGCCGTCCGACCCTCAGGCCGGCCGGCGTCTCCGCAGGATCAGTTGAACTCAGCTGAACAGGATGAGCAGGCCCAGCACGAAGGCAAGGATGCCCAAGGCCTCGGTCAGGGCGGCGCCGAGGATGAGGTTGGTGAACTGGCCGCCGGCCGCCGACGGGTTGCGGGTCGCGCCCGACAGGAAGTTCCCGAAGATGGTGCCGACGCCAATGGCCGCGCCGATCATGCCGAATGTTGCCAGACCCGCGCCGATGTACTTAGCCGCTTCCGCTTCCATGATTTTAGTCCTGGTTGAGTAATGAAATGAGGGTGAGTGAGGGCCCGGCCGTCAATGGTGATGGCCGAGGTTGTCCACGTCGTTCAGGTAGACGCAGGTCAGAACCGCAAAGACGAAGGCCTGGAGAAAGGCCACGAGGAACTCCAGCGACGTCAGGGCGACAACTCCCGCCAGGGGAAGGATGGCACCTACGATGCCCACGGCACCCAGACTCGCGAGGGAGTAGACGAAGCCCGCGAAGACCTTCAGAGCCACGTGGCCGCCCAGCATGTTGCCGAACAGTCGCAGGGCGAGGGTCACCGGGCGGAGGAAGAAGGAAATGATCTCAATCGGCGTCACCAGCAAGAGCATGTACCAAGGTGTGCCCTCCGGGACGAAGAGCTTGTACATGCTGATGCCGTTTCGCGCGAAGCCAACGATGGTCACGAGCAGGAAGGTTATCAACGCCAGGGTCCCGGTGACCGCCAGCTGGGAGGTAGCCGTGAAGGCCAGGAAGAGGCCCAGCATGTTCATCGACAGGACGAACAGGAACATCGAGAAGACATAGGGGAAGAACTTGCGGGACTCGGGACCGATGATCCCCGCCGCCATGTCGTCAATATAGCTGAAGACCCCTTCAGCCATCAGCTGGACCCTGCCAGGCACCACGGCCGTACGGCTTGTTGCCACGGTGAAGAAGGCGATAACCAAGCCGGCTGCGATCAGCATGGCCATGATCGAGTTGTTCAGCGACAAGTCTATTGCGAGACCGCCAGGCAGAGGCACGGTCGGCAGCTGTAGACCCTCTTGGATCTTGAACTGTTCCATCGGGCTGGCCATGCCGCCTTGAACTCCTTCAATCGTCCCCGTCCTCAGCGTCGTCGGGCAGGTCCCGCGGAGGGCCCCAATCCCGCGCCGCCTCGGCGCTGTACAACTTGGCCGAACGAACGACCATCCAGATCGAGACGGCGAAGCCCCCCAGGACCCCGACGATCATTCCCCAGGGTGCCGAGCCAACCAGGAAGTCGACCACCGCTCCGAACCCCAGGCCCACGAACACCCCGCCAAGAAGCAGGGCCATGATCCGGTATCCATAGCCCGACGCCTTGGCCCCATGCTCCGGAACCTCCCGCGTGGTGCGCGCTTCGAGGGCTGTAGCCTGCTCGTCAAGCCGACGAATGGCCTCTTCCCTCGATGGATCCGATCCTGGCATGGGTCACACGTTCTGACGGCCCTGGCGGAGGCCAGGACCCCGGGCTGGATTTCCGGCCGGAACCTATAGAAGCGGTTGCAGTGCGTCAAGGCTGAGCGAGTACCTTTTAACGCATTGAAATCGAATAGAAATTTGACCCTGAAAGAGGGCGGGGCCCCGGCTCTCTCCCGCCGTTCGGGGATTCCCGCGATCGGGCTACTCCGCCGCCAGGGCCTCGGCCTGCCGCAGGTCCACCGAAACCAGCTGCGAGACCCCCCGCTCGGCCATGGTGACCCCGAACAGCCGGTCCATTCGCGCCATGGTGACGGGGTTGTGGGTAATGGCAATGAACCGGGTGCGGGTGCGCCGGCGCATCTCGTCCAGCATGTTGCAGAACCGGTCGACATTGGCGTCGTCGAGGGGGGCGTCCACCTCATCCAGGACGCAGATCGGGGCCGGGTTGGCCAGGAAGACGGCGAAGATCAGGGCGCAGGCGGTCAGGGCCTGCTCCCCGCCGCTCATCAGGCTCATGGCCGCCATGCGCTTGCCCGGAGGGCAGGCGAAGATCTCGAGTCCCGCCTCGAGCGGATCGTCGGACTCCACAAGCCTCAGCTCGGCCTGGCCGCCCTCGAACAGGGCCTGGAAAAGGGCCTGGAAGTGGCCGTTGATGACATCGAAGGCGGCCAGCAGGCGCTCGCGGCCCTCGCCGTTGAGCTCGTTAATGCCCTGGCGCAGCTTGCCGATCGCACCCGACAGGTCGGCCTGTTCGGTGCGCAGGGTATCGAGGCGCTCGGCATATTCCCGGCTCTCCTCTTCGGCCCTCAGGTTGACCGCTCCCAGGGCCTCACGCTGGCGCTCGAGGGCGTAGAGGTGGGCCTCGATCCCGCCGGCCTCCGACGGGATGGCCACGGCCTCGTCGGCCAGGGCCCGGGCCAGGGCCTCGGGTTCGACCTTGGCCGTCTCGCGGATCTGGCCGGCGATCTCAGCGAGCCGTTCGTGGGCGGCCTCCAGCCGGGCGTCCAGCCCTGCCCGCCGCTCGCGGACCTCCGAGGCGGCGGCGTCGCAGGCGCGGGCCTCCCGGGTGGCTTCTGCGCGTTCGGCCTCAGCTGCGGCCAGGGCGTCCCCGGCAGCCGCCCGCCGGGCCTCGGCCTGGCCCAGATCGGAAAGCAGGGCCTGGAGACGCTCGGCGTGGGTCGAGGGCTTTTCCCGGGCCGCGTCCAGGGCACCGAGGGCCCGGACACGCTCGGCGACCAGCCGTTCCAGACGGGTCTCCGCGGCGGCAGACCGGCGCGACCAGTCCTCGCGCTCGGACAGGACCCGGTCCAATTGGCGGCGGCGCCCCTCACGCTCGCGCACCTCGGTGTCGAGGGCGGCCCGGGCCTGGGCGGCGGCCTCCACCGCAGGTGCCGTCAGGGCCCTTGCGGCCTCGAGCCGGGCGGCGCCGTCGCTTTCGCCGCCCAGGGTCGCGGCCTCGGCCTCGGCGGTCGCCAGGGCGGTCTCGGTCTCGACGCGTTCGGCGTCGAAACGTCGGATGGTCTCGTCGAGAGACTGGCGCTGGGCGTCCCGGCGCGCGGCCTCGCGGTCATGGCGTTCCCGGGCCTGCCGGGCCTGGGCGAGGGCCTGCTCAGCCGCCGCTGGCTGGCGTCGGGCCTCGCGGACCGCCTGCTCGGCCGTGGCCAGGCTTTCCGAAGCCGTGCGGGTTGTCGTCGCGGAGGCCTCCGCCTCCGGGCGGAGGTCCGCCAGCAGGGCTTCCAGCTCTGCAAGCCGCGCCCTCTGGGCCATCCGGACCGCAGCGGCGCGGGGGGCGTCGGCCCGGGCGGTGAAGCCGTCCCATCGCCACAGGTCGCCCTCGCGGGAGACCAGGCGCACCCCCGGCGCCAGGCTGAGGGCCAGCCGGTCGCCATCCTCGCGCCGGACCAGGCCCACCAGGGCCAGGCGTGCCTCAAGGGCGCCAGGTGCCCGGACCCGGGCGGCGAGAGGTTCTGCGCCGTCCGGAAGCCGGACATCCGGCTTTGCAGCGCCGCCCCAGAAGGCCGGTGCTGAAGGATCAAGGGCCGCGTCGAGGTCGTCACCCAAGGCCGCTGCCAGGGCGGCCTCCAGGCCCCGTTCGGGAAGGATGGAGTCCACGGCGGGGGCGTGCCCCTCCGAACCGCCGTCCTCGAGGAGCCGGCTCAGTCCCCGGGCCTCGGCCTCAGCGGAGTCGAGCCGGGCCCGCACCTCGCGCGCGGCGGATTGGGCCTGGGACTCCAGCTCGGCGGCGTCAGTCCGCAAGGTCTCTATCGCTTCCAGCTCGGCGCGGACGGCAGCGAGCCGGGCTTCGGCCTCCGCCAGGGCCTGGGTCGCCGCGAGGGCCTCGGGGCCTTCGTCTCCCGACAGGGCCTCGCGCTCGCGCTGGGCCTGCTCCAGGGCCCTGCGGGTCCTGGCCACCCGGCCCCGGGCCTCTTCGACCCGCGCCTCGGCCGCCCTTCGCCCGGCAGACTCTGCAGCGACCCGGGCGGTCAGGGCCTCGACCTCGGCCTGAGCCTGTTCGCGCTCGGCTTCCGTGCGCCGTAGGGCGGCCTCGAGTTCCGGGCCCCGCGACGGCGCCGCGGCGATTTCCGACTCCAGCCGGGCCACCTCCATCGCCAGGCGGGAGAGGGCCTCAGCCGCGTCGGCCGAGTCCTGGGTCTCCCGGGCCCGGTCAGCGTCGATCCGGGCGATGTCGGCCTCAAGCCGCCGGACCTCGTCGGCCAGGGCCTCGGCCTCGCGCTCCAGGCGGTCGCGGTCGATGGCCAGCTTGTTGAGCACGGCTGCGGCCAGTGTCTCGGCATCCCTCAGGGCCGGCATGGCCGCCTCGGCCAGGGCCGACCGGGCACTTGCCGCCGCCGCCGCCCGCGCGGTATCCTCGACCCCCTGGACGGCCTCACGGGTCTCGGTGGAGAGCCGGGCAACGGCCTCGCCGGCCTCGCTCCATCGGGCATGTAGGACCGCCCCCTGGAGGGTCCGGATCTCGGCGGACAGGCGGCGATAGCGCTCGGCATTGCGGGCCTCCCGCCTCAGCCGGTTCAGGGCTGACTCCAGTTCCCGTGCGATGTCGTCCAGGCGCGAAAGGTTGGTCTCGGCCGCCCGCAGCCGGAGCTCGGCCTCGTGGCGACGGGAGTGAAGGCCGGACACGCCGGCCGCCTCCTCGAGGATCATGCGCCGGTTCTGGGGCTTGGCAGCGATCAGTTCCGAGATCTGCCCCTGGCGCACCAGGGCGGGGGAATTTGATCCGGTCGAGGCGTCGGCGAAGAGTAGCTGGACGTCCCGGGCGCGCACTTCCCGGCCGTTGATTCGGTAGGTCGATCCCTCGCCGCGGTCGATCCGGCGGACCACCTCCAATACGGGACTGTCATTGTAGGCGGCCGGTGCACGCCGCTCCGCATTGTCGATCGTCAGCACCACCTCGGCGTGATTGCGCGAGGCGCGACCTCCCGAACCGGCGAAGATGACATCATCCATCCCACCGGCCCGCATGGCCTTGGCGGAATTGGCGCCCATCACCCAGCGCAGGGCCTCCAGCAGGTTGGACTTTCCGCAGCCGTTCGGCCCTACGACACCCGTGATCCCGGGCTCGATGCGAAGCTCGGTTGCTTCGACAAAGGACTTGAAACCAGAGAGTCTGAGCCGCTGGAACTGCACCTGCCTGACCGGTTGCCCTTACTTCGAGGCTTCAGCGACGGCTTTTTCCAGCGCCGCCAGGCTGATTTCACCCGAGCCCACGGACTTGCCGTTGATGAAGAAGGCGGGGGTCCCGGCAATCTTGTCCTGCTTGATCGCCCGCTCGACCCGAGCGTTCAGCGCCTTGAGAGCCGTCTCGTCGGTGATGCAGGTGTTGAACTGGCTCTCGGTCAGCCCCGCCGACTGGGCTACGCGCAGGAGGACGCCCCGCATGTCCCCGGTCTGGAAAATCTCCTGCTGGCTGCGGAAGATGGCGTCCAGCACGCTGAAGTACTTTTCCTTGCCGGCGCAGCGCGCTGTGAGGAACCCGGCCGCCGCCAGCTCGTTGGGCGGGGTCAGGAATTCCTTGAGGGTGTAGTGGACCTTGCCGGTGTCGATGTACTTGGCCTTGAAGGTCGGGAAGACCGTGTTGTTGAAGGTCGCGCAGTGCGTGCAACTGGCGGAGGCGTACTCCACCATCTTCACGGGGGCCTTGGGATCACCCAGGGACATGTCGTCGCTGGAGGCTGCCGACCCGCGGTTGCAGGCCGCAAGCAGGAGGAGGCCGGCGACGGCGATCAGGGCGAGGGGGCTGAACCGGGACATGAGACCTCCAGAAAATCGCAGGTATGACGAATAAACCCCGATTCTTACGCGTCCGGGACCGCGTGGAGCCGTGGGATCAGGCCCCAGGCGCCGGGTTTCTGTGGACGGACCGGCCGAGGGACACAAGGGCGCGCTTCAGCCGATCGCTTCGGGCCGGCTCGGCGGCCTCGGCCAGGGCAGCCTCCACGGCGGCGTCCAGGGGCGGTGCCCGCCGTCGCGAAGCGGGCTGGCCGGGCGGGGTGGAGCCGGTTCCGCGCAGGGGGCCCTGGACCACCCGGAGCCGTCCGGCCGCGCCGGCGCCCAGAAACAGGTTCACCCGGTCGAGGATTTCCGCGCTGCGGTGCTGGATCAGGGTCGCGGACGGCCCCGCGACGCGGATCTCAAGCACGCCGGGGGCGCCGCCCCGGGCGGTCGACACACGGACTGGCTCCGTCCGGCGGGCCAGGTCCGCCCCGACGATCTCGGCCCACCGGGCCTGGAGGGCGGCGGGGCCCTGGCCGAACCGGGCGTCCAGCGACTTGAGCAGGGGCGCAAGGCTGCGCCCGGCGGGCGGAGCCGCACGCCGGGCCGGACGCGTCCTGCGCCGCGTCAGGATCTCGGCGGCCTCGGCGGCGGTGGGAAGCTTGCGGCTGGGCATGGGACGTATCCTAGCCCGCCCTCAGCCCTGGATACGAGTCCCGATCCAGCGCATCCGCCCTTCCGCCCGCCCGCAAACCCACTAGGCTCGGGCCATGGATTCCGAGCGCTTCCAAAGCCGCCTCCTCGACTGGTATCGGGCCTCCGCCCGGGACCTACCCTGGCGGCGGGCTCCAAGGTCCGGGGCAGGTACGGGGCCGGGCCCGGTGCCCGATCCCTACCGGGTCTGGCTGTCCGAGGTCATGCTGCAGCAGACCACTGTGGCGCATGCGACCCCCTACTATGCCGGCTTCCTGGCCCGATGGCCGACGGTCTGCGACCTCGCCGACGCCGAGGATGCAGAGGTCATGGCGGCCTGGGCGGGCCTTGGCTACTACGCCCGGGCCCGCAATCTCCTGGCCTGTGCCCGAGCGGTCCGCGATCGCTTCGACGGCCGCTTCCCGGACACCGAGGCGGGCCTGCTCGACCTGCCGGGCGTGGGCCCCTACACGGCCGCGGCAGTGGCTGCCATCGCCTTCGACCGTCCGGCCAATGTGGTGGACGGCAATGTCGAGCGGGTCATGTCGCGGCTGTTTGCGGTCGAGACGCCCCTGCCTGCGGCGCGCCCGGAACTGCGGAGCTTGGCCGCGGGCCTGGTCGAGGCCGGGGCACCCGGGGACTGGGCCCAGGCCCTGATGGACCTTGGCGCCACTGTCTGCCGGCCTCGCTCGCCGCGCTGCGACCTCTGTCCAGCAACTGAGGATTGTGCCGCCCGGGCGTCGGGGACACCCGAGGCCTGGCCCCGGAAGTCCGCCCGCGCAGCTCGCCCCATCCGGTCTGGTATCGTCTTTGTACTGAGGAATGGTGATAACGTCGCAGTGGTCCGGCGGCCGCCCCGGGGCCTGCTGGGTGGCATGCTGGGCCTGCCGACTACGGACTGGACGCTGTCAGGTCCCGATTCAGAGGCGATCGCGGCAGCGGCACCTGCGAGGCTCGACTGGCGGGAGGCTGGCGCGGTGGATCACGTCTTCACTCACTTCAGCCTGGAGCTGAGGGTATTGGCCGCCGAGGGTTTGGCGACCGATGTAGAATGGCTTTCCCTGGACGCCCTGGGTGACCTGCCGAGCGTTTTCCTCAAGGCGGCCCGACGGGCTCTGGCGATGCGCGACGGGGAATGAAGAGGGCGGTCAGGGCAAGGCCCGTGACCGAGATAAAGATCGCCGACAGGGGGATGCCCGGCACCCCCAGGGTTGCCAGGGCGAAGCCGCCGACGGCCGACCCTAGGGCCTGGCCCATCGAGTTGACCGATCCGTTGAGCGCCATGGCAATGGGCGCGCCCTGGCTGGTCTGGATGATCCGCGAGGACAGGACCGGCATAAGGGAGAAAAGTGAGGTTGAGGCCGTCAGAATGGCGAGGGCAACGAGCAGCTGGCTGGGAAGCCCGGGCGGCGTCAGGTGGTGGGTGGCGGCCAAGTGTAGGCTCATGGCGACGAGTTGGCCCAGGAAGCAGACCATCAGCCATTCCTTGCCCTCGCCGCGGTCGCCCGCGCGTCCGCCCAGGTACAGGCCGGCGATCGAGCCCAGGCCAATCACCATCTGGAACAGGCCAACCTCGGCGCCCGTCACCCCGGCCCCGACCCGCACCACGGGGGCGATGAACAGGTTCACGGTCATGTTGGCGGCAAAGGACAGGAAGGTCGCTGCATAGAGGGGCAGCAGGGGCGAGAAGGCGATTCGGCTGCCAGGGGCGGGCGGCGAAGGCCTGACCGATGGCATCAGGGCAGCGACGCCGACGAAGGCGATGCCCGTCAGTACTGCGGCCAGGACGAAGGTCGAGCGCCAGCCGAAGTGGGCGCCGACGAAACTGCCCAGGGGAATGCCGATGACGAAGGCCATGGTCATGCCGCCCATCACCATGGCCACCGCCGACCCGCGACGCTCGGGCGGGACCAGGGCGGCGGCGGCGACGCTGGCCGCGGGTCCGGCGATCGCCGCGGCCAGGCCCACGACGCTGCGCAGGACCAGGAGGACGTGGAAGTTGGGTGCCAGCGCACAGGCCAGGTTGGCCAGGGCCCCGACGACCAGGGCAGCGACCAGCAGGAGCTTGCGATCGGCGCGCCCGAGCATCCAGGCCATGACCGGACCCAGGAGGGCGGAGATCAGGACATAGGAGGTCTGGAGCTGGCCCGCGACCGCCGTGGTCACGCCCAGGTCACCCGCCATGGTCTCCAGGACGCCTGCGAAGATGAAGGCGGTCGACCCGAAGGCGAAGGTCGACAAGGTCAGGACCAGGATGCGTGGGTTCATCACGCCAGCTTAGAGCGGCCCGGGGCGGGGCAAAGCGAAAAACGCCGCCACCCCGGACCCTGGCTCAACCCGGACTCAGCCGGGAAGGCGGCTCCGGACCTGGGCCCGCAGTACATCGATGGGGGTCAGGCCCTTGTCGGTGCGGAAGTGCCAGTAGGTCCAGCCGTTGCAGGCCGGGGCGGACTGGACCATGGCGCCGACCTTGTGGATTGAGCCGGTCAGGTCGCCCGTCGCCAGGGATCCGTCAGCGCGGACACGGGCGGCGCGCTCGCCCCTCGGGCAGTAAAGGACGTCTCCCGGATGAAGAAGGCC
The DNA here is from genome assembly GCA_945874825.1 of Phenylobacterium deserti. Classification (GTDB taxonomy): domain Bacteria; phylum Pseudomonadota; class Alphaproteobacteria; order Caulobacterales; family Caulobacteraceae; genus Phenylobacterium; species Phenylobacterium deserti_D. Next base: position 4,957 of record CAMCIK010000043.1, on the reverse strand, counting down.
GGCCTCGAGAATCTGGCCGAAGGGCACCCGGGGCTCGGCGCGCCGGGAGCCTGTGACCTGCAGGTCCTCAGGCGCGACAGGCTGGACCCGGGCGATCCGCTCCCGAGCCAGCTCGACATATTCGGTCTCGCGCTCGATGCCGACATAGCGGCGGCCCAGGCGGCGGGCCGCGGCCCCGGTCGTGCCCGTGCCGAAGAAGGGGTCGAGGACGATGTCGCCGGGCTTGGTCGAGGCCAGCAGGACCCGGTGCAGAAGCGCCTCGGGCTTCTGGGTTGGGTGGGCCTTGGCGCCGGTTTCGTCCTTGAGCCGCTCCTCTCCGGTACAGAGGGGGAAGGTCCAGTCCGAACGCATCTGAAGTTCGTCGTTCGCCATCTTCATGGCGTCATAGTTGAAGGTGTAGCGCTTGGTGCCCCGGCCCTTGGCTGCCCAGATCAGGGTTTCATGGGCATTGGTGAAGCGCGCGCCCTTGAAGTTCGGCATGGGGTTGGTCTTGCGCCAGACCACGTCGTTAAGGATCCAGAAGCCCAGGTCCTGGAGAGCCGTCCCTACACGGAATATATTGTGGTAGCTGCCAATCACCCAAAGGGCACCGTCGTCCTTCAGCACGCGCCGGCATTCCGTCAGCCAGGCCCGGGTGAAGGCGTCGTAGGTGGCGAAGCTCTCGAACTGGTCCCAGTCGTCATCGACGGCATCCACGCGGGAATTGTTCGGCCTCAGGAGGTCGCCGCCCAGCTGGAGGTTGTAGGGCGGATCTGCGAAGACCAGGTTCACCGACCGGTCGGGCAGGCCCTTCAGGATCTCGATGCAGTCACCCTGGAGAATGGTGTCGGCCTGGATAATGGTGTTGGGGGTCACGCCCAGCCCTTCGTGCTCGCAAACCGGATTCGGAATCCTCGCTGAGCGTGGTTGAGGCTTCGTTTACAAATAGGGTTAATGCAGCGTTAACCCGTTGAATCCAATAGCGCCCGGATTGGAGCCCAGCTCATCCGGTGGGCGGGGCAGGGTCCCAGCCGCTGCAGGGCCTCCACGTGGACAGGGGCATGGTAGCCCTTGTGGGCCGCAAAGCCGTATTCCGGCCAGGCCTGGTCCAACTCGACCATCACCCGGTCCCGGGCGGTCTTGGCCAGGATGGAGGCGGCGGCGATCGAGGCGGACAGGCTGTCGCCTCTGACGACCGGCCGCACGGGCGCCGGTAGGTCGAAGCGGTAGGATCCGTCGACCAGGATGAAGGCCGGCGCCATCGCCAGGGCCTCCACCGCCCGCCGCATGGCCAGGCCGGTCGCCTGCAGGATGTTGACTTCGGCGATCTCCCCGACGCTGGCGAAGCCGACCCCCCAGGCCAGGGCGCTGGCCTTGATCTCGACCTCCAGGGCTTCGCGACGGCGCTCGCCGAGCTTCTTGGAGTCGTCCAGGCCCGCCGGCGTCCGGGCCGGGTCGAGGATGACGGCGGCGGCGCTGACCGGGCCGGCCCAGGGACCCCGACCGGCCTCGTCCACGCCGCAGACGGGCCAGGGATGGGCCGCCTCCAGGCTGAGGTCCGGACCCTTGCGGGACGTCACCGGCCCATCTCCAGGACGGGTCCGTGGCGGTGGCAGGTCACCAGGTGGTCGTTGACCATGCCCACGGCCTGCATGAAAGCGTAGACGATGACGGGCCCGACGAAACGGAAGCCCCGGGCCTTCAGGGCGGCGGAGATCTCCCGGCTGAGGGGAGTTTCAGCGGGCACGTCCTGTGGGCCTTCGGCGAAGGTCTGGATCGGGCGGCCGCCGGTGAAGCCCCAGAGGAAGTCCGAGAAATCCAACCCGGCCTCGCGCATGTCGAGGTAGATTCGGGCGCTCGAGATGGCGGCGTCGATCTTGGCGCCGGACCGGACGATGCCCGTATCGGCCAGGAGCCGGGCCCGGTCAGCCTCCCCGAAGCGCGCCACCACCTCGGGATCGAAACCCGCGAAGGCGGCGCGGAAGCCCTCGCGCTTTCGCAGGATCGTGATCCAGGCGAGGCCGGCCTGGAAGCCGTCGAGGACGAGCTTTTCCCAGAGGGCCTCGGGGTCGCGTTCCGGCACGCCCCAGTCCTGGTCGTGGTAGGCCTCGTACAGCGGGTCCCCCGCCATGCCGCGCCAGCTGCAACGAATCAGACTGTCAGTCATGCCGCCAACGTCGCAGCGCAAGCCTGCTGGCGGCAAGGCAAAGCGGCTTCAGGGCTCAACACCGGACGCTGGATCGGCCCGGACGGGTCTGCCGTCCACGGTCAGGTCGCCATCCAGCCGGTCCAGCCGCAGGAGGGCCAGGGCCAGGCCGTCGACGCCTGATCGAACCTCTCCAGCCCGCAGCTCGCCGCGCAGGACCTCTGAACCCCGAGGGGGTGGCGGGCCTTCGAAATGCAAGGGCAGGAGGCGGGTACGGACCTGCCCCCGGCGTTTCATCCGGGACGTCGTTTCCTGCCCCACGAAGCAGCCCTTGGCGAAGTCGATCCCGCCGACCAGGTCGAAGTTGAGTTCGATGGGATAGTCCCTGTCGAAGTCGAAGTCCTCGGCGTCGCCGATCCCGAACTCCAGACGCCGCCGCCGCCAGTCCTCCGGGGCCGCGGTCGTCTCGGGCGCTGGGTCCGGCCCCCAGGCCCGGAAGGCCAGGCCAGGTCGACGGGGATCGGCGACCCAGTCCGGGCCGGGCGAATCCGGCCAGGCGACCCAGGTGTCCGACTCCAGCGGCCGGATCTCAACCTTGGCCCTGAGTTTGTAGATCCGTAGCCGGGCGAGAATGTCGTCCCTGCGCGTGGCTTCGACCTCCAGCCAGATCGCCTCTGGCCGGCCGATGACGAGGAGGTCGAAGAGCAGACGTCCCTGCGGCGCCAGCAGGGCACCGTAGCGCACCTCCCCCGGGGCGAGGGTCTCGACGTCCTGGCTGAGGAGGCCCTGCAGGAAGCTGGTGCGGTCTGGACCCGACACCTCGACCAGGGCCCTGTCGGCAAGGCGGACGCAGAATGTCATGGTGGGAAACCTCCGGCGGCTGGAGCCTTACCTAGCGTGGGACTATTTATCCGAAATGTCGCCTTCGCCCTTTCCGATTCTCTTCATCACCGCCACGCGGATCGGAGACGCTGTCCTCTCCTCGGGTCTGATCCATAGGCTCTCGGGGGAGGTGCCGGGTGCCCGGTTCACAATCGTGGCCGGACCGGCGGCCGCGCCTCTGTTCGAGGACGCCCCGGGCCTGGAGGCCCTGATCCCCTTTGAGAAGTCCCGGGACGGGGGGCACTGGTTCAGGCTCTGGAATACGGTCAGGCGAAAGTCCTGGGGCCTGGTGGTTGACCTCCGGGGATCCGCAATCAGCAGCCTGCTCAATCGCCGGAAGCGCGCCGTCTTTCGGCGGGTCGCCGGACCGGTCGTTCACAAGGTCATCGAGGCCGCCCGGGTTCTGGGCCTGCAGGACGATCCGCCTTCGCCCCACATCTACGTTGGCGAGGCCGCGGCCCGCCGGGCGGCCGAACTTGTGGCCGGGGAGGGGCCGATCCTCGCCCTCGGCCCCTCGGCGAACTGGGTTGGCAAGACCTGGCCCGTCGAGCGGTTCGCCCAGGTCGCCATCCAGATGCTCGGTGCCGGCGGACCCCTGGAGGGCGGCCGGCTCCTGGTTGCGGGCGGCCCACAAGACGCCGGCGTCCTGCCGACACTCCGGGCGGTCGTTCCCCGGGCGCGCTTCATAGACCTGGTCGGCAAGGCGGACCTGGTCACCCTTCACGCCGCCCTGGGGTCTGCGCGGCTCTTCATTGGAAATGACTCCGGCCTGATGCATCTCGCTGCAGCCGCCGGCGCCCCGACCCTGGGTCTCTTCGGGCCATCGGACGAGCGGGCCTACGCTCCCTGGGGGCAGAAGGGCCGGGTCCTTCGGGGCGCCCGCACCCTCGACCAGATCCGGACCCTGGATCCCGACCTCTCGCAGGCGATCTGTCACATGATGGATCTGTCGGTCGAGAGCGTGACCGTCGCCGCCCGCCGTTTGGTTTTCGAGACCGCGTGAACGCTCGCCCTTTTGAGAGAGAAGAGCCCATCCGCCCGGGCTCCCAGGTCGGCAGGGCGGAGACATAGGAATGGGAATCTGACTTAATCGTCCGTTAACTATTTACTTTTGCACGGGCTTCAGGACTGATAGTCGGATATATGAAAAGCCGAGGTCTCAAGTTCCGGGCAACGGCTGATTTTTCTGAGGTAAAGTGCGGCAGTGGCAGTTCAGGCTTACGTTTCCGGATCGTCCGGTGAGGACGTGGAGACGACGGCGCTTGCGCTGAGGCTTGCCTGCTCTCCGGCGCACCGGCGTACCCGAAAACTGAAAATCCTTCTTCTCGCTGGAGTCTTCGCAGGCCTTGCGGGCAGCGCCCTCGCCCAAGGGGTTCCCGAGCTTCCGACGGACGGTGCCTTCACGGCGGGCTCCGGGGTCATTGGCCCGCCCATGGCCGGCAACCTTCAGGTCCAGCAGACCTCTGCCCGCGGGATCATCGACTGGCGGACGTTCTCCATCGGGCCGGGCGGTGCGGTCTCGATCCTGAATGGCCAGGGTGCCACCCTGAACCGGGTGACCGGCAGTCAGATGTCCGTGATCCGCGGGACGCTCAGCTCCACGGGCTCGGTCTACCTGGTCAATCCCCAGGGCGTAGTGGTCGGCAGCGAGGGGCGCATTCTCGCCGGCGGTGCCATCGGCCTCCTGACGCGCGATATCTCCAACACCGATTTCCTGGCCGGCGGACCGTTCACGGCCCGGGGTCAGACGGACGCCGGGGTGGTCAACCTTGGCCGGATCATCTCCAGCGACGGCGACGTCTTCCTGGTTGGAGCCTCTGTGCTCAACGACGGGGAAATCTCTGCAGGATCTGGCCTTGCCGGCCTGGCCGCCGCCGATACGGTCGTCATTGCACCCGGTGAGGGCATCCGCGGGCTCTATGTCGCGGCGGGCTCGGGCGGGAGCGGCGA
>CAMCIK010000042.1 GCA_945874825.1 Phenylobacterium deserti | reverse complement strand
CGCCCGCTTGACTTCCCCCGGGGCGGTCCCCTCCTCTGCTCGCCAGATTTCAGACGCCAGGAGGAACCTCATGCTGCTCGTGGACATCAAGGACCAGGTCGCCCTTGTCACCCTCAACAGACCCGACGCCATGAACGCCCTGAGCCGGGCGCTGAGGGCCGAGCTACACGCCACGCTGCAGAGGCTGGACGCCGACCCGGCGGTGAAGGTGATCGTCCTGACCGGCGCGGGCGAGCGGGCTTTTACCGCCGGGCTCGACCTGAAGGAGCTGGGCAGCGACCCGGACGGGCTGAGGGCGGCGAACGCCACCGAGCCCTCGGAGAACCCGGCCTGGGCGGTGATCGCCTGCCGCAAGCCAGTAATCGGGGCCATCAACGGGGTGGCCATCACCGGCGGATTTGAGGTGGCCCTGGCCTGCGACGTGCTGATCGCCTCCACCAATGCCCGGTTCGCCGACACCCACGCCCGGGTGGGCATTACCCCCGGCTGGGGCCTGTCGCAGAAGCTGTCGCGGCTGATCGGACCCTATCGGGCCAAGGAACTGAGCCTGTCGGGCAACTTCCTGGATGCGCGGACCGCTGAGGCCTGGGGCCTGGTCAACAGGGTGGTGGCGCCGGAGGACCTGGTGCCCACGGCCCTGAAGCTGGCCGCGGACATGGCGACCATCGATGTCGACATGCTGGTCACCTACAAGGGCATGATCGACGACGGCTATGAGACGACGCTTCGCCAGGGCCTGGAGCTGGAGCAGGCGCGGTCGACGGCCCACAACCGGCACGTGACCCCTGAGGCGGTCGAAGCCCGGAGGGCCGGCATCCAGGCGCGGGGGCGGACGCAGTAGGCAAGGTGGGGTCGGCAGATTGAGCGCAGAATGATATCGTGATATCGTTCGCCCTCTGGAGGGACCTCTGATGGCCGACATCCTGATCCGGAAGGTCGATGAAGCGACCAAGGAACTCTTGCGCCTGCGCGCCGAACGTCGGGGCAAAAGTCTCGAGGCGGATCTGCGCGAAACCCTCGACAGGCTGGCGCGGGAAGAGGCCGAATCTCCCGACGACGCCGAGCCCTTTGGCGACTGGCTGATGGCGATCTCCCGGCCCGGGTTCGACCTCGACGACGCCCTGGACCTGATCCGGTCTGCGCCCGTCCGCACCGCGCCGCTGGAATGATCCTCCTCGATACGAACGTGATCTCGGAGGCGCTGAGATTGGCACCCTCGCAGACCGTGGTCCGGTGGCTGAACGCAAACCACGCCAATGCGGCGATCTCGAGCCTCACCATTTTCGAGCTGGAAGCCGGAGCCGGCCTGCTTGAGGCGGGTCGGCGCCGGGATGCCCTGGAGAACGCCATCGCCCGCGCCATTCGGCGTTTTGGAAGCAGGATCTACGCCTTCGACACCTCAGCGGCCCAGGCGGCGGCCCGACTGCTTGTTCTGGCGCGAGCCCAGGGGTTGGGGCTCCACCAGATCCCCACCAAGCTCGCAGACCTCCAGATCGCGGGCATAGCGCTTGCCTACGGCCTTGAACTGGCGACCCGAAATGTGGGCGACTTCAGCGGGCTTGGGATCACGCTCATCAATCCCTGGGAGGCCTGAGCCCCGTCGCTGAACGGGAATCAGAAAGGGCGCGGGGCCTTTCGGCGCCGCGCCCTGGAGTTCTGTCGCTTCGGAAAGAGCTAGTCTTCCTTGGGCGTGATGACCTGGCGGCCCTTGTACATGCCGGTCTTCAGGTCGATGTGGTGCGGGCGCTTCAGCTCGCCGGTTTCCTTGTCCTCAACGTAGTTGTTGGCCCCCAGGGCATGATGCGAGCGACGCATGTTGCGACGTGAGGGGGAGGTTTTGCGCTTCGGAACGGCCACGGGAGACTCTCTCTGGCGGACAGGGAATAAACGGCCTCGGAAACCGGAGCGCGTCAAGGTGGGCGCTTATGCCCCAATCGTGCGGGGGATTCAAGCCGGGGTTAGGGGCGCGCAGTCTCAGACCAGCCGGCTGCGGTCCTTGGCGGCGCCGATGAAGCTGGTGAAGAGGGGGTGGGGGTCGAAGGGGCGGCTCTTCAGTTCCGGGTGGAACTGGACGCCGACGAACCAGGGATGGTCGGCGCGCTCGCAGATCTCGGGCAAGACGCCGTCGGGAGACAGGCCGGTGAAGGCCAGGCCCGTGGCCTCGATGGCCTGCCGGTAGCGGATGTTGACCTCATAGCGGTGGCGGTGGCGTTCGCTGATGTGCTCGGTGCCGTAGATGGCCGCCACCCGGGAGCCGGGGGTGAGGACGGCGTCGTAGGCCCCCAGGCGCATGGTGCCGCCCAGGTCATCGCCCTCAAGGCGGGTCTCGCGTTCATTGCCACGGGTCCATTCGGTCATCAGGCCGACGACCGGCTGGGCACTGGGCCCGAACTCGGTGGAGGAGGCCTCGGCCAGGCCGGCCAGGTTCCGGGCCGCCTCGATCATGGCCATCTGCATGCCGAAGCAGATGCCGAAATAGGGGATCTGGTGCACGCGGGCGAACTGGATGGCGCGGATCATGCCGCCGGCGCCCCGCTCCCCGAAGGCGCCGGGCACCATTACGCCGTGGACTCCGGCCAGCCGCTCGCCGATCAGGGCCTCGTCGTGCTCGAAGGTCTCGCCCTCGATCCAGTCCAGGCGCACCCGAACATTGCTGGCCAGGCCGCCGTGGACGAGGGCCTCCACCAGCGACTTGTAGGCGTCGGTCAGGCCCGTGTACTTGCCCACAATGGCGATGGTGACCTCGCCGTCGGGGTGGGCCATGCGGTCGGATACCCTTTGCCAGCCGGACAGGTCGGGCTCGGGGGCGGTTCCCAGAAGGCCGAAGACGTCGAGCACTTCCCGGTCGAGGCCCTGCTCGTGATAGTCGATGGGCACGGCGTAGATGTTGGGCGAGTCCATCGCCTGGATGACCGCGCCCTCCCGGACATTGCAGAACTGGCCGATCTTGCGGCGCTCGGCTGCCGGGATGGGCTGCTCGCAGCGGCACAGCAGGATGTCGGGCTGGATGCCGATGGACCTCAGCTCCTTGACGGAGTGCTGGGTCGGCTTGGTCTTCATCTCCCCGGCCGTCTTGACGTAGGGCAAGAGGGTCAGGTGGATGTAGCAGGCCAGGCCCCGCGGCAGCTCCTGGCCCAGCTGGCGGATGGCCTCGAAGAAGGGCAGACCCTCGATGTCGCCCACCGTGCCGCCGATCTCGACCAGGACGAAGTCGACGCCCTCACCCGGATCGGACAGGACGAAGGCCTTGATCTCATCGGTGACGTGCGGAATGACCTGGACCGTCGCGCCGAGATAGTCGCCGCGGCGCTCCTTCTCGATGATGGTCTTGTAGATCTGGCCAGTGGTGATGTTGTCCCCCCGGGCGGCGTTGACCCCGGTGAAGCGCTCGTAGTGGCCCAGGTCGAGGTCGGTCTCGGCACCGTCCTCGGTCACGAAGACCTCGCCGTGCTGGTAGGGGCTCATCGTCCCCGGATCGACGTTGAGATAGGGGTCAAGCTTGCGCAGGCGCACGCGATAACCCCGCGCCTGGAGGAGCGCGCCGAGCGCTGCGGAGGCGAGACCTTTTCCCAGGGAGGAGACCACGCCGCCGGTGATGAAGATGTACCGGGCCATGGGAGTCCAGTTAGCCGCGATTCGCCTGCCGTTGCAGACCGGCGGTATCGCTCACCTGTGGATGATCCCTACTTCGGGGGCGCGGGGGGCGGTGCTGCGGGCTGTGCGGGCGTGACGCCGAAGGGGTCCACGGTGGGCCGGGGCGCCTCGAAGGGCGCGGGCGCAGTCACCGGTGCCTGGGCCGGAGCCGGCGTGGCGGGTGTCTGCTGCGCCTTGAGGGCCTCGGGAGACAGGCCCTCCACCTTGACCCGGTCGACGACCGAGCTGGAGGCCTTCTCACGACCGGTGACCAGGGTCAGAGCCAGGCTCAGGACAAAGAAGGCAGTGCCGAGGATCCAGGTCGTACGGGTCAGGAGATCCCCTGCCCCGCGTGCGGTCATGAAGTTCGAGCTGCCGCCGCCCATTCCAAGGGCACCGCCCTCGGACCGCTGGAGGAGGACCACGACGGCAAGGCCGACGCTGACGAGGATTTGAAGGGTGAGCAGAAGCCCGAGCATGAATGACCCGCAGGATCTGGCCGGGAACCCGGCCGGGAAGCTGGGTCATCTAGCATCGGCCGAGCCCGGTTTCCAGTCCACGCGGCATTGAAACCGGGCCTCGGGGTTTCAGCCTGCCCCGGCAATGATCCCGAGGAAGTCGGCAGACTTGAGAGAGGCTCCGCCCACGAGGGCGCCGCCGACCTCGGATACGGACAGGATCTCAGCCGCATTGCCGGGCTTGACCGAGCCTCCGTAGAGGATGGGGGCCTGGGCTCCGGGAGCCCCGAGAACAGCGGACATTTCGGCCCGGACCGCCGCGTGGATCTCCTCGATCTGCGCCGTGGTCGGCGTAAGGCCCGTCCCGATGGCCCAGACCGGCTCGTAGGCCAAGGCGAACGGACGCCCGGCCAGGACCTGGGGCAGGGAGCCGCGGACCTGGGTGGAGACGACGGCGACCGCCCTGCCCGCCTCGCGCTCGGCGAGGGTCTCACCGACGCAGATGATGGGCTCCAGGCCCGCCCTGAGGGCAGCCTCGACCTTGGAGGCGACCAGGGCATCGGTCTCGCCGTAGCCTGAGCGACGCTCGGAATGCCCCAGGATGACCAGGACCGCTCCGGCCTCGGAAAGCATCTCGGCGGAGACGTCGCCAGTGAAGGCACCTGACGCCTCGGCATGGCAGTCCTGGCCGCCGACGAGGACCGAGGAGCCCGCAAGGCACCGGGCCAGGCGCTCGACCAGGGTGGCGGGCGGGCAGAGCCCGACCCGGACCCCAGAGTTGCCCAGACGGTCGCCCGGAAGGCCTCCCAGGCCGGCGGCCACGGCCTGCGCCTCGACCAGGGCCGGGCCCAGTCCATTCATTTTCCAGTTGCCGACAATCAGCTTGCCCACGTCGCTGTCTCCGTCCGCACGTCTCAGGTTCTGCTGTTGGGCGGATACGATAAGGCGGGCCGGCTGTCACCCGACTGCCGAGGCCAAGCTTGCCGCACCTTGGGGCGAGGTTCTATACCCGCCCTTGCAAAGCGCCCGCTGTCCGGGCCGGGAAGGATCTCATGCTCGCCGCCATCCGCGTCTTCGCCAAGTCCTGGGTCGCCGCCGTCCTCATCGGGCTGCTGATCCTCAGCTTCGCCGTCTGGGGAGTCAGCGACGTCTTCAAGACCCGCGCCAGCAACGAAGTGGTAAATGCAGGAGGCCGCAGCATCACCCCGGCCGAGTTCCGGACGGAATGGGATCGGGCAAAGACAAATCTGGAGGTCCAGTCCGGCCAGCCGATCAGCACTGAGCTGGCGGTGGAGAACCGGTTCGATTCCCGAATCCTGGAAATGCTGGCCGACCGGGAGTCCGTGGCCGCCCTGGTCGAAAGGATCGGACTGAAGCCGGCGGATAGCCTGATCACCCGGGAGATCCAGCGGATCCCCGCCTTTTTCGACCAGGTGTCCGGCAGGTTCGACAAGCGCCTCTATGAGGACGCGTTGGCGCGCAACAACCTGACCGCCCCCGCCTTCGAGCGGAACGTCCGGGACGATATCGCCCAGTCGCACATGGCCGCCGGGCTGGTGGATGGGCTGAGGCCGCCGCGGGCCTATGCCGCCCTGGCCGTGGTCTTCGCCCAGGAGGCCCGGGACGTGTCGGCCTTCGCGGTCGGGCCGCCCGCCGTAAAGCCGCCCGCGCCCCCCACCGAGGCCCAGCTCACCGCATTCATGAAGGAGAACGCCGATCGCCTCATGCGGCCAGAGTTCCGCGTCCTGAGCGTCGTGCGCTTCAGCGCCGCCAAGTTCGCTGGCTCGGTGACGGTGAGCGAGGCGGATATCCGCAAGCAGTTCGATTTCCGGAAGGACGCCCTCAACAGGCCCGAGACCCGGTCGCTCGTGCAGATCCCGGCCCGGGACGCGGCCGCCGCGCGGCAGATCGCGGACCGGCTGGGTAAGGGCGAGGATCCCGCCGTGGCGGCCAAGGCCGCTGGCGTGGAGCCGGTGGTCTATGCCGACAAGCCCCGCACAGCGGTCGTTGACCGCAAGGCCGCCGACGCGGCCTTCGCCATGGGCTCCGGAGAGGTACGCGTCGTCCAGGGCGACCTGGGTCTTGCCGTGGTCAAGGTTACCGGGATCCAGCCCGGAGAGAGCGTGACCCTCGATGCGATCCGTCCCATGCTCGAGGCGGAAGCCCGCAAGACCTTGGCGGCTGAACGGGTCTACGAGATCAGCCAGGTCTTCGATGATGCCCAGGCGGGCGGAGCCAATCTGGACGAGGCCGCCGCCAAGGCCGGGGTCTCCGTGATCAAGCTGGGACCCGTCGCCGACCAGGGTATCGATACCTCCGGTAAGCCGGTCTCCGGCATTTCGGCCAAGCTGATCCAGACGGCCTTCCGCCTTCCCGAAGGGGGCGAAAGCCAGATCGAGGACGAGGGCGAGGGGGAGTCCTACGTCGTTCGCGTCGACAAGGTCCTCCCCAAGGCCCTGCCCCCGCTCGATGAGGTCCGCCAACCCCTCACCCGGGCCTGGATGGGCCAGGAGATGTCCAAGCGCCTGCGGGAGAAGGCTGAGGCCCTCGCTGAGCGCGTGCGCAAGGGTGAGGATATGGCCAAGGTGGCGCAGAGCGTCGGAACCCAGCTTACCCAGCTTCCGGGCCTGACCCGGCAGGCCTCAGGCGAGCAGGGGCCCCTGCCCCAGGAAGCCTTCGCCCAGGCCTTCAGCGCGGCAAAGGGCGGGGTCTTCGCGGCCGGTGGCGGCGGGCCCTTCGTCTTCATCGTTGGCCGGGTCGACGCCATCAAGCCGCCGACAGTGGCGGACAACGCACGCGCCGTGGAGCAGGTGCGCCCCCAGCTGGGCATGACCCTGTTCAACGAAATCGGCGGACAGATGCCCCGTTATGCCCGGGCGGTAATGAAGACCCGCACCGATCCCGAACTTGCCCGCCAGACCCTCGGCATCGAAGCGCCGAAGGCAAAGGGGGGCAAGGGCAGCAAGGGGGCCGAGGGCAAGTGAACCCGGAACCCGGCTTCGAGGCCTTCTCGGACATCTACAGGACCGGCCGAGCCCAGGTCGTCTGGACCCGGCTGATCGACGACCTCGAGACGCCGGTGTCCGCCTACCTGAAGCTGGCCAACGGCCGCCCCTATGCCTTCCTCTTCGAGAGTGTCGAGGGCGGTGCCTGGCGTGGGCGCTACTCCGTCATTGCCCTGAAGCCCGACCTGGTCTGGCGATGCCGGGGCGACACCGCCGAGATCGCCGAGGGCGAGGCTATCGACGCCGGCCGTTTCACCCCCCAGCCCGGCGGGGCCCTGGACTCACTGCGGGAACTTGTCGCCGCCTCCCGGTTGGACCTGCCCGCAGGCCTGCCGCCCATGACCGCCGGGGTCTTCGGGGCCATCGGCTATGACATGATCCGGCTGGTCGAGCGCCTGCCGAACGTCAATCCCGACCCCCTGGGCCTACCTGACGCGATGATGATCCGCCCCTCCGTGGTGGCCGTGTTCGACGGCATTGCCCAGGAAATCCTGCTGGCGACCACGGTGCGGCCGTCCGGCCTCTCGGCCGAGGCCGCCTGGGAGGCCACGTGCGGCCGACTGGAGGCCATCCGCCTAGACCTGAAGACCGCCGCCCCGCCGCCTACCGGAGGCGCGGCCCCCTTGCCCGACCGGTTCACAACCCCGGTCAGCCGAGAGGACTACCGGACAATCGTCGACCGGGCCAAGACCTACATCGGCGCAGGAGACATCTTCCAGGTCGTGCCGAGTCACAGGTTCCGCGCGCCCTTCCCGCACGATCCCTTCGCGCTTTACCGGTCGCTTCGGCGGACCAATCCCTCGCCCTTCCTGTTCTACCTGAACTTCGGCGACTTCCAGTTGGCAGGCTCTTCGCCAGAGATCCTGGTGCGTTTGAGGGATGGCAAGATCACGATCCGCCCCATCGCCGGAACCCGGCCGAGGGGCGCCACGCCCGAGGAGGACCAGGCCCTCGAGGCTGAACTGCGCGCCGATCCCAAGGAGAGGGCCGAGCACCTCATGCTCCTGGATCTCGGCCGTAACGACGTCGGCCGGGTGGCCATGCTGAACGCGGCCGGTGCCAATGCGCCCGTCGAGCGCGCGCCGGGTCCGCACGTGCGGGTGACCGACAGCTTCTTCGTCGAGCGCTACAGCCACGTCATGCACCTGGTGTCCAATGGGGAGGGGGATGCACACGAGGGCCTGGACCCCGTGGATGTCCTGATGGCCGCCCTGCCCGCCGGGACCCTCTCGGGCGCCCCCAAGGTGCGCGCCATGGAGATCATCGACGAACTCGAACTCGAGAAGCGCGGCATCGCCTACGCCGGAGCGGTGGGATATTTCGGCGCCGATGGATCCGTGGACACCTGCATCGTACTCCGGACCGCCTGTTTCAAGGACGGGATCATGCACATCCAGGCGGGTGGCGGCGTGGTGGCGGACAGCGACGCGGACGCCGAGTATGACGAGACCCTGCACAAGGCCCAGGCCCTGCGACGGGCAGCCGAGGAGACCTGGCGTTTTGTCTGACCCGGTTACCAGCGGTCAATAGCCCCGGGTAACCCCCGTCAATCCCGATACACGCTTCCCTGGCAGACCGCCTTGCGACCAGCGTGAACCCAAGGGCCAAGGCCTGATTTCACTGGAGATACATATGAAGTTGCTGACTGTAGCCGCCATCCTGGCCATCGGTACCCCGGCCGTTGCCTTCGCCGAGCCCATTCCGGCGGGCGTGGCCGCGATGATCGAGGCCGCCTCCAAGGACCCGGCGAACCTCAAGGTCGTGGCCGACATCGCCAAGCAGACCAACCCCGGCTCGGCCGCCGAGATCGACGCCCGGTTGGGTGAAATCGCCGCCGCAGCTGAGGCCGCACGCGTGGAAAGTCTTTCCAACCAGACCTTCTTCGAAGGCTGGACCGGCGAGGGCGAGGCTGGAGGCTTCATCTCGACCGGCAACGCCGAGGAGACCGGGCTTGCCATTGGCCTGGGCCTGAAGAAGGAATCCCTGAAGTGGCGGCACCGGGTCGACGGGATCGCCGACTACAGGAGCACGGAAGGGACCACGACCAAGGAACGCTATTTCCTCGGCTACGAGGGCAACTACAAGTTCACTGACCGGTTCTACGCCGTAGGCGCGGTGAGCTGGGAGAAGGACGTGTTCGCCGGCATCGACAGCCGTTTCAGTGAGTCCCTCGGCCTCGGCTACCGTGTCATCGACCGCAAGGACCTTGTCCTGGATGTCGACGCCAGCGTGGCGGCTCGCCAGGTCGAATATGTGCAGCCGCTGGCCTCATTTCCCGGTCAGGACCTCAGCGAGTCCACCATCGGGGGCCGACTGGGCGGCCGCCTAGTCTGGGAGATCAACGAAAACACCACCCTGTCCGAGGTCGTCGTCGCCTACTTCGACAGCGAGAGCAACACGATCGAGTCGACCACGGCCCTCACCACACGTCTGTCCGGGGCCCTGGCCGCCCGGGCCTCATTCAACATCCGAACGGAGTCGGACCCGCCTCTCGGCCGGGAGCAGACCGACACGACTACCCGGGCCGCCCTGGTTTATTCCTTCTGAGGACGTAACGCGCCGCAGTCCCTCGCCCCCGGCCCCTCAGGGCATGGGGGCGAGGATGACGGCGGCAGCGAGGGCCAGGGCGGTGGCGGCGGCAAAGGCGGCCGCGGCCAGGGCCGCCCAGGCTCCGTCGTCCCGCCGGGGCGTCTCGAGCAGGGCACGGGCCCTGGCCAACTCATCGGGGCTGACGGCGCCTGCCGGGGAATCATCTGAATCCATGGGTGGAGCCTGTCCCGGACGCTCGTTCCTGACAATCAGCCATGACAATCAGGCTTTCCCTCGGGCAAGGGTTTCACTAGGGACAGGTCCATGATCCTGGTGATCGATAACTACGACAGCTTTACCTACAACCTGGTTCACTACCTGAACGAGCTGGGGGCGGAGACGCGCGTCTATCGCAATGATGACCTGTCCGCCGCCGCTGCGATTGCCCTGAAACCGGACGCAGTGCTCCTGTCGCCCGGCCCCTGCACACCAGACGACGCCGGCATCTGCCTCGATCTCCTGCGCCAGGCCCCGGAGTCCCTGCCCATATTGGGGGTCTGCCTGGGCCACCAGTCCATCGGGCAGGCCTTCGGCGGTCGCATCGTCCGCGCTAAGGCCCTGATGCACGGCAAGACCAGCGCCATCCAGCATTCGGGCAAGGGCCTCTTCCGCGACCTGCCCGACCCCTTCACCGCCACGCGCTACCATAGCCTCGCCGTCGACGGGGGCAGCCTGCCTGACGTCCTGGAGATCACGGCCTGGACCGATGATGGTGAGATCATGGGCCTGCAGCACCGCTCGCGGCCGATCCACGGGGTGCAGTTCCATCCCGAGTCCATCGCCACGGAGGGTGGGCACAAGCTGCTCGGGAACTTCCTTGAACTGGCTGCACGGGCCCGTGTCTGAAGCCTTCCGCCCCCTGCTGGGCCGACTTGCAGCCGGCGAGGTCATGGACGCCGCGGAGGCCGAGGCCTTCATTTCCGCCTGCCTGCGCGGGGAACCCAGCCCGGCCCAGGTCGGCGCGGCCCTGACCGCCCTGCGCATGCGCGGCGAGACCCCCGGGGAAATCACGGCCGGTGCCCGGGCCATGCGGTCCGCCGCCGTCCGGCTGGAAGTCCCCTTTCCCACCCTCGATGTCTGCGGGACGGGCGGCGACGGCCTCCACACCCTGAACGTCTCTACCGCGGTGGCCTTCGTGGCTGCCGGCGGGGGCTTGAAGGTGGCCAAGCACGGCAACCGCGCCCTGTCCTCCAAGTCGGGGACCGCCGATGTCCTCGCCGCCCTTGGGGTCAATATCGAGGCCCATCCCGAACGCCAGCTGCGGGCGCTCGAGACCGCCGGCGTCTGCTTCCTCTTTGCCCAGGCCCACCATGGCGCCATGCGGCACGTCTCTCCCATCCGCGCGGAGCTCGGCTTCCGGACCCTGTTCAACCTGCTGGGCCCCCTGACCAATCCCGCGGGCGCCTCCCGGCAGGTGTTGGGGGTCTTTGACCTGAAGTGGCTGGAGCCTGTGGCAGAGGTCCTGCGCGACCTTGGCTCCGAGCGCGCCTGGGTGGTGCATGGCCAGGGCATGGACGAACTGACCACCACCGGGGAGACCGAGGTGGTCGAGCTGCGGGATGGCGCGCTGCGGCGCTTCACCGTCCGCCCCTCGGAAGCCGGGATCCCGGAGGGTCGCCTGGACGACCTGGTCGGCGGGGACCCACAGCATAACGCCCAGGCCCTGCGTGCGGTGCTGTCCGGGACGCCGGGACCCTACCGCCACATCGTCCTTCTGAACGCTGCCGCCGCCTTCGTCGTGGCTGACCGAGTCCGATCCCTGGCCGAAGGCGTCAGCCTGGCAGGCCAGGTGATCGACGACGGCCGGGCCCTTGCGGCCCTGGACACCCTGGTGCGGATTTCCAACGGCCAATGACCGACATCCTCGCCCAGATCGCCGAGTACAAGCGCGCCGACGTCGTCGAACGGAAGGCCCGGAGCCCGCAGACGGAGGTGGAGGCCGCCGCCGCCGCCGCCACGGCACCGCGCGGCTTTGCCGCCGCCCTGACCGCCGCCGCCCGCCCCGGCCACCTGGCCCTGATCGCCGAGATCAAGAAGGCTTCGCCGTCCAAGGGCCTGATCCGGGAGGACTTCGATCCCCCGACCCTTGCCCGGGCCTATGCCGCCGGCGGCGCCGCCTGCCTGTCGGTGCTGACGGACGGTCCCAGCTTCCAGGGCCAAGACGCCTATCTTGTGGCCGCCCGTGCGGCGACCGCCCTGCCCTGCCTGCGCAAGGACTTCCTCGTGGACCCCTGGCAGGTGGCAGAATCGAGGGCCCTCGGCGCGGACGCCATCCTCGTGATTCTGGCCATGGTGGATGACGGCCTGGCCGGCGAGCTCATGTCGGAAGCGGCGCGGCTGGGCATGGACGCCCTGGTCGAGGTGCACGACGCGGACGAGATGCGCCGGGCTGGCGTCCTGGGCGCCCGGCTCGTCGGGGTGAACAACCGCGACCTCCGCAGCTTCGTGACGGATCTTGCCGTCACTGAGAAGCTTTCCTCCCAGGTCCCTGAAAATGCTCAGCTTGTCACCGAAAGTGGCATCTCGGTCCGGGCCGATGCCGAACGGCTTGCCCGCTCGGGAGCCGTCGCGATGCTGGTGGGCGAGAGCCTCATGCGACAGGCCGACGTAACCGCGGCCACCCGGGACCTGCTCGGGGCCTAACCTGCCTCCCCCTGAGGCCCCGCTTGACAAGTTTCGAGAACACCTGAAGAACACCCACCGAAGTTGTTGCTTTGTTCCCTGGAGGGGGCTCCGGACATGCTGACGCGCAAGCAGCACGAGCTGCTCATGTTTATCCACGAACGGATCAAGGAGACGGGCGTCTCCCCGTCCTTTGACGAGATGAAGGACGCCCTTGATCTGGCGTCCAAGTCCGGGATCCACAGGCTGATCACGGCTCTGGAAGAGCGAGGCTTCCTGCGCCGCCTGCCCCACCGGGCCCGGGCCCTGGAGGTCGTCAAGCTACCCCAGCAGGCCACCGCTTCGGCGCCGCCCAAGGGCCGCGGGCCGGCCCGGCTTTCGGTGGTTGAGCCCGGCGAGCCGCCAGCCCTTGCGCCCCTGGCCGCCAACGACACCCGGGAGCTCTCTGTCCTTGGCCGCATCGCCGCTGGCACGCCGATCGAGGCGATCCAGCAGGAACGTGACCGCATGCACGTGCCCGAGGCCATCCTCGGCGCCGGCGAGCACTTCGTGCTGGAGGTCCAGGGCGACTCCATGATCAACGCCGGCATTCTGGACGGCGACAAGGTCGTCATCCGCCGGACCGACTCCGCCAACTCGGGCGACATCGTCGTAGCCCTGGTCATGGGCGAAGAGGCCACCCTCAAGCGCCTGCGCCGCAAGGGAGCCTCCATCGCCCTGGAAGCCGCAAACCCCGCCTATGAGACCCGTATCTTCGGGCCCGACCAGGTGGCGGTGCAGGGCAAGCTCGTGGGCCTCATCCGCGCCTATCACTGAGCCGCTGACCAGGGCCGGTGCCCCCTCAGGGGCTGGGCCCAAAGCACTCGCCAGCCGCCCGAGGGGTCTCGCCAGAGTTCAGCGGAACCGCCGCGCCTGAAGTCCTCTTCGTCGAGAACATGGGGGGCTGCACAGGGCCCCTCTGGCCGCGCCGCGCGCAGGATCACCATCTCGGCGGTCGCGCAGGCTGCCGCAAACTCCTTTTCGACCTGTGCCGTTCGCCGGGTCCAGATGACCGCCACCGGAAGCTCAGCGGTCTCAGCCCGGCACCCGTATGCGCCACAGACGAAGCCTGAAGGCGCCTTTAGCGTATCCGCCTCCAGGGTGAGCCCCCGCCGCCGGGACCAGACTTCAGCGCCGAAGCGACGGACCTCCGGCCGAAGCGCCTGGGCCGAATCCCCCATCCGGATGGCTGCGGCGGAGGCATCTTGGGCGACCCAGAGGTCAGGCGGCGGAAGCCGCGGCGCCAGGTGGACAGCCAGGGCCAGGGGGAGACCCAGCCAGCGCAGGGGCCCGCTCACGAGACAGATGAAGAGGATCCCCAGGAAGGCCGCGGGAAGGGTCCAAGGCGGAGCGCTTGCCACGATGCGCTCGGCACCCGGAAGGCCGGCGAAGGTCGACGCCACGGCATTCAGGGCGTCGATCCCGAACCCGGCGACGGAGAGCGGGAAGTCCCCCAGCCCCAGGGGCGTGAGCACCACCCCAACGGCGAGGGCCGGCATGAGCAGCAAGGTGGAGACCGGCTCGCTGAGCAGGTTCGCGGGAAGCCCGTAAACGGCCACGCGATTGAAGTGCTGAAGGGCGAAGGGGGCGGTCGCCAGCCCCGCTACCAGGGAGATCATCACCCCGGCTGCGAAAGCAGAGCGGGCGCCCTGGAACAGACGCACGAGCAGGGGCGTCGAGATTTCCCTCACCGGGCTTGGGATCGCCTCAGCCAGGGCGACGAGGGCGGCAGTGGCGGCAAAGGACATCTGGAAACCTGGCTGGGTGACGGCCTCCGGGCGGATCAGGAGCAGCAGGGTCGCGGCGAGGGCAAGGGTCCGCAGGCTGATGGCCCGGCGGTCCGCCAGGATGGCGGCGAAGGCGGCAAAGGCGGTCACCGCCGACCTCACCGCCGGGTCCGGGGCGCCAGAGAGGACCAGGTAGCCGAGCACGGCCACGCCCCCGGCTGCGGCCGCCAGCTTGCGGCCAGACAGCCTGAGGGCCAAGGCGGGCGCAAGGGCGACGGCCAGGCGAACCAGGGCGAAGACGAAGCCCCCGACAATGGCCATATGCAGCCCCGAGATGGAGATGATGTGGGCCAGTCCCGCCGCCCGCAGGGCTTCGACCTGGGCAGGAGGCACGAAGGCTTCGTGACCGGTGGTCATGGCCGCAGCCAGCCCCCCGCGGTCGGGCCCTAACTGGTCCACAAGGCGACGGGTGAGCGACCATCGGAAGGCGTTGACGCCGATCTGGAGCCTGAGGCCGGACGGCAGGTCTGCCTCCCGCCTCTGTAGCTGCACAGGTTCACCAAGGGCCAGGCCGACGCCGCCGACGCCCCTGAAGTAGGCGTCCCGGGCGAAGTCATAGGCACCGGGGGCAGAGGGCGGAGGCGGTGGATTGAGCAGGGCGCTGACAGAAATGCGGTCGCCGGGAGATGGAAGCGGCATCGTCCCCCGAAGGGTCAAGCGAACCCGGACCGGCGTTGCCTCGGGCGACAGACCCGAGATCGAGACAGGTGCCAGCAGGATGCGGGGACCGCCCTGCCCCGGGCTGGCGACATCGACCACGACGGCCTCCACCTGGCGGACACCCCCTGACGCTGGCGCGATCGGCGCCCGCACCACCTCGGTCCGGATACAGGCCGCTGCGAAGCCTACGAGGCCACAGGCCAGCAGCAGCAGCGCACCACCGCCCCGACGATGTGCCGCGACGCCCAGTCCCGCAGCCGCAGTGACACTCGCCGCCAGGAGGGCAAGCGCCGCAGAGATCCAGGAAGGCTCCCAGGGAAGTCCGAAGTTCAGGGCCGCCCCCAGGCCCAGGGCGACCGGAATCCAGAGGCCAAGGCGGCCGGCCTGCCGACCCACCTGGGCGCCAAGCCAGGCCCCGAGCCGCAGGCCCCTAGGACCCCGGGCGGCGTGCATGCTAAGAGGCGGCCCGTCGCCCCGCACAGAGGCTTCAGTCATCGGTTCCGGAACTCCCATGAGCGAACGTCAGGTCGTCACGCGCATCGCGCCCTCGCCCACCGGGTCCATGCACATCGGGACGGCCCGCACCGCCCTGTTCAACTGGCTCTACGCCCGACGGATGGGTGGAAAGTATCTGCTGCGGATCGAGGACACCGACCGGGAGCGGTCCACGGACGGAGCGGTGAAGGTGATCCTCGACGGCCTTTCCTGGCTGGGCCTGGAGCCGGACGAAGCACCGGTCTTCCAGTTCACCCGGGCTGACCGCCACCGCGAAGTGGCGCTGGACCTCCTGGCCCGGGGCAGCGCCTACCGGGACTACATGTCTCCCGACGAGCTGACCGAGGAGCGCGAGCGCGCCCGGGCTGACGGCCGGGTGGTCCGGTCTCCCTGGCGCGACGCCGAGGGGCCTATCGACGCCGGGCGGCCGCATGTGATCCGCCTGCGCGCGCCCCAGGCGGGTGCCACGCGGATCGACGACCAGGTCAAGGGCGAGGTGGTCTTCCAGAACGTTGACCTGGACGACCTGATCCTTCTGCGGACCGACGGGACCCCCACCTACAACCTGGCCGTTGTGGTCGATGACCACGACATGGGCGTGACCCACGTCATCCGGGGCGACGACCACCTGAACAATGCTGCCCGGCAGACGCATATCTATCAGGCCATGGGATGGGAAACGCCGGTCTGGGCTCATTTGCCCATGATCCATGGTCCAGACGGCAAGAAATTGTCCAAACGCCACGGCGCCCAGGCGGTCAGCGAGTTCGACGACATGGGCTACCTGCCCGAGGCCCTGCGCAACTACCTGGCCAAGCTAGGCTGGGGGCATGGCGACGACGAGATCTTCTCCGACGCCCAGGCTGCGGCCTGGTTCGATATCCGCGACGTGGTCGGGGCCCCGGCCCGTCTGGACTGGGACAAGCTCAACCACCTGAACAACCATTACCTGCGGAAGGCCGAACCGGAGCGACTGGCCGGCCTGGTCGAGAAGGTCCTGAAAAGCCGCGACTGGCCGGTCCATGATGGCGACACCGAGACCCTCCTGCGCACCCTGCCCCTGGTCCGGGAGGGTGCCCCGACGGTGCTGGACCTGGCGGACGCGGTGATCTTCGCCCTGCGGCGACGCCCCCTGGACCTGCCAGAGAAGGCGCGCGCCCTGCTCACGGACGAGACCCGAGCCCGGCTCGGACGCCTGTCGATGAGCCTGGAGGGCTCGGAGTGGACCGTCCCCGCCCTCGAGGCGACGATCCGCAGCTTCGCCGAGACCGAAGGCGTCGGGATCGGCAAGTTCGGGCCCGCCCTGCGGGCCGTCCTGTCCGGCGGATCGCCGGCGCCGGACCTGGCGGGCACCCTTGTTTCCATCGGCAAGGCCGAAAGCCTCGCCCGGATTCAGGATGCGCTTCCTAACTTACCGTTAGTGGATATAAGGCTTTAAAATCGTGGTTTAACTTCTTCCGGAACGAGGGGATGTGATGGGGGATACGGCAAAAATCAGCGTCGAGGGCAAGACCGTCGAGCTTCCTGTCCTGCGGGGAACCGACGGCCCAGCCGTGGTGGATGTCCGCAAGCTTTATGCAGAAGCGGACGTCTTCACCTACGACCCCGGCTTCACATCGACCGCGTCCTGCGAAAGCAAGATCACCTTCATCGACGGCGACAAGGGGATCCTCCTTCACCGGGGCTACCCCATCGACCAGTTGGCCGAGGAATCGACCTTCCTGGAGGTCTGCTACCTCCTGCTGAATGGCGACCTGCCCAACGCCAAGGAATTCGAGACCTTCGAGAACACGATCACGAACCACACCATGGTTCATGAGCAATTTGATCGCTTCTTTCAGGGCTTCCGTCGGGATGCGCACCCAATGGCCATCATGGTCGGCGCCGTCGGTGCCCTCTCGGCCTTCTACTATGACAGCGCAAACATCGACGATCCGCAGCAGCGGATCATCTCGTCGCACCGGCTGATCGCCAAGATGCCGACCATCGCGGCCCGGGCATTCAAGTACTTCCAGGGCCAGCCCTTCGTATATCCGCGCAACGATCTCTCCTACTCGGAGAACTTCCTGCGCATGTGCTTCTCCGTGCCCGCCGAGGACTGGAAGCCGAACCCGGTCCTGACCAAGGCCATGGATCGCATCTTCATCCTGCACGCGGACCACGAGCAGAACGCCTCGACCTCCACCGTGCGCCTCGCCGGTTCGTCGGGCGCCAATCCCTTCGCCTGCATCGCGGCCGGCATCGCCTGCCTCTGGGGACCCAGCCACGGCGGGGCCAACGAAGAAGCCTTGAACATGCTTGCGGAGATCGGGACGGTCGACCGCATCCCGGAATACGTCCAGGGCGTGAAGGACCGGAAGTACCGACTGATGGGCTTCGGCCACCGGGTCTACAAGAACTACGACCCCCGCGCGAAGGTCATGCAGAAGACCTGCCATGAGGTCTTGGCCGAAGTGGGGCATCAGGACGACCCCCTGCTGAAGGTGGCAATGGAGCTCGAGAAGATCGCGCTCAACGACCCCTACTTCGTGGAGCGCAAGCTCTACCCGAACGTCGATTTCTACTCGGGCATCACCCTGCGGGCCCTCGGCTTTCCGCCGGAAATGTTCACCGTCCTGTTCGCCCTGGCGCGCACGGTGGGCTGGATCTCCCAGTGGAAGGAAATGATCGAGGATCCGTCGCAGAAGATCGGCCGTCCGCGCCAGATCTACACGGGTGCCCCGGCCCGGGATTACGTCCCCGTCGACAAGCGCGGCTGATCCCCTAACAGCACTTCCGAGACGACCTGCGCGGCGGCCTCCGAGGGATCGGGGCCGCCGCGTCCCATTGTGTCGAGGGCCTCGTCCTGCGCCGCTGCCTGGGCGCGGGAGAACACGGGGTCCCGCAGGCGGCGATCCAGCTCGGCGGCGAGCCTCGGGCCTGTACAGTCGCCCTGGATGAGCTCCGGTGCCACGAAGCGCCTGGCCGCGATGTTGAAAAGGACCACCCAGGGCGTGCGGATGATGAACCGGGCGAGGAAGTGGGTAACCGCCCCCAGGCGATAGGCCACCACCATGGGAACCCCGGCCTGGGCGACCTCCAGGGTGACGGTTCCCGAGCAGGCCAGGGCCAGATCCGCCGCCTTCATGGCCTCGAGCTTCTCGGGTTCGCCCACGATGACGTGGACCCGGAATGGCCAGCCCGCAACGGCGGCGCGCACCGCGCCTGTGACCGCCTCAGCGACCGGCAGGACCACCTGCAGGGTGGGATGGTCAACCTTTAACCGCCGGATCGCGTCCTCGAAGGGCGGCAGGAGTCTCTGGACCTCCCCAGGCCGGCTACCCGGCAGCACAAGCAGGACAGGCGCGGTTGGCGCAATGCCATGCCGGGCCCGGAAGGCCGAAGGATCACAGGCCGAGAAATCCATGTGAAGCGCAGGATTGCCGACGAAGGTCGTGGGCAGGCCCCAGGCTTCGAAATAGGGCGGCTCAAAGCTGTTGATCACCATGAGATGGTCAACCAGGCCCGCAAGGGACTTGGCGCGTCCGGGCCGGGTCGCCCAGACTTGGGGGGCCACGTACTTCACCAGCCTGGCCTCGGGGGCCTGTCGGCGTATGGCCCGGGCCGCCATCCAGCTGAAGCCCCAGGAGTCGATCAGGACGACCAGGTCGGCCCGCTCACGGACCACCGCCTCAGCCACGTCCTGCGCACGGCGGCGCACCCGGGGAATAGCGAGGAGCCCCTCCAGGAGGCCGAAGACCGAAATCTCAGACATGTCGAACAGGCTGGGGATCCCCGCCTCGGCCATTCGAGGGCCGCCGACGCCCACGAGGCGGAGGCTGGAGCCCAGCCGGGCCTTTAGCGCAAGGGCCAGGCCCGCGCCCCGGTCATCCCCGGACGGCTCGCCTGCGACAAGCATGACGGTGGCCGGAGGGGCGATCACGACGCCTCAACGCCAACGACGAAGAGGCCAAGCTCGTCCGCCAGGGCGATGACCGCCTCGCGCTCAAGCACCAGGGTCCGGCCCGCCTCCCCGCCAATGCCTGCCAGGCCCGCACGCGCAGCGCCCCGGACCGTGGCGGGCCCCAGGGTCGGGAGATCAACCCGGGTCTCCTGTATGGGCTTGGGCGTCTTGGCGAGAACGCCCCTGCGGGCGCCCTCACGGCCCCGGAGGGCCGGTGCCACCTCGTCTGCGACCCGCCGCAGCATGGCGTCGGTACCTTCCTGAGCCTCGACGGCGAGGACCAGGCCGTCGCAGACCACCGCCCCCTGCCCGATGTCGAGTTCCCCGACCCGCCGGGCGATCTCAAGAGCCCGCCGGAGATCTGCCTGCTGGGCGGCGTCGGGGCGGAATCGACCCAGGGGACCCGGGCCGAGGAGCAGGTCGCTCCGGGCCTCGTGAGCGCCCTCGATGGCGAAACCTTCCTTGCGGAACTCCTCAAGCACGGCTCTCAGGAGGGCATCATCGCCCTTCCGGGCCTCCAGGATCAGGCGGGGCAGCATGGCCACTCCCCGCAGATCGGGCTTGAGGGCGGAAAAGTCGGGACGGGCGACATTTCCGGCCAGGCAGACAGAGTCGCATTCGGCCTGCTTGAGGACCCGGATACACCGCCCAACCTCTGCCAGTCCCACCTCGGCCCCGGGAAAGGCCTCCATGGCGGCGTCGGCAAAGCCTCGGAGGCGGACAACAAAGAGGGGCCGGCCTGCGTCCTGGCAGTGTCGGGCGATCTGCAGGGGCAGGTCACCCCCGCCGGCTATGAGGCCCAGGCGTCCGGGCACCTCGACTAGTCCTCCCGGGCGGGAAGGCAGATGGGACGGTTGGCCTCATCGGCGCGGATGAAGTCGATCACCTCCATCACGGGCGCGCTGTGGCCGTAGAGGGCGAGGGTATCCTCGATCCGCTCCTGGAAGCTGCCCTCCCGGGCGAAGAGGAGCCGGTAGGCGGCCCGCAGGTGGCCGATGGTCTCGCGGCTGAAGTCACGGCGCTTAAGTCCGACAAGGTTGAGGCCCTCGAGGTGGGCGTGGTTACCCCAGACCAGGCCATAGGGGATGACGTCCTTGGTCACGGCCGCGAGGCCGCCGATGAAGGCGAAGCGGCCCACCCGGCAGTGCTGGTGGACGGCCGCGAGACCCGACACCATGACGTGGTCTCCAATCTCCACATGCCCTCCCAGGGTGGCGGAGTGGGCCAGGATAACATTGTCCCCGACCGTGCAATC
>CAMCIK010000041.1 GCA_945874825.1 Phenylobacterium deserti | reverse complement strand
GATGGACCAGGGTCTTCGGTTCGCCATCCGCGAGGGTGGTCGTACGGTGGGCGCTGGCGTGGTCTCCCGGATCGTCGAGTAGGACGCACCTCTCCCCCGGCCTGGCCGGTAAGGATCAGGGGCCGCGGAGAGCAATCTCCGCGGCCCCTCTTTCATGGGCAATTGGGCGCGCCGGCCGGCAGGCGTCGGTCCGGCCTTCAGCGCCGAGGCTTTGCTTGACGGCAGTGAGTCGGGCACGTATAGACGCGCCTTCTGTTGGACCGGCTGTGCCCGTCGACCTTGTGTCGAAGGGCAGACGCGGTGCGCGGAGCGGCCTGGAACCGGGGTGTAAACCCGGGGTAAGGGCAGGAGCCGATGCGGATCGTCGCGTGGGCTTCTTTTCGTTTTGCGGACTTTCGTGTGCGGGGACCCTTGTTGGGGTTTCCGGAGTTGGTCTTTGAAATGGTCAATTGCACGCGGACGGGTCGCCGTCTGTAGGGGAACTTAAGAGCGATATGGATCGTCAGAACATCCGCATCCGGCTCAAGGCCTTCGATCACCGCGTGCTGGATCATTCCACACGTGAGATCGTCAATACGGCCAAGCGCACCGGCGCCACCGTCCGGGGGCCTATCCCCCTGCCGACTCAAATTGAAAAATTCACGGTCAACCGCTCGCCGCATATCGACAAGAAGTCGCGCGAGCAGTTCGAAATCCGCACGCACAAGCGCGTGCTCGACATCGTCGATCCCACTCCGCAGACCGTCGACGCCCTTATGAAGCTCGACCTGTCCGCCGGCGTGGACGTCGAGATCAAGCTTTAGGGGGATCGGTCGATGCGTACCGGCGTGATCGCCAAGAAAATGGGAATGGCCCGCTTCTTCGATGAAGACGGCGTGCATGTGCCCGTGACCGTGCTCAGCCTGGACGGCTGCGCCGTGACGGCCCAACGCACAGAGGCGCGCGACGGTTATGTCGCGCTCCAGCTGGGCGCCGGCCTCCGGAAGCCAAAGAACACGACCAAGCCCCTTCGCGGGCATTTCGCGAAGGCTGAGGTCGAGCCCCGCCATAAGGTGGCTGAGTTCCGTGTGTCCCCGGACAACCTGATCGACGTGGGCGCTGAGCTGACGGCGGATCACTTCGTGGTCGGCCAGAAGGTCGACGTGACCGGGACGACCATTGGCAAGGGCTTCGCCGGAGCCATGAAGCGCTGGAATTTTGGCGGCATGCGCGCCACGCACGGTGTTTCCGTGTCGCACCGCGCCCATGGTTCCACCGGCCAGCGCCAGGACCCAGGCAAGACCTTCCGGGGCAAGAAGATGGCTGGCCACCTTGGCCAGGAGACCGTCACCACCCTGGGTCTTACCGTCTGGCGCATCGACACCGACCGCGGTCTTATCATGTTGAAGGGATCTGTCCCGGGATCCGAAGGTTCCTGGGTACGCGTCCGTGATGCCGTAAAGGCTCCGCCGGCTGGTGTCCCGTTCCCGGGTGCCTTCCGCAAGGCGGGTCAGGCCGCGGCTCCCGCCCCTGAGGTCGCTCCGGCCGAAGAGGCCCCGCAAGCCGAGGGTCAGGAATAATGAAACTCGACGTTATCAAGCTCGATGGCGGGAAGGGCGGTTCTATTGAACTGGCCGACGCCATCTTCGGGATCGAAGATATCCGAGGCGACATCCTTCAGCGGGTCGTGACCTGGCAGCTGGCAAAGCGCCGCGCCGGGACACACAAGATCCAGGTCCGGAACGAAGTCTCCCGGACCAGCAAGAAGATGTACAAGCAAAAGGGCACCGGCGGCGCTCGTCACGGCTCGCGTCGTGCGGCTCAGTTCGTCGGCGGCGCCAAGGCCCACGGGCCCGTGGTTCGCAGTCATGCCTTTGACCTTCCCAAGAAGGTCCGAGCCCTGGCACTGCGCCATGCCTTGTCTTCGAAGGTGCGGTCTGGCGATCTGGTCGTGTTGGACAGCCTTGCTCTCAAGGACGCCAAGACTGCCGCTCTCCGCGCTTCGCTCGGTAAGATCGGCCTGGTCAACGCCCTGGTGATCGGCGGTCCTGAGGTAGATGGTAACTTCCGCCTGGCGGCCCGTAATATCCCTAACGTGGATGTTCTGCCGAACGCCGGCCTCAACGTCTACGACGTGCTGCGTCGCCGGACCCTGGTCCTCACCAAGGATGCGGTCGAGGCGATCAACGCCCGCTTTGCCGAGAAGGAGGCTGCGTGATGGCCATCCCCTCCGCCCGTCACTACGACACCATTCTTTCGCCGGTGATCACCGAGAAGGCCACTCTGCTCTCGGAGCAGAACAAGGTGGTGTTCCGGGTCGCCACTGACGCGAGCAAGGTCGAGATCGCTGCGGCCGTCGAGGCCCTGTTCAAGGTCTCGGTGACCAAGGTCAACACCCTGAACGTCAAGGGAAAGACCAAGCGCTTCCGCGGCCGTGAAGGCCGTCGCTCGGACGTGAAGAAGGCTGTCGTGACCCTGGCCGAAGGCCAGTCCATCGACATCACCACGGGGCTTTGAACCGATGGCTCTGAAGCAGTACAATCCGACTTCGCCCGGCCGGCGCGCCCTCGTGCTCATCGACCGGTCCGAACTCCATAAGGGTCGCCCCGAGAAGTCCCTCGTCGAAGGTCTGTCGAAGACCGGCGGCCGGGGCGGTGGCGGGCGCATCGCTGTTCGCTTCCGTGGCGGCGGAGCCAAGCGCCTCTACCGCATGGTAGACTTCAAGCGCCGCAAGTTCGACGTCGTCGGCACGGTCGAGCGGATTGAGTATGATCCTAACCGGACGGCCTTTATCGCCCTGATCCGTTATGCGGACGGTGAGATCGCCTACATCCTGGCCCCGCAGCGCCTCAAGGCCGGCGACCAGGTAATCGCGTCTGACCGCGCCGACGTGAAGCCGGGCAACGCCATGCCGCTTCGCTCGATGCCCATTGGCTCCATCATCCACAATATCGAGCTGAAGCCCCTCAAGGGTGGCCAGATCGCTCGTTCGGCTGGAGCCTATGCCCAGTTGGTTGGTCGTGACGCCGGCTACGCTCAGATCCGGCTGAATTCGGGTGAACTGCGGATGGTTCCGGACGGCTGCATGGCCACGGTCGGTGCCGTTTCGAACCCCGACCACATGAACGAGGTCCTTGGCAAGGCGGGTCGCTCGCGCCACAAGGGCCGCCGCCCGCACGTCCGCGGCGTCGCCATGAACCCTGTCGATCACCCGCACGGCGGCGGCGAAGGCCGCACCTCTGGCGGTCGCCACCCCGTCACGCCCTGGGGCAAGCCGACGAAGGGCGCGCGTACCCGCACCAACAAGGCGACGGATAAGTTCATCATCCGCTCGCGCCACGCCCGGAAGGCTCGCTGATCCATGACCCGTTCCGTCTGGAAAGGACCGTTCGTTGACGGTTATCTGTTGAAGAAGGCGGAGGCCGCGCAGGGCTCTGGCCGCAAAGACGTCATCAAGACCTGGTCGCGCCGATCGACCATCATGCCGCAGTTCGTTGGCCTGACCTTCGGCGTCCACAATGGCCAGAAGCACGTGCCGGTCATCGTCTCCGAAGACATGGTCGGCATGAAGCTCGGCGAGTTCGCGCCAACCCGGTATTTCCCGGGTCACGCAGCGGACAAGAAGGCGAAGAGGAAGTAGGCATGTCCAAGCCAGCCAATCCACGTCGCCTGAAGCCCGCCGAGGCGATGGCCAAGGCGACCACCCTTCGGGTGAGTCCCCGGAAGCTCAACCTCGTTGCCCAGTCGATCCGCGGCCTCAAGGTCCAGCGGGCCCTCAACGAACTGGAGTTCAGCCACAAGCGGATCGCCCGCGATGTTCGCAAGGCGCTCTACTCGGCCATCTCCAACGCTGAGAACAACCACAACCTCGACATCGACTCCTTGGTCGTCGCCGAAGCCTATGTGGGCAAGAACCTGACGATGAAGCGTTTCGCGGCCCGCGCCCGCGGCCGTGCATCCCGCATCCAGAAGCCTTTCAGCGAGATAACCATCGTGGTCCGTGAACTTGGTGAGGCCGCCTGATGGGTCAGAAAGTTAATCCGGTCGGGCTTCGCCTCGGCATCAATCGTACCTGGGACAGCCGTTGGTTCGCAGGTGGTGCCGACTACGGCCGCCTCTTGCACGAGGACCTCAAGGTCAGGGCGCAGCTGAAGAAGCGCCTCTACCAGGCCGGCGTTAGCCGGATCATCATTGAACGCCCGCACAAGAAGTGCCGGATCACCATCTATGCCGCGCGCCCTGGCGTGATCATCGGCAAGAAGGGCGCCGACATCGAGAAGCTGCGCAAGGATGTCGCGGCCATCACGGGCGGTGAGGTTCACCTGAACATCGTAGAAATCCGCAAGCCGGAGGCCGACGCCCAGCTTATCGCCGAGAACATCACGGCTCAGCTTGAGCGGCGGATCGCCTTCCGGCGGGCCATGAAGCGGGCTATGCAGTCGGCCATGCGGCTGGGCGCGAAGGGCATTCGCATTAACGTTTCCGGTCGTCTGGGCGGGGCGGAGATCGCCCGCATGGAGTGGTACAAGGAAGGCCGCGTGCCGCTCCACACCCTGCGTGCGGATATGGACTTCGGCTTTGCCGAGGCCAAGACGACCTACGGGATCATTGGCGTGAAGGTGTGGGTGTTCAAGGGCGAGGTCCTCGAGCACGACCCCATGGCAATGGACAAGCGCCTGGCCACTGAATCCGGCCCGGCCGGTGAGGGTGGCGGACGTGAACGCTCCGGCGATCGCCCGGACAGGGGTCCGCGCCGCGACCGCCGCGAGACCGCGGGAGCCTAAGAGACAGCCATGCTTTCCCCGAAGAAAACCAAGTACCGTAAGCAGTTCAAGGGCAAGATCCATGGGACGGCTAAGAGCGGCTTCACGCTGAACTTCGGCTCCTATGGACTGAAGTCCGTCGAGCCCGAGCGGATCACCGCCCGGCAGATCGAAGCGGCTCGTCGGGCGATCACCCGCCAGATGAAGCGTCAGGGCCGGGTCTGGATCCGGATCTTCCCTGACGTTCCGGTCACAGACAAGCCCGCGGAAGTGCGGATGGGCAAGGGCAAGGGCTCCGTCGAGTACTGGGCCGCCCGGGTGCATCCCGGACGGATCATGTTCGAGATCGACGGTGTTCCTGATGACATTGCGCGGGAGGCCCTGCGCCTCGGCGCGGCGAAGTTGCCAGTCAAGACCCGCATCGTCACCCGCATCGACGCTGTCGCGGAGCACGCGTGATGAATATCCAGGATATCCAGGGCATGACCCCCGACCAGCTCTCTGAGAGCCTGCTGTCGCTGAAGAAGGAGCAGTTCAACCTGCGCTTCCAGGCAGCCACAGGCCAGGTCGAGAAGACCCACCGCGCCGGCGAGGTCCGCAGGGACATCGCCCGGATTAAGACCGTCCTGCGCAGCCGCCAGGCAACGGCCTAGGGAGTACGTACATGCCGAAACGAATTCTTGAAGGCGTCGTCGTCTCCGACAAGGGCGATAAGACGATCGTAGTAAAGGTAGAGCGCACGTTCCTGCATCCGGTGCTGAAGAAGACCGTCCGTCGGTCAAAGAAGTACCATGCTCACGACGAGGCCAATTCCTACCAGGCGGGTGAAATCGCCCGCATCATTGAGTGCGCTCCGCGCTCCAAGACCAAGACTTGGGAAGCCCTGCCTAAGGCAGTCGCTTCGCAGGCGACCTGAGGGAGGCTGATTCATGATCCAGATGCAGACCAACCTCGAAGTGGCTGACAACTCCGGTGCCCGCCGTGTCATGTGCATTAAGGTGCTGGGCGGAGCGGGGCGTCGCTACGCTGGCGTCGGCGACAAGATCGTCGTGTCGGTGAAGGAAGCGATTCCGCGGGGACGCGTAAAGAAGGGCGACGTCCTCCAGGCGATCGTCGTTCGGACCTCCCAGGCCATCAAGCGCAAGGACGGCTCCCTGATCCGCTTCGACCGCAACGCCGCCGTCATCGTCAACAAGCAGAGCGAGCCCATTGGCACCCGTATCTTCGGACCGGTTCCGCGCGAACTTCGTGCCAAGAACCACATGAAGATCATCTCGCTCGCCCCCGAGGTGCTGTAATGGCCGCCAAGATCAAGAAGGGTGACCGCGTTGTGGTCCTCGCCGGGAAGGACAAGGGCCGCCAAGGTTCTGTCCTGAAGGTCATTCCGAAGGAAGACCGGGTCGTGGTTGAGGGGATCAACATGATTCAGCGCCATACCCGGGCGACCCAAGCCGATCCCCAGGGCGGTATTCGCTCCCGCGAGGCGGCCCTACATGTCTCCAACGTCGCCATCGTCGATTCCAAAGGCAAGCCGACCCGTGTCGGTTTCCGGGTAGAGGACGGCAAGAAGGTCCGTGTGGCCAAGACCACCGGAGAGGTCATCAATGGCTGAGCAAGCTTACGAGCCGAGGCTGAAGACCGATTATCGCCAGCGCATCCGCGGGGCGATGAAGGAACAGTTCAGCTACACGAACGAAATGCAGATCCCGCGCCTGGACAAGATCGTCCTCAACATGGGGATCGGCGAAGCTGTCGCGGACTCCAAGAAGGTCCAGTCGGCGATCGCTGACCTTACGCGTATCGCGGGTCAGAAGCCTGTGACCACAAAGGCGCGGAACTCCATCGCCGGCTTTAAGCTGCGCGAGGGCATGGTGATCGGCGCCAAGGTTACCCTGCGCAAGGATAGAATGTACGAGTTCCTGGATCGGCTGATCACCATCGCGCTTCCGCGGGTGAAGGATTTCCGGGGACTTAAGCCTACGTCGTTCGATGGTCGTGGCAACTACGCCATGGGTCTTAGGGAACATATCGTCTTCCCGGAGATCAACTATGACCAGATCGATCAAATGTGGGGCATGGATATTATCGTCGCCACGACTGCGAAGACCGATGAGGAAGCTCGCCATCTTCTTCGGGAATTCCAGTTCCCGTTCAACGCTTAACGGACGGGAAGGAAAGGTAACATGGCCAAGAAGAGCGCCGTCAACCGTAACGAGAGGGTCAAGCTACTCGTCCAGCGCTACGCCGCGCGCCGTGAGGCGCTGAAGGCGATCGCGAATAACGAGAGTTTACCGCTCGAGGATCGTTTTGAGGCCCGCCTCAAACTCGCCGAACTGCCCCGCAGTTCGTCGAAGGTCCGGATCCGCAACCGCTGTGAGGTCACAGGCCGTCCGCGCGCCTATTACCGGAAGCTTAGGATGAGCCGGATCGCCCTGCGCGAACTCGGCTCTCAGGGCCAGATTCCTGGCCTTGTGAAGTCGAGCTGGTGAGGAGGGTCCCATGGTGAACGACCCCGTCGGCGATATGATCGCCCGCATCAAGAACGCCGCCATGCGCGGCCGTTCGAAGGTTTCCTGCCCGGCTTCGAAGATGCGCGCCCGCGTGCTCGACGTACTCGCCGAGGAGGGCTACATCCGCGGTTACCAGATGGTGGAGACGCCTGGCGCCTTCCCTGAATTCGAGATCGAGCTCAAGTACTTCGATGGCCAGCCGGTCATCGTGGAGATCCGCCGGGTCTCGAAGCCTGGCCGCCGGGTCTACTCGTCCATCAAGGACCTGAAGCCCATCAAGAACGGTCTCGGCATCTCGGTCCTTTCGACGCCGAAGGGCGTCATGTCGGACGCGGCGGCGCGTGACGCCAACGTGGGCGGCGAAGTCCTGCTACGGGTGTACTGATATGTCCCGGATCGGAAAGAAGGCGGTTCCGACGCCTGCTGGCGTTGCGGTGACCATCGAAGGCCAGACCCTGACGGTGAAGGGTCCCAAGGGGCAGCTGTCCTGGACCCTGCCGGAAGAGATCGAACTGCGTCATGAAGGCGCGGAACTCCTGGTGTCCAAGCGCGTGGAAACCACCCGCGCCCAGGCGATGTGGGGCCTGTCCCGCACCCTGGTGAGCAACATGGTGGTGGGCGTGTCTGCCGGTTACGAGGAGGCCCTCGAGCTTGTAGGCGTGGGCTATCGCGCGCAGATGAAGGGTGAAGCCCTGAGTTTGCAGCTTGGGTTCAGCCATGAGGTGGACCTGCCGCCACCCGAAGGTATCGCCTTCGCAGTTCCCAAGCAGACTGAAATCCGGATCAGCGGAATCGACAAGCAGGCGGTCGGCGAGATCGCCGCTCGCATTCGTCGGATCCGTCCGCCCGAGCCCTACAAGGGCAAGGGCGTTCGCTATCTTGGCGAAAAGGTCCGTCGCAAGGAAGGCAAGAAGAAGTAGGCCATGGCTGTCTCCACCCGTGACTCCGCCAAGCGGCGGACCGAGCGCACCCGCATCCGGCTCCGCAAGCTGGCCAATGGCCGGCCGCGTCTCTCCGTGTTCCGGTCGTCCAAGAACATTTACGCTCAGGTCATCGATGACGCGAATGGCGTAACGCTCGCCTCAGCATCGACCCTCGAGACCGATGTGCCCCAGAAAGGTTCCGACAAGGCCGCTGCGGCCCGGATCGGTGCCCTTGTGGCCCAGCGCGCCCTCGAGAAGGGCGTGACGGACGTCGTCTTCGATCGGGGCGGCTACATCTATCACGGCCGGGTCAAGGCCCTCGCCGACGCCGCGCGTGAAGCCGGCCTGAACTTCTAGGGGTAATTGATGGCGCGTGGAAACGAACAGCGTGGCGACGGCGGACAACGCCGCGGGCGAGACCGGGGCGGCCCTTCGGAGGAGCGCGCGGAGTCCGACATCGTCGAGAAACTGGTTCATATCAACCGCGTCGCGGCGACTGTGAAAGGCGGGCGGAGGTTCTCCTTCGCGGCACTCATGGTGGTCGGCGACCAAAAAGGGCGTGTCGGTTACGGCCATGGCAAGGCCCGTGAGGTTCCCGAGGCCATCCGCAAGGCCACCGAGGAAGCCAAGAAGACGATGATCCGCGTGCCGCTTCGCGAGAGCCGCACCCTGCACCACGA
Organism: Phenylobacterium deserti; assembly: GCA_945874825.1. Taxonomy (GTDB): domain Bacteria; phylum Pseudomonadota; class Alphaproteobacteria; order Caulobacterales; family Caulobacteraceae; genus Phenylobacterium; species Phenylobacterium deserti_D. The sequence goes on along the minus strand of CAMCIK010000041.1, from coordinate 11,993 downwards.
CGGCGCAGGCCGCTGGGGCGCGGGCAAGGTCATGGTCCGTTCTGCGCCTCCCGGTACCGGCGTCATCGCCGGCGGCCCGATGCGCGCCGTGCTCGAAACCCTCGGCGTCCAGGACGTTGTCGGCAAGTCGGTCGGATCGTCCAATCCCTACAACATGGTCCGTGCGACCTTCGAGGCGCTGAAGGCCCAGTCTTCGCCGCGCCAAATCGCCTCCAAGCGGGGCAAGAAGGTCGCTGACGTCCTCGGTCGCCGCGCCGATGGCGCCTCGGCCGCCGCCGACGGAGAATGAGCATGACCAAGGTCACCGTTCGTCAGATCGCCAGCCCTATCCGGCGTAAGAAGGACCAGCGCGCGACCCTCGTCGGCCTGGGCCTCAACCGCATTGGTCGTGTCTCTATACTTGAGGATACGCCTTCGGTCCGTGGCATGATCGCCAAGGTCCATCACCTGGTCGAGGTGGTTTCCGCCTGACCTTATGCGCTTCAACCGAAGCGCCAACATTGTCAAAGCCGAGTCGGGCGGTTCGCCCGGCGACAGATCTCAGGAGAGAGGCGCAGATGACCAAGCTCAATGAACTCGCCCCAAGCCCCGGTTCCGTAAAGGGGCGCATGCGCGTCGGTCGCGGTCCCGGTTCTGGCAAGGGCAAGACCGCCGGTCGCGGCGTCAAAGGGCAGAAGTCCCGGACTGGCGTCTCCATCGCCGGCTTCGAGGGCGGCCAGATGCCGCTTCACATGCGGATGCCCAAGCGCGGCTTCAACAATCCCTTTGCGCTTGAGTTCGCGGAAGTGAACCTCTGGCGCCTGGAGCAGGCGGTCGCCGCTGGCAAGCTTGACGCTAAGGCACCGATCGATGCCGCGGCCCTGGTCGCGTCCGGCGTGGTCCGGCGCCCCTTGGATGGCATCAAGCTGCTGGGCAAGGGCGAACTGACGTCCAAGCTCAACCTGACTGTCTACGCCGCCTCCGCCGCTGCCAAGGCAGCTGTCGAGAAGGCGGGGGGTACGGTGACCACCACCGCGCCGGTCGACACCGGCGAGCCCAAGGGCAAGCTTCAAAAGAAGGTCCGGGCCTGATCCGGGATCGGGAGCGTCGCGAGGGCTGACAGGGCCTCGCGCGCACCCTATCTTGGTAGGCTCACCAGTGAGGGTGTCCCATGGCTTCGGCCGCTGAGCAGCTTGCCGCGAACCTGAATTTCGGCGCCTTCCAGAAGGCGACGGAACTCCACAAGCGTATCTACTTCACCCTGATCGTCCTGGTGGTTTACCGTCTTGGGACCTACCTGCCGATCCCGGGGATCGACGCGGGTGCCTTCGCCGCCGCCTTCCAGGGGCAGTCCCAGGGCATCCTTGGGATGTTCAACCTGTTCTCGGGCGGCGCCGTTGAGCGAATGGCCGTCTTCGCCCTGAATGTCGGCCCCTATATTTCGGCTTCCATCATCGTCCAGCTCCTCGGCGCGATCTATCCGCCCTGGGAGAAGCTCCGGAAAGAGGGTGGCGAGGCAGGGCGCAAGACGCTCAACCAGTACACGCGCTATCTCACCGTAGTGCTCGCTGTGATCCAGGCCGCGGCTATCGCGGCGAGCCTGCAGGCCAGCCCGGGCCTTGTTGTCAACCCCGGTCCGTTCTTCACCCTGTCGACCGTCGTGACCCTTACGGGCGGCACCATGCTGCTGATGTGGCTCGGTGAACAGATCACCAGTCGGGGCGTGGGGAACGGGGTGTCCCTGATCATCTTTGCGGGGATCGTGGCAGGCCTTCCCACGGGGGTAATGCAGCTTCTGACGGTCATGCGTACCGGCCAGATGTCCAGCTTTGGCGGGGTGATGATCTTGATCCTGGCCGTCGCCGTGGTCTTTGCGATTGTCTTCATGGAGCGGTCGCAGCGCCGCATACTAGTCCAGTACCCCAAGCGCCAGCAGGGCAACCGCATGTTCGGGGGAGAGACCTCCTTCCTGCCGCTCAAGGTCAACACTGCAGGCGTGATTCCTCCAATCTTCGCCTCGTCCCTGCTGCTTCTTCCGGCGACGGCCATGGGCTTCCTGGCGACGGCGAACCTGCCGCAGTGGCTCCAGTGGCTCCCTGGAGCCGTGGGCCAGCTCCAGCACGGACAGCCCGTTTTCATGCTCTTCTACGGAGCGCTGATCATCTTTTTCTGCTTCTTCTACACCTCCATCGTCTTCAATCCGGACGAGACGGCGGAGAACCTTCGGAAGTATGGTGGCTTCCTTCCTGGGATCTCACCTGGAAAGCGGACGGCAGCCCATCTGGACTATGTCCTGACCCGACTGACCGTGATCGGAGCGGCCTACATCGCGGCGGTCTGTCTCCTGCCTGAGGCTCTCATCGGCTTCTACAAGGCCCCCTTCTATCTTGGCGGGACCTCAATCCTGATCGTCGTCAGTGTCACCATGGATACGGTCACCCAGATCCAGTCTCATATGCTCTCGCACCAGTACGAGGGACTTATCCGTAAATCCCGTCTGCGCGGCGGACGGGAACGCTAGCCGGGTCGGACGATTTCAACGGCCCGGGACAGGGCTGGGCGACGGGGAGCTGTGCACATGAACCTCATCCTTTTCGGACCTCCGGCGGCAGGCAAGGGTACCCAGGCCAAGCGGTTGGTCGAGACCCACAATATGGTGCAGCTCTCGACGGGCGACATGTTGCGCGCCGCGATCGCGTCGGGCTCCGAACTTGGCAGGCGGGTCGAAGGCGTCATGCAGCGCGGCGAACTTGTGACGGATGAGATTGTGATCGCCCTGATCGAGGATCGGCTTCCAGAGTCCGAGGCGGCCGGAGGCGCTATCTTCGATGGATTTCCCCGGACTGTTGCGCAGGCCGAGGCGCTGGACGCAATGCTGAAGGGTAGGGGAGCGGCCATCGACCTTGTGGTCCGCCTTAAGGTTGATGACGAAGCCCTCACGCGAAGGATTGCAGGCCGGTTCGCGGAGTCGGGTCGGCCGGACGACAATCCCGAGAGCTTCAGGGTTCGGCTCGACACCTACAATGCCCAGACGGCCCCACTTATTCCCTATTACACGGACGCTGGGAAACTTGTGGAGATCGACGGTATGGGGTCGATCGATGAGGTTGCTTCCGGGATCGATCGGGCGCTTTCGGCGCGCTAGGTCGTTAATCCGGCTGCGCCTCTACGATCTTCGACTCCATTGCTCGAAAAACGCACGCCCGCCATTGACGAGTCAGCTTCTATTCCATACACGAGGCCCTTCCGCGAAACGCGCGAGGGACGTTCTGGCCTTTTGACTCGGTCAGAGCGGTGCTCGTGCATCTTTGCGTGACGAGGAGAGAACCCCACGTGGCCCGTATCGCCGGCGTAAACATTCCTACGAACAAGCGCGTCGTGATCGCGCTTCAGTACATTCATGGCATCGGCCAGGCCAAGGCCGCCGAGATCGTGGGTAAGGTCGGTATCGAAGATGCCCGACGCGTCAACCAACTGTCCGACGCAGAGGTCCTCCAGATCCGCGAGACCATCGACCGTGATTACACGGTAGAGGGGGACCTTCGCCGCGATACCGCCGTCAACATCAAGCGGTTGATGGACTTGGCCTGCTACCGCGGCCTTCGTCACCGTAAGGGGCTGCCTGTCCGCGGACAGCGCACCCACACGAACGCTCGGACCCGCAAGGGACCGGCGAAGCCGATCGCCGGCAAGAAGAAGTAAGAGAACAAAGCGATGGCCAAAGAACCGGCTCGCGTCAAAAAGCGCGAACGCAAGAACATCACATCGGGCGTGGCGCACGTGAACGCCTCGTTCAACAACACAATGATCACCATCACCGACGCCCAGGGAAACGCGATCTCCTGGTCTTCCGCGGGAACGATGGGGTTCAAGGGGTCCCGGAAGTCGACGCCCTACGCGGCGCAGATGGCCGCCGAGGACGCCGGTCGTAAGGCTGCCGAGCACGGGGTGAAGACCCTCGAGGTGAACGTCTCCGGTCCGGGTTCGGGTCGGGAGTCGGCGCTTCGGGCGCTCCAGGCGGTGGGCATGACGATCACCACCATTCGTGACGTGACCCCGATACCGCACAACGGCTGCCGTCCGCCGAAGCGGCGTCGGGTCTAACGAGTTAAGCTCCGCATTTCTCCTTCGCCGGGCTGCGAAAAACGCGTCCGGCGATCCTGCGTTCGAGGGACATTCATACGTGATTGAAAGAAACTGGAACGAACTCATCCGCCCGGAAAAGCCTGCCATCGAGCTTGGCATCGACCCGTCCCGCAAGGCGCGTCTGGTGGCGGAACCCCTTGAGCGTGGTTTTGGCGTTACCCTCGGTAACAGCCTGCGCCGGGTCCTGCTGTCCTCCCTGCAAGGGGCGGCCGTCACCGCCGTACAGATCGACGGCGTCGTCCATGAGTTCTCATCGCTCGAGGGCGTCCGGGAGGACGTCGTCGACATCGTCCTGAACATCAAGCAACTGGCTCTCCGCTTGCATGCAGATGGTGTCAGGCGGATGACACTCCGGGCGCAGGGGCCGGGTTCGGTGACCGCCCGTCAGATCGAGACCGGCGCGGACATCGAGATCCTGAACCCCGACCATGTGCTCTGCACCCTCGACGAAGGTGCCAGCGTGCGCATGGAGTTCACGGTGCAGAACGGCAAGGGCTATGTTCCCTCGGAGATGAACCGTCCCGAGGACGCGCCGATCGGCCTGATCGCTGTCGACAGCCTTTACTCGCCGGTGAAGCGGGTTGCCTACCGTGTGGAGCCGACCCGCCAGGGCCAGAGCCTCGACTATGATAAGCTGATCATGGAGGTTGAGACCAACGGCGCGGTGACACCCGTGGACGCCGTGGCCTACGCCGCCCGGATCCTCCAGGACCAACTGCAGATCTTCATCACCTTCGAAGAGCCGAAGAAGAAGTCCGACGCTGACTCCAAGCCCGAGCTGCCCTTCAATCCGGCCCTTCTGAAGAAGGTGGATGAGCTCGAGCTGTCAGTCCGCTCGGCGAACTGCTTGAAGAACGACAACATCGTGTATATTGGCGACCTGATCCAGAAGACCGAGGCGGAGATGCTCCGCACGCCGAACTTCGGGCGGAAGTCGCTGAACGAGATCAAGGAAGTGCTCGCGGGCATGAATCTGCATCTCGGGATGGACGTTCCCAACTGGCCGCCTGAGAATATCGAAGAGCTGGCCAAGAAGTTCGAAGACCAGATGTAATCCCGCGGCGCGTCGCGAGACGCCCCGCTCCCGAGGAGAAACCGCAATGCGTCATGGAAATGGGCACCGCAAGCTGGGACGGACCAGCGCGCACCGGATGGCCATGTTCGCCAACATGGCTGCCAGCCTCATCAAGCATGAGCAGATCGTCACGACCCTGCCCAAGGCCAAGGAGCTTCGGCCGGTGGTGGAAAAGCTGGTGACCCTGGCCAAGCGCGGGGACCTGCACGCTCGCCGGCAGGCGATCAGCCAGATCCGCGATGTCGAGCAGGTCGGCAAGCTGTTCGCGACCCTCGGGCCCCGCTATGCGGATCGCCGCGGCGGCTACACCCGGGTTCTGAAGGCCGGGTTCCGTTATGGCGACAACGCCGCACTTGCGGTCATCGAGTTCGTCGACCGCGACCCGTCGGAAAAGGGCAAGGATTCCGGACCGGTGCAGGTTTCAGCCTTCGCTGACGCCTAAGTACTCCTGTTCAGGACCAAGGAATTTGACCCCGGCCTCGCGCCGGGGTTTTCTTTTTGGGGCAGGCTGCATGCTCAAGAAGTATGGCGACGGGATGGAGTTCGGCTCCGCCGACGAACAGGAGGACACCAAGGACGGCACTGTTGAAGCTTGGGGACGCTCAGGAAACAATCCGATCGGCGGTTGGTACGGCCTCAAGAAGGGCCTGAGCGGTCGCTTCGGCATGTACGTGCCGCCCCTGATGGAGACACCCGGCCTTGCCGAAGTCGAGCACAATGCGCGCGGCAATCGAATGCGAGCGATCTGAGCTACGCGCAACGATGAGCCAGGATTAGGATGCTCAAACGTCTGAAGGTCTCAGCCCCAAGGAAACATCATGATAAGCATGGCAAAAACACGTGTCGTCGCCTTCATTCAGGTTGCCGATACCGCCAGCGCGCGTGACTTTTACGAGAGGGTGCTCGGCCTCTCGCTCAGAGACGACGGCTATGCGCTCGTCGCGGATTTCGAAGGTGCAAAACTACGCATTACAACAATCCCGAATTACGTTGCGCCTGAACATCCAGCTTTTGGATTCGTCGTGCCCGACGCGCACCTTATCGCCGCTCATCTTGCCAGCGAGGGCGTCACACTTGAGCGATATTCGTTCCTCGGTGACGCACAAGGCTTGGACGGCGTTTGGACCGCACCGGATGGCGCGAAGGTCGCTTGGTTTAAAGATCCGGCTGGAAACCTGCTTTCCGTTACCTCTGCGCTAGCATGAGCTGGTGATCGCATCGGTGAGGTCGAAGAAACTCGACTGTCGCTGACGTGACTTCCGTTCCTCATCCCGCCGGGACTGGGGTCCCGTCGTCATCAATCGCCCCCAATGGGCGTTCTTCAAGCTTTTGTTTCTCCGTCCACCGGGCCGCGTAACTAGCGGGCGTCAGCCAGCCGAGCTGTCCGAGCTGGCGATGGTGGTTGTAATGGTCGCGCCACGCCGCCAGAGCGAGGCGCGCGTGCGGCAGCGAGCGGAAGAGCGTCGCGTTGAGAAGCGCGTCGCGCTGCCGGCCATTGAAGCTATCGCCAAAAGACATTCTGCTGCGGCTCTACGGGAGAACAACTCTCGCTCGGACGGGAGGTCAGACTTGCGGCCCCGGAGGCTTCGGGCCAAGGTCCCGCGCGACAGGGGACCCGACCATGACGACGGAAACTTCCACCCCCACCCGACGCCGTGCGGCCTTCGGTTTTATCTTCGCCTCGGCCCTGCTGAACGCGGTGTCCTTTGGCATCACCATCCCGATCCTGCCTGGCCTGATCAAGGAATTCGCAGGGGGTGACACGGCTGCGGCTGCAGAGTGGAACATGCTGTTCGGCGCGGTCTGGGGGGTGATGCAGTTCATCTTCGGACCCATACTGGGTGTACTTTCAGACCGGATCGGACGCCGACCGGTCCTCCTGATCTCCTTCCTGGGACTGGCCTTCGACTTCCTGTTCCTGGTCTTCGCCCCCAGCCTGATGTGGCTGTTCGTCGCGCGGATCGTGAACGGCATGACCGCCGCCAGTTTTTCCACAGCCAACGCCTATGTGGCGGACGTCACGCCGGTCGACCAGCGGGCGCGCTACTTCGGCTTCATGGGCGCATCCTTCGGGTTCGGCTTCCTGATCGGGCCAGTCCTCGGAGGCCTGCTGGCCGGCCCCTACATGCAGTCCCTCGTCGGGGACTTCGCAATACGGCTGCCCTTTGCAGTCGCCGGTGCCCTGGCCCTTCTCAACTTCATTTACGGTCTCTTTGTTCTGCCCGAGTCCCTGCCGCCTGAACGCCGCAGCGCCCGGTTCGACTGGAGCCGCGCCAATCCGGTCGGGTCCCTGAAGTTCCTGCTTGAGCATGGCCAGCTGGCGGGCCTGGCGACTGTCGGCTTCCTGTTCCAGATTGCGCACAACGTCCTGCCGGCGGTCTTCGTCCTCTACACCGGCTATCGTTACAACTGGGACCTCCAGACCATCAGCCTGACCATGTTCCTGACAGGTGCCCTTGGGATCCTCATGCAGACCCTTGTGGTCGGGCCGGTGGTCCGGAAACTGGGCGAGCGGGGTGCGCTCATCATCGGCTGTGCGGGAGCCGCCGCCGGCTTCCTCTGCTATGGCTTGGCTCCCACGGGCCTGACCTATCTTGCGGCGGCGCCCATCTTCGCCCTGAGCAATCTTCTGACCCCCGGCCTGCAGGGCCTTATGACCCGGCGTGTCGGCCCGGAGGCGCAGGGGCAGCTTCAGGGCGCCAACCAGAGCCTGACCGGCATCGCCACCATCATCGGCCCCTTCCTGTTCGGCGGCAGCTTTGTCTTCGCCCTGAAGCACGAGTCCCTTTCGGCCTGGCCCGGCCTGCCGATCCTGATCGCCTCGGCGCTGATGGTGGTGGCCTTCTTCGTGGCCTGGCGGGTTGGCCGACCCCTGCCGGTTGCGCCTGTGACCGGGCCGTCCGCCATTGCGGGGGAATGAGGACGACCGTCGGATGGTGTTCGCCATGATTGCGCCCGAAACCTGAAAGATCAGGAACAGAACCTCATAGGAAGTCCCATGCACCTGAACAGAGCCCTGGTCCCCGCCTTCGTCCTCCTGGCGGCCTGTTCTGGCCCCGCCGGGCGGACCGAAGCCCAATCTCCGCCCCTCGCCCAGCCAACCCGGGCGGTACCCTCCGACCCCCTGAACATGAAGGCCTCCTTCGCCCCCGTGGTCCGCAGGGCGGCTCCGGCGGTGGTGAACATTTCGGCCAAGCGTGTCGTCCGCCAGCAGGTCGACCCCTTCTGGCAGATGTTTGGAATGGGTGTACCCCCCAGCCGGGTCGAGGGGTCGCTCGGCTCCGGGGTCATCGTCCGGTCGGACGGGATCATCATCACCAACAACCACGTCATCCAGGGCGGCCAGGAGATCACAGTCGCCCTGTCGGACCGCCGGGAGTTTCCCGCCCGCGTGCTCCTTGTGGATGCCCGGGGCGACCTCGCCGTGCTCAAGATCGATGCTGGCACCGAGCGCCTGCCGGTCATGCCGATCGACGATTCGGATGAAGCTCAGGTCGGCGACCTGGTACTGGCCATCGGCGATCCCTTTGGCGTGGGGCAGACCGTCACCAATGGCATAATCTCGGCCCTTAACCGGGCGGCCGACCCACAGGGTGGGGCGCCGATGACCTACATCCAGACCGACGCCGCCATCAACCCAGGCAACTCCGGGGGTGCCCTTGTGGACATGGATGGCGACCTCATCGGCGTGAACAGCTTCATCGTGTCGCGTTCAGGAGGGTCGGCAGGCGTTGGATTCGCCATACCCGCAGCCATGGTCCGGCGGGTGGTCGAAGCCGCGGCGGGTGGAGGCCAGGTCCTCGTGCGTTCCTGGCTTGGTGCGCGGACCCAGCCCGTCACCCCGGAGATCGCGCGCAGTGTGGGCCTGTCCTCTCCCCAGGGTGCCCTTGTGGCCGACATTTGGCCGGGGGGTCCCGCCGACCGGGCCGGCCTGAAGTCCGGCGATATCATCCTGACGGTGAACGGCCGTCCGGCGGCCGATCCGGCTGCGGTGTCCTTCGCCGTCGGGGCGGCGCGACCTGGGGAAAGCCTCGCCCTCTCCGTTCGTCGGAATGAACAGGTGATCAAGGTCAGCCTCCGTCCGGAACCCCCGCCTGCCAAGCCCGCTCGGGACGAGTGGTTTGTGGACGGCCGCAATCCCTTCCAGGGCGCGACCGTGGTGAACGTCTCTCCAGCCGTTGCCGAGGAACTGGGCGTCGACGCCTTTTCGTCCCGGGGCGTTCTGGTGATCAATATCTCCCGGGGCTTTGCGATGAATGCGGGCCTGCGTCCGGGAGACGTGGTCCGCCGGGTCAATGGTCGCGAGATCGGGACGGTGGCTGACCTCCGGGGTGCCCTGTCGGTTCCCGCGGGAAACTGGGCGGTGACCATCCTGCGTGGCGACCGCGAGATCACTGGCAATTTCCGGACCTGACCGTAGCGCGGGAAGCGGCTAGGCTTGAGCCATGGCCGACCTGTTCGAAGCTGCGGGCCTGACCCCGCCCAATCCGGCGCCGCTGGCCGAGCGCCTCAGGCCGCGGTCGCTCGGCGAGGTGGCTGGGCAGGACCACCTCCTGTCTGCCGAGGGCCCCATCGGGCGCATGGCTGCCGCGCGCCGGCTGTCCTCAATGATCCTCTGGGGTCCGCCCGGGGTGGGCAAGACCACCATCGCCCGGCTTCTCGCCCAGGCGGCGGGATATGAATTCCAGCAAATCTCTGCCGTCTTCTCGGGTGTGGCGGACCTCAAGAAGGCGTTTGAGCAGGCCCGGGTCCGGCGCCACGCGGGACAGGCCACCCTTCTGTTTGTGGATGAAATCCACCGGTTCAACCGGGCCCAGCAGGACGGCTTCCTGCCCTGGGTGGAGGAGGGGGTGATCACCCTGGTCGGCGCCACCACCGAGAACCCGTCCTTCGAACTCAACGGCGCCCTTTTGTCCCGATGCCAGGTCTTCGTGCTGCGACGCCTGGACGAGGCGGCCCAGTCCGCCCTCTTGAAGCGTGCGGAGGCGGCGGAGGGCCGGGTCCTGCCCCTGACCGCCGAGGCGCGCTCGGCCCTGGTCGCCCTGGCGGACGGGGACGGCCGCTACCTGCTGACACTGGCCGAGACCCTCTTCGGCCTGGCCTCGGCGAAACCCCTTGACCCGGCGGCGCTGGGGCAAGTCCTGCAAAAGCGCAGTCCGGCCTACGACAAGGACCGTGAGGGGCACTACAACCTCATCTCCGCCCTCCACAAGTCGATCCGCGGGTCCGACCCGGACGCCGCCCTATATTGGCTGGCCCGCATGCTTGAGGGTGGGGAAGAGCCGCTGTTCATCGCCCGGCGGCTGGTCCGGGCGGCCATGGAGGACATCGGATCTGCCGACCCCATGTCCCTGGTCCTGGCCAACGCCGCCCGGGAGGCCTTCGAGCACCTGGGATCGCCCGAGGGCGAGCTCGCCCTGGCCCAGCTGACCGTGCACCTGGCCTGCGCGCCCAAGTCGAACGCGATCTACACGGCGTTTTCCAGGGCCCGGAAAGCTGCGCGGGAGACCGGCTCCCTGCCGCCACCGGCACATATCCTGAACGCCCCGACCCGGTTGATGAAGTCGCTTGGCTACGGGGAAGGCTATGTCTACGACCACGACGCCGAGGGTGGGTTTTCCGGCCAGGACTATTTCCCCGAGGGCATGGGGCGCCGGACCTTCTATGAGCCCCGGGGCGAGGGTTCCGAGGTGCGCGTCCGCGAGCGCCTGGAGCGCTGGGCGGCGATGCGGGGACGAGAGCCGGAAGGGCGTCGATGAGTTTGCTGGGCCCCCATCCAACTGTCCCTCGGCCGATTGCCCTTCGGCTGATTGGCCGATGCACCGCGGAACAGCAGGAAGCCTTGCGCCTCCTGCGCAATCATCCGGCCATTCGCGGTGCCATGTATACCGATCATATCATTTCCCGGGAGGAGCATGCCCGCTGGATGGCAGGCCTCTCCGGAGACGACCGAAGGCTTGTCTTTGTCGCGCTGTCGCCAGAGGGCGAGGTCCTGGGACTTGTCAGCGTGACCGCTATAGATCGTCTCCACCGCACGGCAGACTGGGCCTTCTACCTGGCTCCAGAGGCGCGCGGCGGTCTGGGCGCCGCCCTCGAGTTTCACCTGCTGGAGTTTGTCTTCGGCGAGTTGGATCTGGAAAAGCTAAACTGCGAGGTTCTGGAGTCCAATCCGGCGGTGGTTCGTATGCACGCCAAGTTCCTCTTCAGAGAGGAGGGGTTCCGGCGTTCTAACGTCGTCAAGGATGGCGACCGGATCGGCGTCCACTTTCTGGGTCTCACACGCGAGGATTGGAAGGAGGGAAGGGTCGCGGTCCAAGAGCGGATCCAGGAGGTGCTCGACCGGTTCGAGATCACTCTGGAACCGTGGGGCTAAGGCAAGGCCGTTCGGCGCAAGGGTGACGAACAGGGCGCGTCTCAGCTAAATGGCCTTGTGAAGCCGCTCAAACCCGTTCCCCTCAGCGCCGACGAGATCGCCCTTGTCCGCGCCATGGTCTTCCATGAGGACGCCAGCGTCCTTGGCCTGAACAAGCCGGCCGGCCTGTCCAGCCAGGGCGGACGAGGGCAGGTGATCACCCTGGATGAGATGCTCTGGGCCTTCGCCAAGCCCGGCAAGGCGCGGCCCCGGCTGATCCACCGCCTCGACCGGGACACCTCCGGGGTTATCCTTGCGGCTCGCACCCAGCCGGCGGCGAGCTTCCTGGGCAAGGCCATGATGGCCCGGAAGATCACCAAGACCTACCTGGCCCTCGTCGCGCCTGGGGTGCAGGGGGCGCCAGTCCCGCCGTCGGGACGG